>JAFQON010000036.1 GCA_017403185.1 Clostridia bacterium
TCTTCAACGCAGTCAGGGATTTATTCTCCCTTGCAGCTGCGTAAAACAAAACTTTTCAACAAACCCTCCTTATTGCACACAGAGAACAATGGGTGTCTTGCAGACAAAAGATGCCCATTCCTCTGTGCAGAGGGTTGTTGACAAACTATTATCTCACTTTCTGTGCAATTTTCCTTCTTTAAAAATTTGTCTGCAAAGAGCGTATCCGCTTGGGTACGCTCTTTGTGCGCTTTCACCAGCCACAGCGCCGAATCTTTGTGCGCAATACGCGTTGACGTAACAAGTTAACTCCTGGTACAATTATTCTGCAGAAGAAATATATCTTCTGTAATAAAAACACAAGGAGTTGATTGATTTGTTCAGCCTTTTAAAATATGCCAAAATCATCTTTTGTTTGAAAAGGGGGTATGATAATGCCCGGATTCATTGAAGAGTTTTATTATGGCAACATCGAGCCGCAAGAGCTTAACCGAGAATTCAGAGCTGAATTGAATCAAAAGCTCAACAAACTGCTTTGTGTTCAGAAAGAGCTTCGTGATGCATTACCTCCCGAAAGGAAAGAACTGTTAGCTGAATACGATAAATTGAATTTGGATTTGTTAACAACCTGTTCAGCAGACTCGTTTACCAGAGGGTTTAGAATCGGCTCGGAATTCACCATGGACACATTCGGCAGAACATCACGGAATAATTTATAAGGAGTGCATTTATTTGACTAAAAATCCTCAACAAAATAATAACCGCAAGGAATTTGCTACACCCGAAGACCGCCTTATCGAAGACATCATTGCCTACGGCAAAAGAGAAAGAGCAATGAAGGCAAAACTCGCAAAAATGAAAGAACAACAGCTCAAAGCAAAAGGAACTGTACTTTCATAAATCACTGTGCGTTAAAAGATTTATTTTGCATATAATGCTATTGTAAGCGCCTGTTTTTTATGTTGACAAAATTAACAGAGTTGCTTATAAT
The DNA here is from genome assembly GCA_017403185.1 of Clostridia bacterium. GTDB lineage: Bacteria > Bacillota > Clostridia > Oscillospirales > Acutalibacteraceae > CAG-177. The sequence continues at coordinate 971 of JAFQON010000036.1, forward strand.
AAATGTAGTGGGTGTATCTCAGCCCTTGAATGAGAGATTTATTGAGTGAGCTTCTCTTGGCTCTATACAAGAAAGTTACAAGTGAGTGTTTCGCCACTCGTAAGTGCGAGCATAACTCAGGGGCAGGATTTTTCTTGCCCCTGTTTTGCGTGAAGGAGAAATAATGGATAACATAAAGCTTTATGAAATCAATAGCAGATATATTGATTATCTTGTGCCTTTTGCTCCGCATTCATCGTTCAAACCCAAGCATACACAAATGAAAGAGGGCGTTGATTTCCTCAAAATAAAGAATTATGCTGTTATTAACCTCAATAATATGTTTCCCGTACCGCTGAGCGAATGTAGCTATGTTGACATAAATAAAGTCAAAGACATGCATTACAAAGCATTGCTGCTTGCAGAATACAGATACATAAAATCAATTCAGGAAAAAATCAGAAAAAATGCTGCTACCGTTTATAACCACAAAATAAAGAACGGCAACTCAACCGCCCTTGCAAAAAGATGCAACGATTTTTCAGTATTAGAAAAAGCCTGCGTTGAATATAAAAAGTGATTTAAAGAGCGTATCCTAATGGGTGCGCTCTTTGTGTTCTGCAAGCGAGAAGATGTTAACTATTCACGCAAAAACATACGATTTTTAAAGAATTTGTCACATTTTGGATGTATTATAGAAAAATAAACCCAAAGGAGATGCTTTTTATTTTACCCTATATTTTAATTCTTGCAATAATTATTTTAACTCCCTTTTATTTGGTGAATACTCCATTTACCCATGTTGATAGTGCTGTAATTGATGAAGTGAAAAAGGACGGTCTGATTCATTTCACTACTCCCGAAAATGCATCAGCAATAATGGAAAGCGGAGAGTTTATAGGTTCAACGGCTGGTTTGGTATTTCCTGCAACGGTTCTTTTAGGGAAACAGGTATGGACTTATCAGTTTAAAGGTTTTGATGATGTTGAGCAGAAACATAATTATCTTTTGAAGAAAATAAAAGTCAAGAAAGATGCAGCGAATTTCAGCGTATGCTTAAAACTTTCGGGATTTGAAGAACGCGATTGCCAAAAAATCTGCACAAGAATACTGCGCGATAAACCCATTGTTTTCAAAACCAATAATCTCAAACCTAAACATATAGAGATTTTGAAAGAATGGGAAGTTGATGAATAATAGAAAAAAGAGTAACCTCTATGAGTTGACTTTTAATCAGCTCATAGAGGTTGTTTCTTTATATCAAAATATTGTTTGTAAGATTTCGAGCAAAGTTCATAGTGAATTTGCACATATTAAGCGCTTGTTTTTTGTCGAAAAAAGAGAAAAGACAATTTTTTCAAAAATTTTTGCGTAACATTTCGCGATTTTTGTCATATATATTTAGTTGAATGGTGTTTGTAACTATAATTTTAATAAAAGTATTGGAGGGAGCATATAATGCCATAAAATTTTAAAAATGAATTCATTTTATTACAAAATTTGGTGCAATATTATGGTTAAATTGTGAAAGAGTTTTTGATTTAATATCTTATATCTCTTTAGCTTATAAAATACAATTGCTCCAAACAATTAGTTTAAGTGAAAAGAGATGATTTTATTGTGAATACTAAAGGATTAAAAATAGGTAATGTGTGCATTAGCTCTGTATTTTCACGCGAAGCTCGGTTTAAAGATTTTCGTTATGCTGCGTATAAAGCTGCAAAGGATCTTGGGTATGAGGTTTATAGGAATCCGGAATATACTGGCGCAACACAGGAGAGCTTTGAAAAATATTTAAAAAACAAAAGACCTATATTTGTTTTACTGGTAGGAGAAACAAAATCAAGTGTTGTAAAAGAAGAGTGTAGCATGGCATTATCGCTTGGCTTGCCAATAATCACTTTATTGAAAACAACAAACGGAAAAATCACACCTCAAACCCAAAAAATTATGACTTCTATCTCCAAGGCAACTTTTGAAAAGTCCTGCAGTTGTTTTTCGGATTGCGAAGATTTATATGCAGCGGTTCAACAAAGATTAGCAGAGTATGAAAATGAACGCAACATTACTACCGCTAATTTTATTCCTCAACATGCTCAAATTTATACAAGTTCTGCGGAAATAGTACAAAGTGCAAAAAAACGTGTAGTACTTTGTCAAAGAACATCTTCATTATTACTTGGACCAAGAAAAGGGGTAAGTTTTGAAAAAGAATTCTATGACAAAATATTTGAATGGATAAAAACCTCAGATGATGAAATGGAATTATTACATATTTTTTCATGTGATGAAACAAAGAAAGAATTAAAAGGCACCAACTATAATGTTAATATTGCAGAAAAAAGACTTGTGGATTTATGCAAAAAAGCAAAACTCTCTCTTGTTATAAGAGCGGTAAAACAAGAGATAATGCCTTGCGTCATATGCGACAATGATCTAATGGTTATGTTGCATTTAGGCGTTCAAGAGTACAATTTGTTACTTTCACATTATATCACTGATGGAGCGACAGTTTCAAAAGTGGTTGCAGATCTTCAGGGAATGGATGGAGAACTACTCTATTCCAGTGAATCTTTATCAACATCAGATATTGAAAATTTTTATAAATAGAATAGAGGTTTTTGTTATGGAAATCAAGCATTTGGGCATAATTCCAGATGGTAATCGTCGTTGGGCACGAGAAAATAATGTTACATATGAAAAAGCATATGATTTGTTTTCTAATCATATTTGTAATATTATTAAAGAAGTAAACAAAAATAACATTGAAATGCTTACATTTTATGTGGTAAGCAAGGAAAATTTAAAACGAAATAACAGTGATGTTTTTGATGTTCTTCAATCAGTTAAGAATATGTTGCAAAAAAAACTTCCTTCAGTAGCCAAACAGTTAAACATTCAAGTAAAATGTATAGGTATAGATTCTGTTGGAAACGATGAATTGATAGAGGCCGCAAAGTATATAGAGAGTTTTTGCAAGACAAATACAGGAATGACTGTTAATTTACTCATTGGATATAATCCTTTTGATGAAATAAACGACATAGTTTGTAAAGGGCAAAAGATATCTATACACAACCTGTCAGTGCCTCAATATGTAGATGTATTGATAAGAACGGCGGGCGGACCGGTGCGTCTAAGTAATTTCTTACCACTTCAGTGTGGTTATGCTAACATTGAGGTGATGGAAAATAAATTTCTTGATGTTAAATGCGAAGCTATTATTTCGGCTTTTAAAAAATATAAAAATGTTAATCCAAACTATGGAAAATAACTAATTATCCTATCATAAACATATATGTTTGGGGCCGATACTCTCTTGAAAATTTGTATTAAAGCATGTCTCAATTTTGGAGGTTATAAAAATACAGAGTGAACTGAATATGAACAGTAAAAGCTAAGCCCGTAGGATTTCCTGCGGGCTTCATAAATATACAGAGGTTCAATAATTATTTCATTATATTGTTTTAAATCAAGCATAAAGCACCAAATCTCTAATTAATTCTATAAGAAAGCTTTTTTCAATAGTGTAAAACATTGAGGTTATTTCTTTAGTTATAATCAAAACTTACGCTTCTTAATTCATCTGTCGGAGTATATTCATTCCCCTTTTTGGTAAAGTGTCCTTTTTCACTAAACAAGTATAAGTTTTCTTTTGCTCGAGACGAAAGAACATAAAGCAATTTTTGGGTTTCGTTATATCTTAGAGATTTCTTCTCAGGTTTAGTTATATAGTCCCAATGTGGCAATATTCCATTTAACAGCCCAAAAGCAATGACTGTTTTATATTCTTCGCCTTTGACTCCGTGAATTGTATTAACCACTATTCCGTGCTTTTCTGCAAAGCAAGCAAAAAAAGCTTCATATGATGAAGAGAGTTTGTATTTCTCTATTCTTTCATTACACTTTTCTACAAAGCTTTCAAAAAGAACCATTAATGAAGTTTCTTCTTCTATTTTTAACCCCATTGCCAAAAAAATTTTTTGAACTGCATCTTTATAAAACAGCATGCCGTTTTCTAAAGTCGGAAAGCAACGATTTATAGCATTTAACAAACTATAATTGTCGAAAGAACCATCAATACAAAGTTGGAAATCATATTTTAAAATGCTTAAAACTTCTGTTGCCGTTTTCTTTCTTGAACGAACATATTTTCCGGATTTTGTAAACAACAGTTTTGCTAAAAGATAAAAAGGGTTCATGGGGTCATATTTAAAAGCACTAATCTCTGGAGCATCAAAACTAACAGTCGGTAAACTTTCTCTTAAGTTTTTGGCAACAGAAAAAATTTGATACCATTGTGGGGCTACGACACAGATCTCATTTTCTGAAATACCGTTTGCCAACTCTTTTTCAATTATATTTTTTATTCTGTTTGTCAATTCTGATATTCCAATTGAAGTATCATAGTTGATAACTCCAAATGTATTTTTGTTTTCAGACAAAGAGTAAACACCAGTTTTATCAATTTCAAAATTTGTATAAAAATCAACTATGCGTTGAGTTGAACGATAACATCCCGAAAGTGTATCTTCTTTAAAGTCAATGCCAAAAAGCTCTTTTATTTCTTGAGTGTTTTTAGCGACAGCTCCAATGCCGCCAAATATAGCTTGATTTGTATCGCCAACAAAAACCACATTTATTTTGCTATTATAGTGAACTATTTCCGATAATATTTTGTACTGCAATTCATTGGTATCTTGAAATTCATCAATATGAAAACTTCTTATAATAGCTGAAATATTTTCTGCTATAAACGGGTTTTCTTTTAAAAGTTTCAGGGATAATGTTAGTATCGAATCGAAATCTATTTCTTTCCGTTCAATAAGTCTGTTTTGATATTTTTCTTTAATTTCAGGATATTCAAGCGGATTATCATAACCATAGTCGATACTTAATTCTTCCGCAATTTCTTTACAATATGCTCTACTGATATATTCATCAATAACTTTGTAACCATTTTTTAGATTGTCGGAATACATTGCATATGGTCTTATTATGAAACTCATACAGAACTGATGGATAGTTCCGCTCCAAACAGATGATAAATCTATAGCCATATCATCAAGTCGGCGATATATCTCATCAGCTGCACGGTTAGTATAAGTGATTGCAATATTATATTTTCGGGAATTTTTATATTTCTCTTGTAAATAGGCAAGTCTATATGTTATCAAGCGTGTTTTACCGCTTCCGGGACACGCTGTAAGCACATAGTTACAATCACTCATACATATTTCACGTTGCTTATCATTCAAATGTTCTAAAAACGTAGGTTGTTCAACCATTTAAAAGTTCCCTTCGGTTTATTACTAATTGCGAAAACATATCAGAAGGATAATCTTCAACAAAACTATCTATTATCTTTGTTTTTTCTTCAAGTTCAACAGTGTGCTTAACTTGATCTCGTAATTCTTCAAATTCTGCATCTTCGTAGCAACTCAAACGATAGGAAAAAATTTTCCAAAGAATAGTGAAACTCAAAACATCTTGAGATGCAAAAACAATTGATTTTAATAAGTATTGCGGTAATATTGCACTACCATTAATTTCAGATGCCAAAAGAGTGGCATACCATCCTTTACCAATAGCTTTTGCTAAAGTTAAAACAGAGTCATATCTCTCTGCATCGCTTCCAAATAAATGAGACGTATGCTTTTCAATTGCATATTGTTTTTCATAATGAGATTGTATTATTGTTTTGATAAACTCTCGATTTTCTTGGATAGCCGCAAAGTCCACTTCAAATGTATATGGTGCATAAAACATTTCAACCCAAGGATTATCGGAAAACAAGTCATTAAGTTTTTCTTTTCTCGTTTCCCCTCGTTTAGCTGCTTCTTCATTGCTTTTTTTAGCTCCAGCCACTACAGCATCTAAATCCGTAACTATTGCACAGTGCCTTCTTAACCGTTGCGGAGAAAAAATGGAGGCAATATTCTCAAATCCCACGCTTCCGACATTGATTAATCCTATTCCTAACTCATCGAGCGAAACACCAAATATATTTTTCACTAATGAGGGCAATAAAATTTCTTCGCCGTCACCTTCAACCAGGATTACTCCTTTAGAAAACAAAAGAACAGATCTTTTTGCATCTAAATATCGCTCTAAACACAAACTCAATGGAAATTCTTTTTGTTTAAGTCTGTCAAATCCAAAATCATCTAATCCAGCACTTGGATACATTACTTCGGTTATTGAATTATTAATTTTCAACACATTAACTTTTGTTATATCAGAAACCTCAGATATTTGATTAGAATGAGTTGTCATAATAACTTGAGTATAATCTTTAGCTACTTTTAAATTATCAAACAATGTTTTCTGAATATGTGTGTGGATGTGAGCTTCTGGCTCTTCTATAATCATTATGTTGAGTATTTCATGATTTCTGTTATACTCAAACTCTACAAGTTTCAATGCAATATATAAAATATTTAAATGGCCCAAACCCAACGAATCAACATCATCTTGATTTGAAGGAGAAACAGCTAAATATTTTGCTAAAGAGTCTATACTCTCTTTCAACTTGGACTCAACCTTGATCTCCGGTGAATACACCAGTCCAGCTATTTCATTTAGTTTTCCGTTTACTTCCTTACCAATATTTGAAATCTGCGGAATAGACGAAATAATTTGGTTAAGCTCTTGTATCTTTTGAGTTATGGAGTCTTTTGATTCGTTGGCAACATCTTTTTGTATTGTGTCAAAAACTCTTCTAATAGGATTGCGTGGCTTTCTGAGTTCAGATTCAACATCTCTTAAAGCATCAATAAATACTAAAGATACATGTTGCCAAACGCTCAAAATGTCAATTCTATTACCCATAATCTCATAATCAATTTTTTCTGGATCTACATATTCGCCCTGTTCGAGATCGCCAACTAAAGCATTATAAATTTCCGGATTGGTATAATCAGCTTGTGACCGAGATGTGTAAAAGAATTCATAATCAGTTAACGAAATACCTGCTCTGATACGTTCAAATTCCTCTTTGGTTTTTGCTTTATGTAAATCGTTTCGAATTTTTTTGATTGGCCTAATGAAAAGCGTTACCGTTCCATAATTGTTGTCTTCACACCTTATGAAAGACTTTAAAAAGTTTTGGTTTTCTTCAGAAGGAATAATCTCTGCACATATCTCATTTGTTTTGTCGTCATCTGTTATTTCATCAAAAAAAGCAGATACAATAATCCAGTGTCCTCTCCAATCACCCAATGAATCAGAGAAATCACTTTCTTTTAGCCTTTTTGTATTATAAAAGAAAGTACTATCAAGTAAAACTCTAATAGCAGTCATAGCATTGCTTTTTCCAGAATCATTTTCCCCAATTATTGTGTTAGCACCCTTATCAAATTTAAAAACAGAAGATTTTAAATTCTTATAATTTACGATTTGTATGTACTTGAGATACATTGTTTATTCCCTCTAATCACATATTTTCTTTTTATCATTGTTTTCTATATAATGATATTTTCTGGAATCCAACCATTTTGCTCACAAATAAATTCATATACTCTTTTAAACGCAACTTTAATATCTGTAATATCTTTTTTCAGAGATTCAGTTCCGTAATCTACGTTTATTTCTGTTTTATGAATCATTGCGTGTCGACATTCAAACAATCGATTTATTTGTTCATACAAGGATTCTTTTCTGTTTTTGTACGGCTTCTTAAGTACTCTTCCCAAATCATATTTTTTATCAATATCCATAAAATTGGAGTTGATTTTTTTAATGTTTTGAAAAGACAATGTTCTTGCGAGTGCTTCTTCTAAAGATTTGTTACCATTACTTATATCTATCAAATCAAACGGAGATAATTTTACATTTTTAATTATTTTTTCTTTGTTTTCTGAATATTTCAAGAGCGCAACATAAGTAGAACGAAAAAAGTCTTCCATCAAAGAACAAAGATATGCTAAATAAACATTAGCATTAAAAACACTTGGTGTGGGGATTCCCCAAGAACTCATCTGTATCTCGCCTTCATTGTCGAGGGGATATTTGCTTAACGAATATAACAAGAGCGAAAAATTGTTATCTAATTTTTTAATAGCAAAACAGCAACCGCTTTCTGCTCCTTTAACCAATTTTTCAACTTTAAAATAACGATTTTTCCCCATATCTCCAACAAACCAAGCATTACAGTACTTTTTAAAAGCTCTTATTGTATCGTTTTGTTTCTTTATATCATAACCACTTGCAAAGATTTGTGTTCGAACTCTATAGATCAATTCATCAGTGTTCTCATCACATTTCCATACACATACTCCCGAAAAATACTTATACTCTTCATCGTTTCCAAAATAATAAAAATCGTTACGCTTTTCAAAATCTAACATAAACAAAAGATTTTCAATGGATTTAACAGAATGATTCTTTTTATCTATGTGTACATAAGCATCATTTCCCATATATTCTCCTTATAAAAAGACAACACCTAAATTTAATTATACCATCTTAAAATACTTCAACGCATCGGTAATGGCGTCTTCTTTTTCTTTCGGGCAGTTGGGGACACGGTGGCCGTCTTTGCCTTTATTATAGCATTCTCTTTCGATGATTCCGTGTTTTACTTTAACCTGAGCTATATATAACGAAGAAACCTTCAGTCCGAACTTTTTGAACACATATTCCTTGATTTCGTCATAGGTAGCTTTACTTTCAGCGGCTGTAATATCCAGCTCATCAAGGTCTAAATCTATGTCAATATACGCGTCGGGTTTGCGTTGGGACAACTGGACAACCGTTTCGCAATGCCCTGTTCTCGGGAACATATCGACGGGGGTGGCTTTTTCGGCGGTATAGCCGAGGTCTTTGAAAATTCCGCAGTCCCTCGCAAGGGTTGCGGGGTCGCACGAAACATAGACAATTCTTTCAGGGTTCATCTGCACCGCCGTGCTTATCATCTCGGGGCTGCAGCCCTTTCTTGGCGGGTCAAGAATGATAACATCGGGGCGGACTCCCTCGTTTTTCAGCATCTCCGCCGCCTGCGCTGCATCGCCGCAGATGAAGCGGGCATTCTTTATTCCGTTAAGCTGCGCATTGATTTTGGCATCTTCTATTGCCTCGGGCACGATTTCTACGCCGATTATTTCCTTGGCGTTTTTTGCCATTGAAAGACCGATTGTGCCCGCACCGCAGTAGAGGTCAAGCACGGTTTCACCGCCCGTAAGCTGAGCATATTCAGCCGCCTTATTATAAAGCTTTTCTGCCTGATTGCGGTTGACCTGATAGAATGAAAGCGGTGAAATCCTGAATTTCAGCCCGCAGAGAATATCCGTTATGCAGTCGTCGCCCCACAGCGTGCGGCATTCACCGCCGAGAATAACATTCGTATCCTTTGTGTTTGAATTTACAAGGATGCTTCTTATTGAATTTTCTTTTTTCAAAAGAGCTTCAATCAGCCTGTCCTCTGCAGGCAGCTTTTTGCCGTTGATAACGGCGCAGACCATGATTTCTCCGCTCGCAGTGCCTTTCCTTATATAAATATGCCTCAGCAACCCCTTGTGCGTTGTTTCATCATAAACCGAAACACCGTTTTCTTTGATGTAATCCGAAAAAATGCCGAGAATACCCTCAAACTCCTCGGGCTGAAGCAGGCAGCCGGGGCAATGCACAACCCTGTGGCTGTGAGGTGAATAAAAGCCCGTTCTGATTTCGCCGTTTTCATATGCCACGGGGTATTGCGCCTTGTTGCGGTAATGTTTGTCGCTTTGCGCAGCAATAATCGGCTCAAATTCGGGCATTACTCCGCCTATGCGTCTGAAGCATTCGGCAACATGGTCCGCTTTTATTTTTGCCTCTGCTTCATATGTCATATGCGAAAAAACACAGCCTCCGCACCTGAGATAAACGGGGCATTCGGGCTGAATGCGGTCATGTGACGGGGTAATGACGCTCTCAACCTTTGCAAAGGCATAGGTTTTTTTCACCTTAAGAATATGCGCCGTTATTTCGTCACCCACTGCCGTTGCAGGCACGAATATTGCCATGCCCTCATGCCTGCCCACTCCGCTGCCGTTTGACGAGCAGGACTCTATCTTAAGTTTAATTCTGTCATTCTTTTTAAGCTCCACAGGTATGCCTCCGATAATTAATACTTTATTATATCACAAACCGCTGCAAAGAGTAAATAAATATTTGTATTATATTGATGTTTTGTTAAAAAGCAAAAAGCTCTTGATTTTTTTCCTTTTTTTTGATATCATTAGATGATTTGTTTAAACGGAGGTAAGCTATGAAAAAGTTAACGGTTAAATTTACGGCGATTTTTCTTGTGCTGCTGTTCATAAGCACAAGCATGGCAACTGTTTTTGCTTCGGCTGAAAATTCCGCTCTTCCCGATGCAACTGACCCCGAAGCAGGCCATGCACTTGTTCTCACCAGTGAAAGCCTTGATGTTGTAAAAGGCAAAAAAATTCAGATGGAGGCTTCGGTAACAAATGTTGAAACCCAGCCTCAGTTCTTTTGGAAATCCACTGACGAATCCGTTGCAACAGTTGATGAAAACGGTGTTGTAAAGGGTGTTGATGTGGGCAGAACGCTGATTACGGTTACCGCTTATGTTGACGGCGAAACACTCAGAGGCGAATTTGCCATCAGCGTTGTCACACGAGGCAATTTCCTCAAGGATTTGCTCGAAAAGCAGCAGATACTCAGCTATCAGTACAGCTATGTTGACGATTACTACTACACAAACGATAAGGAAGCATGGCAGTACAACTTCGGCTTTGGCAAAATATACGATTTCGTTTCACCCTATATTCTGCTTGAATATGACTACATCCGAGTTTTCTTCACCTATGAGGATAAGGACTGGATGCTTCAGATGTGGAAGGGTCAGTACGGCATGGTATTCTACGGCGGTGAAATCGGCATCTATAACAGACCGCATTCAGATGACGGCATTAACGATTGGACCTTCTTCAACTGCCCCGCAGAAGAGGATTGGCTCAACATGGAAATGACGCTTTGGCACGAAGAGCTTGACGGCACATGGACCCGTGAATTCACCAGAGAATACGACAAATACTGGTGGTGCACAGGCTTCAAAAACGGCCATGTCCGTCAGGAAGAACCCTGCGATGAGCTTCGACTTGAAGGCAGAATCACCTTTAAGGATGAAAAAATGGCACAGCTTGTTGCCGACGGCCTCAAGGAATGCGGCTTCGGTGTAAGCGAAACAAAAGACGGTCTCGGTCTTGACGAATATTATATTGAAGGCAGCGACATCCGTTTCATCTGGCAGAATATCTCAGAAGCAGAAAGCACAATGTTTATCAAGGTAAGCTTCGGCGCACTCACCGCTCTGACCGTGCTGCCTCTGTGGCCTCTGATTATGCCTTTCGTCAATATCTTCTCGGTGCTTGTTCTTCTTGTATCGGTAATCCTTTAATGTAAAAAAATTACTCCGTCGGGCTTGACCTCGGCGGAGTTTTGTTTTATACTTTATATATTCCCGTAACCAAAAAATCCGGAGGTAAAGAAATGAAAAAATTCAGAAAAATCCTGAGCATAATGCTCACAGCGCTGCTTATTATGCAGCTTGGTTCGGTTTGCATGGGCGCATTTGCCGCAAACGACTACAAAATCGTTTCACCCTATGAGAATGTTAAGTGGAGCGGTGATGACGCATGGGGCGCATACAAAGGCACCCTTCACACCCACACAACCTACAGCGATGCAGACGACACTCTTCCTGTTATGATTAAGGAATATTATAATCAGGATTATGATTTTGTTGCAAACGCAGACCACGGCATCACAGGCGTTGAATGGAATAAAGAGCCCGACACTCAGCTCCTTTACACATATCAGCTCCTTATTGACAACCCCTATGAGCACCTCACTGACGAGGAATTTGAGCAGATCACCTCAGGCAAATATCCTCTTTATGACGGCACAATCCGCAATAAGGAAATGACCTGCGTTACCGGCGCAAACGAATTCAACAACCTTTCACTCACCAAAAACCATGTTAACGGCTACTTCCTTCCTGCAGACAAGGGCAACGGCTTCCCCGGCGCTGAGAATGAGCTCGGCTATGAGCAGGCAATCAAGTATATTGAAGACAACGGCGGCCTTTCACACATCAACCATCCCGGTGACTGGCTCGACAGCAACTCCGATATGAACAATGTAAACGACAAGGAAGCCGTTGAATTCTTCGGCAACCTTATCCTTAAATACGACAGCTGCCTCGGCACAGAAGTTTTCAATGAGAGAAACGGCACAACCGGCTATGACAGAATTCTCTGGGATAACCTTCTCATGTACACTCTGCCCTACGGCAAGAATGTTATCGGCTTCAGCAACACAGACGCCCACAACACAGATAATGTTGACACATCCTTCAGCATCTTCATGATGGAAAAGAATGATGTTGACCACATCAAAGCAACCATGCAGAGCGGCGCATTCTTCGGTGTTACAAGAAGGCTCCGCCCCAACCCCATTCTCGGTCCCTCAAACGAAATTGATGCCATGAACAAGGATATCCCCTATCCCATGTTCTCATCACTCACCGTTGACGGCCACAAGATTACCGCAGGCGTTACCGATGCAACAAGCGTTCAGTTCATTGCAAACGGCACTGTAATTTACAGCGCACCCGTAAACGGCAACGGCACAGTTACTCTTGACCTTGACACAATCAAGGATGCTGCAAGCTATCAGTATGTAAGAGTTGAAATCTTCGGCGAAGGCGGTCTTTGCATCTCACAGGCAATGATTATTGACGACGGCACTGCTCCCCTTGAATTTGAGGCACCCAAGCCCACAATCATTGATACCATTATCAATATCTTCAAGGGCTCAAAGCTTTACACAATCGCAATTGAGCTTATCAGATTAATCAAAGGATAATAACACAGCGGCTTGCATGAGCAAGCCGCTTTTTTTATCAGTGTTGAGCATATAAAAAGGGGCTGTGAAAAACAGCCCCTCATTTCGTTATCACATAATATCCTTGAATTCAACAACCTTGTTTGTCTTGCCCGATTCAAAAATCGCTTCAACAAGGCGCATGAGCCTGCGCTGCTGGTTGTGGGTTACGATGATATTCTCTTCACCTCTGAGATAGGCGAAAATGTTTTTGTAATATTCTCCCCAATCCGCCTTCTGAACAGGAAGCGGGTAGGTGTCAATGGTGTCATCGGTTCTCGGTGCCATTGTTTTTGTTATGCCTGCACCTGCAACGATGGGCACGGCATCCCTGTTTTCCCAATCCGAAACCATAACGATTTTGCCGTCACAATCCCAATTATTCACAACAGCCGAGCCGTTTTCGCCGAGCATATACCATAAGGGCAGCTCAATGAAATTGCTGGTTGTAACCTCAACATAGAACGAAAGACCGTCATCAAAAATAAGCGTTGTGCGGAAACCGTCATCGCAGTTTTCGTTGGTAACATTGGTAAGCTCGGCATAAACGGTTTTCAGCTTTCGGGGCATTGTCATCATAAGCGCCTGGTCAAGCAGATGAATTCCCCAATCATACACCATGCCGCCGCCGTGCTCAGGCTGATTTCTCCAATCGCCGGGCACACCTCTTGAGCCCTGAACTCTTGACTCAATGCGGAACACATTGCCGAGAGTGTTGTCATCGAGCAGCTTTTTCATTGTGAGGTAATCCTCATCCCAGCGTCTGTTCTGATGAACGGTGAAAAGCTTGCCGCATTCCTCAGCGCAGGCAATCATCTCTTCGAGGTCTGCGGAACAGAGGGTAACGGGCTTTTCGCTGATAACATTTTTGCCGTGACGCATTGCATCAATGGCAATTTCCTTATGCACATCGTTGGGCGTTGCAATTGTTACAAGGTCAATACGCTCATCACTGAGCAGTTCTTCGCGGGATGAGTATGCGTGAATTCCGTTTTCCTCAGCCTTAAGGCATCTCTGAGGGTTAATGTCATAAATACCGATGAGCTCGGCATATTCTCCCATTTCATTTTTTATTTTTCTCGTGTGCCAATTTCCCATGCCGCCGTAGCCGATAACGGCACAGCCGATTTTGTTGTTTATCATAGTATTCGCTTCCTTATAAAACGGGTAAGGGCAAAGCCCTTCCGAAACTCGCCGTAAGGCAAGAATATCACACGCCGCAGGCGTATTTCACTGTTTTGCTTTTCAAAACTCATACCCACCACATTTCGCCTGTGGATTCGGTAACAAGAACTTCTTTGAGGAATGATACCGCCTTTGAAAGACCTTCATTCTGGCTCATGAGCGAATCTTCATGCTCAATGCTGATTGCATAGTCATAGCCGATCATGCGAAGGTTTGAGATAATATCCTTCCAATAGGAATAGTCGTTACCGTAGCCGACAGAGCGGAAAATCCACGAACGGTTGATTTCATCGCCGTAGGGCTTTGTGTCAAGCACGCCGTTGACTGCGGTGTTGTATTTGTCGATTTTTGTATCCTTTGCGTGGAAGTGGAAGATTGCATCGCCGAGCTTGCGGATGCAGGCAACAGGATCCATTCCCTGCCAGATAAGGTGGCTGGGGTCAAAGTTTGCACCGATTTCGGGGCCTACCGCCTCACGCAGACGAAGAAGGCTGTCTGTATTATAAACACAGAAGCCGGGATGAAGCTCAAGAGCGATTTTGTTAACGCCGTGAGCCTTTGCAAACTCAACAAGATTCTTCCAATAAGGGATAAGAACCTCGTTCCACTGCCAGTCAAGAATTTCGCCGAAATCGTTGGGCCAGGGGCAGGTTACCCAGTTGGGATATTTTGCGGTTTCGCAGTCACCGGGGCAGCCCGAGAAGGTGTTGATCTGGCTCAGACCGAGCTTTTCGGCAAGCAGAATCGTGTTTCTGATTGTCTTGTCAAAATCAGCGGCAATTTCCTTGTTGGGGTGCACGGGGTTGCCGTGGCAGGAAAGCGCGCTTATCTGCATATCATATTTCTTGATGAGTGCCTTGAATTCCTCAAGCTTTGCTTCGTCATTGAGAAGGATTTCGGGGTCTGCATGAGCGTTGCCGGGGTAGCCGCCGCAGCCGATTTCAACCATTTCAATGCCGAGTGACTTGAAATATTTGAGTGACTCTTCAAGAGAGAGGTTTGAAAGTAAAGTTGTAAATACACCGAGTTTCATTATGCTTTATCTCCTTAAATAATGCTCTTCAAATATTTGAGGCTTCTTGTGATATCCTCAAAGCCTGTGGGTACGGGGTCATCGTTTTCAACGATAAGCCATTCCATGCCGATTTCCTTTGCTGCCTTCACAACAGCGGGGATATCGCAGTTGCCCTCGCCGAGAGCCTTGGGCTTGCCGTCGATGCCGTCTTTGACATGAAGAAGGATGATGTTATCCTTGTTTTCGGTGATGAATTTGTAGTTATCCATGCCTGCGTGGAAGCTCCAGTATGTATCAATTTCAAGTGAGCAGCAGCCTCCGATAACATCGATGGGCAGAATGCCCTTATCCATAGCCTCAAACTCTTCGCAATGGTTATGATAATAAACCTTCATGCCGTATTTTTCCATTGCATATTCCTGAGCCTTGCCGAGCACACAGCCTGTGTGTGCGCATTCAAGCATCGTGCTGTGGGGTGCACCGCCGACGCCGATTGCCTTAACGCCGAGAATGTTCTGGAATTCGATGGTTTTTTCAAGATTTTCGCCCTCGAAATCGCCCAGACCGATGTGACCGCCCACTGCAACAAGGCCGAGCTCATCAAGCTTTGCCTTGATTGTTGCAGCATCTGTGTTGAAGTAACCTGCAAACTCAACGCCGTCATAGCCGATTTTCTTGATTTCTTCAAGAGCTTTGAGCAGAGTTTCGGTATCGTTTATATGTTCTCTTACTGAATAAACCTGAACTGCTATTTTCATTTTTTTACCTCTTAGTCGTTGTTAATGTAAACGGGCTTGCCTGTTTTTGCGGATTCATAGATTGCTTCAAGAATCTGAGTTACAACCATAGCCTGCTCGGGCTTGGTGCGAAGCTCCGCACCGTTGAGCACTGCATCATAGAACGCACGGCACTCAAGCTCTTCGGGCTTATCGCTTGCGCCGTCATAGAATGCAACGCCGCCTGCATCAAAGTTAGGTGTTTCAATAACCTGTCTGCCGTTCTTTACATAGTTGATGCGAAGGTCGTCGCCGAGCATATCCGCGCCGCCCTTAACGCCTGCGATAAGAGTTGAAGCCTCGCAGGGGTCTGCAATGTTGATTGCCCAGCTTGATTCAACGCTTACGGTTGCACCGTTTTCCATAACAACAAATCCGAACGCCGAATCCTCAACGGTATACTTTTCGGGATCCCAGTCACCCCATGCGTTTGCGGTGTTCTTCTGATCGCCGAGCTTCTTATATTTTGTGCCTACAACCATCTTGGGCTTGTAGTTATCCATCATCCAGAGAGTGAGGTCAAGAGCGTGTGTGCCGATATCGATAAGCGGACCGCCGCCCTGCTCTTCTTCATTAAGGAACACGCCCCATGTGGGAACGGCTCTTCTGCGCAGAGCAAGAGCTCTTGCGTAGTAGATTTCGCCGAATTCGCCGTTTTCGCAGCACTCTTTAAGATAAAGAGAATCGCTTCTCCAGCGTGACTGATAGCCGATTGAAAGCACCTTGCCTGTTCTTACCGAGGCTTCATACATTGCCTTTGCCTCTGCATAGGTTTTAGCCATGGGCTTTTCACAAAGAACATGCTTGCCTGCCTCAAGAGCATCAATTGTGATGAAGCTGTGTGAGCGGTTGGGAGTACAAACATGAACGGCTACGATGCTCTCATCCTTGAGAAGCTCTTTGTAGTCGGTGTAAACCTTGGCATCGGGTGAACCGTATTTTTCAGCTGTTTTAACAGCTCTTTCTTCAATAATATCACAGAATGCAACGGGCTCAAGAAAATCAATGTTTTCGATTGCACGAAGGTGCTTGCCGTTTGCGATGCCGCCGCATCCGATTATACCGATTTTAACTTTTTCTGCCATTTCAAACTCTCCTTAAATACATATTGCGGTTTACCCGCTCATTCAGTTTTATTATAATACTTTATCACAGTAAATCAAGAAAAATATTTTTAACAGGCGTAAAAAATGAGCTGTAATTTTTGGTTAAATTAAACAAATAATATTATTCTTGACGGACCTCTGCCATGTTGATATAATTTAACTTATGAAATGAGGCGATTAATATGAAAATCTATAATAATGCCGCTGAAACCATAGGCAGCACTCCGCTTGTGCGCTTTTCGGCTTATGCAAAAAAGGCGGGTGCCGAAGCGGAAATTCTTGCAAAGCTCGAATACAGAAACCCTGCGGGCAGCGCAAAGGACAGAGTGGGCTTTGAGATGCTGCGTGCCGCTATGGAAGAGGGCAAAATCAACGAAAATTCGGTTATAATTGAGCCTACAAGCGGCAACACAGGTATAGGAATTGCCTCCGTTGCGGCTCAGATGGGTCTGAAAGTTATAATCATAATGCCCGAAACAATGAGTATTGAGCGCAGAAAGCTGCTTGCCGCCTACGGTGCGGAGCTTGTGCTTACCGAAGGCTCAAAGGGCATGGCGGGCGCAATCGAAAAAGCAAATGAGCTTGCTGCAGAGATTGAAAACAGCTTCATCCCCGCTCAGTTTGATAACCCCGCAAACGCCGATGCACATTACAAAACAACGGGCCCCGAAATTTGGGCGGACACCGACGGCGGAGTTGATATTCTTGTTGCGGGCGTCGGCACGGGCGGCACAATAACGGGCGTTGGCAGATATCTCAAAGAAAGAAATCCAAATATAAAAATCATTGCGGTTGAGCCTGCGGATTCGCCGTTTCTTTCGCAGGGCAAAGCGGGTGCGCACGGCTTGCAGGGCATCGGGGCAGGCTTTGTGCCGAAGATTCTCGACACAAATATATATGATGAAATAATAACCGTCACCACCGATGAAGCGTATGCCGCAGCAAGACTTACGGTTAAAACCGAAGGCATTCTTGTCGGAATTTCATCAGGTGCGGCACTTCATGCGGCGACTGTAATTGCTCAAAAAGAAGAAAACAAAGGCAAAAATATTGTTGTTCTCCTCCCCGACGGCGGTGAGAGATATATGTCAACGGGAATGTTTGATTAAACGGAATTTTTACGAAAAAAACAAAAAAGTTTGCAATTTTGTTCAAAATTTCTTAAAAAATTGTTTCTGTTTGGATAAAAAAAGCTCCGTGACCATTGACATATCATTCAAAAAGTGCTAATATTAGTTATCTTTGAATGCGGATTACCGCAAAAAGAAAAATTCATCCATGAAAGGACAAAAGAAAATGAAAAAGTTTTTAGCAATCGTTTTCTCACTCATCTTCGCTCTCTCAGCTTGCACAGTAGCATTTGCAGCTGCAGATTTCAAGTGCCCTAACTGTCTCGCAATCCTTGAGGATCAGAAGGCTCTTGACAAGCACCTCAACGGCGGCTGCCAGGTTGCTTTCAAGGACTGCAAGTATGGTTGCGGCGTTAAGGTTTCTGCAGATGAGCTTGCAGACCACTATGCAGTTTGCCCCAAGTATTCAGAAACTTGCGAATACTGCGGTGAGAAGTTCGACACAGCAGCTAAGAATGACGCTCACGAATGCAAGATTCTCGAACTTGCAGGCGGCAACGAAACAATCGCCGGCCTTATCGCAAAGCTTATCGACGCTCTTAAGAACATCGACTGGGCAGAGCTTGCAAACAAGGTTATCGACTTTGTTAAGGGCATCAAGATCGACGAAATCGTTGGTAAGGTTAAGCCCGTAATCGAGAAGGTTGTAGATTTTGTTGGTAAAATCGAGCTTCCCGCAGCAAAATAATTTAAAAAACCAATACATAAGCCGCTCGTTTTCGGGCGGCTTTTTGTTGTTCACAAACAGCTTATGTTTCATAATTGTTATTGCCATGGCTGAAAAATTATGGTAATATATTATCATAAACAAAGGATGTGATAATATGAACAAGGTTTCTCTGAGAGAAAAGCTTGGCTACGGCGTGGGCGCGATAGGTCTTGACCTGAGCTACGGAATGTTCTATTCCTACCTTTCGCTCTATCTCACAAATGCGCTCGGAATCAAGCCCGCATTTCTGCTCATCATTACTCCGCTCGCAAGGCTGTGGGACGGCTTTAATGACCCGATGATGGGTATGATAGTTGATAAAACCAAAACAAAAATGGGCAAATACCGCCCATGGATTTTTATCGGTGCACTGCTCAATGCCATTGTGCTCTGCCTGCTTTTCAACAACCCCGGTCTGTCGGGTACGGCTCTTTCCGTTTATGCCGCCGTTCTCTATGTATTCTGGGGCATGACCAACACTCTCGCCGACATCCCCTTCTGGTCAATGGTGCCCTCGTTTGCAAGCGAAGAGAAGGACAGAAACCTCGTTTCCACCATTGCAAGAGCTTTTTCGGGTCTCGGTCAGGGCATTGTTTCGATTTTCACGCCCATTGCCGTTGCGTATTTCGGCGGCGTTGCAGGCAGCAAGCTTGATGCAATGGGTGCCGAAAACCTCAGAACAGGCTTCGGCAAATGGTCGCTGATTATGGCGGCCGGTCTTGTTGTTTTTGCTTTGATAAGCGTGCTTTCAACGAAAGAAAGAAGAATCGTTGAGAATAATGAAAAGTTCTCGTTCAAAGCAGCACTCAATGTTATAAAAAGCAACGACCAGCTTCTCATTTTTATGCTTTTTGCAATGATTTCCAATGCGGGCTTCTACATGACCTCAGGCATAAGCAGCTATTATTTCACATCGGTGCTCGGCGATTTAAAGCTTCAGTCGAGCTTCACAACAATGGGCACAGTCGGCTCAGTGCTTTCCATTCTCGTTGTTCCCATCTGTTCAAAATTCATGAACAACCGCACAATTTATAAGCTTTCACTCTGCATGGCAACGGCAGGATACATCGGCATGGCGATTGTCGGCTACGCCTTCGGTGAAAATGTGAGCGTTACCCTTCTCGGTGTATTCTATATTCTCACCTCACTCGGCACGGGCAGTATGTTTGTTAATCAGACAGTTATGCTTGCAGACTGTGTTGACTACGGCGAATACAAATCGGGCAAACGCAACCAGAGCCTCACCTTCTCAATGAAGGGCTTTTTGCAGAAGATGGCATACACCGTGCAGGCGATTATTATGTATTCAGCCTTCACCGTTACGGGCTATGACGGCGAGGCGCTTGTGCAGACAGCTCAGGCAAAAAGCGCAATCTCCTTCCTCATGTTTATTGTGCCGCCCGTTATGATGATTGTGTCTCTCATTATCTTCTCAAAGAAATACAAAATTCACGGCGAATTCAAGCAGGAAGTGCTCAAAGCCGTGAGTGAAAAATCATAAACAAAAAACGCCGCCTCATCCGAGACGGCGTTCTTTGCGAAAAATGTTATGAGGAATCGACATATTCAGGAGAAATATGACTATGTAAGTTAGTCGCAACTAACTGTAGATATATCATACCATACATTTTGCAGCTTGTCAATAGTTTTTTAAAGGAAAAAACAGGGAGCTTAAAGCAGCCCCCTGTTTAATCATCTTTTTCGAGATTTTCCAAAGCATATTTGCAGCACTGTATAACAAGCTGATTCAGCGAAATCTGTTTTGACTGAGCAAGCGTTTCTAATTCTGCTATCAGATTGCTTGGCATACGAAATGTTTTATTTGTATATTCCGGTTTCTCTATTTTGAACAACTGAATCACCTCACATATATTTTAACAAAAACACTTGTTGTAATATACACGCGCAATTTACACTTAATTTTATCTTGTAAATTCAAGTGTAAGATGCTATAATATATTAAAGTGAGGTAATGATTATGAATAATCTTAAAATATTGCGAGAAGAAAAAGGACTTTCTCAACAACAGCTTTGCAATAAGCTTGAATTATCAGGCTGTTTTATTTCTCGCAGTGCATATTCACGGTATGAAACGGGAAGCAGAAACATTCCGTGTGACCTTTTAATAATTTTTGCCCGGTTTTTTGAAACCACAACCGATAATGTGTTGGGATTGCAACATATTAAAATAACAAAATAACAGGTCATAATTGTGACAGCAGGCTTTGCGTGCAGCGCCGCAAGGCGGAAGTTGCCGCCGTCAGCAGAGATTCCTCGCTTCGCTCAGAATGACAAAATTTTAATAATTTGCAGTCACAATCCGTAGGGGAGGCGTTTCGCCTCCCGCAAAATATAATCTCGCTTGTATTTCAGCAACTCTATCAACAGAAAAAACCGCCCGAAGGCGGTTTTTGTTATTTCTGCTGTTTTCTTACATCGCCGCAGCAATTCTTATACTTTTTGCCGCTGCCGCAGGGGCAAGGCTCGTTGGGGCCGACCTTAACCTTTTTCTTGACGGGCTGCTTTTTATCCGTGCCGTCGCTTGCGCCGCTTGTTGCGGTTATCTTGGCAGTCTGCTCACGCTTTGTTTCTTCCTGACTCTTAATCATAACGGTGAGAATCTGCCTTGCGGTATCCTCACGGATAGCCTCAATCATGCCGTCAAACATCTCTGAGCCGATGTTTCTGTAAGCAACAACGGGGTCCGTCTGACCGTATGCACGCAGACCGATACCTCTGCGGAGCTGATCCATGGCGTCGATATGGTCCATCCACTGCCTGTCAACATTGCGAAGAAGAATCATCTTTTCAAGCTCACGCATAACGGGCTCGCCGTTTTCGCCTGTGCCGAAGAGCTCTTCACGCTCGGTATATCTTGTATCCGCTCTTTCAAGAAGAAGCTCCCTTGCCTCTTCCTTGTCAAAGCCGTCGGTGAAATCGTCATCGGATGTGAGCCAGCCCTTGAACTTATTCTTAAGCCCTTCAATATTCCAATCATTCTTTGAAAGGCTTGATGAGCAGAAGAAGTCAACCGCTTCGTTGATTGTGTCATTGACCATTTTTGTGATAACGGGCTTAAGCTCCTCGCCGTCGAGCACCTGATTGCGCTGAGTATAGATAAGCTCTCTCTGACGGTTCATAACATCGTCATACTGAAGAACGCTCTTTCTGATTGCGAAGTTTCTGCCCTCAATCTTCTTCTGGGCATTTTCAATGGAGCTTGTTATCATCTTTGCCTCAATGGGCATATCCTCGGGAGTTTTGAGGGTGTTCATAACATTTGTGAGCCTGTCACCGCCGAAAAGACGCATAAGGTCATCATCGAGTGAAAGGAAGAAACGGCTTGCGCCGGGGTCACCCTGACGGCCCGCACGGCCTCGGAGCTGATTGTCGATTCGTCTTGATTCGTGGCGCTCGGTGCCGATTATAAACAGACCGCCCGCTTCACGCACCTGCTCCGCTTCGGGCGCAATCTGCTCATCATATTTCTTCTCGAGAGCTGCATATTCTGCTCTTGCGCCGAGAATTTCTTCGTTATCCGTTTCGGCAAAGCCCGTTGCCTCTGCAATAAGCTCCTCGGAATAGCCCTTTTTGCGAAGCTCCGATTTTGCAAGATACTCGGAGTTACCGCCGAGCTTGATATCGGTACCACGGCCTGCCATATTAGTTGCAATTGTTACGGCATAGGGCTTGCCTGCCTGAGCAACGATTTCCGCTTCCTTTTCGTGATGTTTTGCGTTGAGCACCTCATGCTTGATGCCCTTTCTCTTGAGAAGAGCACTGAGAAGCTCTGATTTTTCAATCGAAACGGTACCTACAAGCACGGGCTGACCCTTTTCGTGGCACTCCTCGATTGTCTGAATAACCGCAAGATACTTCGCCTTCTCTGTCTTATAGACAACATCGGGCATATCTTTTCTTATCATCGGCTTGTTGGTGGGGATTTCAATAACATCAAGGTTGTAAATCTGATTGAATTCCGTTTCCTCGGTCATGGCGGTACCCGTCATGCCCGAAAGCTTCTTGTAAAGGCGGAAGTAATTCTGGAAGGTGATTGTTGCAAGGGTCTTGCTTTCATGCTCAACATTAACATTTTCCTTCGCTTCAATCGCCTGATGCAGACCCTCATTATAGCGTCTGCCCTGCATGATACGGCCCGTGAATTCGTCAACGATAAGCACCTGATTATCCTTGACAACATAGTCAACATCACGGCGCATAACGCCGTTTGCCTTGATAGCCTGATTGATGTGGTGCTGAATTGTCATATTCTCGGCATCCATAAGGTTTTCAAGGTTGAAGAAAGCCTCTGCCTTGGCAACACCGCTCTTTGTGAGGGTTGCGGTCTTTGCCTTTTCGTCAACAACATAATCGCAATCGTCATCAACAAGGTCTTCCACATTCTCTTTGGAGTTGACCTCCTTGATTCTTGTGCACTTGAGCGAGGCTGCAAAGCGGTTTGCCATTTTATAAAGGTCGGTTGACTTTTCGCCCCTGCCCGAAATGATAAGGGGAGTTCTCGCCTCGTCGATAAGGATTGAGTCAACCTCGTCAACAATTGCAAAGTTGTGACCTCTCTGCACCTTATGTTCCTTATATACAACCATATTATCACGAAGATAGTCAAAGCCCATTTCGTTGTTTGTGCCGTATGTGATATCTGCGGCATAGGCTTCTTTTCTCTCGGGATTCTCTTTTTCGTGAATGATAAGACCGACGGTAAGACCCATGAAGCGGTAAACCTTGCCCATCCACTCGCTGTCACGGCGTGCAAGGTAATCGTTAACGGTAACGATGTGAACGCCGTTGCCTGAAAGTGCGTTGAGATATGCGGGAAGGGTTGCAACAAGGGTTTTACCTTCACCCGTTCTCATCTCGGCGATTCTGCCCTGATGCAGGATGATGCCGCCGATAATCTGCACGGGGAAATGCTTAAGACCGAGCACACGCCACGATGCCTCACGGCAGGCGGCAAATGCCTCGGGGAGAATATCGTCAAGCGTTTCGCCCTTTGCAAGTCTTTCTTTGAATTCGGGAGTTTTTGCCTGAAGCTGCTCATCGGTAAGCTTTGAAAACTCCTTTTCAAGGCCGAGAACCTTATCACAAAGCGGGCGGATTCGCTTAATTTCTTTTGTTGAATAGTCGCCGAAAATTTTGGTTAAAAGACCCATTTTGAATCACCTCAGAGGTATTTTATTTTTAAGTGTAAAGTGCAGAGTGCAAAGTGCAAAGTTTCGGAAAGGCTTCGCCATTACCCGAACATATTGGGTGTAGTCAACGCCCACCCTTAACTGTTCACTTTTCATTATTCACTATTCACTTGAAATATTTTTAAAGTTGTTGTATTATTATGACAGCATCCAAATTAAACTTAAGGAGTGTCCGTTATGCCGAAAAGAAACGATTATATTTCATGGGATGAATATTTCATGGGCATCGCCCTTCTTTCAGCCCGCCGCAGCAAGGACCCCAGCACGCAGGTCGGTGCCTGCATAGTTAACAGCCGCAACAAGATTATGTCCGTTGGCTACAACGGCTTCCCGCAGGGCTGCAGCGATGACGATTTCCCGTGGGAGCGCTCGGGCGATGAATTCGACACCAAGTATCCCTATGTGTGCCATGCAGAGCTCAACGCCATTCTCAACAGCGGCGGCTCAAGCCTTGAAGGCTGCAAGATTTATGTTGCGCTCTTCCCCTGCAACGAATGCGCAAAGGCAATCATTCAGTGCGGAATCAAAGAGGTGTATTACCTCTCCGATAAATACGCTGATACCGTTGGCGTAAGAGCATCAAAAAGAATGTTTGACAGCGCAGGGGTAAAGTATACTCAGCTTAACCCCGTCAGCGAAGAGCTTGTGATTGATTTCAGGAAAGAGAACATTTAATTAATGAACAATGAAGAGTGAATAGTGAAGAATTAAGGACGGGTTTCACCCGTACCCGATATATTCGGTCATAGGCGAAGCCTATCCGAAATTTTTCATTATTCACTTTTAATTTTTCACTTAAAATGTATACACAACGCTTCCTGCCGTTTTGCCGTCTGCCGAAACAGCACGCACGCTCATAACGCTTGAATTATCAAGCCACACAAAACCTGCGCTTTCGCTGAAGAGCATGGGCTCGGTGAAGGTTACGGGCTCTGCCGAGCCGTCAACGGTGCAATATGTGATGCTCTGCACGGGTGTGCCGTTTGCGTTCATTTCACCGTATGAGGCAAAAACCGCTTTTTTGCCGTCGGGGCTAACGGAGAAAACATCCGCCGATTCAATATTTATACCGCTGAGAGTCTGTGATGTGCCTTTGAGAAGGTCAATCATCGCAAGGCTCTTTTTGTTTATCAGATATCTGCCGCACTGCAGGTAATCAGTTGACCAGTCACCCTCAAATTCGGTGAGCACGGTCTCTTTATCGCCTGCCTTATACACATTTGCAAAGCCGTTATCGGTTTTTCTGAGGTAGTGCATTCCTGCAGAATCGTTGACAAACCACAGGCCGAGAATGTCTTTGACGGCAATCGAGGGTCTGTAGGCATTTGAGAGCACCATAATATCCGCTCTTTCGCCTTTTTCGCTTTCGTTATAATATCTTGATGAGATAAAATACTTTGCGCCGCCGAGATTATTAATAAAATCATCGGTAAGCATTGTCCAATCCTGGCGGAAGGTGCCGTTTTTATCAATCAGCCTTGTGTTGTTTGAAACATAGGTTGATGCCGTGCCGTTTGAAAGATTGAAGTTATAGATTTCGGAATAGAGCTTGTCTGCCTTGTGGAAATTATCCTTGTCAAAATCTGCAAGAAGAAGGTAGCCGTCGCCGTAGCCCGAGGGCTTTGCGGTGAGCTTGACAAACGCATATGCGTAAGCATCGACATCCTTATCCATATCGGCTGTAAACACGCCGTAGCCGCACGCCTTGCCGTCTTTTTCAATATAATTCACGGTTACGGGGATTGTTTCACGGCTTGCCTTGATTTTCGCTTTGACCTGCTTGGGTGCAAGGGTGCTTGCAACCATCTGACCGCCGGCATACTCATAGAAATTCACCTTGCCGTCAAGCGTTGCAGTGTAATAAATATTCTCAAAATCGGTGGGCAGATAGATTTCGCCGTTTGCACCTTTGACGGAAAGAGCGGTGCTTGTTGTATATGCACTCTGCTCATATGAGAATTCAACAGGCTCGGGAGCCTTTGTTGAAGTGTTATCCGCAGCGGGAGCATCATTCTTCATTGATAAAAAGAAAACAACGCCCGATGCAACCGTAACAACCGCCAGAACGGCACAGATTATTTTTATAGCTTTACTGTTCATATATAAACTCCTTTTTACAGTTCAATTTCCAGCTCAACGGGGCAATGGTCTGAACCGAAGATTTCGTTATGAATTTTTGCATCCTTCATTTTCTCTTTTAATTTTTCTGATACGACAAAATAGTCGATTCTCCAGCCGGCATTCTTTGCCCTTGCCGAGAAACGGTATGACCACCAGCTGTAAATTCCTTCAAGGTCGGGATAAAAGTATCTGAACGAATCCACAAATCCGCTTTCGAGAAGCTGAGTGAATTTGCCTCTTTCTTCGTCGGTGAAGCCCGGGTTTTTGCGGTTGGTTTTGGGATTTTTAAGGTCAATTTCGTTGTGAGCAACATTCAGGTCGCCGCAAAAGATAACGGGCTTTTTTTCATCGAGAGCACAAATATATTCTCTGAAAGCATCCTCCCACTGCATACGGTAATCAAGCCTCACAAGCCCGTCACGCGCATTGGGCACATAAACGGTTATGAAATAGTAATTTTCAAATTCAAGAGTGATTACTCTGCCCTCGGTATCGTGCTCGGGAATTCCGAGACCGTATGAAACGGAAATCGGCTCTTCCCTTGAAAAAACGGCAGTGCCCGAGTAGCCCTTCTTCTCGGCATAGCACCAATACTGGTTGTAGCCGTCAAGCGTCAGCTCTGCCTGACCCTGCTGCATCTTCGTTTCCTGCAGGCAGAAGATATCCGCATCGAGCGCCGCAAAGCTTTCATAAAAATCCTTCTGAAGGCAAGCCCTTATTCCGTTAACATTCCAGGAAACAAACCTCTTGATTGCCATGCCGCATAATCCTCCATTTTATAATTGATTTATTATAACATAAATTTTTAATTCTGTCACCATTAAATATTAATATTATGTAAACATTCGTAAAATTTATCTGATTTATCAGACAAACGGTTGCAATAATCCACTTGACAAATTGCGGATTATGAGGTATTTTTATAATAAGAAATGTGCGGCTTGCACACAAAACAAAAACATATTTTCAGGAGGAAAAACCATGAAAAAGCTTCTCGCAATTCTCCTTGCAGCTTCAATGCTCTTCGCATTTGCAGCTTGCGGCGGCAACACAGAAGAAGAAACAACAACCACAACAGCAGCAGAAGAAATCACAGATGCTCCTGTTGAAGACACAGACGCTCCCGTTGAAGACACTGATGCTCCTGCAGCAGATGACACAACAGCAGCAGACACTTCAGACGCTTCAGCAGAAGACCCCTCAGCAGCAACAGACGGCACAACAGTTGCCGCAGCTGAAATGACAAAGGCTGATTTCGTTAAGTTCCTTAACGCTGAAACAGCTAAGGCAGCTAAGGGTACATACAAGTACAACAGAAACTGCTCATACACAGACCCTATCGATGTTGGTAACGCTACAGATACTCTCAACAAAATCATTCAGGGTATTGACGAAAACTCAAACCTTGACACTGTTGTTGGCGGTTTCCTCGGTATTGGCACAAAAACAGGCACATACCCCAAGGATGAGGTTGACAGCGACTATGCTCTTAAGGCTACAACTCTTAAAGAGGCTGATCTCGGTTCATTCAGCTACAAGGACGGCGTTTACAGCTTCACACTTGCTAAAGCTAACAACCCCAAGAAGACAGGCGCTACACCTCTCTCAAGATTCACAAATGACTTCATCACACACGAAGAAGTTGTAGACGGTATTGCTGAATTTACAACACTTATCAAGGTTAACAGCACAAACGTTAACTATGATAACATCAAGGTTGAAGTTACTGTTGCAGAAGGCAAGATCACAAACATCAAGTATTCATACAACTTCGATGCAACTCTTCAGCTTAAGGCTATCGTTACCATTAACGGTAACGGCGCTGCAAAGACAGTTGCAACTTACTCAGACTTCAAATATTAATTAAAAAACGAAATGCACCGCTTCGGCGGTGCATTTTTTTACTCCGTTATGATGTTTGTGTCCGATGCGGTGCTGTCAAAGCTGTCGCTGACATCATCCGAAACATTGTCGGTGAACATATTCTCAATATCCGTTGCCGCATCGGTCATCATCTCTTCAAGTGTTGTGAGGATGGGGTCATCGTGGTTTGTGTCGCTGACCTTGCCCGACTCAGTGCCGTTACAGGCGGTGAATAAAACGGCAATAAGAAGAGCGGCAATAATTGCAAATGACATCTTTTTCATAAAAATAGCTCCTTTACGCAAAATTTCAAGGGAATCAAATTTCCGTTTGGAAGTATTTTTGCCGTAAAGGAGCTTTTTATACTTTGAACAGCAGAAAATGAATTGCCTCACGGCAAAAAAGACTCTGTCATAAATTGCAAAACGAATTTTTTTGATTTTCCACTGCGGAGCGGATATTCCAACCGCTTTCTTCAAGCAGCTTCTCCGCTTTTTCTTCGGAGCAATCAAGAATTTCGGTAACTATGCCTATCATTCTTCTGCGAAGCTTTTTGTTGGTGGGCCTGAGATTTATCATCAGATTTTCATAAACACAGCCGCATTTGACCATGGCTGCGGTTGAAATCATGTTAAGAATTATTTTTTGAGCGGTGCCCGCCTTCATCCTCGTCGAACCCGTGATAACCTCGGGTCCCGTGTCGGCGCAGATATCAATTTCTGCCGCCTTACCCAATTCCGTGTCAGGATTATTTGTTATTGAAACCGTTTTTGCGCCCATGCTTTTTGCGTAATTTACGGCTGAAATAACATAAGCCGCCGAACCCGAAGCGGAAATCCCGATTAATATATCCTTCCCGCAGAAGCTTCGGTTTTTCAAATCGCTGACAGCCATTTCTGCGTTGTCCTCGGCATTTTCGGCAGCCTTGAACATACATTTTTCTCCGCCTGCAATTATTCCGTTGAACAAATCGCAGGGAACGCCGAAGGTTGGCGGGCACTCCGCAGCATCACACACGCCGAGCCTGCCCGATGTTCCGCTGCCGATATAGAAAACTCTGCCGCCTGCCTTTATTGCATCTGCTGCGGCGTCGCAGGCTGCTTCGATTTGCGGCAGTGCCGCATCAACGGCAGCCGTCACCACGGCATTTTCACCGTTGATTACCTTCAGCATATCGTGTGTTGACATCCTATCAATGTCATGTGTGTTCGGATTTCTCATTTCTGTTTTCAGCATGAATTTTTCACCGCCCCGTAAGCAATTGATAACGCACCGTTGACCATAGGCTCATCCGAAAATATAAGCGGAAAAGTCTCGCCAAGATGCCTGAGCAAAAACGGCTTTAATATATCCTTCTGCCTGCAAAGTCCGCCGCAGATAACCGTTTTTTCATCACTCTTAAGAAAACTGTGAGCGGCAGTAATTAATTTCGCCGCTTCCCGGGCATTGCGGTCCAGAATTTTCTCCGCCTCGGCATCACCCTGCTCATACGCTTCAAAAATCACCGGAGCAAAAGAGGCAACAAAGGCTGCTCCGCCCGCATAAATCTCCGAAACCGAGCTTTCAAGGCTTTTGCCGAGCCTTTTTTCAACAAGCTTCAGAATAAGCCCGCTTCCGCCTCTGCCGTCGAGGAATTCAAAGGCAGAGTTAAGCGCATCCGAGCCGAAGCAGAAGCCGCTTGTGCCCTTGTCTATCATATAACCACGCCCGCCAATTCGGTGAAGCTCACCTTGTGAACGGCTGAAGGCGACAATCCCCGTTCCCATGATAACGGCTGCCCCGTTTTCGCCTTTTAAAGCAGCCTCCAATGCGCTGTCGGCATCGCTGCCGTTTGAATATGCGCCAAAGTGAAAGCTGCCGAGAAAGCTGTGAATTTCAGCCTTAAGATTCTCAGCGCTGCTGCCGGCAAGACCTGCAAACACGGACACTTCGGAATAATCCATACCCTCGCATACTTCCGAAATGCCCTGTCTGAGAACTGATTTGCAACTTTCAATTCCTGTATTAACGGGGTTTGAGGTGCCGAGCACAGTCCGCCTGATTTTTGCCTTGCATAAATCCGTGAGCAAAAACTCGGTTTTTGTTCCGCCGCCGTCAATGCCCAGAAGATACTTTATCTTGTTTTCGCTCATAAGCTCTCCTCACACCGTTTTATTTGTTCACGCAGCGAAGCACCGTGTTGCCGTCACGGCAAAAATCAACGGCAGTGATTGAAATGTTATCAAGAGAAAACCTGAATTTGTGCGGCTCAACTCCGAGCGCCGTGGGGATAAGATATTCAAGAAATCCGTGGTGGCTGAAAACCGCAACTCTGCCGCCCGACGAAAATCTGTTTTTTATGTAAGAAATAACCTTTCGGGCACGGATAACATTATCTTCATACGCTTCGCAGCCGAATTCATATTTCTCAGTGCCGAAGAGCTTTTCGCACATTTTTGTGTTTTGGTAATACCTCTGAAGATATTCCTCGCTGCAGCCGTAATAGCCGGGTGTGCAGCCGCACTCAACAAGCTCGGGGCAGATTTCAAGCAGCGGCTCATCCGCCTTTGCTCTGCAGACGCCCGTTGCGGTTTTGAAGCTTCTCAGAAGTGAGCTTGTAATATACGCATCAATGGGCAAATCCTTGAGCTTTTCGCCCAATTCGGCGCACTGACACTCACCTGCAGCGGTAAGCTCACCGTCGCTCGGGTCACGGTCGCCGATATTGTCATACTGAGTTTCAGCGTGGCGGATAAAAAGAATTTCCAGAACATCGGTTTTTTCCATATTTTCACCTTCGGAAGATTTTTTTGCAGTGATATACCTGAATAATAACAGATAATCACAAATCAGTCAATCACGGTGAGAACGAAAATATCGCATGAATTTGCATCGTGATGTATTTACAGACGGAACAAAAATGTGATATGATTATGATATATAATTCAAAAGGAGAGATTTTTGTGGATAAAAAAACAGCGGTTCAGCGAGCCGAAGAATTGCTCGCCAAGCTCTCTCTTGAAGAAAAGCTCTGCCAGCTTTCCTGCCAGATGTTATATCCGATACGGGAGGATTACGAGCAGCGGCGTCTTTATAAATTCGGCAATTTTCGCAATCCCGGCCATTTTTTGCATGAGCACAGGGGCGGACCCGTTTCGCCTGCAGAGGTTACGGACGCAATAAACCGTGATATACGCCTGAGCATGGAGTGTAACTCACAGTGCGTGCCGCCGATTGAGCACGCCGAGGCGCTTCACGGCGCTCAGTGGGGCATGGCAACCTGCTTCCCGCAGCCGATAGGAATGGCTTCGATGTTTGACGCTGACCTTGTTGAGCGAATAGGCGATGTTATCGGCAAGGAATGCGCCGTTGTCGGCGTGAGGCAGGCACTCACCCCCGTGGTCAACATTGTGCGTGACTGCCGCTGGGGCAGAACAATAGAAAGCTTTGGCGAAGATGTGCTGTTAAGCTCCGATATGGGTGTTGCAATCTGTAAAGGTCTGCAAAAAAACGGCGTTATCGCAACCCCCAAGCACTATGCGGATAACTATTCCTACGGCGGCAGGGATTCCAATGTTTCGGACACCTGCGAACGCACAATGCGTGAGGTGTATCTCAAGCCCTTCGAGAGGTGCATCAAAGAGGGCGGTGCAATGTCTATTATGGCCGCTTACAACAGTTGGGACGGCGTTCCCTGCACCTGCAACGAGCGTCTTCTTACCGATATCCTGCGCAACGAATGGGGCTTTGAGGGCTTTGTTGTGTCCGACTACAACTCGGTTGAGGGTGTATGGGAAGCGCACAGACTCTATGATGCTGAATGGAAGGCTCAGGCGGCAAGCCTGAAGGCGGGCATGGATGTTGACCTGCCGCAGAATTCCTATGACGATCTGATGATTGCATACAACGAGGGTTGGATTAACGAAGAGGATGTTGACCGTGCGCTTTTGCGTGTGCTGACGGCAAAATTCAGCATCGGACTTATGGATAAGCCCTTTGCAGACAGGGATGAGGCGCAGAGCCTTGTGCGCTGTGACGGGCATAAGCAGCTTGCGCTTGAAACAGCACGCAGAGCAATGGTGCTGCTTAAAAATGAGGGTGTTCTGCCCTTTAAGAAAAACGAAATCAAAAAGCTCGCCGTGTTCGGCATGGGTGCAGATGTTTTCCCCGTTGGCGAGAATTATTCGGGCCCGTATGAGGTTCAGTGGACTGCCGAGGATGCAAAAACTCCGCTTCAATACCTGCGTGAATACCTTGACGGCTTTGCCGAGGTGGTTTTTGCTCCCGATGAGTGCATAGAGCAGATTGCCGCCGAGTGCGATGCCGCCGTGTATATGACAGCCATTGTTGAGGGCGAAGGTCTTGACCGCTCGGATATCCGCCTGCCCGGCGTAACACGCAAAGCGCAGGAGGATGAGAGTGCCGTTATCGTGGGCAAAATCGAATTTGAGGTTAAAACCGACCAGGAAGAAAGCATCCGCAGAATGACCGCCGCCAACCCCAACTCGGCAGTTGTGCTCCTCAACGGCTCACCCGTGGATATGAGCGGCTGGCTTGACGGCTGCGGTGCGGTGCTTGAGGCGTGGTACCCCGGTGAGCAGGGTGCGCAGGCAATCTGCGAGCTGCTTTTCGGCGAGATAAGCCCGAGCGGCAAGCTCCCCATTACTTTCCCGAAAACCGTGGGTCAGCTTCCGCTGTTCTATTCATTCAAGCCCTCGGGCAGAGGCTACGGCTATATTGAGAATGACGGCTCACCGCTCTATCCGTTCGGCTACGGTCTGAGCTACACCTCATTTGCACTTGATAATTTTGAGTGTGTCAGCAGCGGCAGCAGCCTGAGCGTTAAGCTTACCGTTGAGAACACGGGCGATTATGACGGCGCAGAGGTTATACAGGTTTATCTTTCGGGCAGAAACTGTGATGTTGTTATGCCCGTAAAGGAGCTCAAGGCATACAAGCGTGTTGAGCTGAAAAAGGGCGAAAAAGCCGAGCTGAACATATCAATCCCAAATGAAGCATTCCTCTATTATGACCGCCGCATGGCTTTGGGTATGCACGACGGCGACTACACGGTCCTGATAGGAACCTCAAGCACGGATATACACAAGGAATTTGAAGTCCGTGTGCGTGATAAAAAGCTGATATAAGCTCCGTTTTTGCGGGTGTCACAAATAAACGGCACGACACTTTTGCATTTTTCAAACACTTCCGATTTATGTCGGGAGTGTTTTTTTGTTTCAAACCATTCACAAAAAGGCAAAATAATGATAAAAAAGTGGACTTTTGTCACCAACAATGATATAATTTAATTTGATTTAATCAGCAGTTCCCCCGAAACTAATTTTGTTCATTGAGGAGTCCGTATGGTTTATTATGCACCGGCGATTGCCATGTCGCTTATTATGGCATACTTCTTTTCAACTGAATATGAGCTGCCTAACGGCGTGAAGGTAAGACTGCTGCGCACCTTCAAAATCGCATTTCTGGTTTTGCTTCCGCTTGCTTTCGTTGCGGCATTCCGTTGGGAGGTTGGCTCGGATACATGGTATGGAGCTTCTTATTGGGAATCCTATCAAGCGGCAAAAGAAGGCGAAAACATCCGTGATTTTGAGCCGCTTTTTTATCTTTTCACATGGCTGGTGGCAAAACTTGATGTGCCGTATTTTTGGTATATATTTATTCACAGCTTGGTTTTTATGCTCTGCGTTGCCTACAGTATACCGAGAGGCAGCATACAGCCCGTATGGACCGTTGCCGTTTTTTTTCTGCTTTATATTTTCTTTGATTCGTTCTCGGCACTCAGGCAAGCTCTTGCAACCGGTTTTGTGATAATCGCATTAGCAAACATAATTTATATGCCTGCGTCAAAAAAGAAAGATATAAGCATTATTGCGCTTATCACCTGCGCATCATTGTTTCATTCGATTGCCTTTATATTTATTCCGATATATATTATGTGCCGCTTCAGGCTCAGCAGAGATGCCTTGTTAAAAGCGGCTGTAGTTGGTGTTCTGGCATATCCGCTGCTTCAGGTTCTTCTTGGTTTTCTGAACAGATTCATTAAAAGTGAGGGCACATATACATATTCAACAAACGGCGTTGCTCTGGTTAATCTTGTGCTGTCTTTCGGAATTTTTGTTTTATGCTGGTATTTTTATGATTCAATTAATGAGCTTGATGAAAACGCATACATATATATGAATATGTCACTTGTTGTTTTCATTCTTATGTTGAATTCCGGTGCGCTTTACCTTGCTTTCAGATATTTTGATATGCTGAAAACGCTTTACCTGTTTACTGTTCCCTTTATAGTGAAAGGAATCAAAAACAGCAGAACACGGCTTTTGGTGCAAACCGTTTTGCTTATGGTTTTCCTTCTTTGGTTTATAAATGCTTTTTTTATACAGGCTAACTACGCCTCACAGTATCACTCAGCACTTTCGGATTGGGAAAAAATTTCAAATCTGCCTTAAGCGCTTGCAGATAATAACTTAATCATTTGAGGAGCATAACTAATGAAAAAAACAAAAAGCTTTTTAAAAACCGAAACGGGTCAGGTGCTTTTGTTGGGTGCATTTTTTGTTGCCGCCATGTTTGTGTTCTCTATGAGCACCAGTCCGGTAACTCCCAATCGGTTGGGTCTTGATTCTTCAATTTTTTCACTGCTCGGAAAGGGCATAGTGTCCGGAAAAACCCTTTATATTGATTTATTTGACCACAAAGGACCGCTGATTTTTTTTGTTAATGCTTTGGGATATTTTATCGGCGGGCGAACAGGTATATTTATTGTTCAATGTATAACCGGTCTGATATGTCTTGGCTTTATTTATAAAACAGTCAGATTATTGCAGCCCGAAGGAAGCTGCCTGCCTGCAAAAACGGTTTTATGCGTTTTTGTTCCGGCATACACATATTTTTTCTATACCTTTGAGTGCGGAAACCTTACGGAAGAATACTCGCTGCTGTTTATCTGCGCTTCTTTGTTTCTTTTTTGTAAATATGCAAAAAAATCAGACAGTAATCCCGCACATCCTCCGCTTTTTGCAGCTGTTTACGGTATTTCATTTGCTGCGCTTGCATTTTTCAGGCTGAACAATGCAGTGACTGTATGTGCAGGAATATTTGTTATTTTTTGCAATCTTTTACACAAAAAACAATTCAAGAACCTGTTTCTGAATCTTTTGTCAGGTCTTGCAGGCATGGCTGTTATTATTGTTCCGACAGTTATTTATTTTCACTCCCGTTCTGCGCTGGACGAAATGATTTACGCCACTTTTTTGCATAATTTTAAAATTGCGGCAAACACGGGGCATGATGCCATATTCAGCAAGCCTCAGATTTTTTTGATTCTTTACGCTCCCGTTGCGGTCTCGGCTTTCCTTTGGGCTGCAAATATAATAAAGGAAAAGAAGCTTGTTCTGTTTGATTTTCTCATGGCAACAATACTTTTGCTGAACTTCGCTTCTCTTTGGATTGCCAACAGATACCCGCATTATTTCACGGTGTTTATGCCTGTTTTTGTTGTATCTGTTGCTAAGTATTACCCTTCGGTTTCATGCAAAAAACTGAGCGCCTTTGCTTTGAGCTGCTGCCTGATTCTCAGCTTTATCGGATTGGGATACTATAATTATTATAAAAACTTTACTTCGTATTTTATTGAGAAAGAGACAGATAAGCGCTATGAAATTATTGCGGAAGATTTGAAAATAATTCCTCAGGACGAAAAGGATTCTGTTATAGGATATCAGATAAAGCCTGATATATATCACTATGGTGATATTATCCCCTGCTACAAATATTACACACTGCAGGAAACATGGGCCATAACAAATGTGCAGATTCTTGAGGATTTTTTGATATGGGCGGAAGAACAAAAGCCGCTTTGGATACTTAAAGACTCCGAAAGTGAAAACGGCTTGTTTGAAGATATTCTTGAAAAAAACTACGAAGAAAAATGCAGAAATGAATATATTGTTATCTACAGGCTGAACGATTAGATTAACAGATTTTGTTTCACAAAAAACAAACGGTTTACAAAGGAATTCTCCGATGTAAACCGTTTATTTTAGGAATTAATCGCATCACTGTGCCCGTTCATTCTTCTGTCAGCCGTAAAGATATTCATTGACTCTTTTGGCTGCCGAATCAATATCAAACGATATTATCGCCATGCCGTTGTAGTATTCGTAGCTGTAATCGTCGCTGAAGGGTACATGCTGTGAATCGATTGAAAGTGACGAAGCCTTCATGGCAATTGAGGTCACAAAAGACAGAAGAGTGGAAACGGAAATATTTGTTTTTACCAATGTGAAAGAATAGTTTGTCAGGTCATATATCTCGGCAAGGCTTTTTTCATTGATAATCTTTTTTGCGAGTGTAACAATAACATTTCGCTGACGCTCTGTTCTTTTGAAATCGTTATCAACATAACGGGTGCGCATATAAACAAGAGCACGCTCTCCGTTCATATGGAACGGACCTTCCTTCAGCTTAACCCTGCCCATGTATCCCGTGTGATTATAGAAATCCGCTTCTTTTTGTGTCAGGTTGATTTCAACCCCGCCAACCTTATCAACAAAGTTTCTTGCTCCGTTAAAATCAATAACAACAAAATGCTGAATATCAAGGTCAAACAGCTCATTAACCGTGTTCACTGCAAGGCCCACTCCGTCGAAGGAATATGCGGCATTTATTCTGTTCCAATTGTGACCCTCTATGGGAATAAGAGAATCTCTCAACACGGAAACCATCTTTATTTTTCCCGTGCGTTTGTTGTATGACAGAACAATAATGCTGTCGCTTCTGCCTCGCTCCTTTGTTACATTTCTCGAATCTGTGCCGAGAACAAGAATGTTGATAACATCGGGGTCCTTTTGCTCTACACGGTATATCGGCGTTTTGCCGTAAACACTGATCGCATTGGGAGAATCGCCGAATGAAACATCATAATCAAAGGGCTTTTTGTAAAGGACCGTGTCCGGGTCCTGCACATTCTGTGCCCCGCCTTTCTCGGAAACCGAAGGTGAGCCGGAGCTGCTCTGAACAGCAGTCGTTTCTTCAACTCCCCACAAATCGGGATTTGTTGACGGCTCAACATATTCCTCGGAGCGATCCTCAATTTCTCTGCCCTCATAGGCATTTCTGATATACCCTGACACAAGTGAAACCGCAACTCCGGCAACCGCTGCAGTGAACAGCAAAACCGGAATCAGAATACACAAAACAATTATTTTTTTTGTTTTCTTTTTTTCTTTCATTTCAAAACTTCTTTTTAATTTATATTTTGTTTTGTTGACAACCGTGTTTTTTCGGTTTACAATAGACGAGGTGATTTATTATGAAAAAAACTTTATCTCTCGCTCTTCTCGGCATACTTGCCGTTGTGCTTCTCGGCTACGGAATAGTTTCTCTTACGACCGAAAAGCCCGATAAGGCTGCAACAACAACCTCATCTGCCTTAACAACTGCCCAAAAAACAACAGCACAAAAAACTACTCAGGAAACTACAGAAGAAACCACAAAAAAATCAGGCGGTTTCTTTGAAAATCTTTTTTCTCCCGAAGAAAAAGAAACGGAGCCTCAGACCGAAGCCGCAACCGAAAACCCTTATTACAGCACAGAAAAAATTGAGGACTACGCCTACGCATATGCAGGCTTTGAGCCCGCTTATGCCAATATGGAAATAAGAGATTGGAATATGATTCTTGTTAACAGGGATTATATACTCCCTGACGGCTATATGCCTGAGCTTGCGCCCTGCATAACCGATGACCCCGACAGCCTTAAGCTTGACCGCCGTGTCGCCCCCCATTACAACGAGATGTATCTCGCCGCTCTTGAAGACGGAATTGAGCTCACTCCCGTTTCAGGCTACCGCTCGGTTGAGAGGCAGACAAGGAATTTTGAAAATAAAATTCAGAAGTATATCGACGAGGGCTACGGTAAAATCGAAGCAACGCAGATGGCGGCAACGATTATTCTGCCCCCGGGCACAAGTGAGCACAATGCAGGTCTCGCAATGGATATCTGCAGCCTTTATGAAAGCTTTGAGAATACCGATGAGTTTGAGTGGTTGAGCGAAAACGCTGCGGACTACGGCTTTATTCTTCGCTATCCCAAAGATAAGCAGGATATCACAAAAATCATCTATGAGCCGTGGCACTGGCGCTATGTAGGCGTTGAAGCCGCAAAAGAAATGAAGGCAAGCGGCGAGTGCCTTGAAGAATATTTAGGAGTTGCCTGAGTTATATTTGTTATCAGGCTCTCCGCCCTCTGCAATATTTTCTCTTTTGAGCACAACCGTAACGGTTTTAATCATTATTTTTATATCAAAAGCAATGCTCTGTTTGTCAATGTATTCCTTGTCAAACAGGGCTTTTTCTTCGTCTGAAAGCATATCCCTGCCGTTGACCTGAGCCCAACCTGTTATGCCCGGTCTGACGGAATAAATGCCGTATTCCTTGCGGAGGTTTCTGATTTCCTTCTCCTCGGGGATGAGCGGTCTGGGACCCACGAAGCTCATGTCGCCCCTGAGCACATTGAAGAGCTGCGGCAGCTCGTCAAGGCTTGTTTTGCGCAGAAATCTGCCGCTTTTGGTAATCACGCTGTCCGCCTCGGTCAAATCCTTTGTGGCGGCAAGGCGTGTGTTGTTTTTCATAGTGCGGAATTTATAAATATAGAAAAGCTTGTTATCCTTGCCCACACGGTACTGCTTATAAATTACGGGGTTGCCCGCATCAATTGCAATGATTATGCTTATTATAAGGAATACCGGCAGCAGCATGATGATGAGCAAAAGACTCACCGTAAAATCAAATAAGCGTTTCATTTCACACCTCATTTTGAGTGCATTATGTGTTTTTGCCCGACCAAAAGATATAATCCTCAATCAACACCGCTCTTACAGGCGCTCCTTCAAGCCCGTTGTAGCACACGGGCGGAGCAAAAAGAAAATAATTGCCCGGCTTTACCGCAGAGAGATCAAGGCCTTCGAGCACCGCAACATTATTCTGCAAAAAAGCCTTGTGAGGACCCGTCTGATTACCCTTGCAGCCGACGGAAAGCGAATCCGTACCGATGAGAATAAGCCCTCTGTCTGCAAGCTCCTGAGCGGAGGAATCCATAAAAAACGCCCTTCCGCCGCCCTTTATGAGCAGCCTTTCGCATTTTTTGGGGAAGTGGCGGTCAACATATTCGCCCGTAATAACCCCTGCGGGCACCTGAATAACCGTGCACGGGCCGACAAAGGTTTCAACCGGCAGATTTTCAATCGTTTCGCCGTTTGAAAGAAAGTGCAACGGAGCATCAACATGGGTTGCATTGTGAACGCAGGCATGAATAACAGAGAGATTGCACTCGGATTTTTCGCCGATTTCGCAAATCTGCTCCGAAACAGGCTCGGGGTCGCCGGGGTAAACCTCCCCGCCAAAAAATTTTCTCGAAATATCAATCAGTTTCACGCTCTCACCCCAGTCTTTAATGAATAGTGAATAATGAAAAATAAATAATTAAGGGTCTGCGACGCTTATTATAATCGGGCAAGGGCAGAGCCCTTCCGAAATTTTTCATTCTTCATTTTTAATTTATCACTTAATTTGCGTTATCCTTAAGCGATTCCATCTTGAGATAGGCGTTGATGAAGCCGTCAATATCGCCGTCCATAACAGCGTTGATGTTGCCCGCTTCAAAGCCCGTTCTGTGGTCCTTTGCGAGGGTGTAGGGCATGAATACATATGAACGAATCTGGCTGCCCCATGCAATCTCCCTCTGCTCACCCTTGATATCGTCAATCTTGTCAAGATGCTCTCTTTCCTTGATTTCAATAAGCTTGGATTTGAGCATTTTCATTGCAACATCCCTGTTCTGATGCTGGCTTCTTTCAACCTGACAGGCGCATACAATGCCTGTGGGGATATGTGTGATACGGACTGCAGACGAGGTTTTGTTAACCTTCTGACCGCCTGCGCCGCTTGAACGGTAATAGTCGATTCTCAAATCGTCGGGGTTGATTTCCACCTCAACGGTGTCGTCAATTTCAGGCATAACCTCAAGTGAAGCGAAGGATGTGTGGCGTCTGCCCGATGAATCAAAGGGTGAAACACGCACAAGGCGGTGAACACCCATCTCACCCTTAAGGTAGCCGTAAGCATTTTCGCCCTCAACAAGCAGAACGGCGGATTTGAGACCCGCTTCATCGCCGTCAAGGAAGTCAAGCATACTGATTTTGAAGCCGTGCTTTTCGCCCCAGTGCTGATACATTCTCACAAGCATCTGGTTCCAGTCCTGAGCCTCGGTGCCGCCTGCGCCTGCATGAAAGGTGAGAATTGCATTCTTTGAATCGTATTCACCCGAAAGCAGGGTGCTCAGAGTCATTGCATCAAGCTTTGACACAAAGCCGTCAACGCCCGCCTTGCATTCATCAAGCATATCAAGGTCTTCCTCTTCGTTTGAAAGCTCGATAAGCACAAGGGTATCGTTGAATTCATTTTCAAGTGAGTTGTAAGCTCCGACCTTGTTTTTGAGCTGGCTTATTCTCTGCTGAACTCTCTGTGAATTTGCAAGGTCATTCCAGAAGCCCTCCTCTGCGGTCTGAGCCTCGAGCGTTTCTATTTCGGAGTTCATGTCATCAAGACCGAGCGCTTCACGGAGCTGCTTTAATTTTTCTTCATAATCAAGAAGTGAAAGTCTTAATTCTTCAAATTGAATCATATTAATCTCCCGATACATAATATTTCATCTTATATTATAACGAAAAAAATAAAATTGTAAAGAAGATGCAAATATTTTTTAATTAATAATTGAAATTTTAACAATTATTAGGTAGAATATAGTTTGTATATTCATGTATAATCACGGCAAGAAGGAGATGATACTCCGTGGATTATAATAATCAGCCCTGCCCTGCCTGCGGGAATCCGTTGACAGACGGCGAGGATGTTGTTGTTTGCCCCGTGTGCGCAACGCCCCAGCACAGAGAATGCTGGCATAAAAACGGCAGGTGCGCAAACGATGAGCTTCACGCCTCGGGCTATGTGTGGAAAAGAGAAAATAACGAGCCGCCACCGGTCGAAAAGGAAGAAGAAAAAAGCAGTGTGAGAATCTGCCACATATGCGGCAGCGAGAATCCTGAGGATATGCTGCACTGCGGCAACTGCGGCGCACTGTTGGGCGAGCAGAAAAAACCTGACGCGAGCGAAAGAAAATGCTCTTACTGCGGAAAAATCAACCCGGAAGACGCCCTTCACTGCAATCAATGCGGTGCGCCTCTCGGCACAAACGCCTCATCAACAGCATTTTTCGGCGGCACTCCCTACATTGCAGGCACAAATATTTCCGCTGACGAAAAAATCGGCGAATACACTGCGGGCGACCTTGCGATTTATACCCGCACAAGCGCAAAAAACTATATAAAGAAATTCAAGAGGTTTGAGAGCGGCAAAAAGCTCAGCTTCAATTTTGCGGCATTCTTTTTTGCCCCCGGCTGGTTTTTTTACAGAAAGCTTTACAAGGTCGGAATTTTCTTTCTCGTTGCCTTCACCACCGTTGCGATTCTCACCTCAAATCAATACACCATAGTTGAAAATGCCGCAGAAAAATATTCCGAGCCTATCGAAAGCGCATACAGTGAATACTATGACGCCTTCTCAGACAAGGACACAACCGAGGAAGAGATTAATGCAAAGATGAAAGCCGTGTATTCTCTTCTCATAAAATACTCGAAAGAGGTTGCCAAGCCCTATCTTCTGATATACGGCCCCACGCTGCTTCTTTCTCTCATCTGCGCACTGATTGCAGACCGTATGTATTACAAAAAAGTCCTTGAGGATATGGCAAAAATCAAAGAAGAAGCACCTGATATTCCTGTGAAAAGATTAATGCTTGCCCAAAAGGGCGGCACCTCGGTGCTTGCGTTCATCATTTGCTCTCTCGGCGAAAATATGCTTGTAAATATGCTGTATTCCGCAGCGATTATGATTAAAGAATTATTTTAATTTTGGAGGAACCACCATGAAAGTCAGAAAAGCGATTATCCCCGCAGCAGGTCTTGGCACAAGAGTGCTCCCCGCATCAAAATCCGTGCCCAAGGAGATGCTCAACATCGTTGACAAGCCTGCGATCCAGTATATTGTTGAAGAGGCTGTTGCAGCGGGAATTGAAGATATTCTCATTATCACAAACAGAGGCAAGGGTGCGATTGAGGACCACTTTGACCATTCATTTGAGCTTGAAGCGGGTCTTAAGGGCGTTGCATCAAAAGAAAAGCTCTATGAGGATATCAAAGCCGTTGCAAACCTTGCAAACATATATTTTATCCGCCAGAAGGAAACAAAGGGTCTTGCCCACGCACTTCTCTGCGGTAAATCCTTTGTCGGCAACGAGCCCTTTGCGGTGCTCTACGGCGATGATGTTATCATTTCAGAGGACCCCGTTACTGCTCAGCTTACCCGCTGCTACGAAAAATACGGCAAGGGCGTTGTTGGCGTTAACGAAGTGCCCGAAGAGCTTATCCGCCTTTACTGCACTCTCGATGTTTCACCCATTGAGGGCGAAGAAAGAGCAATGAACTGCACAAAAATCATTGAAAAGCCCACACCCGATCAGATTCTCTCACTCTATGCAATCCTCGGCAGAATCGTTATGCCGCCCGAAACCTTTGACCTGATTGAAAAGGGTCTTGCAGCTACTCCCGAGGGCAAGGAATTCTATCTCACCGATGTATTCACTGAACTCGGTCAGGCAGGCAAGCTGCTTGCTTATGATTTTGACGGCAAACGCTATGACATGGGCAACAAGCTCGGTATTATGAAGGCAAACTGCGAGGTTGCGCTCAATCACGGCGAAATCGGCGAGGATTTCAAGGCATACCTCAAAGAGCTTGTAAAAACATTCTGATAAAAATTAAGGAGCTGTTCAAACAGCTCCTTTTTGTTTATACGAAAAAAACATATTCGCTACAGTTATACGTAAAAAAGTTACATGGCTCACAGACAAATTCAAGGATAATAAATAGGAATAATTTTGGAAAAGAGCTGAGATTCTTCGCATCCGCTCAGAATAACATCTTTATAAAACACGGTCAAAAAATCAGGGGAGGCATTTCGCCTCCCCTGAAAATATAATTGCATCTTTGGAGGGTGACCCCTCCCCTGCGGTGTAACCCGTTTTATGCAGGTATGTACTCAACCGTGAAGCAATGAGAGCGAATCTGATAGCTCATAACATCCGCTCTGAAGGCGTTGCCCCTCATGGTGTAGTTACCTACGCGCATTTTTGTAACATAGCCGCAGCCTGAGCCTCTGCACGAGTCGTGCTCCTCAACCTCAAGCCATTCGGCGGGGTTATCACTCAGGGTTATATCCTTGCCCTTTGCTTTCGCATAATCCTCAATGATTTTTTTCATTTCCTCAGTTGTGAATTCAACCTCGGTTGCACCCGCATCCTCGGGGCTTGAAACTCCGCCCCTGAGATAAGGGTATTTATCCGTGCCCCACACCGATGCCGCAGATGCCGTTTTGCCCGCCGCCGTTGAGAAGTAGCAGGTAAACGCCGCTGCACCGTTATAGTCAACATAGGGTGCGGCAGGCTTATCCTCTTCAGTGCTCATGCCAAGCAATTCAAGGCAGATATCATAAAGCCTTGAGCCCTTATAATCGAAGCTCTCGCTGTAGGCGTGCTTGGATTTGGGCACAACAAAGCCGCTGTCCTTGGCAAAGGTATAAATCGCAACCATCTGCGCCTTTACCGCCTCTGTGCCTGCGCTGCTGTAGCCCATCTCCTGCTTAGTGGTTTTGCAAAGATACTCAACAATGGGGATATCCTTGCCTGCATAGTTGATTTTTTCAGGTGTTGCCGAATCGGTTTTAACGCTTGTGCCGGGATAATAATGAGTGAGAATTTCAGTGTATGTTTTGCCGTTTTTCGCCATTTCCATAGCACCGTGCTGGCTCATGCCCACACCGTGCCCGTAGCCGTAGACTTTAAAAACAAAGGTGCCTTTTTCGGATTTCTTCTTTGTTGTGGTCTCTTTTTCGGTCGGCTTCTGAGTGGTAGTAACGGCCTTTTTTGTTGTCGTTTCAGTGGTTTCTTTAGTTGTGGTTGCTTTTGTTGAAGCAT
Organism: Clostridia bacterium; assembly: GCA_017403185.1. GTDB lineage: Bacteria > Bacillota > Clostridia > Oscillospirales > Acutalibacteraceae > CAG-177. The sequence goes on from JAFQON010000036.1 coordinate 45,048, forward strand.
TGGTCGTTGCCTTGGTGGTCGCTTTGGCAGTTTCCTTTTCAGTTTCCCTTGCGGTGGTTGCTTTGGTCAGTATTTCAGTCACCCTTTGGGTGATTTTTTCTTTTGTTGTTGATGCTGCCGTAATCAGAGTGCTTGTCCCGAAAGAAAACGAGCTTTCAGCCGTCGTTTGCTCGGGAATTATCGCAACCGCCTCCATATCGGGGCTGTCAAGCCCGCTGCCGCCGTGATTATATTCGTTAAAAGAATATTCAAACACCGCCTGCGTAACCCTGTCCGCACCCGCCTGAGCGTTGGCAAGCGTGGAATCGGTCATTCTGTCCCTGAAAAGCATTGCCAGCAGAAGGCAGACCGTAAGACCGAGAGCAACTGCAATTATTGCGATGATAAGCGGCTTTTTGCTGCTTTTTTTCTTTTCTGCATCGGGATTCACAAGACCTGCGGGGCCCGAAAGCTCCTCAAGCATTGAGCAGAGCTGCACAACCGCCGCCGCAATCAGATATTTTTTCTCTTCGCCGGGCACGGCAAAAACTCTTGCCGCCTTCGCCCTTTCGGAATCGGCAACGCATACGGTAACATATTCTTCACCGTTTTCGCTCACCGTCACATCGGAAATACCGATTGCAAGGTCGGTTTTCGCATTTTCTTTTGCAAAACGGGCACTCTGAGCAAGGTAGTCCTCGGCACCTTCGCCCTCTGCCCTTTCCTTTACGGCTGACACGGGCACAAAGGCATCATCGGCATCAGGCACCGCCGAAATAACCGAGAGAAGTGCCTTTGCACTGCCGCAGGGGGAAACCGCAACGGTCTTTTTGCTTGCGATAACCTTTTCAATGCTCTGCTTCACCTTTTCAAGGCTCGGCTTTTCGGGGCTTGCAGCCCGCGAGAAAGCGTTTGAAAGAAAATCGCCGAGCCCGAGCCCGAAGGCCTCGCCTATCCTGCCCTCATCAAGCGGCATAAACACAACAAGAGAGCTGTTGAGCTCCTTTGCAAAAGCGGAATACTTGCCGTCTTTTGAAGTGAAAACCCTTGATTTTTCAGGCACGGCGGCGTGAAGATCTTTTTCTTTGCCGTCAACGGGAGCAAAGTCGCCCATAGCGGAAATCACAGAGCTGCTCCTGACAATTTTTGAAGAGAAGAGCTTTACAATGTGTACCTTTGCTTTAAGGAAATCCGAAACGGGGGCAGCGGCAAATACTATTCCGCCCTCACGGGCAGACTGTGCAACTGCATCGGCAAATGCGGCTTCATTGCCGCAATCGGCAGATGAAACCTCGGGGCCGTATTCCCTGAGCCTTTGCTCAAGATAATACGCCGCTCCCTGCGCCGACTGAGCGCAAAGAGTGCATATGCTCACCTTTCTCATCATTTTACCACCGTTCCTTAATTCTTTTCAGCCTTACCAGCGTGCATCCTCTGCAAAAGGATTGTTGGCTTTTTTGTTCACATCATACCATTTCTGGGGATACTTGGGGTTGGGATTTTCATATGCCTTTGAGGTGTCAACGCTCACGCTTTCGCCGTCTCTCCTGAGCCTTGCAACAACAACAAGCCTTGCCCCGTCAAAATCGTAGCTGCAGGTTGAAAGTGTGAGAAGCTTGTCACTTGTGTTGATGTCAACACCCGTTGTGTAAAGCTTGCGTTTATCAATTTCTTTGATGTAGGATTCAAACTTGCTCTCGGACACATCAATGAAGTTATAGGGGAAGAAGTAGCCGTTATCGTCCTCTTCCTCTGCGTTGGTGATGAACACGGCATAGACAAACCATGTGTAATCGCCGTAAATCGTGTTGCACTCTATAACGGGTGCCTGCTCAAAGCCTTCGATTGTGCGGTAATTCTCAAGCATACCGAAGATATAGTCATCCGAACGCATATTGTGGCCGTAGATAACATTATTCATGTGAAGATTTTGGAAATCAACCATTCTGTAATCAAAGAAAGGCACGCCGTAGGTGGTGTATTTGCCGAAAACATCCTTTTTGAGGTAGTATTCGTTATCTTCACCCTGAACAACGGGCAGGTCGATTTCATAGCCGGGGATTTTTACCCAGCCTCTCAGGTCTTCGTTTGAGGCGTAGAGCTGAGCATATTTTGCGAGCATACCGTCGGGGAAATCAACGCCGGGGAACTCACTTTCAAGGCCCGTGTCAACAACCGCAGTAACATCGTGCTGAGCCATGTTTTCGCTCATCTGAGCCGAAAGCTCATCCGCCGCCTTGCGGTGCATCATGGGGCTGATAATATATGTGTTCGCAAGAATGCCGATACACACAACACACACAATGCAGGAAACTATAAGAATAGCCGTTCTGATTTTATCGCCTGCTGTTGCCTTCTTTTTGCCCTTGGGAGCTTCTTTCTTCTTTGCTTCAAGATTTTTTTGCTCCTCACGGGAGATTTTCTCTTCATACTCCTCCTGCGTGAAGTATGAAATTCCGCCGCTCATGGGCTTTGACTCATAGAGCTTTTCGGGCTGGGCTGCAGCCGCATCATAATCGTTGCCGTCATCGGGAATGTCAATAACAAAGCCCGCAGGCTGAGAAGGCTCTTTTTCAGACTCGGGAATAGTGATTACGGGCTCGTCATCTGCAAGAATGCGTGCAAGCTCGCTCTCATAATCCTCCTGCATATTGATTTGCGCATCAATATCATTTTCGTCGGGAGCTTTTTCCGGTTCATCGGGAATGCTGATGAATTTTTCCGCCTCGTCACGGGGCAATAAATCCTCCGTGCCTTCGGTGCCGAAATCTGTTTCTTCATATGCGGCAGGGCTTGTAACAAGCTGAGATGCCGCCGAAAGACCGCCCTCAACGGGAGCAATGCCTTCATTCGACTCGATCTCGGAGAGGATGCTGCCGAAGCCGCTTTCGTCAGACTCTGCCTTAAGCATATCAATCATGCTGAAAATATCGTCTTTTGCCGCATCTGCGGTTTCCTCCTGAGGCTCAACAGCAGCTTCGGGGGCAAAAAACGCCTCCTGCGGAACAGACTCCTGAGCGGAGCTTGCAATTTCCTCTTCGTCAAGAGATACAACGGGAATATCCGCCTCAAAATACTCCTCGGGATTCATCCACAGCTCGCCGAGGGCACTGTTTTCGTGCACGGGGGGCTCGGGCTCGCTTGAGGTGAGCACTGACATGGGCTTGGGCACAATTGTTTCGGGGCCGCTGCCCATAATATCGTCATAAAGGCTCTGAAGCTCATTTTCGATGCTTTTCTCGGTGTTTTTTATATCCTCACCGAAGCCGTCAAAAACAGGTGCGGAGCCGTTGTTATTCTCTTCAAGAAAATCCGTAAGATTAATTTCGGTTATTGCCTCATCATCCGCAATGGAGCTGAGACCTTCGGGAAAAGCCGAAGGATTTTTGTTCTGATTGTCATTGTTGGGCATTTTGCATTCCTCCATCAGTTAGGGCTGGGTTCCCATTTTGCGGAATCCTTGTAGGGGTTGGTTTTACCTTTGCTGTTATACCACACCTGCGGTCTGCGGTAATCGGGGTTATCCTTGACGAGAGAGGTGTCGATCTGCTCACTCTCGCCCTCGTGCAGAAGCCTGCCCACAACAACAAGCCTTGTGTCAACGCTCTTGCCGTAGTCATAAATACAGGTTGAAAGTGTGATTATCTTATCCGTCGGCTCAAGTGAAACGCCCGTTTCATAGAGCTTGCGCTGGTTGACCTGCTCAATGTAGCCGACCATATTGTTGTCGCTCATATCGGGATAGATATAGTTGAACATATAGCCGTTATCATCTTTTTTCTGGGTTGTTGAAAGAAAAACGGCGCAGATTTTATAGGTGTATTCTTCAGTGAGAGTGCTGTATTTTATGATGGGATTTTTGATGAAATGCTCCTTATCCCTGTAATCATAAAGCGAGCGGAATGCCTGCTTGGGCACGCCCGAAGCCCTGCCCGTTGTGTGACCGTGGATTATCATATTCTTTGAAAGACCGTCAGAAAGGCAGCGGTAGTCGAGATAGATGTTGCCGTAGTTATCCGACGAGGTTTCGTATGTTGTTCTCTCATAGAAATCCTTGGCAAGGTAGTAGTTATTGTCGCTGCTCTGCAGGACCGCAGTGTCAAGCTCGGTGCCGGGAAGTGAAAGCCAGCCGACAAGGTTGTTATTTATCGCATAAGCAGGCTTAAGCTCTTCAAGAATGCCTGCGGGGAATTCATTCTGATTTTTCATGTTGTTTGAAACAACTCCGTCAAGCTCTGCCGAGGGAGCATCCGCTTCAACACCCTGAGCGAGCACAAGACCCGCTGTCTTTTCGTCAATCACACCGTTTTCTCCGTCTGATTTCTTTGTGAAATTCATAACGGAAAGCACAATTAAAACCACGGATACCGCAGCAAAAACGGCGCATAAAATTGCAGGTAATTTTTTACTCATTTCTTTTCCTCCAGATAAATTCTCACAAGATTGAGGGCACGGGAGCCGTTGACATAGCGGTTATACTCCCTGTCATTCCTGCCCGTTTCAATTTTTTCGCATACTTGCCTGTCCCCCGCATCAAGGGCAATATAGCTCAGACCGACGGGCTTGCTTGTGCCGTCGCTGCCGGGCCCTGCGATGCCGGTTACGGATATTCCGATATCCGCACCCGAAACACGGCGTATTCCCGCCGCCATTTCTCTTGCGGTCTGCTCACTGACCGCACCGTATGCTTCAAGCGTTTCATTTTTAACGCCGAGCATTTTATGCTTTATTTCATTTGAATAAGACACCACGCCGCAGCCGAAAACGCTGCTTGCACCAGGTATATCCGTTATCCTTTTGGGGATGTAACCCGCAGTGCAGCTTTCAGCGGTTGCGAGGGTCATTTTTTTCTCTTTGAGAAGCTCAACAACTCTTTCTTCAATGCTTTCGCTGTCAACACCGTAAACATAATTGCCGAGCCTTGACTTTATCTCTTCAACAACGGGCACACAAAGCTTTTCAGCCTCTGCTTCGCTCTGCGCCTTTGCGGTAACCCTGAGCAATGCCTCCCCTTTTTTTGCATAGGGCGCAACGGTGGGATTTTCATTTTCAAGCAAATCCGCACACAGCTCCGCCATTGCGCTTTCGCCTATCACCATAGTCCTCACCGTGTGAGAAACAATAGCGCCGTCGGAGTATTCGGCAAGGTAGGGCACAACATATTCCTTATACATCGGAGCCATCTCATAAGGCGGACCGGGCAGAATAACAACACATTTGCCGTTTTTCTTAAGCCCCAGACCGGGTGCGGTGCCGTTGTGATTTTCAAAAACATCGCCGCCGACAGGCACATAAGCCTGCCTCAGGTTGCTCTCAGGCATTTCGTAGCCCTTTGAGTCAAAATAAGCCTTTATTCCGTCTGCGATTTCTTCGCTCATGCGCATTTCAAAGCCCATGACCTCGCAGCACACATCTCTCGTTATATCGTCTGCCGTGGGGCCGAGACCGCCTGTTGCGATAACGATATCACTGCGTTCAAGAGCAGTGGTGAGTGCGGCGGCAAGCCTTTCGTGATTATCGCCGACGGTTGTGTGGCGGAGAACGGATATGCCGAGCTTTGCAAGCTCAAGCGAAAGATATCTTGAATTTGTGTTAAGAATATCGCCGAGCAATATCTCCGTGCCTACGGAAAGAATTTCGCAAACGGACATATGAGTTCTCCTTTCAGTCGAAGTGCAAAGTTTCGGAAGGGCAACGCCCACCCTTAACTGTTCACTTTTCATTATTCACTCAATAAGCATTTATAGGCACAAACCTTGCGTTTTCTGCCGCTTCCTTAACAAGCCTGTCCACATCAAGCGCCTTTTCGCATTCTTCAACATAGTCGATGGTGGGTCTTGTTTTGGGATGCTTGGGTGTAAACACCGTGCAGCAATCCTCATAGGGCAGGATTGATATATCAAAGGTTTCTATTTTTCTTGAAATTGCAACAACCTCATCCTTATCCATGCCGATAAGGGGGCGGAACACGGGCATTTCGCACACCGCATCCGTGCAGGCAATTGCAGGCATCGTCTGACTCGCAACCTGACCGACGCTTTCGCCCGTGATAAGTGCGCCTGCATTATCCTTTGCTGCGATAATCTGCGACACTCTCATCATCATGCGGCGCATAATGACGGTGAAGATATCCTCGGGGCAGTTATCCTTGATAAGCTCCTGAATCTCCGTAAACGGAACAACCCACAGCGTTATTCTGCCCGAATACTTGCTCACCTGCCTGAGAAGCGAATGCACCTTCTGCTCGGCTCTTTCGCTTGTGTAAGGGGGCGATGCAAAATGGATTGCGATAAGCTCCAGACCTCTCTTTGCCATCATGTAGGCGGCAACAGGGCTGTCAATACCGCCCGAGATAAGCACCGCCGCTCTGCCTGCAGAGCCCGTGGGCATACCGCCGGCACCTTTAATCTGCTTGCCGTGGATGTATGCGTGGGAATCCCTGATTTCAACGGTGACAACCATATCGGGGTTATGCACATCAACAACGAGATGAGGGAATTTGCGAAGAAGATACCCGCCCGTTTCCCTGCAGATTTCGGGGGAGGTGAGGGGGAATTTTTTATCTGAACGCTTCGCCTCAACCTTGAAGCTTCTGATACCGAGAAGCTGGGGAGCCAGATATTCTTCGGCACTTCTCAGTATTGTTTCCATATCCTTTTCAACCGCCGCAGCCCTTGAAAAGCCTGCAATGCCGAAAACCTTGCTGATGCGCTCGATTGCTTCGTCAAGGTCGGCATCATCATTTTCGGGCTCTGCGATTATTGTTGACTGTGCAATGGTAAACTTGAATTTGCCCGCACTTTCAAGCCTGCGGCGCATATTTTTAACAAGCATATCCTCAAAAGTTCTTCTGTTAAGACCCTTGAGCGCAAGCTCACCGTTTTTTATAAGAATAATTTCTTTCATTTTTCTCTCCGTTTATTTTATTGCTCTTATCACTTTTTTGCCTTCGGCTATGCCGAGAATGAGAGCGTCAATTTCCTGAACCGTTGTAAACCTTGAAAAGCTGATTCTCAGCGGGCTGTCAAGCCTTCTGCGGTCAAGACCCATCTGCATAAGAATATGGCTTTTTTTGCCCTTTGAGCACGCCGAGCCGCTTGAAACGCAAATTCCTTTTTCCGAAAGGAAGTTGAGCATCGGCTCCGATTTTATTCCGAGAACTGAAATATTGGTCACATAAGGCAGTGCATCGGGCGGCGAATTTATTGCAATATCGCCGAGCTCCTCGAGCTTTGACACCATGTAGTCCCTGAGCATTCTGATGTGCTCCAGCTCCTTCTGAGGGTCGGGCAAGGCTCTTGCGGCAGCAGCAAAGCCTGCGATTGCGGGCATTGCTTCCGTGCCGGGTCTGATTTTATTTTCCTGCTCTCCGCCGAAGGTGCGGGGCTTGATTTTTACGCCCTTGCGTATATAGATTGCACCCACGCCCTTGGGACCGTGAATTTTATGGGAGCTTATTGTCATCAGGTCAACGCCGAGTGTTGCGGGCTTGACGGGCATTTTGCCGAACGCCTGCACGGCATCGCAATGAATGAGTGCGGGCGAGCGTGCCATCATTGCTGCACGCTTTGCAGCCTGAACGGGCATTACCGTGCCCACCTCATTGTTGACGAGCATCATTGAAATAAGAATGGTGTTTGAATTGACTGCGGCATAAAGATCCTTTTCGTTTATTCTGCCGTAATTGTCAACCTTCAGCCTGATAACCTCAAAGCCCTCGGCTTCAAGGCGGCTGAGGGTATCGTCAATGCTTGAATGCTCAACACTTGTTGAAACGATCCGCCTGCCCATGCGGCGTATCTGATATGCCGCACCGTAAAGGGCAAGGTTGTTGCTCTCCGTGCCGCCTGAGGTAAAGAAAATCTCTTCAGGGCTGCAGGAAAGACGCTTTGCGATATCCTCTCTTGATTTATCAAGCAATTCCTTGGCTTCGTTGCCGATTCTGTGAAGTGATGACGGGTTGCCCCAACACCTTGTCATTGCATCCGCAACGGCGTTAACCGCTTCGCAGCACGGTGCAGTTGTTGCGCTGTTATCAAAATAGGCACACATCATCTCACATCCCCTCTGTCGGCACTAATCCCATTATAATAATCATATTTAAAACATTATACACTATTTTTTCCCCACTTGCAATAGATTTTTTGCCGTGAACGGAGGTAATCTTCACGAAACGGGGATACATTACATTATATGCCGCAAAATTTGAACGGATATAAACATAATACATTCTTTTGTTTAACAAACTTGCGGATATTTGTTAACATATTTGAAAGATTAGTTTGCCTTAAAACAAAAAAACGGTGCATCATCGCATTGATGATGCACCGTTGAGCTGCTTATATTAAAGGATTTCACCCATCATGCCGGGCTTTGCGCCTGCAGCATTTGATTCGTCTGTATCAATGTGCATTGCGAGAGCAAAGTTGGGGTTAACTCTTACAACAACATCGTCAAAAACAAGGCTTCTGCCGTCTGACTCAACCTTAACGCAGACAATCTGCTTATCCTCAAGACCGTATTTTTCGGCATCGGCGGGAGTTGCGTGGATATGTCTTTTTGCGGAGATAACGCCGCAATCAATTTCAACCTCACCCTTGGGACCTACAAGCTTGCAGGCACCTGAGCCTGCAATATCGCCGCTCTCTCTTACGGGAGCAACTGCACCGATGCTGCGTGCGTCTGTGAGTGAAAGCTCAACCTGAGTTGAGGGACGGATGGGACCGAGGATTGAAACAGCGGGGAAGCTGCCCTTTGCGCCTACAACGGCAACTCTTTCTTCGCAGGCAAACTGACCGGGCTGTGAAAGATCTTTTTTGTGGGTAAGCTCATAGCCTTCGCCGAAAAGAACATCGAGGTCGGCACGGCTTACATGAACATGGCGGGCTGAAGTTTCAACAAGAACTTCCTTTTTCATAGTAAATCACCTTTTTATTGAAATTTATTTTTACGCAATAATGGTGACCGCCGCAATGACGGTCACCGATTTTTAACTATTTACCAGTTGATGTTGTAGTCGTTCTCTGTTGAGAAGGGAAGAACAACGACATTGTCACCAAGGTGGATGTTGATTGTCCAGTACATCATGTAGTTTGCGTGTGTTACATTGCCTGTTGCGGGGTCAACTGTAACCTTGATTGTGCCTGAGGGATAGTTCATCTCTGTTGTGCCGATGCTGAAGAGCTTAGCAACTGCGCCGGGGATGTTTTCGTCAACAACTGCGGGAAGAACAACGTTGAAAGCCTTGGGAGCATGGCCTGCGCCGTGCTTAACATTTGAGCTCTTGCCGTCAGCAACGGTCTTGATTGTGATTTCCCACTTGCCGTTCTTTTCAGCGATTTTTGCATCCTTAACATCTGCAGCGGTGAGCTTTGATGCCCATGTTTCGCCTTCAACGGGGAAGAACTTATTCTTATCTGCTGTTGATGACCATGTAACATTTGCCTTGCTTTCATCGGGACCCATGAAGCCGCTGATGAAGTTGCCTGTGCCGCCGAGAACTGTATCAATAAGACCGGGAACACCTGTAACTTCGCCTGCAACAGCGTGAATCATATAATTTGACTTGATGCTCTTTGACTTGGGCTTAACATTGTTGATAGCTGTGTTGAAATAAGCAACGATTGCTTCCTTGCCTTCGGGCATTTTTGTTGCATCTGCAGCTGTTGTTTCTTCTGAAACAGCTGAGGTGTCTGCTGATGAAGCGTCTGTTGTGTCTGCTGCTGAGGGGTCAACTGCGGGAGCATCTGTGTCTTCAACGGGAGCGTCTGTGTCTTCAACGGGAGCGTCCGTGATTTCTTCGGCTGCTGTGGTGGTTGTTGTTTCGTCTTCTGTGTTGCCGCCGCAAGCTGCGAAAGCAAATACGAAGCTGAGTGCAAGAAGAACTGCGAGAATTTTCTTTGACATGGTTTTTCCTCCTAAAATATCTTATGGTTTGCCGTGTGAAAACTCTGTCGGATTTCAGCACGGTCATGTGCATGATAATTATAGTATAAACTTATTGCAAATGCAAGTAAAAAATTAACATCTTGTGTTTAATTTTGTTTTTGTAATGTTAAACAGGCTGTTTTTTTGCTGTATTAAACAATTTCAGACCGTAGATTTTGCGGTATTTCACTTTTGCGAAGTAAAAAACGCCCTGCAGCTGCAAGGCGTTGATTTTATTTATTCTGCTGTGCTTTGCCCTCGGGTGTGTCACGGTAATACTGCGTTTTGGGGTTGGGATGCTTGGTTGAATTCCACAGCTCATCCGCAACGGGCTTCCACGCCGCCGCAAACTTGTCACACTTTGAGCAGAGCTGCTCTGCACTCTCAGGCTCGATAAGATTGGTTGACTTTGCGCCCGTCTGAGCAATAATTTTGCGCAGACAGTCGGGATTCTCGAGCATGGGGCAGGGTCTGAGGTGATTATCGTTGAAGGGCTGATTGTGATAATACGCCATAAAGAGCGGGCTTCTCAAGCCTTCAAGAAGCGTTTTCTCCCTGATATTCGAATCCGAATAATGAATGAAAACGCAGGGCTCCATGTCGCCCTCGGAGTTGATGTGAAAATAGTTCCTGCCGCCCGCAATGCAGCCGCCCACAAATTCGCCGTCATCCTGAAAATCCATTGTGAACAGAGGGTGACCCGTTTTGCCGTTTCTTGCCCTGCGAATCCATTTATACATATAGGCTCTTTGCTCGGGCGAAGGAATAAGGTCAACAACCGCATCGCCGCCAACGGGCATATAGTTGAAATAAAGGGCAAAAAGCGCACCCTTTTCAACCATAAGGTCAAGGAATTCCCTGCTCGTTACATAGGGAATGTTTTCGCTTGTATAGCAAACGGAAATGCCGAAGAAAAGACCGTTTTTCTTAAGCAGCTCCATAGCTTCAACCGTGGTTTTGTATGCACCGTCGCCGCGCCTTGAATCGTTGCTCTCCTCAGTGCCTTCAATGCTCAGTGCAAGGGCAAGGTTGCCCACGCTCTTCATCTCGTCACAAAGCGCCTGATCAATAAGAGTTGCGTTTGTGTAGGCAAGGAATGCGCAGTCGGGATTCTCTCGGCAGAGGGCGATTATCTCTTTTTTCTTAATCAAAGGCTCACCGCCCGTGAGCATATAAAGATGCGTGCCGAGCTCGGTGCCCTGATTGATGATGCTTCTCATTTCGTCAAGAGTAAGGTTAGACTTATGACCGTATTCGGCAGACCAGCAGCCCTTGCACTTGAGGTTGCAGGCGCTTGTGGGGTCAAAAAGAATTGTGAAAGGCACATTGCACTTGTATTTTTCTCTGTTTGCACGCACTGCCTTTGTGCCGTTTACACCTGCACCGAGACCCAGTGCAAGCAGCATATTCTTGATAACCGAGCCGTCAACATTTTCGATTATATTCATCGCAAAGGTGCGCCATACATTGTCTTTATCCTGAATCGCCTTGCGGAAGGCATCATAATTCTTTTCGGGGAAAGCGCCGCCCATAAGCTTCTGAGCAAGGTCAATAAGCTTGACAATATTCTCCTCGGGGTTCTTTTTAACGTATTTGTATATGCCGTCAAAGGCAACTGCTGCAGAGGCTCTTTCTATTTTTTCCTTCATTGTCATCATAGCGGATTCCCTCCTTTTTCATACGCATATGAATTAAATATATCACAAGTTTTGCATTGTGTCTACAAAAATTTATTACAATTATGTTAATTTTCTTGCTTTACGGATGATTTTGGAGTATTATTTATAAAGCTCAGAACAAAACGGAGGTAATTATGAAAGGCTTGTCCCAAAAAGTTTCATATATTTTCGGGCTTGCGGCAAGAATTGCCGTTTCGGTGATTATTATTACCGTAATTATCCTGAAATATGAGGATTTCAGAACACTTGATGTGAGAGGACTTGTTGAAGCGAGCTCAAGCGTGCTCACGGCGGTGCTGACCATATGGGGAATATATCTGCTCAAATCCATGGTGTTTGTAATCCCCGCATCTCTCATTTACATTGCGGTAGGCATGGCATTCCCCGCTCATTGGGCAATTCTCATAAACGCTGCGGGGATTTTTGTTGAGGTTGCCGCATCATACCTTTTCGGCAGAGTTATGGGCGGCGATTATGTGGTAAAAAAGCTGAAAAAGGCAAAACACGGCGACAAAATCCTTGAGCTTTACGGCAAAAATAAGCTCTCTGCGATTTTTGCAATCAGATTTCTGCCCGTGTTTCCCATCGACCTTGTGAGCCTTTTTCTCGGCACGGTAAAAATGAAATTCCTGCCCTATTTTCTTGTTTCCGTGGGCGGAATCCTGCCCAGAGTGATTCTGTTTACCATTCTCGGTGACGGGCTTTACGACTACGTGCCCATTGATAAAATCGCACTTGCAGCAGCAATCCTTCTGCCTGCCGCACTCATCGTGTGGGTGGTAAGATATGCGATAAAGGCAAAAAAAGGCAAAAAAACAGACAACGAAAAATCCGAAGAAAACACGGAGGAAAAGGAGTAATTATTTTTGTAATATCAATTGCGCTTCTTGTTATCACAGTTAAAAAAGCAAAAAAGAAAAATGAACTCAAAAAAGAAATGAACAGGCTCGGAATCAACTGAACACAAGCAAAGCTTTAAAAGACTTGCACGGGATTGCTCCCATGCAAGTCTTTCTTTATATTGCGGTGAATACCGATTCAATTATCTTCGGGCTTTCGGCAGGGGAATAAATCCAGCTGTCGATATGCCCGTTTTTTATGAAATATCTGGGCACCGTAACCGGATAATCCGCATCGAAGCAGTCAACAATAATCAGCTTTATCTTCATTTTTGAGGGAATGATACTCTTGATGTAAACTCCCGCATGGCTGCCCGCCTCAACTCCGTCAGAGAATTCGGCAAGCCCTGCAAGGTTAGGCGACAGCTCAACAAAAATACCGTATTTTTCAACCGAGCGCACGATTCCCGGCACTGTTTCACCCACTGAAAACATTGACGCATTCTCCTCCCATGTGCCGAGCAGCTCCTTGTGACTGAGAGTGATTCTGCCGGCCTCATCAACGCTTTTCACAACCGCAAAAATGCTCTGACCCGTCACAAACCTTGCGCTCGGGTGAGGAATTCTCGACACCGAAATGCTGTCTATCGGCATAAGCGCACTGATACCTGCACCGATGTCGCAGAACACTCCAAAGCCCTCGATATGCGACACGGTTGCGGGGATAACATCGCCCGCTTTAAGGTGTGAAATGTAGCCTGCCATGCAGTCCTCCTGCACTCTGCGGCGGCTTAAAACTGCGGTGTTTTCGCCGTTTTCGGTGCGAAATCCCGTTATGACAAAGGCAACGGGCTTGTTGACTCTTGAAATAAGAGCAATATCCCTCACGCTGCCGTCACCTATGCCGACTGCACCCTCCACACGGGGAATAATTCCCTTCATACAGCCCAGATCCACATGAAGATTGTGCTCACTGTCGCAGCGTATCACCCTTCCCTCAAGCACCGCCTCGGCATAGAATGCGTCACGCAGCGAAAACGGGCTTGAAAGATATCTCTTGTTCTCTTCTGTTGATATAAGCTGACCTTCAGGTTTGAAATTTCTCATTGCCTATCACCGTTCCGTAGTTCATTTTCTTTATCACTTGAATTATATGGATGTTATATGAAATAAATTCCAAAAAAATTTGCTTCTGCCGTATACTTTCGGCACAATTTATGTTATATTATAATGAAAAGTATTTTTTTAGGAGGATAATTTATGGATGTCAGACTCGGCGATACCCTTCTTATGAAAAAAAAGCACCCGTGCGGCTGCGACAAATTCACCGTTCTGCGCATCGGTGCGGATTTTCGCATAAAATGCCTTCAGTGCGGCAGAGAGGTCATGCTCGAAAGAGTAAAGGTTGAAAAAAACATCAAAAAAATTATCCGTGACGAAGAGGAGTAATCCATGCTTGACAAACTGATAAAAGTAGAAGAAAAATTTGAGGATATCAACGAAAAGCTTTGTCAGCCCGATATTGTGGCGGATATTGCTCAATACAAAAAGCTTATGCAGGAGCTGAAGGTGTTAACACCCATTGTTGAAAAATTCCGTCAGCTAAAAGCTGCTCAGGCTACGCTTGCAGAGGCAAAGGAAATGCTTGAGGCAGGCGGCCTTGAAAAGGACTTCCGTGAAATGGTTCAGGAGGAATACGAGCAGGCTGCCGGGGATGCTGCCGTTTTTCAGGAGGAGCTCAAGGTGCTGCTTCTGCCCCGTGACCCCAACGATGATAAGAATGTTATTGTTGAAATAAGGGGCGGCGCAGGCGGTGAAGAGGCATCGCTTTTTGCGGGCGTGCTGTTCAGGATGTATTCCATGTATGCCGAAACAAAGGGCTGGAAGGCGGAGATTCTGAACTCCAATCCCACGGAGCTCGGCGGATTCAAAGAAATCAGCTTCAGCATTTCGGGCGACGGCGCATATTCCCGCTTCAAGTTTGAAAGCGGCGTGCACCGAGTTCAGCGTGTGCCCGAAACCGAAAGTCAGGGCAGAATACACACTTCAACGGTAACCGTTGCGGTGCTCCCCGAAGCGGAAGAGGTTGATGTTGAAATCAACCCCGCAGATTTGCAGATTGATACTTACCGCTCGGGCGGTGCAGGCGGTCAGCATGTTAACAAAACAGAAAGCGCAATCCGCATAACGCATATCCCGACGGGCACGGTCGTTGAGTGCCAGGATGAACGCAGTCAGCACAAAAACAAGGACAGGGCAATGAAAATCCTGCGCTCAAAAATCCTTGAGGCTGAGCGTGAAAAGCAGCACGACGCAATTGCAGGTGAGCGTAAAGCGCAGGTCGGCACGGGCGACAGAAGCGAGAGAATCCGCACTTATAACTACCCTCAGGGCAGGGTAAGCGACCACAGAATAAACCTCACTCTTTACAGAATTGAAGCTATCCTCAACGGCGACCTTGATGAGATTATTGACGCTTTGGTGACTGCCGATACAGCGGAGAAGCTGAAAAATGAGTAAAATTATGAAAACACTTTATTTAAAAGAACAGGATACAAATTCAATACAGACTGCCGCAGAAATTCTCAGAAACGGCGGCCTTGTTGCCATACCCACCGAAACGGTCTACGGGCTTGCGGCAAATGCGCTTGACGGCGGGGCGGTCAAAAAAATCTTTCTTGCCAAGGGCAGACCGCAGGATAATCCGCTGATTGTTCATGTTTCTTCTCTTGAAGAAATCACACCGCTTGTTGAGAGTGTTGACCCCCGTCTTTATGCTCTTGCAGAGAAATATTGGCCCGGTCCGCTGACGGTGATAATGAAAAAATCCGCACTCATCCCCGATGAGGTCAGCGCAGGGCTTGACACGGTTGCAATCCGTATGCCGTCGCATGAAGGGGCAAGAAAAATCATTGCCGCATCAGGTCTGCCGCTTGCCGCACCGAGCGCAAACGCATCGGGCAAACCCAGCCCCACAAGGGCGGCTCATGTTATTGAGGACCTTGACGGCAAAATTGATGCCGTTGTTGACGGCGGCGAATGCTCCGTTGGCGTTGAATCAACGGTTGTAACCCTCGTTACAAATCCGCCCACCCTTCTCAGACCCGGAGGAATTACACCCGAGCAGCTTGAAGAGGTGCTCGGAGCAATTCAGATTTCACCTGCAGTTTTTGAAAAGCTCAGGGATAACGAAAAAGCGGAATCTCCCGGCATGAAATACAAGCACTATGCTCCTTCGGCTCAGGTTACGATTGTCAAGGGCAGCTTTGAAAAATACAAAAAATTCGTGCTCGCTCAGAAAGGCCCGGTCTGCGCCGTCTGCTTTGAGGGCGAGGGCAGGAATTTTGAAAAATATATAGAATACGGCAAAGAAAACGACGATTTGTCACAGGCACATCATATTTTTGATGCCCTTCGAGAGGTTGATGCAATGGGCTGCGACAAAGCGTTTGTGCGTTGCCCGACCTCAAGCGGCGTAGGGCTTGCGGTATACAACAGGCTTCTGCGCTCGGCAGCATTCAGAGTTATTGACCTTGATATCGGAATCCCCGTTATCGGTCTGACGGGTCAGACGGGCGCAGGCAAAACCACGGTTGCCGCCATGCTCCGTGAAAAGGGCTGTTATATTGTTGACACCGATATTCTTGCACGCAGGGCGGTTGAAAATCCCGAGGTTATTGATTTGCTCAAAAAACGCTTCGGCGATGATATTGTAAATAACGGCGTGCTTGACCGCCGTGAGCTTGCAAGGCGTGCGTTTGCAACCGAAGAGGGCACCGCTGCCCTGAGCGCAATCACTCACCCCGAAATAACCCGCCTTGCCGTTGAGGAAATCCACATTGCTCAAAAAGAGGGTGCAAAAGCGGCGGTTATTGATGCCGCCCTGCTGTTTGACAGCCCGCTTCATGCGATATGTCAAAAAAACATCAGCGTTATTGCCGATGAAAAAATCCGCCTTGAAAGAATAATTGCCCGTGACGGCATAAGCGAGAGCGATGCAATGCTCCGCATCAATGCTCAGCCGCCTGCGGAATATTACATAAAAAAAGCGGATATAATTATAGATAATAACGGCGAAGATTTAGAAGAACAGATTGATTTTATATAAGGAAGGATGAATAAAATGTCAGAAAAAACTCAGGCTGAAATCCTTAAGGAAGAGCTTTTTTATGCTCCCGACCACGCATCGTATCTCTGCGATGAGGCGGAGATTGCTCAGGCAGATGATTTTTGCGAAGGCTACAAGGATTTTCTCGACACCTGCAAAACAGAGAGAGAGGCTGCGGCGTATGTGACCGCCCTTGCCCGTAACGAGGGCTATGTGCCGTTTGATGCAAAGGCATCATATATGGCAGGCGACAAGGTTTATTACCTCAACCGCTCAAAGGCTCTCATTCTGTGCACCTTCGGCACCGAAAGCCTTGAAAACGGCGTGAAAATCGTTGCGTCACATATTGATTCACCCCGCCTTGACTTGAAGCCCAATCCCCTTTATGAGGACAGCGAGCTTGCATTCTTCAAAACCCACTATTACGGCGGAATCAAGAAATATCAGTGGACAGCAATACCTCTTTCCCTTCACGGTGTGATTTGCCGCCGTGACGGCAGCAGCGTAACCGTTAATTTAGGCGAAGATGAGGGCGACCCGCAGTTTGTTGTGACCGACCTTCTTCCCCATCTTGACAGAAAGCAGGCTTCAAAGCCGCTTGAAGAAGCGATTGCAGGCGAAAACCTCAACATTCTTGTGGGCAGCAGACCCTTCGGCACAGATAAGGGCAGCGAAATGGTGAAGCTCAACATTATGAAGCTTCTCAATGAAAAATACGGCATCACCGAGGCGGATTTTCTCTCGGCAGAGCTTGAGATTGTGCCTGCTTTCAAGGCAAGGGATATCGGCTTTGACCGCAGCATGATAGGCTCCTACGGCCATGACGACAGAGTGTGCGCCTACCCCTCTGTTATGGCTGAATTTGCGGTTAAGAATCCCAAATACACAACCGTTACCGTTATCACCGATAAGGAAGAAACCGGCTCAGACGGCAACACGGGTCTGCAATCTGCTTATCTCAAGCATTTTATTGCCGATATCGCAAAAACTCAGGGGCTCTGCGGCAGAGATGTGCTCAGAGCATCCGAATGCCTCTCGGCAGATGTAAACGCAGGCTTCGACCCCACCTATCCTTCGGTGCACGACAAGCTCAATGCCGCATTTATCAACAAGGGCATCGTTGTCACAAAATACACCGGCTCAAGGGGCAAAGGCGGCACAAGCGATGCAAACGCCGAATATATGGCGAAAATCAGAAATATTTTTGACAGCGGCAAGGTTGCATGGCAGACGGGCGAGCTCGGCAAGGTTGATGAGGGCGGCGGAGGCACCGTTGCAAAATATGTTGCAAACCTCGGCGTTGAGGTTGTTGATGTGGGCGTGCCCGTGCTCTCAATGCACGCACCCTTCGAGGTCGTTTCAAAGCTCGATGTCTATATGGCATACAAGGGCTTCAGGGCATTTCTTGAGCAGTAATATAAAACACACAATTTAATTTAGGCAGCGAACAAAATTTGACTGATTTGTCTATTTATTTACAAATTGTTCACATTTCTACAACAAAAACAAAGAAATGATGCAATATTATACAGATAGACAAACATCTGTTGGTCTTTCAGATTGACAACTTCTTTTTTCATTTTTATTTTCTCTTTCCCCAAGCACTGCCGTTCGCTGCACACGGACGGCAGTGCTCCCTTTATAGGAGAATTTATGAACATTCAGAATTTACAGTCTTCACTCAGCAACAATCAGGCATACCTCATTATTTCAGCCGAAAACCGTCGTTACCTCACGGGCTTCCCCTCCTCGGCAGGTTATTTGCTCACAACTCAGAATGAGGCATTTTTTCTCATTGACAGCCGATATTTTGAGGCGGCAAAGAAAGCCGTTAACGAATGTGAAGTTGTTCTTTTAACAGATTTCTCAAAGCAGCTTGACGGATATATTAAAATTTTCGGCATAAAAAAGCTTTTTCTTGAGGGCGAATCCCTCAGCGTGGCAAAGGCGGAATCGGTCAAAAAAATCTGCGGCTGCGAATGCGATTTCGAGAAGGCAGACAAAGAAATCTCCGCTCTGCGCCGCACAAAAACCGAAGACGAGAAGAAAAAAATTCTTGCCGCACAGTCGATTGCCGAAAAAGCCTTCAACCATATCCTCTCCTTTATAAAAGAAGGCGTTACGGAGCGTGAAATTGCGCTCACGCTTGATTTTTTCATGCTCAGAAACGGCGCAGAGGATATTTCTTTTCAGACAATTGCCGTCAGCGGCAAAAATTCCTCAATGCCCCACGGCGTGCCGTCTGACAAAAAAATTGAAAAAGGCGATTTTATCACCATGGATTTCGGCGCTGTTGTTGACGGATATCACAGCGATATGACCCGCACCGTTGCGGTGGGTGAGGTCTCGTCAAAGCAGGCGGAGGTTTATGAAACCGTGCTTTCGGCGCAGAAAGGCTGCCTTGAAATTCTCGGGGCAGGTGTTTCCTGCAAGGCTGCGGATGCTGCCGCAAGGGATGTTATAAAGGCTGCGGGCTTCGGTGAATTTTTCGGCCACGGCACGGGTCACGGAGTCGGAATTGAAATTCACGAGGCGCCCACGCTCAATCCCAGAAGCGGAGAAACGCTCGGAATCGGCGATGTTGTGACGGTTGAGCCCGGCGTTTATCTGCCCGGGGAATTCGGTGTGCGCATCGAAGATATGGCATTTATCACCGAAAACGGTTATGAAAACCTCACAAAAAGCCCCAAAAACCTCATAATTCTTTAATATATCCCGAGAATTAATAAAAAAGACTTGAAAAATATAAACGAATAGTATAAAATAACTGTGAAAACATATATATAAGGAGAAATAAACTTATGGTATCAGCAGGCGATTTCAGAAACGGCGTAACCTTCGAAATGGAAGGTCAGGTCTATCAGATCATCGAATTCCAGCATGTTAAGCCCGGCAAAGGCGCAGCTTTCGTAAGAACAAAGATCAGAAATGTTATCGGCGGCGCAGTTGTTGAGCGTACTTTCAACCCCACAGATAAGTTCCCCACCGCTTACATCGAGCGTAAGGAAATGGAATATTCATACGAAGACGGCGGTCTTTACTATTTCATGGACCCCGAAACCTATGACATGGTTCCCATCGGCGCAGACACTCTTCCCGAAAACTTCAAGTTTGTTAAGGAAAACGAAACCTGCCGTATTCTTTCATACAAGGGCAGCGTGTTCGGTGTTGAGCCCCCCAACTCAGTTACTCTTCAGGTAACAAAGACCGACCCCGGCTTTGCAGGCAACACTGCAACAAACGCAACAAAACCCGCTACACTTGAAACAGGTGCAGAGGTTAAGGTTCCCCTCTTCATTGACGAGGGCGAAATGATTGTTGTTGACACCCGCACAGGCGAATACCTCAGCCGTGCATAAACTAATATAAACGGAGGAAACAAAAATGACCATTACAGAAAAGGTTGCATACCTCAAGGGTCTTGCAGAAGGCCTTGCACTTGACGAGAGCAAGCCCGAAGCAAAGCTTATCAGCGCCATGATTGATGTTCTTGACGATATGGCTCTCACCGTAAGCGATCTTGAAGACGGCATGGATCTCATCAGCGAGCAGCTTGATGCTGTTGATGAAGACCTTGACGAGCTTGAAGGCTATGTATACGAAGACCTCGACGATTGCTGCTGCGATGATTGCTGCGACGATGACGACGAGGAAGAATATTATGATGTTGAATGCCCCAGCTGCGGCGAGGTTATCTGCGTTGACGGCGACATCCTTGAAGAAGGCAGCATCAACTGCCCCAAGTGCAACGAGCTGCTCGAGTTCGAAATCGACTATGACTGCGATTGCGACGACTGCTGCGACGATTGCGACGACTGATTAATTCAACAAAAAATATCCGCTTTGCACAACGCAAGGCGGATTTTTCTTTGCGGCAATTCTGTCCGTGACAAAAAATTCTTACGCAACCACTTGAATATAGTCGGAACAAAGTGTATACTAAAATATATGTGAAAACAAAGCATCAAAAGGGGAAAGCCCGTGAAAGGAGTGTTTGTTTTGAAAGCAAACGAAAGCGTAAAAAATTATGAATCGACACGCCGAATGTATGCAAACTATGCCGCAAGAAGCATCAAAAAGGTCTGCAAAGAAATCGGTCCCAGATTCGCAGGCTCCGAAGAGGAGAAAAAGAGCATTGAATATATGGCAGAGGATTTGAAAACCTGCTGTGACGATGTTAAAATCGAATCCTACACCGTTCATCCCAAGGCATTTCTCGGCTGGGTGCCTCTCTCAGTTGTGCTGATGACAATATCCTGCGCACTTTTCTTTGTTGCGCAGCTTCTCACCGTAGCGCCTCTTTTTTATGTTTCACTTGCGCTCACGGTAATCTGCCTTTTCTTTATCGTAACCGAATTCCTTTTCTACAAAGAAACTCTTGACCCGTTTCTTCCCAAAAAGACATCGCACAATGCCTACGGCATAAGAAAGCCCTCAGGTGAAATCAAAAGACGCATCATCTTCTGCGGTCATGCGGATTCCTCGATGGAATGGCGTTTCACCTATTGGGGCGGCCCGAAGCTTGTTATCCCCGTTATCGGCGGCAGCCTTGTCGGCATTGTTGTTTCTCTTGTGTTCAATATCATCGCCATTGTCAAAAATGTTACTGACCCCGAATTCATAGGCTCAACCGCACTTGATGTTTTCAGCTACATTCTTCTCGGCTTCACGGTAATTTTCCTTACAGCTTCTCTTTTCTATGATAAAAACCGCATCGTTGAGGGTGCAAACGATAACCTCACCGGCTGCTTCACTTCCATCGGAATTCTCAAATTCCTTGAGGATAACGGAATTCAGCTTGAAAATACCGAAGTAATCGCTCTTTGCGCAGGCTCTGAGGAAATCGGTCTGAGAGGCTCAAAGGATTTCTGCCAAAAGCACGGCGGCGAATTCAAGGATGTTGAAACGGTATTTGTCGCTCTTGACACCCTTCGTGATTTTGATTTTATGGCCATTTATAATAAGGATATGACGGGCACGGTCAAGAATGACCCCGAGGTAAGCAAGCTTATCAAAGAGGGCGCAAAGATTGCAGGCTACGATGTGCCCTATAAGACTGTATCGCTCGGCGCAACCGATGCTGCAGCTGCAACAAAATGCGGCGTCAAGGCATCCGCTTTTGCAGCAATGGACCCCGCCCCTGCCCGCTATTATCACACAAGGCTTGACACACACGAGAATCTTGACCTCAAAACAATCGAAGCAGGTCTCGATATCTGCCTTGAAACACTTTTCCTCTATGACGAAAAAGGTTTGAATGTCTGATAATTAGGCATTTTCAACAA
Source organism: Clostridia bacterium (assembly GCA_017403185.1). Taxonomy (GTDB): domain Bacteria; phylum Bacillota; class Clostridia; order Oscillospirales; family Acutalibacteraceae; genus CAG-177. The sequence goes on from JAFQON010000036.1 coordinate 66,865, forward strand.
ACCGAAGCATTCCTATTGTTTCACTTTCAACAAAAATTTTTTATTCTCAAAAATTGGCTGTATTTTATTCATTAATATGATATAATACTTTTATTACTAACATAAAACTTGCTTAATGCAGGCGGTTTCCGCTTGCGAAAGGAGATTTATCGCATGAATAAGAAAATAATGGCAGCAATCAGCATGATTCTTGTTTTTTCCTTCCTCTTTGCATTTACGGGCTGCAGCCCCGAGACTGAGGAAGAAACAACCACAACAATCACTGCTAAAACTCCCCTTCCCACCGATATCACAACCTCGTTTGATGAAGAGAACAGCGAAGTTGTAACAGACACTACATACTCCCCCGAAATGCTTGAAGCAAACACAGATAAGATTTTCAACTATTTCAACACTCAGCTCAACCTTCTCAAGAGCGGCGTTGAAGCAAAGGTTGAAATGAGCCAGAGCAAGGGCATCAACAAGTCATATAAATATGTTGAACTCACCAAGGAAGAGATTATTGACCTTGTAAAGACTGTTCTCGGTGAGGAAACACCCGCAGATTTCAACGGCGACCTCAAAACTCTCAGCGCTGAGCAGTATGAGGATGTCAAGAACTACGGTGTGAGCGAAGGCCGCATCTTCAACGAGGGTGAAACCGTCACCGTTACCAGAAAAGAAGATGTTCCCATGAGCGAAAACGATTACATCAATGCAGCCATCAACACTCTTGACAGCTATATGCTCCACGAAGACGGCTATAAGATTGACGAATATGTTGATGTTGCAGAGTACCTTCCCGTTGCAGGCGCAGATTATGTGAGCGCACTTACCCGTGAGGATGTCAAGAGCGCAACCTGCGTTGACCAGGACGGTCAGAGAGTAATCACTCTTACTCTTAAGGGTCACGAATTCCCCGATGAAATCGAAAAGGAAATCATCGCCAAGGCATACAATGTTGAAACCGTAAAGAGCGCAAAAATAGTTGAGCTTGAAGGCAAAATCGGCGAAGCAAACGGCAGAATCGAAGCTGCTGATAAGATTATCGCCGAGGCAGACAAGGCTATCGCAAAGGCTGAAAAGAAGAACGATGCAGAGGCCAAGAAGGCTGCAGAAGCCGATAAAGCTGCTGCAGTGGCAGATAAGACTGCTGCAGAAGCAGACAAGGCTGCTCTTGAAAAGGAGAAGAGAACAGCTCTCACCAACAAGACCATCGACCAGAATGTTGATGAAATCATGAAGGAGTTTGAGAGCGCAAACAGCTATCTCACAGCAACAAAGCCCACCCTTACATATAAGGATTGCCAGATTATCATTACCGCAAACCTTGAAACAGATGATGTTCACACCATCGAATACAAGAAGAGCGTTGATGTTAAAACAGATGTAACAGGCGCAGGCTCACTCAAGGATATCGGCACAGTGCCCGTAGCCTTCAATTACAGCAGCACCGTTAAGTACACAATCGAGAGACCCGCTCCCGAAACCACAGCTGCAGCTGAATAATATTTGTAAAAGGTTAACCCCCGTCATCACTGACGGGGGTTAATTTTTTTATATTTACTTATAATCCTTCATGTATTCGCCGTGTGCTTCGATAAGCTCGTCAACCATTGCCTTGATTTCGTCGATTGAAAGCTCGGCTGCGGTGTGGGGCTCAAGCATAGCCGCCATGTAGATATCCTCGCGCTTCTTTGTAACCGCTGCATTGATTGTGAGAAGCTGAGCGTTGATATTTGTCATGTTCATTGCAGCAAGCTGAACGGGGAGCTTGCCGACATGGCAGGGGTGAATGCCCTTGCCGTCGATAAGGCAGGGAACCTCGACGCAGGCATCTGCGGGCAGATTGTCGATAAGACCTGTGTTGAGCACATTACCGCCGATTTTGTAGGGGTTGCCCGTAACGATTGACTCCATGATGTATGAAGCATATTCGCCCGAACGCTCGTGAGTAATCTGACCGTTGTCAAGAATTCTTTCCTTCTCAGCCTTCCAGCCCGCAATCTGATTTACGCAGCGGCGGGGATATTCGTCAAGAGGAATGTTGTATCTGTCGATAAGCTCGGGGTACTTTGACTTGATGTAGAAGCAGTTGTATTCGGCGTTATGCTCGCTTGATTCGGTGCAATAGTAGCCGAAGTTCTTGATATATTCAAACCTTACCATATCGCTGTGCTTTTCGGTTGCATTTTTCTCTGCGGCTCTTTTGCGGATTTCGGGGTAAAGGTCGTTGCCGTCTTTATCCTCAATCTCAAGCAGCCAGCCCATATGGTTGATGCCTGCGATAAGCTCTTTTCTGCCTTCAAGCTTGTCTTCCATGCCGAGATGATTGAGCAAATCTCTTGAGCAGCTCTGAACGCTGTGGCAAAGACCGATGGTCTTTATCTTTGTGTATCTCTGCATATAGCCCGAAAGGATTGCCATGGGGTTTGTGTAGTTGAGGAACCACGCATCGGGGCAGACCTCTTCCATATCATCGGCAAAATCCTTGAGAACGGGAATTGTTCTCAGACCTCTCATAATGCCGCCGATGCCGAGGGTGTCGGCAATTGTCTGGCGAAGGCCGTATTTCTTGGGCACCTCAAAGTCGATGATGGTGCAGGGGTCATAAAGACCGACCTGAATTGCATTGACAACGAAGGTTGCGCCCCTGAGAGCTTCCTTTCTGTTTTCAACGCCGCAGTATTTCTCAATTTTTGCTCTGCCCTCGTTAACATTCTTGTTCATTGCGGAGAGGATGATATAGCTGTCCTCAAGCCTTTCTTCATCAATATCATAGAGAGCGATAACGCCGTCACGAAGAGCGGGGGTGCACATACAGTCACCAAGAACATTTCGTGCAAAAACGGTGCTGCCTGCACCCATAAATGTAATTTTAATCATTGCAATAACTCCTTTCGGATAGATTAACTTTAATATATCACACCGTTAAAGCTTTTACAATAGAAAATATAAAAAAACCGCCCTCGCAGACGGTTAATAATTATTTGATTTCTTGTTCAAGAGAATTAAATTCGTCTGTGTCAAAAAATTCCGCAAGAGTTATTCCCAATCCGTCACAAATAATTTTTATTGTGAGCAGCTTGGGGTTCTGACTTCTGCCATAGAGAATGGCTTTGAGCGAAGAAGGCGGCAAAGCACATATGTTGGCCAATTTATTAATGGTAATGTTTCTTTCACCGCAAAGTTGTAGGATTCGATTCTTAACTGCTGTTATTGTGTTCATAATTCACATCCAAAACTTATTTTAATAATAGGATATGAATTTTTTGTTGATTTTATAGGCGATGCGTGATACTATATAGGCAATGTGTTGCCTACAAAGTCAAAAAAGAGGGAGATTTATGTATAATTTAAAGGAAATAAGACTAAAAAGAGGGCTGAGTCAACAGGAATTATGCAACGAGCTAAAAAAGTAGATTGCTTTATATCGAGAAGTGCATATACAAGATATGAAACAGGCAGCAGAGAGTTGCCGTGCAGTGTTTTGATAAAACTTGCGAAGTATTACGGTATATCAACAGATTTCATTTTGGGAATAAAATAAATCGCAGCCCCGCCGATGCAGGGCTGCTTGCTTATACTTATTAATCTCTTCTCTGTCTGCCGCCACGGTCGCCCTTGAAATCTCTTCTGGGCTTTCTGGGAGCATCCGATACAGTGTTTTCGGGAACAAGACCTTCAACCTCGATGAGAGCCTCACGGCGTGAGAAGTTGAGTCTGCCCTGGTCATCCTTGGGAAGCACCTTAACGATAACCTCGTCACCAACATTAACGGCGTCTTCAACCTTTTCCGTTCTCTTGACATCGAGCTGGCTGATGTGAACCATGCCCTCTTTGCCGGGAGCAATTTCAACAAATGCGCCGAAGCTCATAAGGCGGGTAACAACGCCCTTGTAGATTGCGCCGACCTCGGGGTCGTTTGCAATTGTTTCAACAATGAAGATAGCTCTCTTTGCATCTTCGATATCAGTTGATGAAACGAAGATGTTGCCGTCTTCCTGAACATCAATCTTACAGTTGCATTCTGCACAGATCTTCTGAATAACCTTGCCCTGCTTGCCGATAACATCGCCGATCTTTTCGGGGTCAATCTTTGTTGTAAGCATCTTGGGAGCCCACTTTGAAAGCTCTGCTCTGGGTTCGGGGATAACGGGAAGCATGATTTCGTCAAGAATATAGCATCTTGCGGTGTAGGTCTTGTCAAGAGCTTCTCTGATGATTGCGGGAGTAAGGCCGTGAACCTTGAGGTCCATCTGAATTGATGTGATACCCTTCTTTGTGCCTGCAACCTTGAAGTCCATATCGCCGAAGAAGTCTTCAAGACCCTGAATGTCAACCATTGTCATGAAACGGTCGCCCTCTGTGATAAGACCGCAGGAGATACCTGCAACGGGTGCCTTGATGGGAACGCCTGCTGCCATAAGTGAAAGTGTTGAACCGCAAACTGAGCCCTGTGATGTTGAGCCGTTTGATGAAAGAACTTCTGATACAACACGGATTGTGTAGGGGAATTCTTCAACTGAGGGAAGAACGGGGATGAGTGAACGCTCTGCAAGTGCGCCGTGACCGATTTCTCTTCTGCCGGGGCCTCTTGAGGGCTTTGTTTCGCCGACTGAGTATGAGGGGAAGTTATAGTGGTGCATATAACGCTTGCTTTCTTCTTCATCAAGACCGTCAAGAAGCTGAGCATCGCTCATGGGGCCGAGAGTTGTGATTGAAAGCACCTGAGTCTGACCTCTTGTGAACATACCTGAGCCGTGAACTCTGTCAAGAAGGTCAACCTGAGCATTAAGAGGACGGATTTCGTTGATTCCTCTGCCGTCAACACGCTTGCCGTCATCAAGAAGCCAGCGGCGAACAACATACTTCTGCACCTTGTAGAGACATTCTTCAATCTTAACCTCCATATCGGGATAGATTTCATCGAATTTCTCGTGAACCTTCTCGTAAACGGGCTTGAGGCGCTCGTCACGGATTCTCTTATCGTCTGTATCAAGAGCAAAGCGGATATCTTCGATTGCGAAATCCTTGATTGCTTCGTACATTTCGGGGTCGGGATCGTTTGAGGGGAAGTCAACCTTCTCTTTGCCGCATTCAGCCTTGATCTGATTGATGAACTCAACGATTCTCTGATTTTCTTTATGAGCAAACATGATGCCGTCGTACATATCGTCGTTTGACACTTCGTTTGCGCCTGCTTCAATCATTGCAACAAGGTCGCTTGTTGAAGCAACGGTAACATACATATCGCTCTTTGCTCTCTGCTCAAGAGTGGGGTTGATAACATACTGACCGTCAACAAGACCTACAACAACACCTGAAATGGGGCCGTCCCAGGGGATTTCTGAAATTGAAATTGCGATTGAAACGCCGAGCATAGCAGCGATTTCGGGCTGGCAGTCGGGGTCAACCGACATAACGGTTGCAACAACGCCGACATCGTTTCTCATATCCTTGGGAAAGAGGGGTCTGATAGGTCTGTCGATAACACGTGATGCAAGGGTAGCCTTTTCGCTTGCCTTGCCTTCACGGCGCTGGAATGAGCCGGGGATTCTGCCTACTGAGTAGAGCTTCTCTTCATAGTCAACCGAAAGGGGGAAGAAGTCAACACCCTCTCTGGGCTTTGCAGCCATTGTTGCGGTGCAGAGCACATTGGTTTCGCCGTAGCGAACAAGGCATGAACCGCCTGCAAGCTGAGCCATTTTGCCTACTTCAACAACAAAAGGTCTGCCTGCGATTTCTGTTTCGTACTTTTTGAAAGCTTCAAAAAACATTTTTTCTACCTCTCTGTAAAATTATATTTCCACAGGCGGCAGGTTTGGGTTTAGCAATAAATCCAAAATCTGTATCACTTGCCGACAGACTCTCGATTTACCGCTAAAACCGGGGAAAACAGCCGCCTGAAAGATGCGTTTTCTGCGTCGGTTTAAAGTGTTAGCAGATTAATGCTTTAACAGAATAACCCGACCTTTAAAACGACACAAAGCAGGCAAGATGAGTTCCTGCCTGCTTTATTTTGTAAATTATTTACGGATACCAAGTCTTGCAATGATTGAACGGTAACGCTCAATGTCAACCTTCTGAAGGTATGCAAGAAGGTTTCTTCTGTGACCAACCATCATAAGAAGGCCTCTTCTTGAGTGGTGGTCCTTCTTGTGAACCTTGAGATGCTCGGTGAGGTCGTTGATTCTCTTTGTGAGAACAGCGATCTGAACTTCGGGTGAACCTGTGTCACCCTCGTGAAGAGCATATTCCTGCATGATTGCGGTCTTTTCTGCCTGTGTCATTGTTTTTCACCTCATTTTAATATTTGCCTCGGACCCAGGAAACGGCAGGTGAACACCTCACAGAGGTTTACTCCGTAACCCGAGAAACGGGCATTGCAAAGCGCATTATATCATAAAGAATTGCAAAAGTAAAGACTTTTTTGAAATTTATTTGCAATAGCCTTTTCAGCTGCTCTGCATAGAATGGATTGAGGGATTGTGCCCTCAAAAACAAGGCGGCTGCGTTGAAGGTGGTGTGAATAACGCCTATGGGGAGCCTGACACACATGGCAGCCGCCATAATCATAGATGAAATTAAGAATTAAAAATGAAGAATGAAAAATTTCGGAAGGGCTCTGCCCACCCTTAATTATTCATTTTTCACTATTCATTATTTACTTCAATGATTACTCATTCCCGCCGACTTTGTTCAATGCTTTCAACGGGTCAACAAATTCGCCGTCGATAAGCACTTCAAGGTGCAGGTGGTCCTCTTCGCTTATCTCAACGGGAATATGCCCGAGCGAGCCGATTTTATCGTACTTTTTAACCTCTGTGCCCTCGGGCAGGCAGCTTCCCTCCTTCAGACCGCAGTAGCGTACGGTCATGCCGTTGCCGTGGTCGATTTCAACAACCGTGCCCCAGAAGCTGTCGCTGTAAACCTTCGACACCTTGCCGTCACTTACGGCAGCAACCTCGTTGCCTGCACTGCCGCCGAAATCCACGCCGTTGTGCACTCTCCAATCGCCCATTGTTTTGGACTCCACCATTTCGCCGTTGCTGTAATCCTTGATGATATCCGTGCCCATGGGCAGGGCAAAATTGCCCGAGAAGGGCTTGTTTTCCTCAATCTTTTCGGTTGTGGGTTCAACAAAAATACGCTCATCCGCAATGCCGCTGACACCGATGTTAACATCCTCTGTCAGCGGCTGCCGTGTTTCCTCAACGCTCCACTGAATTGTCACTCTCTCAAATTCTTCCTCTGTTTCCCCCGGCTGTTTAACAAGCCCGATTGCCGCACCTGCCCCCACCGCAACAAGGCATACCGCAAGGGCGAGATAAATGTTGGGATACTTTTTAAAATTCTTTTTCATATAAATCCTCTTTTCACTGATTTATTTCTCTCCTATTTTTGGCTTCGGCGGCAGATATTATTCTCTTTGGCGCATAAAATCAAAAAAATGGCAATATTAAAGGAAAAAATTAAAAATTTCTCTTGATACTTGCGGGATTTTCTGCAATAATAATAGAGTATAAGTAAAATTATTATAATGGATTAGGAGTGCATATTTTTGGACAACAAAAAACTTGCAGAGCTTCTCTTCCCTCAAATCGATAAAACACCCGATTATTATGAGGAGCTCTACCCCGAAAGAGGTCTTGCAGAGGGCGCAAGAGTAACCCGTTTCGCCCCCTCGCCCACAGGCTATCTTCACATCGGCGGTCTTTTCGGCGCACTTGTTGATGTGCTGACCGCTCAGGCAACAAACGGTGTTTCATACCTCAGAATTGAGGATACCGATAAAAAGCGTGAGATTGACGACGGCGTTTCGGCCATCATCAACGGCTTTGATTATTTCGGCGTTGAATTCAGCGAAGGCGTAACGGGCTTCGGCACCGAGAAGGGTGCATACGGTCCTTACACTCAGAGTCAGCGTGCCGAGATTTATCAGACAGTTGCAAAGAGCCTTGTTGAAAAAGGCCTTGCATACCCCTGCTTCTGCACGGCAGACGAGCTTTCAGCCATTCGTGAGGAGCAAGGCAAGGGCGATGCTCTCATCTGGGGCTATTTCGGCAAATGGGCAAAGTGCCGTGACCTCACATACGAACAGATTGAGCAGAATATTTCAGAAGGCAAGCCCTGGGTGCTCCGTCTGCGCTCCGCAGGCGATGAGGATAAAAAAATAATCTTTGACGATGTTATCAGAGGCAAAATTGAAATGCCTGCAAACATAATTGATGAAGTCCTCCTCAAATCCGACGGTATTCCCACCTACCACTTCGCCCATGCGTGCGACGACCATTTCATGAGGACAACCCATGTTATCAGAGGCGAGGAATGGATATCATCCGTGCCCAAGCACATTGAGCTTTTCAAAGCCTGCGGCTATAAGGTGCCCAAGTATGCGCACACTCCTCAGGTGCTCAAGATTGATGAAGAAACAGGCGACAAGCGCAAGCTTTCAAAGAGAAAGGACCCTGAAGCGGCTGTCAGCTACTTCGTTGAGGGCGGCTTCCCCAAGGAGAGCGTGCTTGAATATCTTCTCACCCTCATCAATTCAAACTTTGAGGATTGGAGAAGAGCAAATCCCAAGGAGGATATTTCAAAATTCCCCTTCAACCTCAAAAAGATGAGCTCCAGCGGATGCCTGTTTGACCTTGTGAAGCTCAACGATGTGAGCAAGAATGTTATTTCCGTTATGACTGCTCAGCAGGTTTATGAAAACATTGCTCAGTGGGCAAAGGCAAACGACCCCGAATTTTATTCAATCTTCACCGCAGACCCCGCTTACTCCACCGCTGCGGTCAATATTGACAGAGAGAATCCCAAACCCCGCAAGGACATCGCAAAATGGAGCGAGGTCAAGGATTATTTCTCATATCTTTATAAAGAGCTTTATGCTGCGGACTATACTCTGCCCGAAAATATTTCAAAGGCGGATGCGGCTGCAATAGCTGAAAAATACATCGGCGAATTCTCACTTGCAGACGATAAAGACCAATGGTTTGCGAGAATCAAAGATATGTGTGAGCCTTTGGGCTTCACCCCCAATGTTAAGGAATTCAAAAAGAATCCCGAAGCCTTCAAAGGCCATGTGGGTGATGTGTCAACGGTTATCAGAATCGCTCTCACCTCACGCAGAAACACTCCCGACCTTTATTCGATAATGAATCTTCTCGGCGAGGATGAAATCAAGGCAAGGCTTAACGAAGCAATTGCAAGCTGGAAATAAGAAAGGACTAAGACTATGGACGAACTCAACACCACCTCAAATTTTATATATGATTTTATTGACGAAGACCTTGCAAACGGCGTGAACACCCGTGTTCAGACCCGTTTCCCGCCCGAGCCCAACGGCTATCTTCACATCGGCCACGCAAAGGCAATAACAATCGACTTTGCAACTGCTGAAAAATACGGCGGCATATGCAACCTTCGCCTTGACGATACCAACCCCTCAAAAGAGGATGTTGAATATGTTGATGCAATCAAGGCGGATATCGAATGGCTCGGCTTCAAATGGAACAGCGTGCTTTATGCTTCAAGCTACTTTGATTTCATTTATGAATGCGCAATAAAGCTCATCAAGAAGGGCAAGGCATATGTCTGCGACCTCACTGCAGACGAAATCAGGGAATACAGAGGCACTCTCACAGAGCCCGGCAAAAACAGCCCCTACCGTGACCGTTCGGTTGAAGAGAACCTTGATCTTTTTGCAAGAATGACTGCAGGCGAATTTGCAGACGGAGAAAGAACTCTCCGTGCAAAGATTGATATGGCATCGCCCAACATCAATATGCGTGACCCCGTTATCTACAGAATTGCCCATGTTACCCATCATCAGACAGGTGACAAATGGTGCGTTTATCCCATGTATGACTTTGCACACCCTCTTTCGGATGCAAGGGAGAATGTTACCTATTCACTCTGTTCTCTTGAATTTGAAAATCACAGACCTCTTTATGATTGGTTTATCAACGAAATCGGTTTTGAGGAGCCGCCCAGGCAGATTGAGTTTGCCCGTCTTAACCTCAACTACTGCGTAACAAGCAAGAGATATAACCTTGAAATGGTTCAGAAGGGCGTTGTTGACGGCTGGGATGACCCCAGAATGATTACTCTCTGCGGCATGAGAAGAAGAGGCTATCCCGCAGCGGCAGTTCGTGATTTCATAAACCGTATCGGCGTCTCAAAGGCGGACAGTGTTGTTGATTACGGCCTGCTTGAAGCCTGCGTAAGGGATAATCTCAACGAAAATGCGCCCAGAGCAATGGCTGTTATCAAGCCCCTTAAAGTTGTTATTGACAACTATCCCGAAAATCAGACCGAAGCTCTTGAGGTTGAAATAAACCCGCTCAAGCCCGAGCTTGGCAAGAGAACGGTTAATTTCTCAAAGGAAATCTTCATTGAGCGTGATGATTTCATGATTGAGCCTCCCAAAAAATATTTCAGGCTCTTCCCCGGCAATGAGGTGCGCCTCAAGGGTGCATATTTCATCACCTGCAACAGCTGGGAAACCGATGATGACGGCAATGTTACCTGCCTTCACTGCACCTATGACCCCGCAACCAAGGGCGGCGATTCACCCGACGGCAGAAAGGTTAAGGGCACCATTCATTGGGTTAACGCAGCAGACGGCGTGCCCTGCGAAATCCGCCTTTATGACCGTCTTTTCGGCTCTGAAGACCCCTTTGTTGACGGCAAAGAGAATTATCTCAATCACCTCAATCCCAATTCTCTTGAAGCAATCACAAGCTGCCTTGTTGACGGCGGACTCAAGGATGCCAAAGCGGGTGACACATTCCAGTTTATGCGTCACGGATACTTCTGCGTTGACAAAACCTCAACGGATGAAAAGCTCGTCTTTAACCGCACGGTTGCTCTCAACTCATCGTGGAAATAAGAAAGGATTTTTAATATGAAATATCTTTACAGGATTGTCAACATTCTTCTTGCGTTGTCAATTTTTCCCGTTGTTATTTTTACCGACCTCCTTGCGTTCCGTCTCGGCACCTCAATCATTGACGAGGTTGGTCTTCAGGAATCCATCTCAATCAAATTCATCTTCGATGTTATCTCGGGCAAAGAAACCTTCTGGCATGAGATGATTATTGAAAATTCATCAGGCACATTTTCGTGGCCTGCTGCTCTTAACCCCATAAAAGGCTATCTTATCGCTTTTGTTGTGGGTTTTGCGCTTGCACTTATTGCCTGCCTTTTCATCATCTTCTGGTCAATTTTCAGCAGCAAAAGAATTCCCGTTCTTATTGCAACGGCAACGGGTCTTGTCAGCACAATCGTTATGATTGCCTGCTTCGGTGCAGCAGCAGACATGATTGTTGACGGCACGGTTAACCTTATCAGTGCGCTTTCAACCGGTATTCTTTCAGGCATTGTTGCGAATTTTGTGGGTGTTGACGGTCTTATGCTCGGCGGCTTCCAGAACGGAATGATTTTTGTGTTTATCGGTCTGTTTATTTGGACAGGCTCGTTCTATCTTATCGAAATCGGCGATAATGATGCCGAAAAGGCTGCAAAAAACAAAAAATAATGGGGTGATACCGTGAAATCCGTTACCTTCGACAAAGTGAATCTCGGCGGATTCTGGAAAAACCGCTTTGAAATCAATAAAAATTCAACCATACCCACGGTGTATGACCGTTTTTCGGATACGGGCCGCTTCAGGGCCTTTGAATTCAACTGGAAAGACGGCGACCCCGACAAGCCCCATATTTTCTGGGATTCCGATATCGCAAAATGGATTGAGGCGGTTGCTTACACCATAAATAAAAGCCCCGATAAGGAGCTTGAGGCGGTTGTTGACCGGATTGTTGACCTGATTGAAAAAAACCGTGACGAAAACGGCTATTTCAACATCTATTTTACTGTTTGCGAGCCCGACAACAGATTTGTTAACCGTATGGCACATGAGCTTTACTGCGCCGGGCACCTCACCGAGGCTGCGATTGCCTATTACAACGCAACGGGCAAGGATAAATTCCTTAAGCTGATGTGCGATTATATGGAGCATATTGAAAAGGTGTTTGTCGTTGAGGATTCGGCAGAATTCTGCACCCCCGGTCACGAGGAAATCGAGCTTGCCCTCGTTAAGCTTTATGACTGCACGGGCAACAAAAAATATCTTGATATGAGCTCTCATTTTGTTGAGGCAAGAGGCACAAGACAAAAGGATTTTGACAGTCCCTACTATATCGGTCACGATTATGACCAGAGCCACAAGCCTGTGCGTGAGCAGGAGAGGGCAACGGGCCACAGCGTAAGGGCAACCTATCTTTACTGCGCAATGGCAGACCTTGCGTTAAGGCTTAATGACAAATCCCTTTATGATGCGTGCAGGCGCCTGTTTATGAGCATCGCCGAAAAGCAGATGTATGTGACAGGCGGCATCGGCTCAACCCGTTACGGCGAGCGCTTCACTGAGGATTATGATTTGCCCAACGATGTTGCGTACTCCGAAACCTGCGCATCAATCGGTCTTGCCCTTTTTGCAAGAAGAATGAGCCTTATCGAGCCTGACTCAATCTATGCCGATATTGCCGAAACCGCAATTTACAACTGCGCCCTTGCAGGTGTTTCGCTTAAAGGAAATTCCTTCTTCTATGTGAATCCCCTCGAAATAAACCTTGAAAGGCGCAGAAGGAATAAAGAATATTATCAGTATAACGCAGGCGGATTTGAAATCACTCAGCGTGTTGAAGTTTTTGACTGCTCCTGCTGCCCGCCGAATATCGCAAGAATGATTGCTTCAATCGGTGATTTTCTCTATACATATAATAATGACACCGTTTTTGTTCATCATTATTTTGAATCCGATGCAGAATTTGACGGCATAAAAATAACTCAGAATACCGAATACCCCAACAACGGTGCGGTTAAGCTTACCGTGAAGGGAATGAAGGGCAAAACGCTTGCCGTGAGAATTCCCGCATGGGCTGAAAAGCACAAAATCGGTGCGGATATTGCCAAAACCGAAAAGGGCTATGCGTATATTGCAATAGATGCCGATGAAAAAGAAATCCGTCTTGATTTTGCAATGGAATGCCGCCTTGTCGCCGCAAATCCCGCAGTTGAGGCTGATATCGGCAGAGTTGCTCTTTGCAGAGGCCCTCTGGTTTATTGTGCGGAAAGAGTTGACAACAACGCACCTCTGAACAACCTCAGCGTGAGCGAAAATCTCAATGCAGAAATTGCATTTGACGAAGAAATGCAGGCATACACCGTTGAAGCCGACGGATTTGCGGACAGCACATTTGAATCCCTTTACCGCAAATACCGCCCGGATTTTGTGCCTGAAAGAATAAAATTCATTCCGTACTTCGCATTTGCCAACAGAGGCGAAAGCGATATGCTCGTGTGGATGAGAGTTAAATAATGTAAATATACTGAAAGGGCTGCAGCAGCAGCCCTTTTATTTTATGCTGAAAGTGCACCGAACACAATACCTGCAGCAAGTGACGCCGCACATATAATCGCAAGAATCACGATAAACACTGCTCTGTTTGTTTTTTCGGAAGCATTTAATTTCTTCATTATGCTGCTTACGGCATACAGAACAGCAACCGCCGCCAAAACAAACAACATCGTCGCAAACACATAAGGCAAAGCTGCCACGCTGCTTGTTGAGAGAACCCCGAAAGCCATTCCCGCAAGAGAAAGCAGGCACGCAGTTAACAGATATGTAACCCCTCCTTTGGGGCTGAGGAATTCGTCATCCTCCTCGGCAAGCTTCTGAGCCTTTTTATGCCAACGGATGTAATGAACAATCTCCGCAGTAATAAAAGCCTCTGCTCCTGCAGGAAAAACAACCGCAAGCACTCTTGACAAATCAACAAGCGTATCTCCCGAACCCACACCGTTGATTATCAGCAAAAATCCCCATGCAAAAATATTAAGCAAACAAATAACAGCCCAGAAAATCTCAAGCGGAAGCTGTATTCTTTTAACAGCATTGTGCACGGTTTTGACCTTAAGCACGGGATCCGTTTCAATCGGCAATGGATTTTCATGCTCCGCACAGAAAAACATATGCGGCGATTTCACGCTGATAAGCTTCCAGCCGTTGTGCTCGCTCAGCTCCTTGAAATCCTCGTATTTCTCTGACTTCTCGGATTCAAACATCGAGCCCTTCGGCAAAAAGTTAACCGAAAACTTCACTTTCTTGGGTTCACATTTTATAAAATGAGCACCCATAGCATTCACCTTCTCAAGCATCCAGCCGTTTTCTGCCTGCTTTTCAAAAAACCTTTCCATTCCGTCACAATCATAAACATTGAATACCATAGGTATGAATTTGCGCTCTTTCATTATTTATCCTCCTCTTCAAATGCTTTTTTGTAATCATCGACCTGAGCTCTTATCCGCTCATATTCTCTGTCAAGCATCTCTCTGCCCTTTTGCGTGAGAATGTAGCTGCGTTTTCTGCCCTCAACCTTGGTTTCGCAAATTACTCCCATCTCCAGAAACTGCTCCAGAAGATTATACAGCGTGCCTGAGCCGACATTGACACGGCCATTTGTCATTGCAGGCACTCTGTCAAGTATATCCATTCCGCAGCACTCGTTTCTCAGGCAGAGCAAAATGTAAAACATCTGCTCTGTCAGGGTTTGAAATTTCACTCTCGGCATACAATTCCTCCCTCTATTCTCGAATATCGAGTTTATCTGCTTTCATTATATTCTCGATTATCGAGAATGTCAATAGCTTTTTGAAAAAATTCCCCAAAAATCAAAACAGGTCAATGCAACTTAACTGCACTGACCTGTTTTCTTATTCTTCCATCTGCTTGCCGAGAAAGTTTGCTGCAATCTGGGCAAGCTTTGTTTCGGTCTGAGTGGGACATGAGCCGTTTTCGTTGAGCAAAAGCACAAGTGCACCCGAAACATCGCCGCCGCCAACAATCGGGAACGCAACCGCCGCTTCTTTGTCAACGCCCTCAACGGGCTTCATTCTCTCGCTGTCAACGCAGCACACATAGTTCTCCCTGCGCTCCATAAGCCCCTCGAGGCTTCGGCTGACCCTTCGGTCAAGCATCTCTTTTTTGGAAATGCCTGCGCAGGCAACAACGCTGTCTCTGTCGGTCACAACAACCGCAAGACCCGTGCCCCTCGCAAGCACATCGGCATACTGCCCCGTAATGGATGACAGCTCTCCGATGGGTGAATACTTCTTAAAAATAACCTCACCGTCCGTATCCGTGTAAATCTCCAACGGGTCGCCTTCTCGGATACGCATGGTGCGGCGGATTTCCTTGGGTATGACGACCCTTCCGAGGTCATCAATTCTTCTGACAATACCTGTGGCTTTCATTTTATATCTTTCTCCTTATTATTTTGATTGCCCTGTTATTGTTTGTCAGAAATTGCAGTTTATACGAAAAAAATTGCAATATTAGTTATCTCTATATCCTTGATTGCATTATTAATTTTTGCTGCAAATACTATGTTTGCATAAAAACTTCAAACCAAGGGATAAATCTTTGTAACATTGATATGACGAAGTAAAATTTGCAGATTGTTTTAGAACGGTTTCGCTTGCCTGTTAAATCACTCTTTCGACAGCAAAACCTGCATCTGCAAGAATGTTTATGTAAGTTGAAGGTTTATGTTTTGAAAAGCAGGAGGATTTCCGTATCTCTCAAAAGTGTAATATTATTTTTCAAGATAGCTGCTGCTGAAAATTATGTCTTTTAATAAAATTCATTTTCAAATCAGGACACCAAGAAGATTTCACCTCAATCAACTTTGTGACATTGTTATACTGAACACTATAATATTTTAGAATCAAAGGAATATCTTCCGATAAAGAAAACCGTACTGATTTTGGATATTCAAATAAGAAAATTATCATATACGATTGTGTTTATGTGCGGAATGTTTGGCTAGGAACAAAACAATGTGTGTTTAATCCTTTTCCATAGGGTTGCTTCGGTTAAGCTCGAATAATTTTACAGTCAATTCAAAAATACATCTAAAAACAATATTATAAACCATCATAATTACGACCGATAAAAATATCAACCCCACACCGTCAAACATATGAACAGACAGAAGAACTTTAAATGCAACACAAGGTAAAAAATATGTTGCAAGTAAAGAAGATGTATTGCAATTTAAGAAAGCATATGAAAACAACAAATACGCAACAGCGTATATTATACCGCTTAACGAATGGAACCTTCCTTCATGCCACATAAACAGTAAAACCAAAATCTGAAGTGCGAAGAAAAGTATCGTCCATAAAGCATACATTATTCTTCCGAATTTTCGTTTCCATGGTCTTTTACTTGTGCTATTCATTCACACTTTCCTCCTCTCAAATTATACTTTTATTCTCTGTTTTTTCGAGATACCCTTTAACAAATACCGAAACATATAAAGCAGAAATTATACACCCAATTCCGATTGTTATATATCCGAACACACTAAGGATATATCTGTTTTCGCCCAACCCGCCAGCCAACTCGTATGCTTCTAAAACAAATTTTATTGCGGGATATGTAGCAAAAGTTTTTATAAAGTTGACAGCGAGCCCAACCAATCTCAAATTATTATTTTTGAACATCAACAATATGATTTCAACAGCAGAAACAGAGCAACAAAAAGCCGGCGCAAAAGTTTCGTAGCCTATAGTTTTAACCGTTGGTTCAAGTAAATCATTTAAATTTATTGTTTGGACATATTCGACCTCAATACAAGGCGTAAAACAAAAACCTGCAAAAACTAATATAAAAAATAATATAAATAATTTTATTAAATTCGCTTTCTTCATTACAAAACCTCCTTTAATAAAAAAAGACTACTTTCAGCAACAAAGAAAATAGTCTTTTTACACCAACCCTGCTTAAATGATAACACTCCATTGTACAATTGTACTTTTGCCTAGGCTTTATTTTGTTTTTCTTGTAGTTGTTACATAAGCTGCTGCAAGAACAGCTGAAACAGCTGCAAAAACAGCTATAGATACACTTGCGGAAGAGCCGGTTTCCGCAGGAGCTTCATATTCTGTAACCTCTACTTCATTTGTTTCAGAGTCATCTCTTTCACATTTCAGCTTGCCTTTAAGTTCATCAATTACATTCTTGATTTCGGATAAACAGTCATCACTTAAATCAAGCTTGTATATCTCATCTTCAAGATTAGCTATTGTAGGTAAGAGAGTTTCTCCATCCATTGTTTTAGTTGTCAATTCGAACAACTTATCAACAAGATTCTGAACAGTTTCCATAGTTCCTGTCTTGTTGAAGATTTCAACAAGCTCTGCAAGTAATTCCGGAATTGTGAGACCTACATACTTGTCATAATGATAGTTAACATTGTTGAAATGACTGCCTACGCATTCATTATATGAAACAAGATCTGTATACATTTTTTTGCAAGTTGCGCATTGGTGAATCTGCTGAGTTGCTACATCGGCTTTTTCGGAATGCGAATCAATACATATGTTGTAAGAATCTATTGAATCATATTTTCTGTTGCATTCAGGGCATGTAAAAACATCAGCTGCAAATGCAACAACAAAGTTAACTGTTATAAGTACAACAGCAAAAAATATCGCTGTGAGCTTTTTCATCGAATCATTCCCTTCACACGAAGATGCCAGGCTTATGCAGCAACCTCAGCAGCGCCAATGATAAGGGTATAAACCTTCTCAAAGATGTTCATGAAAAGATCTTTGATTCCTGTATTATTGAAAATATCAACGAGTGAGCTGATAACATCAATAATGGTTGCATTAATGTACTTATCATAGTGATAGTTAACATTATTGAAATGGTCATCTACACAAGCATTGTATTCTTCAATGCTTTCATACTTTTTGTGGCAGGTTCCACACTCATAGATAGGTGTTGTGTCTGCATCTTCGTTTGCCGCTGCATCGTGTGCATCAATGCAAGCATTGTATTTGTCTATATTATCATACTTTTTGTTGCATATAGGACAAGTGAAAACATCAGCTGCAAATGCAACTACCGATGTTGAAAATACAACAATAAGTGCAAGAAGAACTGCAGTAAACTTCTTCATAATTGATCAATCCTTTTCTGTATTAGATATTTGAAGTGTTACCATTTAAGCAAGGCTGGTAATATACCTTGCGGATAACCGAAAAGTTTACCCGCAAGGTAAAACTATTTAAGGATTAGGCTTCTTTTTTCTTTCTTTTTTTTGCGATAATAAAGAATATCAGCCCCGCAGCCAAAACAACAGCTGCTCCAACGCCAATCTTGAAACCTGTTGACGACAAAAGGATAACCGCTTTGTTGGAAGACACGGTAATTCCGCTGAATTCTTCGACCGAATCGTATACATTACCTGCTTTATCTTCGCACACGATTCTTACATTCTGATTGATACCTTCTCCTACTTCAAGGTTAAGAACACCCTCTGCTTCATCGAAAAGCTTTTGAAGGTCAGATCCCTCAGCTTCAAAAAGAACAGAAACTATTTCTCCGCTATTGTCTTCAACAACAACCTTGAGTGAATTAAGCTCACTGATATCATCATTAGGCATTATGCTTATCATTTGTTTATCGGTTTCGTAAACCTCGCCCTTTTCAATTCCTGAAACTGATACGGACGGTGTAGTTTTGTCAACAACAAACGACACAGCAACATCCTTCATGTCACTGTAATAAGATGAACCGGTTGAGTCTTTTGAACCAACAATTATATTGTAGCTTCCTTCCTTCTCAAACAATGATGATTTTATAACATATTCATTTCTGAACCATTCATCTTTTCCGTTTCCGTTCTTAATAACCGAATAATCAACATCTTCAGTAAGGGTTTTGTTATTCAGCTTTATTGAATAATCCTCAATAGCTGATACATTAACTTCCGTAATAACTATGTCTCCGTCAACTTTCTGATTATAGTATTTATCAACAGCGGCTTTTGATGCCTTATCAAGGGCATATACAGAGCCGTTTCTGTTTACAGAGAATCTTAAAGCTTCAACCTGTGTGTTACCGGAATCAGAAACGATCATTGTTTTCGTTGAGTTTCCGCACAAGTCTGACGCTGTGCATGTTAATGTATAAATACCGTCTTCTGTAAGATTATCAACAGATATCGAATATCCGTTACTAGAAGCAATTTCTGAAGTAAGATCAATGGTTTCTGTCTGGAAACTGTTGTTTTTGTTCTTTACAACCGTGAGAACAGGTGCAAATCCGCCGGCGCTGAAGTTGCTGTCCTCTGCCGTAAGTGTAAAGCCGATCTTTTCTTCGTTGTTTGCAGACTCATTCTTTATTCCCCTCAGAACCACAACAGGAGCTGTATGGTCTATAACGAACGAGTCGGATTCTTTTCTTTCCATTTGGTTTCCGGATTTATCTGTATATTCGACTACAATTTTATGCTCTCCGTCAGCCGAAACAACAACCGACGAAACCCACCTGTCGCCTTCTGCGCTCCAATTTCCTGTATCCGCACGGTTACCGTCTACAGTAACAACAACATCTTCTCCAGAGAAGTTTGTTTCTTTAATTGAAATTTCAGCGGTAACATTGCCTGAATAATACAGTTTTCCTGCATTTGTCACAGGCTGTGTGGTAAAGTCGATTTCACCTTCCGGAGCTGTGCCGTCAACAACAATCACTTTCTTGTCTTTGTATTCTGTGGATCTGTTGCCTGAATTGTCGAGTGCAGCAACTCTGATTGTTCCGTTAAAGTCTCCGCCCTCTGAAGGAAGCTTAAATGTTGCCGAAGCGCCTGAGCCGCCTGTTGAGACAGCATCCGCTTTGCCGGTATATGTTTTTCCTGTGATTTCATCCGTATAGCTGTAGTTAAAGCTTGCAACACCTGAAGTTAAATCCTTTGCCGATACGCTTACAACTACAGTGTTGTTGTAATATTCTGCCGATTCATCTGCATAAACGCTCTTATCTCTGATGTTAACAGAAAGAATTGACGGCGCACTCTTATCTACAGAGAACTTGTGCTCGCCTTCAATTTCACCAACATTTCCGGAAGAGTCCGTGCATTTAATATCAAAGGTGTAGTTTGCATCCTTTGAATATACAACGGTTGCGGTATGGACATCTCCGTCAGACCTCCATGCAGATGAGCTTGTGAGATGGCTGACGATATCATTCACGGCGATCTCTTTTCCGTCAATATCGGTAGCGGTAAGCACAGGTTCCACTCCGTTGGGATCAAAGTTGTGCTCCGTAATCCTTATTGTTGCGGTCTGATCCTCGCTGTAATACTTAATTCCGTCTGAAGTATATACCTCTTTGTCAGGTGCATAAGAAATTTCAATTTCCGGTGCATATTCATCGATGACTATCTCACCTGAAACATATTCCTTCATTGCATTGGTTGAACGGTCAGCATATTTTACAGAGAGAATATATTCTCCGTCCTCTGTGAATTCAACAGTGCCTGTCCATTCGTCCTGACCTGATTTAATCCAGGTAACATTGTCATAGGGACCGTCATTAACTTTAAGATCAACATCTTCAGGATAGAAGTTGGCTTCTTTAATCACAACCGTAGCCGTTGCGTCAGAATCGTAGTATGCCGTGTTGCCTTCTTCCCATGAACCGCTCTTCGGATCGCTGAATGTTACGGTTCCTTCGGGCGCTTTGGTGTCTACAACAATAACATTCTTTTTATCTGCAAAGATTTCACTTTCATTGTTGCCTCTGTCGATAGCTTTGAATGAAATGTTGCCTCTGAACTGCTCTCTTGAACCCTTGTTTTCGGGAATTGTGATATCAATCGTTGATTCTCGGTTCTTCTCGAGATCTACCTTGTCCGGTATCTCTGAATTACTGAACTCGTGGAAACCGTTATAGGTTGCAACATTGGTATCGCTTGCCCCGCTTTCCCGGGTATATGTCCATTCGAAACGCTTAACACCGGATGTTGAATCTTCGGCATAAAGAGTAACAACAACAGGTGCATTATAATAATTGAAAGTTATCGCACTGATAATTTTCTGAAGCTTGGGTGTGCTGTACTTGATACTAAGGTTTATGGGAGCTTCAGTATCAATAAGGAAATAGCCTATTTCCAGACCCGTGACTCTCTCGAATTCACCGTCTTGGTTCACCCTGTCGCTTTCTGCAACATTGCCAAGCCTGTCTTCTCCGGCAACCTTAATGAAATATTTACCGTCGGGAAGAGTTGCCTCAATGCCGTCTGTATTTTGAGTAAGATTTCTCACGGTTACAGTCCAATTGAGGTTATCTTTTGTTTCCCAATTGCTCTGTTTTTTGAGATAGGTTTTGAAAATCTCTTCATCCTCAAACTCAACTTTATTGTTACCGATATCCGTAACCCCAAAATCAAATTCAAGAGCCGAAGCATCAAAGTTTGCTTCTCTTACATTTATAACAACGCCAAGACCTACAACAGGATATTCAGTGTCCTTTGCTGCTTCATCTTTATTGACAACTCCGCCGAATTCACTTGAGAGTTCAGGAGCAACATTATCCACGATAATATACTCTTCTGTTGTTTTTTCTCCGCTGTTGTTACGTGCATAATCGTCAACCGAGAAATTCACTCTTCCTTCAAATTCAATGCCTTTATCCGCGTTGCCGTCAACATAGGGGACATCAAATTCAATTTCCATTTCATTGCTCATCTTGTTTTCAGATTCGCTTACAGTGTTTTCAACAGTTTTGTTGAAGCTGTCTCCGTTTTCTGAATTAACATAGTTATATGCAATGGAATATATAGGTGAAATATTATCCTTCGCCTTAAGAGTAACCTTCACTGCTGATGTGCTCAAAACTTCTTTTTTGATAACATTGCCGTCCTCATCCTTCTGAGTTTCCGCCTTATCATAATTGCTCAGCTCATAGCTGATTTCGGGAGCAGTTTTATCAACAGTAAAGAAGTCCGCTTTATAATTTTCCGATTTGCGGGCTGCATAATCCGTGCATTCGATATCAAATGTATAGTTTGCATCAACAGAGTAAACTACCGTTGCAGTGTGAATATCTCCTTCTGAACTCCACTTAAGATTGTCAAGCTGAGATTTCATGCTGTCAACAGCCGCCTGAACTGTGTTGCCGAGTGCATCTGTGGCTGTTACCGATATAACCACACCGTTTGAATCAAAATTGTGTTCTGTTATTCTGATTGTTGCAGTCTGGTTCTCAGCAAAATATTTTCTTTCTCCGATTTCTTCCTTAACATCTCGGGGAGAATAGGTTACGCTGACAACAGGATCTGTGTTGTCAATAACAATTTTGTTCGAAACATATTCTACCATCTGATTGCTTGAACGATCTGTATAATTGAGACTTATTATATAATCGCCCGTATCGGAAAGCACAATTTCGCCTGTCCATACATCGCCGCTCTGAGTCCACTCAACATTGCTGTCCGTTTCATTAATCTTAACTGAAACATCATCCGGATAGAAGTTGGCTTCAGTGATTTTTATTGTTGCTGTTGCAGCAGTGTTATAATAGCTTGTTTCATCAACAACTCTTGCAGCCGCACTGTATTCAACCTCTCTTGTGGGCGAAATTGAATCGACGATAATAACATTTTCAGTGTCTTCTCCGCTTTCACCGTAAAGCGAAACATTTCCTGCCGTATCGGTTGCCTTGAAGGATATGCTTCCCCTGTACTGTTCAAGCTCAGAAAGCATAATCACGCCTGCTGAACCTTCCGGAAGCGAAAATTCATACTCACCGTCTTTCACCGGATCATCATAAACATACAAACCGGTTTGTGTCTCAACATTAATATCACTTGCACCCTGCTCTTTGGTGTATTCCCAATCAAGCTGTTTAACGCCGGAAATATTATCCTGTGCCTTTAAGGTAATAATAACGGGTGCATTGTAATAATTGAATGTTAATGTGCTTATTATTGTGCTGAATACAGACTCACTGTATTCAATTGTAAGATTTTCAGGACCTGTTCTGTCAATTACAAACTCATTGGTTTCTTTTCTCTCATTGCCTACGGCATCCTTATATGCTGCTGTAAGCACATATAAAGCCTCAGTTGAAAGTGTAAATGTATAGCTGTAATATTTTGCACCGAGGTCGTTGCTGTTTTCTGCCCAATTGCTGTTATCTGTGATTTCAGGAATAATTTCAACCGGTTTAACGGTTTCACCCGAAATATCCCTTGCATTCACATCAAGGCTGATTCGCTCAGCATTAAAACGATCGTCAAAAACATTAATTGTTACATCAATCGAATCATCATCATAGTAGTATGAGCCCTCGGCATCGATGCTGTATGAAATTGAAGGCAGGGTATCATCTACAACTATTCTGGGAGAAACAAATCTATCGGCAGTGTTTGTGCAGATATCCTTGCACACAACCTTAACTGCATAGGAACCTTTTTCTTCAACCGTAACGGTATTCGTGTGTGTGATTCCCTCTGAAATCCACTCTCCGTCAAAGTTATGTTCAACATATTCAGCACCGTCTTTAGCTAAATACAAAACAACATTTTCCGAATCGAAATTGTGTTCATCAATTTTAAATGTTACGGTTACACCCTCAGTGTGGAAAACGGTAACATTATTTGTTTCATCAGGTGTGAATGATGCTATAACATTGTTTTCAGAATCAAGGATACTTGCGTTGCCATAGTCTGCAGTTACAACAGGCTTGTTGTTATCAATTACAAATAAATCTGAAACTGCCTGTTTCGCAACATTTCCGACAAGATCGGTATAGTCAAGAGCAAATCTGTAATTGCCGCCCTCTAATGTTGACTTGAATATTATTGAAGTTGAGTAACCCTTCTTTTCGGCGTTATAGGTCCAACTGTCTGCCAAACCAAGGTAAGCTTTGTTTTCGTCACTGATACCTTTGAATCCCTCTATATCTGACACAACAAAATCCGATGGTCTGAATTTAGCATCTTTAACAAAAATATCCGCTTTAACATCGGTATTATAATATTTCGTATCCGATACCATGTTTTGGTGTTCACTGAGCGTAACGGTAATTTCCGGAATTTCTTTATCAACAGCTATTACCTTTGATGCAGTATATACAGCCTTATTTCCGCCGTTTTCCGGGTCGTCAAAAATGTCTGTATACTTAATACCGATATCGTAATCGCCGTTTTCAGCAAAAGTCAAACTTGCTGTATGCTTGTTTCCGACCGATTCCCAAGAAATCTGAGTTGAAACATCTTCACCGTTAACAGTTATTTCTGCCCTGTCTGCAAAGAAGTTGTTATCTGTTACCGTAAATGTAACCGTTGTATCCTCAGAATAAATTTCGATGGGATTCTCTGTGCTGCTGTCCGCACCGTTATAGGGATACAAGTTTTCAACTGTAATTTTTGCCTCTGTATCATTTGAAAGACTCAGTTCAGGCTTTTGTGTGTCGATAACAAACACACCAGACTCTGCGGCATCAGAAATATTGCCGGCAAGATCCGTATATCCAACAGAAAACTTATACTCACCGTCAGCACCCAGAGCGTTAAAATGTAACGATATGCTGTATGCTCCTGTTTGCTCGTTCAAATTCCAATTTTTGCTGTTTTTGAGATAATCAAGCTGTTCTTCGTTAAGAGCTATGTAATCATCAAACATTGACACCGATATGTCAGAAGGTCTGAATTTAGCTTCATTAACGGTTATTTCAGCAACAACATCGCTGTTATAATACTTTTTGTTTTCTCTGCTGAAGTTTTCCTCTTTGAGACTGATTGAAATAACCGCTGCCTCTTTATCGATTGAAATAATCTTCGTCTCTTTGTATAATGTTTTTTCATCAACAAATTCCGGATTCTCTCCAAAAATATTTTTGTATGAAAGAGTTATGGTATAATCACCGCTCTCTTCAAGCTTCATTGAAGAGATATGATTATCTCCCGAATCTATCCACGAAAGTTTATCTGTAACATCTTCATCATTAACGGTTACAACCACTCTGTCAGCAAAGAAGTTTTTCTCAATAATACTAAAATTAACAGTCACGCCATCTTTATAAATCTCAACGGGATTAACAGAATTTTCATCAGCATTATCAAAAGGATATTCTGAGCTGACTGTTGCTACAGGTCTGATATCCGTTGTAATACTCAACTCCGGATCAGTTGCATCAACAACAACAACATATGTTCCTTCATATTCTTCTTCGTTACCTGCATTATCAACAGCAACAAACGAAAGCTTTCCTCTGAAATCCTCAAGGCTTTCCTCGTCGCCGATAACACATTCTTCTGACTGATAAATATCTCCGACTTTTTGAGCCTGAATCTCTGTTTTGTTAACAGAAAACTTCGCATTATCTTCAGCTGTAAACTTCCAAATAAAAGATTTTATTCCCGAGACTGAATCTTTTGCTTCAAGCACAAAAGTAACGGCTGAATTATAATATCCGAGCGTAACAGTATCAAGGGCAGCTTCATACCAAACCTGTGTTTTATATCTTACCGCAAGACTTTCAGGAAGAGATTTGTCAAGCTTAACCTGCTCATTTTCAATAGAATAAACCTTTGAAATTGCTCCTGTATCAACATTCTTCACATATAAATCAAAGCCGTTTTCTGCGCCTTCATCAGAAATAACAATTTCATCAAGCCAAATATTGGACTCATCCAGGCTGTTTGATTTGCTTATCTTGTGACCTTCTGCAGGAGTAACGGAAATATCTCCGACATACCATGTGTTGTTTTCTTCGGGAGACTTTTCGCCGGCAATAAAATATGCCTCTTCAATCGCATATTCCTCAACAATAAGAGAATAGCTTGCCTCTGACGCTTCGTAGCAGTCATTGCCCGCAAGCTCAGCCTTAACGGCAACTGCTCCTGTTTTTCCGGTTGCAAACACAAGCGATCCGTCTTCATTAACCTGTGCAATCGCTTCCGTTTCTCCTTCCGGCAAAACAATGCTGTATGTAACCTGAGCCTGCGCATTGTATCCGTAGCTGTCTGCCGCACCTTCAACTGCAACAGGTGCCGCAGTTCTTATGTATGACTGACCATAATATATTTTTTCAGCCATATCCTCAAAAGCTATTGTTTGCTCCGCTTTGTTAACCGTAAGAGTATAGCTGGCACTCATTTCGTGATAATTTTTGGTTTCTTCCTTTGTTGCCGTAACAACAACAGTGCCTGCTTTTGTTATTGTAAGCTTACCTGTGTTTTCGTCGATTGTTGCACAATCTCCTGACTCAATGGCGTATTTAACATTTTCAAAATCGCCGGCAATAACATTGATGAATTCATTATTATTTTCATTGTATGTAACCGCTTCAGGTTCCGCATTTTCAAAAACAAACCCATCGGCGCTCGCCTTATCTACGCTGACCTTAATCTTAACCGCTTCTGCAGCAATATAGTCGCCATCGCCCTCTTTGCCTGCTTCAACATTAAAGGTACCTGCTCCGTTTACAGTGATTTTCCACTTGTTTTCACCTGAATACGGAGTGCATGTTGCAACCGCACCGTCATAAGTATCAATAACCTCAGTTGTAAGCTTCTCATCTGTTATTCTGAGGGTATACTTTCCGCTTCCTGAACCTCCCAAAAGAGTTACATCAAAGGTTGCTTTGGGATTCTGAGAATATGTAATTTCATATTCTCCTGTTTCTGCGTTGTAAGCTGCAGTATCGGACACCTCGGCTGTAACAGCCTCCTGTGCAAGCATATCAAGCTGTATTACTTCGGAAAGCTCAAGCGTTTTTTCTGCATATTTTTCATCAAATATAAGCACAACCTTACACTCGTAGGTTTCAACGCCATCTTTAACATCAACTTCATATGTGAGCTCGGTGTTAGTGCTGCTTTCGCATTCTCCGTTAACATAGAATTTTACAGCTGACACCTTAGCATCATCGGGAATACCTTCTACTCTAAGTTCAAACTTATCAAGCGCATCCCTGTTAACAGAACCGGTTATTTCATTGCCGTTTGCGTAAGCTTTAAGATACGCATCTGAGATTTCTTTCTCCGTTACATTAATAGTGATTTTATCGGAGTTCAGTGTAGTTGAAGGGCCTTCAACTCGACAATAATAGTTTCCGCTGTTGTTTTTGTTTGCTGAATCAACTTTATATGTGCTTGATGTTGCTCCGCCTATTGCTCTTCCATCAACATACCATTGATAAGAAACAGGGGTACCTTTAACATTAACTGTTGAAAGAACAAACGAGCCGCCTGTGTAAACATCGGTCTTATCAGCAGAAATTTCAACATTTGAAAGATCCGCAACATTATCTGACCATGTTTCTTCGCCAATATCGATAATAAGATATTTCTTTTCTTCTTCGGACTTGTTGATTTCTTTGATGTTTCCGTCTACAGAAATCTTCATTAATTCGGCAAGGTCGCTCCATGTTACGGGAGTTTCCCACACACCCTGTTCATTGGTTGTTCCGCTAAACCTTTCATCCAAACTAATATCCGGGGTCAAAACAATATCTATACCTTTTTGAACTTCTCCGTTTTCAAGATACTGAATAACAAAATTTCCATCTGCAGCATATGATAAAATCCCGCTGAACGGTACTGTGCCGATAATAAGCGCAAGCGCAAGCAGAATGGACATTATTTTATAAATTTTAGGGGCTTTTTTGACTGCCATTATGCTTTACCTCCATCCTTGATTTCTTTCAGATATATCAGATTTTTTCCGTTCAGCACACAATGAATCTGTATCATCAGCACTGACAAAAACAAGAAAACATATATGAGATAACTGTCAGTTAATATAGTAGACAATATAAAACCCACTATCGAAACAAACATCAATATATCTGCAATTTTTGCTTCCTTGGTATAAAAGAAAGTTATGATTGCCGGTTTTCCGGGTAAATCCTTAGTATCCTTACCTTTGTAATATTTTTTTTGCTGTATTGTAACAACAATCATTGTTATCTGCGAAATAATCAAAGATACCCAAAACAGAACTCCCACAAAATAAAGAAATCCTTGTTTGCCGTCATTCAATGATATATCGCTTGCCGGCGGCATAAGCAAAAACGATGCCGCAAACAAAAATTTAAAAATTAAAGATATAACGAATAATATTTCGCTTTTTTTGCCGTTTGTTTTAGAAACGCTCATGTGTTACCTCCTCAAATCATTCAATCCGCTCAGTGGAATGAACAAAAACAATTTCTTCCTCAATAAGTATTCCGAACCGTGTTAATTCGGTGTTATTCCGACTTTCTGCCAACACATTCACCGCGCCACTTATGCAGTTTGAAAGCACGGTAGTTTCATTTACAGCGGCCTGCGCAAGAACGGTTGTTTCGTTCGAAGGATTATCAGACAGAACCACAGTTTCCTGTGTTCCAAGCACAGTTGTACTGTCCGTAATAACATCAGCGACAATTTCACGGGTGTGAAACTTCTCTGTGCCCACACATACATCCACTCTTTCTCCGGGTGTTTTGAGTTTGCCCGAAATTGTAATTTTATCAGTGAGCTTTCCTCTTTCTTTATTGACATGACTGGTTTTATACGCTTTATTGCCAATTTCATGGTTTTGTTTTCTGATGTTTTCAATTCCTTTTCTCGCATTTGACCCGGAAAGATCCCCAATAACACCAACTATGTTTAACTTTATAAAAATAAAAACGGATGCCAAAAGAGAAATAACACAGAAAACTGCTGCAACATAACATATTATCGTGTATTGTGCGCTTGTCATTGTTGCCCGCCTCCCTTGTTCATTCTTATCAGTGCCTCTATTCTTCCGGAAGCAAACTCTATCTGTTCTTTAACTTCAGCACGCTCTTCGCTGTCCGGAATTAACGAACTGTTTAGCAAAGCATTTTCAACATCGTTTAGAAGCTCCACTGCTTCTCGTTCTGACCCTGAAGGTATTCTCTCCAAAAATTTTATCGAGGATAAACAGGTAACAATTTCTTTTAATATTAATTTTTGCATTGCCTTATCATCTTCGTTGGCAGCAGAATCATATAAGCTTCTAATATTGTCTATATAAACGCTTACATCAACACCAATTTGCTGCTCTTCAATTTGCGGAATAGCTTTTGCGATATCATACATTATATTTGCATCCGCATCCAAATCTTTTACTTTTTCAAACCAATCCGCCGCCTTTTTATATCTATCTGAATCTTTTTGATAGTAATACCAATACAAAAGGCCGATTTCTTTGCATACTTTTATATAGCCACTTGAGTTTTCTGACTGAAGCACATTTAACGGTTTAAGACTGCTCTGACCGCCAAACACGCTCTCATCAAGAACCATGGTTTCAATTTCGTTCCACCTGCTTGATTCAGCCTCTGAAAAAAATTCACCGATATCAGACTCTGACTCTTTGAATAAATCAATCATTTTAAGATACGCATCTTCTCTTTCCGGAGAAACCGAAATTGCTTCTAAATAAGCACCACATGACTCACTCCACGATTGAGATGCTTTTGCAATATCCAAGCTTGCCTCATAATCATCATTTTTTGCATTCTCTGCTGAAATGAATCCCCAAACCGAAACTGCCGCAAAAACAAAAGTTGCCACTACGCTCATAATAAATTTGCCAAGTTTCTTTCGTTGCTTCTTTCTGTAAGCATCACCCAGTTCATGGTGATGCTCCAAGTCATAAAGCAGCTCTTCGCATGACTGATACCTATCCTTAGGATCTTGTTCCGTGCACTTAATTATGATTTTTTCAAGACCGGGAGACAAAGAAGGGTTCACTGCTCTAATTGATTTGTCCGCAATAACAACCTTACAGGGATCGATTCCGGTGAGAAGATGATAAAGTGTAATGCCTAAACAATAAATATCTGTTCTTGCATCCGTTCTGCCTAAACCGCTGCCTATATATTGCTCTGGTGCAGCATAACCGATTGTACCTATACCGGTAGTTTCTCCCAAATCGATTTCATAAGTTTTAGCCGTTCCGAAATCTATTAAAGCAATATTCCCGTCGGGCTTAAGCATTATGTTGGCGGGCTTCATGTCCCTGTATATAATAGGCGGATCACATGAATGCAAATAAGCCAAAACATCACAAAGCTGCATCGCCCATTCTATAACCAATTCCTGAGGCTGTGCGCCATGTTCAATCAATGACTTGTCCAACGAATTTCCCTCAATATAATCCATAACAATAATGAAGGAATCCTCGTCCTCAATAACATCAACGATGCTCGGCAAATTAGGATGTTTGAGTTTTTTTAATGTTTCAATTTCTGCCACAAGACCTTGTCTGACAACATTAAAATCCATTTTTCCGTCTTTGCGTATTTCTTTAACTGCCCATGTTTTATTCGCAACCTCATTAAGTGCCATGTATACAACACTCATGCCGCCATGGCCGATTTCGCTCAAAATTTTATATTTACCGCCAAGAACGGAGCCTATTTCTAACACGACGCATAATCCCCTTTAATAAGTTTTTACTGCTACAACAGAGATATTATCCTGCTCCAAACGAGACTTGTTCAACTCGATAAGGTTTCTGATGTTATTCAACAAAGCAATTTTGTCATTCACCATTTGCGGTGCAAGCTTCTCATAAATCTCATTATCGCTTATTTCATGAACAAATCCGTCAGAACACAACAAGTAAGTATGGTTTAGCTGTGTTGCGCCTTGATAAAAGGCAGGAACAACCGTTTCTGATGCCCCGACGCACTGAAGCAAAACATTTCTTCTTGAATCTTTTAACGCTTCTTCTTTGGTCAGTTTTCCCATTTCAATTTCTTGCGCTACAACTGTTTGGTCTTTTGTTATTTGTGCTATATCTGTTCCGATTTCATATGCTCTGGAGTCACCCACATTCATTGCCAGATAACCGTTATCCGTCAAAAGAAGAACAACAACGGTTGTTCCGAGATTTATAGCTGACTGCCTTCCATACATTCCAATTTTTCGATTTTGAGCATCCACCAAACAACTCCATTGGCTTTTTATCTGCTCAAAATCTTTTTGTTCATGGCATTCACCTGAAAAATCATTTTCGAGCCAATTATCAAAAGCTTTAATCAGCTCTGTGCTGGCAAGTTCGCCTTTTGCAAGACCACCCATTCCATCACATAAAACAGCAAAAACCATGTTTTCCCCATTTTTTTTTAATAATTTAACAGATAATCCATCCTGATTTGTGCTTTTCTTTATTCCGATATCTGTATCTGCAGCAATAAAATAATTCATTAACATCCCATCCTTAGGGTGTGATTTTATTTTTATAGCATAATAAAATCAAACACTTCATTACCGAATCTTATCTTGTCTCCAGCTTTAATCAAATTTTCTGTTCCGCTTTCAATTATTGTTTCATTAATAAAAGTATGGTTAGTAGAATTGAGGTCTACTACATAATAGTTGCCGCCCTTCATAATAATATCGGCATGACTTCTGCTTATTGCGGTGTTGTCACTTATAAAATAGTCAACATAACTTTTTTCTTTTCCGATTCTGAAAGCAGGTTTATTCACTGCAATTCTTTCTCCGGTTTTTATTCTGACCAAGTGTGCAACAGGCGACGAAACAACAGGAGACACCCCCAGAACCGTAGTTTCGCCTACAGCAGCACTTGAAAGAACTGTAGTTTCTCCAAAATTTGCCTGCTGAACATTAACGGGTTTTTGGGGGGCAACCGTAATCTGCTGATAGGAATTTGTTGCAGGAGCTTTGACAGGAGGTGCTATATTTTTTGAAGGTGCCTGCTGAGCTCCAAAGGGTTGTTTTGCAGGCGGAGCAACCTGCGAAGGATTTGCAGGCACAGCGGGCGTTTGCCCCGGAATCGCAAAATTCACAGGCGGCGCCTGAACCTGCTTCGCCGCTTTAGGTGCTTTTTCCTTCTTGCCGGATTTTCCGTTGGCTTTCTGCGCCTTATATAAATCAAGGTTTTCTTTGCTGAATTTTGTCAAAAGCGTTACCAAAGAAATCTGCTTTTCTCCCTGAGCCGCATCAGGTGCCTCTGATACAGTTGCACTCTTCTTTTGCGCTTTTCCCGGTTTTGCTGCCTTTTGGGGAACGGGAGGCATTGCAACAGGAACAGCTCCGAAACCACTTGCTGCCCCCGGAGTCTGTACATTTAAAGCGGGCTGCTGAGCAGGATTTCTTGGTGTATTATCCGGAACAGCCTTAGGTGAAACACCGTAAGCTGCATTGGTTGCTGCAGGTGGTGCTTTTTGAACAGGCGGCGTCGTAACAACCGGTGCAGGTTGCTGTGTTCGGGGCTGTGCTGCAGCAGGAACAGAAACAGAGGCAGAAGAAACAGCTGCACTCTGAGCTGCAGAGAAATTCAATCTGTCGACAAGTTTTTTGAAATCCAGAAGAGAAAAAACCTGCGTACTGTTCAAATAGTTAATTATCGGAGCAATGTAATCACAATTTTCGCTTTGGTCGAACTGAGTGCTGTACATTATTTGTTTATAAAACATCTGTAAATCGACTGTGCTGTGAGCACAGTTAACAACCGGTATACAAATAATAGTCGTCTCATTTGTTGTGGCATCAACATATATATGATCAATATTGAAAATGAAAAGTGATGTATCAACCATATATTCTTCTGCCGCCATAACCGCAGACGCTATTCCCGAAAAAACATCAAGAAGTCTTTTTCTTGTAACAGTACCTTTAAAATATGTACTTACTGGAACTTTTGAAGAAATATTATACTTAAGATACTTGTCTGTATCCACCTGAGTAAAAAGGATTGGTGCAATACCTCTGATTTTATTGTTTGCAAGCATGCCAAAACTTAACGAATCGAACTCGTCATCCGCTGTTACCTTGTACACAAGATATGTATTAACGCCTTGATTTTCAATAGTAAAAACACTCATTTTAATTTCACCCTTTTATGTTATTGATATATTACATATAAATTATCTTTGCCAAATCGTCAGAGTTTGTAATTTGCCCGATTATCTGCTCCGTTGAAGCATTTTCATATCGGACGATTCCGCCAAGAATTCTGATATTTGAATCAGAAATAATTCTTCCTGTTTTATTGCTGAATTTGTTGTATATCAGAGAAACCTTAGACAAAATCTTAATGTTTTTCTGTCTCTCGTAAATATCAATTGCATTATAAACACGCATAAACTTTTCGTTGGCTACTTCAGAACCGTCTGAAACAAAAATAATATCATCCGAATGGTTGAAAATTTCGATTACAGACGAAGAGAAAAGAAATCCTGTATCTATAACAATGAAATCATAGCTGTTCATGGCTTTTATTGCTGAAATAAGCTGCCGCACATCATCTTTCGTTATTTCTGCAATATCAAGAGCATTGGGTGATGATGAATAAAAATAAACTCCCGATGAGTCTTCTTTAACATAGCTTTCCATTTTTATTGCCAGATTAACTTTTTTACTTTTTAATGAAAATATTATATCTCCGAAGCTGAACTGTCCTTCACCCGAAAAATACAAGTCACTGTTTCCGAATTTTTCAAGATTCATATACAAAACTTTTTTTCCGATTTTAGCCAATCTCTTTGCAAAGCTTACCGCAAGCGTTGATGCTCCCGTGCCACCGCTGGCTGAGGTGAAAGTGCAAATTCTGGTCTCTCCTTCACCATCCATTTTGAATCCTATATCAGTTGCGTTTTCAGAAAAAATACTGAGTATTTCTTTGTAAATCATCTCTGCTTTCTGATATCTGCATATTGTTTTCTGTTCACGCAAACTGCTGACTTCAGGCGAATAAACAAAGTATGCAAAACCGCAGCCTGAAGGTATTTTTGAAGTGTCAACATTAAATGTATCACTTGCGATAAAAACATCTATTTTGTTCTCAACAAGTCCTGCCAATGCACCGTCAAGAGCCGAAAAAGAATAAACCTCCAACTTGTCCGCAAACTTTCCTGTAAAAACAACAGAAAGCCTGTTAAGATAGCTCTTATTGTCGTCAAGTACTGCAACCCTAATTTTCATTGATAACACTCCTACTTATTATTTTTCAATATAGAATAAAAGAAAGGCCATAAATTCCGTCACTGTAAGAAAAAAAACAATGAACAGCATTGAAATAAAATATTCTTTTATAAATGACTTGTCTCTTTTTCCGTTTAATTTTATATAAATCAATTTTATTAACTCATAGCAGCCAAAACTCAACAATACCCCTTTCGGTGAAAAATCAAACGCCGCCGAAATCACTGTCATTACAGTAAAAACAATTATTTCAAGCATTAAGGATTTTGTCGGTATTTTGCTTGCGCAGTTTCTGCATCTGCCACGGCAAATTATGTAAGATATAATCGGAAGCTGCAAAAACCAATTTATTCTTTTGTTGCACACAGGACAAAAACACTTGGAATAAGTTACCGATAAATCGCTTCCCTTGCAAAGACGCTCTATATTGGTTGTTGCTAAACCGCATATATGATAATATGTCAAACATATGGCAATTCTGATTATGTCGGATTTACCCATATATCTTCATCCCTTTGTATATCTGAAAGCGAATTTTGTTTTAAATTCAATGTTTTTCATATTACTTTTAAACTCTTCATTTTTAATTTCATCGTCAACCCAAAACTGCCACGACGGTTTTTTATCTATAAACATTATCAGATAGTACCCGTTTTCAGTTTTCAAACGGATAAAGTCTTCTCTTCTTCTTTTGGAATCGAAAAGCCATGTTTCTGCTTTCCCGTTTGACTGTTTCAGATTTGTTATCAACCCACCCGAGGAACCATCCTGAAGATTGTTCATATAGATATCTGCATAAACAGCAAAGGCATACTCCTTGTTTTCTGCCTTCTTTATATTGTTTTCAATCTCATTTGCAATTTTATCGAGTTCATCCCAATTTCCGAAATCGTTAACTCTTAAAGCAATCTCTCTGGCTGAGCAAGTAATTTCCTTTTCAATCTCCGGCGCATTGACTGACAAAACAACATAAATGCTTTCGTTTTTTTCATCGGCAATAACGGTTTTGTCTCCTGTTTTTCTGAAATCATTAAAAAGCCATTTTTTTATATCTTCATTTTCATCACTGTTTAATAACAGTGCTTTTTTTTGAGAAATCTGTATGTTGTGTTTCGAAAAACCCTCTGTTAACACCTGCTCAAAATTACTGCCCGAAATTTTCGGAAGAAGCATTTCTGCAGCTGTTTTCATCTCGTTTATATCTGTAACTCCTGTGATTTTACAGCATAGATACTCAACCGAAGCCAGCATATCTTTATTCTTCTCATAATAACTGTCATATTCATCTGACGATATCTTGCTTTGAACCGAGAAGTATTCATAATAATTCTGGGCAACATAACTCATTTCCAGAATTTTCTTTACTGTTTTTATCCCTACATAATCTCCGTATGTATAGCATGTATAATCATTAGCTCTGACGGACAGTTTGTCCGCTTCCGCTTCAATAGATTTTATAATTGCATCTACACTTTTCTGTTGCTCATCAAATATCGATACTCCTGCCGAAACTCCTTCATTATAAGCTTTGACAAGACGGGAGATTTGTTCCTTAACAGTTTCATCAATATATTCGGCCCATGTTTTGCCCGTTTTTGCATCATATATTTGCTCATCCAAAGGAACAGAGCCATCAAAATCATCGTATTCTTTTTCCAACTCAAGCATTATTTCAGGAGTTGTTGATGAAGAAAAGAAATAATTATAAAATCCTACTGAAACATTCAATCCGTCAACGGTTATTGCTGTGTTTCCGGGAACAAGAATTTCTGCTCTGTTGGGTGTGAATAAAAATAAACCTGTGAATACAGCAAAGAAAGCACTTAATATAAGAACAACCGCATTTTTTCTGTTTTTATTTGTAATTTTTATCATAGTTTTTTCGTTCCGGAGGTCTTTGAAGACCTCCGGACAATTCTTTTAATCCATTCCGAACAATTTGCAGGATGCGTATTTAACAAATGTCATTTTATCAAGACCGAACACGCCGAACTTAAGCTTGACATCATATGTAATCTTTACTCTGAGCGTTCCTGCGCTAAGCACATTTTCGTCAATCTCAAACTTAATGGTCTTGGTATCTATTCCCATTTGTTTTGCCGCTTCTTCACCGTTTTCGCCGCCGATAAAGTAATAGAACAAGTCTTCATACACCTGATTTCTTGCGGCGTTCTTATCAAAGGTTTTGAACTCGTCTATCATATCAAAGCCCAGAAATTTCAAAATCGGATTTATAAATTCTGTTACTTCGCCTACCATCTGTACCGTTGTGCTGTTCTTTGAGTCTGCAAGCGATTTGCTCAAATTATCAACTGCAATGGTTTGTGTTGCTTGCATTGATGCGTGAGAAACAGCATTCTGTGCCGAAAAAACTCCCGCAAAATTCCATATAAACAGCATGAAAAAGATAAGGAAGAACAACACAATTGAGGCTTCAACGGCAAGAACGCCGCGTTCGTTATTTTTTCTTTTCACAGTGCGCCCTCCCTTTAATAGCCCACATACTCTACGCCGCCGATTTCCGCAAATCCGCCCGATGAACCGAGAGAAAACATCGGCAGCAAAGAATCATATGATGCAATGGTCTGGGATCTGACATAGGTTGATGCTTTGTCTATAAGAAATGTCGGGGTAATCTTCTGCTCAGACTGATAATATCTTGTTTCAAGCTGAATAAGGTTTGCAAGATTTCTGAGCTTTGTTTTGGTGCTCATAAACAGCATCAGAACATACAGATACTCGTTATAATCCAACGGGATGATGCCCTCATCGGGATCCTCCTCCGCCTCGGTCATTTCAACGGGTTTACACACCTGACAAGCAGTATAGCCCTGTTTAATGGCAGAACTCAGGCTTGTCTGGGTTGTTTTTACCTCTCTATTAGGTGAAGACACGAGTGTAAAGCAAGAATCTTTGTCAAGCTTGTGATATCTCTTTCCGCCACCGCTTGTGCATATTCTTACCTGAGTGCTGCCACTTGCATCGGGTTCAAGCTGTATTAAATCTCCGGCAATATCCATAAGACCTTCTGCAGAAAGATTCAGATGATCCTTCCAGATAGGAACCTCCTGACCAAGCCTGAGAAGATAGTTCATATCAATGTTTGTCTCCATATAAAGCATCGCAATAAACATCAGCGGTGCAAACATATTGCAGGAAGAAACAATTGACATAGCTTCAGTGTCCATAAGAATCTGTATACAGTTCATAACAGCTTTTATTCCGAAAATCAGCCAGAACACGCTGCTCTGATTTGTCTTTTCGTTTGCTTTACCAAACATGCAATATTCAACACAGCAGCTGCTGAAATATGAACCGCTTTCACTTCCTGTAGGATAAGTCAGCGCTCCGTTTACCGGGTTCATTCGGCTGGGAAATTTCTGAATAATATATGTGTTGATAAGCAGTGAGTGCATTGTCTGTTCAATAAAACTTGTAAGCAGTTCTTTGATTTGACCGAAAAGATTTTTCAACGCTTCAAATGCTTCTTTGATTGTGTTAATTATATCTTTGAGTTTTGTAACAAGCTTCAGCACACCGGTGCTCTTGTTATCATCGGCATCCTTACTCAAGTCTGAAATCTTGCTGCTATCCGTGCTTCCGTCTTCTCCGCCACTTCCGAAAAGAGAGGAGGTTGCGTTTCTGAAGGTTTCGGTATCTGTATCTCCTTCGCCCTCAAAAAGCACTGCGCCGCTGAACACATCGCCGAGAGTCTTTTTTACCTCATCAAGCATCTTATCTTTGTATTCCTCGTCGGCTTTCTCATAAGCCGGATTAGTGCTGTCATCAGAATCCTCCATATTCGGCAGGATGCTGACATCAGAATCATTCAGCTTGACAACATATGCAGGGTCATATGCTGCGGGAACGAAATTCATAATATCTTTTATTCTTTTTATTGAATTCCAGATATCACTTATGCCGAGTTTATCGGGCAAGCTTTCCATATCAAAACCGCCTGAGCCTTCCGCATCAACAACCGGCGTTGTGACAAACTCCTCTATTGCGGAAAAATCGCTGCTCACATAGCCTGCAAGTGCTCCGCAGGTTGCTCCCACCTGCACATTTCCCGTAACATAATCCGCACCGTTGGTATTCCAATAACTCTTTATCGAGCTTGACTGCGTGCTGCTTACATTGCTTATCAATGTATTGATAAGAGTAACTGCATTCTGAGCCGTGGTTTTTCTTCCCTCAAGAAAACTTATAACCTTATCAACATTGTCACTTACTTTCTGAGAATTCGAGCCCCGGTTTTCAGCATCGGTGCCCTCAACATCTTCTGAATTCTGTTCGTAGGTTTCCTGAGCATATTTGAGCCTGCCGATTGCACCGTCATTGTATTGGGTGTTTTCTGTTCCCTCAACCATTTTGCCATCGTCATTGGTGACAAGCTTCTTTACCTTTTTGCTGTCATCCTCTATGGACTTTATCAGCTCATTGAATTTATCCTTTGCCGTGTTGAGTTTGGCAATATAGCCCGGTTTTGCTGCATCTATTTCACCGTTCAATCTGGTGATTTCAGCATCATAGGCATTCTTCTTTTCGGTAAGTTCATTAACGAGCTCTGTTTTTTTTGCAGCCTTTCCGTTATCTTTAAGATCAGCATTGTATTCACCCAGATAATAGTCAGCACTCGATGTTATATTGTAATATTCTGCAAAATCCTCAAGCTCATCATAGAAATTTACAGTCAAATCGGAATCGCCGCTTATTTGCTTTACAGCTGTTGTGATGGTATAATTTTTTGAAGAACTGCCGCTGATCGGATAAACGTTTGCAGTGCCTGCAGAAATATCATATGTATATTCATATGTATTACTGATGTTAAGCTGTACCATTGTCTTTTTAGGACCTTCGTTGTATATTCTCGCACCAAACGGGTCTTCATCAGTTGGCTTGTTCGCATCATTTTCAAGGAATTTTTTTATTACCGCTTTATATAAATTCTTGGTATTAACATTCGTTGCAGGCGCATAGATGCTTTTTGCGTTATCAAGGGATGTCTTAGGGTCAGGGTTACTGCTCATAAAGTTTACTTTAGCAGTAATTGCCTCTATATAATCTTCTCTGCCGGAAATATATCTTTCATCTTCTTTGTATTTTCCGAGCTTGCCCTTGCCGCCGTCTTCATCCTTCTTTATATATGCAGAATACAAATCATCCGTGTAACTATCCTTGGTATATTCTCTTTTGGAATCCTCGGAAAGGAAGTTCAGGAGATCAAGCGCTCTGTATTCATATCTTCCCAGTGCTGTGAACGCAAGGTCCATAACATTAACGGATTCCTCGGAAGAGAGGGCTATTTTCTCAAGAAAATTAAATATTGCATTATCCGTCAGCTTTGCTGAAATTTTTTGAAAAAGAGCCTGCGGGTCAAGGTTTTTGGATATAATTTCATACGGCACCGAATACTTTGCATATTCGAGAATCTGCCTTTTGAGGATACCGTAATCCGATAAATTATATATTGTTTTAAATGATATATCACTGTCGAGATTATAAAGCTTTGATGACGACGGAATATTATCAACATTGTCAGAGTTATACTTCAGATTGTTAACAAAATCCGCCTGTGTCTGATCTTTATCTGCGGCAGGGTCAATCGCAAGAATGCCAAACCGCTCATAAAGATAAACATTATAGTTTGCAAGAATGGACATGGACGCTGTAATCTGCGCATCGGCAAGCATCTGCTTTGCGCTTACATATCTTCCGGCCTCCATGATGAGAGTTCCGAAGGAAAGGAGCGGTATCAGAAGCAACGAAACCATAACGGTGATAACGCCCGATGCGTTTTTCAGCCATTTATTCATGATTTACTCCTCCCCCTTTATTTTTATCTTTGAGCTAATCATTTTGATTGCATCAAAAATCTTCTGAACCTCTGCTGCAAACGGGTCAACAATATCCTTTGCCATGGTTGTTGCAAGCGACATAGTGCTTCCGTAATCCAGAATATCAAAGCATTGCGCTCTGCCGACAGCTGAAACCTCAACGGTAGAATCAACAATGCCGAAAAATCTTATAAACGGCAGGTCATAGGTTGCCTCTACCGTTACCACAGCAGTTTTCTGAAGAACCATTCCGGGTGTTTTTTCAAACTCTGTGTTAATTTTAATATCGCCGGCTTCTTTATAAAGTCTGCTGGAAGTGATTCTGTACTGAGCATACCAGTTTGATTTTGTTTCTGCTTCAGATTCAAGAGAACCGTGAATATTCAGCGCAGTCTTGAGCGTTCTGTAATAATCCGTATCACTAAGATTCTGCGGTGTTGTGAACCCGATAAAAGGATCCTTGCTGTTTGTTGAATATATCTGACCGATGCTTGCTGCGGTTTCGTTTGCAATAACGGTCAATGCAGTCTGCTGATACATAATAAAGCCCATATACATCATCACAAAAATTATCATGATGACAATAGGAACAACAATTGATGCTTCAACAGCGGTTGAACCGCTTTCGTTTTTTGAGATTTCCTTGATTTTCATATAATCCCCTCAAAAATTTATATCTGCCAGAAGAACATTCTCATATGATTCCAGAATCCGTCTGCAAACTTCACAAAACAATAGCCGTTTGAATTGAAGTAATTCGCATTTGTCAAGCCAAGGTCCATAACAACCTTTCCCGATTCATCTATGAAATCCCAGGTCTGGCCGTCGCTGACGGCTGCATATCCGTTTGAGAACGATTTTGCGCCGTTGAACTGTGGCTTTATTTTCACTGATCCCTCAGCATCGGCATATCCCCATTTTCCGTTCTGTTTGAAAGCAAACCATACCATGCTTTTGTTTGAGCCTGTCGTTGCATCAACGGGAAGATAGCAGCCCTCACATGAAAACTTTGTGTTAGCCTTAACTGATACATCCTCAGGTGAATCGTCATTATAAGATACATTTAATATGTTGTATTTACCGTTTGCTTTGGCAAGAATGATTCCGCCCGCAACACATTCTTCTGCAGTGTTGAGCCTGATATCCTCATAAACATCCTTGGTAATCTGCTCAAACTTTTTGTTGATGAGAATCCATTTGCCCTCTTCCTTTTGAACAGCTGCAACGCCGTTGCTGAATCTGCCGGCATAGAAATAGTCGCCCGATACTTTTTCTGCCTGTGTATTAAAGTAAGAATATTTATCGCCGATTTTGCAGGCTATGTTTCCATTGGCTATACCGCTGCAGGCGATAATATTATCATCAAGATATTTCTGCCTGATGCCCTGCGAATCAATTATGAATACTTTTCCGCTCTTTTTTGCGACGGTATGTTCATCAAAAGAATACGGAGCAATGAACTCACAGCCACTGAGAGCAGTTGTCATATCCTCTTTTATTGCGGAGTAATTGCCGGGCTCTTTGATAATGTAATAACCGTTGGTAAGATCAATAAAATCAGAATATGAAGAATATCCTCTCTCAAAAAGATATCTGACGCTTGCCTTCACTTTGTCAAGCTCTTTTGAGCTGACGCCGTAATTCTCTGCAACCTGAAGAGCGTTTGAAAGCTCATCATAATCCGTAACTTTGTAGAAATAGTTGCAGGCTGTTTCATAAGCAATCGGCTCATTTTTATAAACGGTCATCGTTTCAAGAAGCATTGAAACAAGGTTACCGTCACTTGAAAGCTCGCCGTTTTCAATAGCTTTAATATATGTATCGCTGATTTTCAGCCTGAGTTCAAGATTATCCTCAAAGGTAAGAGCAGATTCATATTCCGCAACAGCTTTTCTGAAAAGATTTTCCTCCGCATACTTGTTGCCCTGAACAAGGTGAACCTCATATCCGTTTGAATCCGAGCTCATGTTTGATATACCCATATACCATGAAAGAACCACCGCAGCAACAAGCACGATACATACTATTTTTTTGTTGTTCATAAGAAATTGCTCCTCACTCTGTTAAAAATTGCCCATA
Organism: Clostridia bacterium; assembly: GCA_017403185.1. Classification (GTDB taxonomy): domain Bacteria; phylum Bacillota; class Clostridia; order Oscillospirales; family Acutalibacteraceae; genus CAG-177. Next base: position 108,599 of record JAFQON010000036.1, read on the forward strand.
AAAATCACAATAGCATAGCCTATAAGTATGAAAGGCGCAAACGGGAATGTGCGCTTTCTGTCACGATATTTTATCAGCAGAAAGATACCGCAAGCAGAAGATGCAACAAGGCTGAAAAGCAGGGTTCCGAAGGTTGCAAGCGAGCTTGCCGTAAGCCCTATAACCGCAAAAAGCTTTGCATCGCCGAAGCCGACTGCCCCTTTTGTGACCAGACCTGCCACAAACAAAATGCCAAATCCGATCAAAAAACCTGTCAAATCGGATTTTGCTATTTCAACAATTATATCTCTGCACCAAACAAACTCGCACACATAAAGCACTGCCCTGAGAGCAAGCCCTGCAAGCACAAGCTTGTTCGGAATTATTCTCTTTTTAAAATCAATAAGCGCACTTGCGGCGATTATCACAAACACGCTGAAAAGCTTAATATAGCCGATAATCATGCGGGGCGGTGTTTCAACCGCAATGGTGTTTTTGCCTGCTGCCGCAGCAACTGCAAAAGAAACGAGTGCAGTAAGCACCAGAATAATTATTGTCTGAATTTTATCATAAGGAATTATTTTCTCTTCTTTTATTTCATCCGAAGCTTCAACGGCTTCGCCGGCATCCGCTTCAATCGCTTCTGCCTCAACACATTTCATATCGGAAACGCCGAAAGCCCTGAGAGCAAGCCACACAAGAGCTGCGCCCAACAACGCTGAAGCGGCATAGACCAAATAAACCATTGAATTTTCTCCTTCGGTGAGTTTTTAAAGGGGTTGTCCTCCCCGCAAAATGCGGGGAGGAGGTGAGCAAGATATTAGCCGTTTGCCAAAGGACTCTTAAGATCATTAGCAGTTGCATCATTAAAGCTACTACTTATATCATTCCAAAGCCTATTTACCATTTCTGTGATGCTCTTTCTGAAAATAACAACAATAGCGATAACGATGGCAAGAACAAGGATGACTGCGATGATGTTGGCTTCACCTTTTTCATTCTTAAGGAAGCCGTCCATCTTCATCTTTGCCTCAACATACTTTGCGATAAGGAAATTCTGAAAATCCTGCATTACATTTCACCTCCTTCTCTATAACAACAATTCAACCTCAGAACGGGGGCTCCGCAGCACCCCGTGATCGGCATTTTATATCTCCATGCCGCAATGCGGCGTGAAAATCAAAGTGAGCTCATTATGGGAAGCATAATCATAACAAGAATACCCGCAAACATAACCATAATGGGAATAAGCAGCTTGCCCGAGGCTTTCTCACCTTCCTGAAGCAGCTTCTGCTGCTTGAGCTCCCACATTTCGTCGGATTGCTCCTTGAGGGTATATGCAAGGTCGCTGCTGCCCTTATCAAGACCCTGAATAACCATTGAAACAAACTTTGAAATTTCGGGCGTGGCACAACGCCTTGCCATTGCATTGAAGGCATCCGCCTCAACCATGCCGTTGTTTCTGTCCTCGGTGACCTTTTTCATCTGCTCGTGCATCTCGCTTTCACCGCTTGCTGCAATGAGGTCCCACGCCTCTCTGAGCACCATACCTGCATTTACAAGCAGGGCAAGCGTTGAAACGATTGAAGGGAATTCGCTTATGTATCTTTTGCTGAGCTTCTTGATGGTTTCATGTGCCTGAGTCATAAAGTAGTAATAAACAACGCCCGCAAGCACTGCTGCCATAACAAACATTATGGCAACGGAATCAGTTTCCATAAATCCCGCAAAAAGCGACATCACAACAAAGGTTGCCATTGTAAGAGACACTCTTTGAGCAAAGAATACGCGAAGATAATAGTCTCCGTATTTTTCGCCGTACAGAATAACAGCCTCTCGCCTGAGCTTGATTGCGCCCTTGCTTGTGTATTTGAACTTAATCATATCAAGCAGCTTGAAGCCCGCACAGTACAAAAACTTGAGAGGAAAGCTCTTATCGTCAAGCGGCTCAACCAAAGGCTCATATTCTGAAGATGTCAGCAGCAAAAATATAAAACCGCCTGTTGCAACGGTTGATAAAACCAGAACAATAATCGTTAAAACCATAGCTTACACCTCTATCTTCATAACAGCCCTGCCGACAAAGAACGAAGCAACAAACAGAGCAATCGCAACCGTTGTTGATGCCAGACCTGCAGGTGAAACAAAATGCTCGGCAAAGCCGCCTTCGGTAAACTTGAGCATTGCCATAAGACCGACGGGCATAACAAGCATTATGTAAAGCTCGTTTTTGCTCGATGTTATTTTTGTTTCGATTTCTGCCTCAATAAGAATTTTCTTGCAAAGAATATCGTGTGTGTTGCGGATAACATCCTTCATGTTTGCACCGCGGCGGTATGAGGTTTCGAAAACCTTGCCGAAATTTTCAATATCCTTTATCCTGCTTCTTCTGCCGAAGTCTGCAAGCATATCTTCAATCGGCACATTGTTGCGCAAGCCTTCATTGATTATGTCAAGCTCGCCGATAATATATGAATCCTCAGAAAACTGAACCGCAAGGTCTTCTCTTGCAGCTTCAAAAGCCATGGGAACATTCTTACCTGAAGCAATTGAAGTTGAAAGCGAATCGAGCAATGAAATAAACTGTGTTCTGAGCTGGTTTTTTCTGCTTTTGAGCACCATATCCCTGCGAATAGGAAGAAAAGCCCTTCCGAAAAGGAAGCCTGCCACCGCACAAATAACAATGTTGCAGATATATGTAAGCGCCGTCGGATCTCCGTAAGAATCCACACCAATACCGCCGTAAAAAACATAGCCTACAAACGCACCGACAACAAAAGCAATTGCAAAACTTATCATTTTCTCCTTGCTTTTAAGGTTGTAAACTCCGTAATTGTAGGTGGGTGTGTTTAGCACAGACATTAAAAATTCAGGCTCTTCCTCCGCTTTGTTTTTCTTTTTGAACAATCCCATATTTCCCACTCCTCATATAGTCTGTTTATAGCCCATCAGCTTTAGCTTGAAGTCATTTACCATCGGATTTTCGGTTCGTTTAAGCCCTCCCGAAACCTTTTCAAGCGTCGAATTCTCATCTTCTTCAAATACATAAAGCGGATTAAGGATAATCTCACCGTTCTTATATCCCACAACCTCACAGATTTCCATTGTTTTTCTTGAATGATCTCTGAGACGGGAAAGATGGATAATAATATCAACCGCCGAAGCAATCTGCTGCCTTATGGCTTCAAGCGGAAGACCGTCCGCACCTTGAAGAACCATTGTTTCAAGACGGCTGAGCATATCACGAACCGAGTTTGCGTGACCGGTTGAAAGCGAACCGTCGTGACCCGTATTCATAGCCTGAAGCATATCAAGAGCTTCACCGCCACGAACCTCACCGACAACAATTCTTTCAGGTCTCATTCTCAATGAAGATTTGATAAGATCCCTGATTGTAATTGCACCCGCACCCGAAGCATTTGCGTTACGGGTTTCAAGGCTTACAAGGTTATCAATGTTAACAATCTGAAGCTCCGCTGAGTCTTCAATAGTAATTACTCGTTCATCTTTGGGTATGTAATTGGAAAGAGCGTTAAGAAAGGTCGTTTTACCTGAACCCGTACCGCCGCTGATAAATATGTTGTATTTGGCCTTTACAAGTATTTCAAGCTTATCTGCAATTTCCTGCGTGATTGAACCGAATTTAATAAGCTGCTGAATGGTCATGGGTGTTTTGGAAAACTTTCTTATGGTAACCGTAGGACCGCAAAGTGCAATAGGAGGCAGAACAACATTTACACGGGAACCGTCAGGCAAGCGGGTGTCAACTATGGGGTTAGCCTGGTTGACTTCTCGGCCTGCAAGACCAACAATTCTCTGTATTATATCCGTCAGCTGTTTTTCGGATTCAAATGTGCGTTCCTCTTTGATAAGTTTGCCTGCTTTTTCGATAAATACATTATTTTCGCCGTTTATCATAACTTCTGTTATGGAATCATCTTTTAAAATTCCATCAAGAAGACCAAATCCTCTGATTGAATCAAAAACGCTCTCGGCAATCTGTGCTTTTATTGAAATAGGCAAGTAAATATCATTACAATACTGCTGTGTTATGTTATCGATTTTCTCTTTCAGTTCTTCATCCGAAAGCTGTTTCATAACAACATTTTCAACAACATAAGATTTTATTTTTCGTTCAAGCTCATCATATTTATTGTCCATATGTTCTTTCTCCAATTTCGATACTTTTATTGTAAATATAATTATAAATGCGTGCGTATATAATATAAATATGGTTTCTACAATTGGCATTCTTTTTCTACAAATAGCAACTTTTTCTATTGCTTTTCACCTTGTGATATCTTTAAAAGCATAAAATTTTTCAATTGATTTTTCCTTTTTTGAACGGCTTACGATTATTTCTTGTCCGTTAATCAATTTAAAGGAATTGCTTTCATAGCTTACAACATATTTCATGTTTACAAGAAAACTGTTATGACACCTTACAAAATAATCAGGGAACTGAGGCTCTGCTTCACTCATCTTCATCCAAATGCTGAAAGCTGATCTGACAGTTTTCACAAACAACTTTTCCCTGTTGCTTTCAAGATAAATAATATTTGAAAACATCAGGTTTCTCTTTTTGCCTTTCTCCATAAAACAAAACTTCTCTGCCGGTTTACTTATACTGTCTTTTGCTGCATCAAGATACTTCCATATTTTAGATGAACTCAATGGTTTTTCGATTACACCAAACGGAGTTACATTCAACAACAAATCTGAAACTTTTCCTATATCATCAGACATAAAAATAATCTTGCATTCCGGGAACATTTTTTGCACAAACATAGTTGTTGTTATACATCTGTCACTGAAACCGTCATCAACAAACACCACATCAAATTTGTTGTTTTTGATATAATCGGCATCTTTTGAGTCCGCAGCAGTTTCAATAAAATATCCTGAATGTTTTTTTGTTATTATTTCTTTAAGCTGTTTTGAAAGTTCCTCACTGCTTGCAAGTATTAAAATCCGCATTCAATACCCCCATCAAAAAACTAAATATCTCATAGCATTTGTAAAGAAACTCGGCACAATAATTTACAGGATCACCGTTTGCATAAACAATCAATTGTTATATTGAAAATCGACTGAAACATAATAAAAAGGGTAAAAATTGAATAATTTTCCATATTCGACAAAACATTATATACTTTTAATCTGCATCAAAAGCCGGTTTTCTATAAATTGCAGCTTTTTTCTACAAAATGTAATGTTATTAGCCTCCAAAATTTATTTTTTTGCATAAATTATCGTCATCAAAACAAATAAAAAATGCCAAAGGTTCAATTGTGTCAATTAACTTCATTGCTGTCAAAAACGATATACACGAAGTACGGCACTCCATTGTCTTATTCGCAACAAGCTGCTGAGCTATGTAAAACTGTTTCTTTTCGGTAAGACGAAAGAACATCTGAGTAAAACTGCATATTACACTCCGTTATCAAATATGATATAAAAATTAAGCAGGCATCACCTTTGAGGTGGTGCCTGCTTTTCCTATGTGAATATAAAAAGAGTTGTTACAAATAATCAGAAAAATAAATTTTAACAAAATTCACAGTCTTATGATTTCAGTATTTGAATTGTCTCAGCTATTGTGTCCGAATTGGAACAACAGATTCATTTTATATCTTTCTCCTTTTTCAGACAAATCTTGATGTTATTATCTGCAAAACAAGGGGATTTATACTGCATAATTTACTTTTTTATACAAGTATGATATAATAAATCAATTATAAAAACAGAAAGGCCTTGTATATGCACGATTGTTTTATTTCATATTCACACAAGGATTCCAAAATCGCTATAGCCGTTCAAAGCATACTTGAACAAAACGGCATTCGGTGCTGGATTGATTTTCGTGACGCCACTCCGGGAATTGATTATGCCGGCTCCATTGTGAGAGCCATAAAATCATCCTCTGTATTCGTTCTGATTCTGTCTCAGAGCAGTTCGGCCTCTGTGCATGTTCTGAACGAAGTTAATTCTGCGGTGAATTCGGACGCTGTCATACTGCCGTTCAAGGTTGATAAAAGCGAGCTTAATGACAGCATGGAATACTATCTCGGAAGAACGCACTGGATGGACGCACTCACTCCGCCGCTTGAAGAGCACATTTTAAAGCTTGTTGACACCATACGCTCATATAATAATCAGCCTGCTCCCGTTCAGCAGTCCAAACCGATAATTCAAGAGCAGAACAAAGGCTGCCGTATGCTTAAATATCAGGACTTGCTCCGGTTGGGCTACACAGCTTCATCCATTGCTTTACAGTTGGTAGAGAACGACTACATAAATTGTAACGGAATAGGATTGGAGAACGAAGGCACGGCACAGCAATGGGAGGAATATCTTCAGAATAACAGCGAAACTTTTCAGTATCTTGTCAACGAACAAAACAAAATCATCGGCGATTGGTCAATAGTCGCTCTTAATGAGGAAACCTTCAATTCAGCAAAGGCAGGCGAATTGCTGGAAGCGGATATTGACATTGATAAAACTGAAATGATTTGTTTCCCCGGAATATATCACGGATATGTGCTCACCTTTTCAATATTGCCTGAATACAGAAACATGAAGAATTATCATATTCTCATTGAATCGTTCCTTGCTCAACTGGAGGAATATGCAGAAAACGGCATTTTCTTCAGTGATTGGTGCATGAATGTTTTCAGCAGGGATGTTGAGTCTTTGATAAAACAGCTCGGATTCAGATACATAACGGATAATAAAGTGTTTGGAAAAATTTATTACTGCGATTTTTTGCCTTTGCCCGAACTCCCGATTTATCAAAAACATAAAGAGCTTGTTGAGAGGTATAGGAATGCAGAAATATGATTTTCAATGCAGAAAGGCTCTGTTATCCGATGATATACAAGCGATTGCAAAATATTTACACCTGACCGACCCATACATCTATCCCGGAATATGTCATAATCCTGCCGATGAAGAATGGGTCCGGCTTATATCCTGCTGCTCAAAAACAGAAGATAATATATTCAATATCGACAATTTATCGGTAGTGTTGCATGACGATAATATAATCGGAATTTTATGCGTAGTCCCCTGCGGAAGGAAACTCAATTTTTTGAGTGATACATATGATTTATCAAAAGATTTTATTGATATGCTCAAGCCTGTTACAGACGGTTATTTTGATCCTCTTATCTCCGAATCCTTTTCATACAGCGGATTTAATATAACAAATGTATGTGTTGACTGTAATTACCGCAATAGGGGAATCGGTGGAATTATTATGTCTGACTGCATTGAAAATTACGGGCATCAGATATTGCATCTGGATGTTATCGCAGCAAACAAACCTGCAGTTAATCTGTATAAACGCTTTGGATTTGAAATTACAAATGAATACTGCGGCTTTTCGGGAGATGACACAAAGCTGCCTTGTTATCATATGATACGCACGCCCTCAAACGAGAAATAAATTTTGCTGAAAATTTGAAAAGGAGAGGTCTGTATGGTTTATGCAACATCCGATTTGCACGGATATCCGCTTGATGAGTTTGAGGCTTTGCTTGCAAAAGCAGGCTTCTCCGAAAATGATTTCTGTTTTGTGCTTGGCGATGTGATTGACCGAGGTCCTGACGGGATAAAGCTGCTCCGCTATATGATGAGCAAGCCGAATTTTGAGCTCATCCTCGGCAACCATGAAGCGATGATGCTCGCTTGCGACTTCATTTGCGAAGAGATAACGGATTCATCTGTTGCAAACCTCTCGGTGCAGACCATGGGCACATATTCCACATGGATTTCAAACGGCGGTCAGGCAACCCTTGATGAGCTCTATACGCTGCATCATAAAAAAAGAAAATATATTTTTGAGTTTCTCCGTGAGGCTCCGCTTTATGAAACCGTAAATGCGGGCGGCAGGGACTTTCTTCTCACCCACAGCGGGCTGGGCTCATTTGAAAAGAGCAAAAAGATCTCCGAATACTCCCGCTTTGACCTGATATGGAACCGCCCTTCTCTGAACACAAAATATTTTGATGATATTATAACCGTTTTCGGTCACACACCAACCTCGGTATACGGCCCCGAGTACAGAGATAAAGCGATTTTTACCGACACCTGGATAAATATTGATACGGGTGCGGCGTGCGGAGGGAAGCCCATGCTGCTGAGGCTTGACGACCTTAAAGAGTTTTATGCGGATTAAAGGAAGTGTATATATGAAAACAAAAAACTCAGCACATCTGAAAAACGCCGTTCTCGGCTTTGCCGTGGGCGATGCTCTCGGCGTTCCGTTTGAATTCAAAGCACGGGACACCTTCAAGGCAGCCGATATGGTCGGATACGGCACACACAACCAACCTGCGGGCACATGGTCTGATGACAGCTCAATGCTGCTTGCCACACTCGAAAGCCTGATTGAATGCAAAAAAATCGATTATGACGATATAATGCAACGATTTATACGCTGGGTCGATAACGGCGACTACTGCCCTTACGGCGAGTGCTTCGACATCGGGCACACCACTCTGACGGCTGTCGGCCGATTCAAAAACGGCTATGACCCTGTTCGCTGCGGCGGCAGAGGCTTTGGCGATAACGGAAACGGCTCTCTTATGCGTATTCTTCCCATTGCATTTTTTGAGCACACGGTTGACGATATTCTGAATTTATCCTCTCTCACCCATGCTCACGAAATATCGCTTATGTCTTGCAGGCTGTTCGTTCAGCTTGCGGAAAATCTTATGAGCGGCATGACAAAAGAAGAGGCAATACAAAATCTGAAATGCTGCGTTGACGAATGCGAAAACATTCCGAAAATCGCATCGTTTCCCCGTGAAAAAATCAGAAGCACGGGCTATGTTGTTGACACATTTGAGGCTGCCGTATGGTGCCTTATGACAACGGGTAGCTACAGGGAATGCGTGCTTGAAGCGGTCAATCTCGGTGACGACACCGACACGGTTGCCGCTGTTGCGGGTGCACTTGCGGGAATATATTACGGCATCGGCAGCGAAAAAGGTGTTCCCGAGGAATGGATAAACAAGCTTGCAAAGCTTGATTGGATAAACGGACTGATTGACAAAGGAATTACGGCACAATAAACAAAAGTGACCTGCAAAGGGAAATCCCGATGCAAGTCACTTGTTTTAATTTATTAATTCTCCGCCTTGATGCCGAGAACGGTCTGAGCTATTTTTTGAGTGCAGTTTCCGTCGCAGGCGCTCATAAAGTCATCCTTGAAGCGGCGTACTCTCTCAATATCAAAATCCGTTTCAAGGCGCTTGATTTCTGCTATAATCTCATCCGTGTCAACAACAATTTCACCGGGCACGAAGGTTTCATAGTCAAAATAGAAGCTTCTCGAATCATCATATGATGCAAGGTCGTATGCGAAGAAAATCATGGGTCTTTCAAGCAGCGCATACTCAAAAATGAGCGAGGAATAGTCAGTTATTACCGTATCCGCAGCGCAGAGTGCGGTGTCAATTGCAATGCAGTTTGATGCGTTGAACACGAAATCATCCTCGGGGTTAACCTTGAAGCCCTTTGCGGTGAGCGGATGAAGCTTGACAACAAGGGCATATTCCTCGCCGAGCTCCTCACGCATTTTTTCAATGTCGAGCTTGTTTTTCATATATGATTTCTTCACGCTGTTGCCCCTGAAGGTGGGCGCATAAAGAATAATTTTTCTGTTGCCGATTTTGGGGAATTGCTCAAGCACCTTCTCACGGCACGATGATACAAAAGCTTCGTCAAAATAAACATCGGTGCGTGGTGCTCCGAGAGCCATTATGTTATCCTCACTGCAGCCGAATGCCTCCGCATAGGCAAACTTGACCTTGGGAGAGGATACGCAGACATGGGTGTATGTATTGTGGATGGGATATTTGTCAAGCGATTCCCTGCTTGCGCCCCACTTCTTTTCAGCCGTTGAATATCCCCATTTTTTGAAGGCGCCGCAGCCGTGCCAGAGCTGAACCACGCTCTGACCCTCACGGGGCTGTACGGCAAAGGCGGGGAAGAAATAATCGGTCAGAAAAAGTGCCTTTGCGTTGCCGTAGGCTTCAAAAAATTCTTTGCCGTAGAAAAATCTCATAATCTGATTGAGATATCTGTTTTTGCACATATGGTCGGCATCGGAGGTGTCAATAACAACGCAATTATAGCCGAGCGGTTCAAGATATTCCTTTATCGCAACAAGATTATCGGGCATCTGCTTGTAGTGGCCTGCATAGGCAAGCACAACCTTTTTCTCGTCAATAGGTCTTTGCGAATATTTTTTATAAAGGCGGGGCCATCTGTGATAATAAAGATGCTGCCTTCTTATGTCCTGAACAAATTTGAGTATTTTCTTGAAAATTTTAATGAGAAAACGCCTTATTTTTTTCTTCATCTCATACACCTCATCAAATCACGAATTCATATATTACATAAAAATGTATAACACTTGCAAACAGCACAAAAATGTGAAAAACAATGTGCAGTGCAGGCTTTTTTCTTCCCCATGCACAGAAAGCGGCACCGATAAGATAGAATATGCAGCCGTCGCCTAAGCCTAAAAATGCACGGAGATTCATTCTGTCCATAAGCGGCACGGAGCTGCCGAGCATTATAAGGCACGAAACAATATAGACAAACGGGGTAACATTTTTCAGCTTTTCAAAAAAGAATATTTTTGAAACAAGCCCGAAAACGGCGCAGAACCATGCAAGAACAAGCACGAGGATGCTGTGCGGTCTGCTGATGTCAAAGAGCGTTATCAATGCGCACGGTGTGGCTGTGCCCGCAATGAGAAACGGCACTGTGGAGTGGTCAATAAGCCTTGCAATTCTTTTTGCCTCACCGTTTTTCAACCCGTGATAGACCGCCGAAACGGTGTAAACCGCAATCATGGATAAGCCGTAAATAACAGCGGATGCCGTGTGCCTTGCACCCTGAGCCCTGATTACCATGAGCACAAGAGCCGCAACCGCAGCAATTGCTCCCGCTGCATGGGTGATACAGTTAAAGAAATCTACCCGCTTGGAATACCCGATTAATTTAACCTCTTTTGCAAGCATACATATCACTCCATGGTGTATTATATCCCTTTATACGGCATTTTGCAAGGACTAATTTACAGTTTGCATAAAAAAGCAGGCCGATGAATTTACACCGACCTGCATCTGATATTATTAATTTACTGTTTTGCGCCGTTATCGAACATTTCAAGGGTCTTTACGGTTGCAGCAAAGCAGTTTGCAATACCCTCTGCGTTCATGTTGTCATAGGAGTCAAGCCTTGTGTGGTAGTATCTTTCAAGCTTGTGGTTAAGGCCTGTAACTCCCGCTGCTCTGAAGCCGCCCTGAGTGAAGGCTGCAGCATCAACAGCACCGCCGAGAGGAGGAATCCAGCCCTTCTTGCAGGGCACGCCTGCTGCCTGAGCTGCTTCATAGAACAAATCAGCTACCTCTGCGTCGGACTTGACCGTGCCGTTGAGGTCACGGTAGTTTGCCATGAGATATTTTGACTCATTGATTGTATCAAATGAATAAATGAAGGTGGGAACATCCTTGAACTCATCCTTGTGAGCCTCTACCCACGCCTTTGCGCCTCTGAGACCGATTTCCTCTGAGCCTGTAAGGATAACGCCGACCTCAGTGTTTTCAAGCTCGATGCCTTCATCCTTGAGATACTTGAGCACTGCAATGCCCATGTAGCAGCCCGTGAGGTTATCGTTTGCACCGTCAACAACTCTTTTGTAGTTGACCATGAAATAAAGGCCTATCATAAAGGGAACAAAAAGAAGCCCCCAAAGACCGATTTTGACAAGAAGATTTTCGGTGTCGGGCATTGCAAAGCCCATGCTGCCCTTGACAACACGAAGAATTGCAAGAACAAGGAAGAAAACAGCACCGACGGCAACTATGATTGCGTGACCCTCAAAGCCGACACCGCCGAGAGCATAGTTGACGGGCCATTCCCATGTGGCATCGGGGTGACCGTTGAAGATGATTCTTCTCTTGACTTCGCCCTTGCACTTTTTGATGGCAGTAACATTGTGACTTGTCTTTTTCTTGAAAAGAGGGTCAAGAAGCTTTTTATAAACGCCAAACTGAAGGAGCACGATTGCAAAGCCCGCAATAATCAGCGGAATTGACACAACGGGGATAAAGAAATATGCCGCAACAGCAAGAAGAACAAAGGTAATTGTGAAATAAATCCAGCCGTAGAACGCACGGGGAGCAACCTCGCAGGGCTCAACCTTTACATCCTCGCAGCCGCACTTTTCAAGCACCTTTGCCATATATTCGCAGGATTTCTTTTCACCCTCCGAGCCGGGGTCTCTCTTACCGCAGGTTTTAATAACATGGGTAATCTCTTTGATTATGTACTTTGCCGCTTTGTCCTTTTTGTTGATAATGTTCTGTAAATCCATAAAAAAGCCTCCTTTTTCTATGTGTTCAATTTTAGCATTTTAATTATAAAATTGTCAATAGGAACTGTAAAATTAGTAACACTGTTACAAATTTTGTTGCCGCCTGAATTCATCGCTTGACTTTGAATTTCGATTGTGCTATACCTATTTAGGATTAAAATTTGAATGTAAGGTGAAAAAATGGAAACTTTGTTTTGTATCTCCATAGCACTCGGTGCGGGTCTTATTATGTCCCGTATTGCAAAGCCGCTCGGCCTGCCCTCCGTCACCGCATATCTCGTTGCAGGCATACTCATAGGCCCCTACTGCCTCGGCAAAATCGGAATAGAGGGTCTCGGTTTCGTATCTCATGAAAATGTTACGGAGTTCAAGATTATCTCAGATGTTGCTCTCGGCTTCATCGCCTTCGCAATCGGCAACGAATTCCGCCTTTCTCAGCTCAAAAAGGTTGGCGGCAAGGCAACCTTCATCGGCATCGTGCAGGCGGTTGTCGCAACAATTTTTGTTGATATCGCTCTCATTGCCCTGCACTTTATGCTCGGCGAGGATAAGCTCCCCCTTTCAATGGCGATAACTCTCGGCGCAGTTGCAGCCGCAACAGCCCCCGCCGCAACGCTCATGGTTGTGCGTCAGTATAAAGCCAAGGGAAAGCTTACCGACCTGCTTCTTCCCATCGTTGCAATCGACGATGCCGTGGGTCTGATTATTTTTGCGGTATCCTTCGGCATTGCAAAGGCAATTGACCACGGTCAGTTCAGCATCACGGCAATAGTTGTTGAGCCGCTGATTGAAATTGTGTTCTCTCTTGCACTCGGCGCAATTATGGGCGTGCTCTTTACAATATTCGAAAAATTCTTCAGTTCAAACAGCAAGCGTCTCTGCCTCTCCGTAACCTGCGTAATCTTCACTGTTGCACTCTCAATGATTAAGTTTGAAATCGGCGGAGTTCATGTGGGCTTCTCGGCACTTCTTGTTTGCATGATGCTCGGCACAATGTTCTGCAACCTGTGCGACTTCTCGGCTGAAATCATGGAAAAAACGGATAAATGGACAGTGCCCCTTTTCGCACTTTTCTTTGTTCTCAGCGGTGCAGAGCTTGAGCTGAGCGTGTTCACGGATATAACCATAGTCGGCATCGGCGTTGCATATATCGCTTCCCGTTCGCTCGGCAAATACTTCGGCTCATTTGCAAGCGCAAAAATCACAAAGTGTGATGAAAAAACCTCAAAATACCTCGGCATCACCCTTCTGCCTCAGGCGGGCGTTGCGCTCGGAATGTCCGTTACGGCACTCGAGCTCGGCGCAGTGGGCGAAATGATAAGAAATATTGTTCTTTTCTCAGTTCTTGTTTATGAGCTTTTCGGACCCGTTCTCACAAAAATGGCGCTCACCAAGGCAGGCAACATCGAGCCCAAGCCCCATCACAAAAACAGAAAGCACCGCACAGCCCCTGCAAAAATATAACAAAAAGCACAGCTTCAACCCGAAGCTGTGCTTTAAATTTTGTATTATACCGTCTGCTGAGGCTGAACGGATGCCGCCGCTTTTTTGCTTTTGAAATTCAGCTTGCCCTTTTCAACAATCATGAGAAGAATCACACCGATTACCGCTGCAATAATCGCTCCGACAAACATAAGCACATACATAATAATGCTCCTTGCTCCTGTTGCTGCAGCGTAATCCGAAGAATAAGAATTGCCGTTGAGAACAAGCGCAATAATCAGGTCAACAACGGCCTGAATAATTCCCGTCAGCAGGCTTGACGCCGCCTTTGAAACAAAAATAATGCCGACAAAGCAGGCTGTACCCCTTATATTCTTATATGCAAGATAAGCAAAAAGAACATAAACTGCGGCAGCAAACACGCCCGAAAATGCGTTTATAATGTCTGAAACGGCGTATTCGTAAAATGTTGTCGAGTAATCATAATAGTAAGAAGCTGACGCCGAGGTTATCAGGCTGAGAAAAAGGCCTGAAATCAAACCCGTTATCAGCGGAATTATCGCACTGCCGAGAAATATGCTTATCGCCATAAAAATGTGCTGCTTGCCTAATTTGACATTTAATTTTTTTGCGGGCTGCGGTGCCTGCACGGGCTGCTGATAATAATTGTTTTCCATAATTTTTGACCTCCTCTTTAAGTTCATTATATGAAAACTGATTATAATTGTCAACAACGGCAGAAAAAAGTTTCTTTTTACAAAAAACTTGACAGCGGTTTCAGGCAGGGTTTATACTTTAAGCATTCACAAAAAGGAGAATACATTATGTCAGATTTATACAGCTCAATCTGCATTTCGTCGGTAAAGGCATCGGCGCTGCAGTGCGCAGGAATTGAAATCCCCGAAAACATCGAAAAGCCCAACCCCGTTATTACAGCCCTTGCCGAAAAAAAGCTCGGCGGCAAGCCCGTTGACAGAGTTGTTATCTACAACCCCGATGCGGTTGCGCTCTGGATTTATCAGAAATACACCTCAATGTTCACAAAGGCGGCTCTCTGCTCGGATATCGCTCTGCCCATGCTATCTGTTATGCCGAGCGTAACGCCCGTTTGCTTTGCCTCCATGTATTCGGGAGTCATGCCCGACACCCACGGCATCAGAAAATACGAAAAGCCCGTGCTGAGCGTCAACACAATATTTGACAGCTGCATCAAGGCGGGCAAAAAGGCGGCAATCGTTTCAACCGCAAGGGACAGCATTTCGATGATATTCCTTGAAAGAGAGATGGAATATTTCATCTATGATACCCCCGAGGAGGTTAATGCCAAAGCTCTTGAGCTTATCGACGAGGATAAATTCGACCTTATCGTTATCTACAACGGCAATTACGACGGCACCATGCACAAGCACGGCCCCGAAGCGGAGGTTTCACTCAAAGCGCTTGAGATGAATGTTGATTTTTATGCGGAATTGGTCGAAAAAATCAATGCGCAGTGGAAAAATCACAGCGTTTTCTACGGCTTCTGCCCCGACCACGGCTGCCATGAAATCGACGGCGACTGCGGCTCACACGGCCTTGATATGCAAGAGGATATGAATGTTATTCATTTTTACGGGATTAAAACAGCGGAATAAAAACAAGCGGTTTGCATCATAAAATGCAAGCCGCTTGTTGAATTTAAAACATAATAAGTATTGTTGAAACGCACGCAATTGCGGTTGAAATGAGCGTTCTTGCCGAGGGCTTTTCCCTGCGGATAAGGCTGATAACGGTTGAAAAAACCATTACGCCGCCCGTGATAATCGGATACTGCACCGAGGCATCAAGCTGGGAAAGAGCAATAAGGCACAGCAGATTGCCTATGCCGCTGCAGCCCGCATAACAGGCAAGGTTCCCCACTTCTTTAAGCGGAAGAAGGGGAACTTTTTTGTTTTTAGCAAGGTGAAACACAAGGCACATCACAAAAACGCAGAGATTAACCGTTGCCATGAAGCTGCCGCTGTCAACAAACCCGCCGTTTTTTGACTGGTGTATTGCCGAAAGCACGCCCACAAGACCGTTGAGCATAAAAACCGCAACATAATACTTGAAATTTTTGCCCTTTCCGCCGCCCTTTTCAAAGCTGAGCGCAGTTGAAATGCCTATGAGCAGCACGCACATTGCCTTTGGCAGAGAAAAATCTTCTCCGTTGAAAATAACGCCGTAGGCAAACGGCAAAAGCATTCCGCCGAGCATGGCAAAAATCGAATAAACCGAGAGATTTGCCGTTGCAAAGGATTTGAGCCCCGAATAGCTGTAGCCAAGCAGCACAACGGCATAGATAAATGCAATCAGGAACGATATCAGATTGATTTTCAGGCTGAAGCCGTTGAGAACAAGAAGAATCAGGAAGCTTATTCCGTTGGTATACATTGAAAAAGTGAAGGTCTGGTCGATACCGTCGCCGTTGCGTTTTCTGAACTGCTGATTAAACAAAAACTGCAGTGAAAAAAGCAGGTCAGCAATAATTATGTAAAGATATAAGAGCATTTCTTTCGCCTCATTCAATAAAAAAATCTTCACCTATTGTATCAACAGTTCTCTGAAAATTCAATAGGTGAAGAAAAATTTTTTAAATTGCAAAAACAGTGTTTATCCAATAATAAACAATATTGAGAGCCATTGTGACAAACTCGTAAAGCCCGAGAGTGCGGAGCATATCCTTGACAGGACCGACAAAAACAATATCAAACGGTGTTTTGATTTCGGTGCTTACAAAATCTTCGGTTTTTTCAACGGCATCACCGTTATCAATTCTGAAATACTGTGTTCTGTAGCCCAGAGGCGTGAGGGTTTTCGTTGTGTAGTAAACGGTCACACTGACCGACTTTGCACTCACTGCGGGAATTTCGCCGCCGATGATCTTAAGCTCAACGCTTTCGCCCGGAGCGAGCGTTTCAAAGGGCTTCACCTTTTCAAATTGAAGGTTTATTCCGTCGCAATAAATTGCAGAAATGCTCACATCATTTTCCCAGCAGCAGTTGGTGATTACAAGGCTGTCAGCCGAGCTGTCTATGATTCCCGGCTCGCAGCCCGAAAACTCCGCATAAACCGCCGATGAGGGGTTTGAGGTATCTCTGAACTGAGGATATTCGGGGTCGGAGTAAACATCGGTTATGTTATCGGTGAAAAGAAGGGTGTGCACCAGTGAGCGTGTATAATAATCCCAGTTGGTCATACCGTGGAAAAGACCGTTCACAAACCATGTGTTATCGGGCAGATAAGCTGTTGAAGCATCAATTGCCATATCGGGCGAAATCTTGTTTTTGCCGCCGCAGTCATTAATCTGCTTGTAGCCGTCAGCAAATCTTTCGCCGTAGGGAGCGGTGGTTGCGCCCGTTGAAGCCGTTGTGGTTATGATTGCATCGGAATTCTCGTTAAGACCCGTAACGATTCTGTTACCCGTGCCCGCAATGATTGAAATATTCATTCCGTTGTCAATACATTCCTGAAGCTTTTTGCCTATCTGCGGGTAGATTTCATAGTGGAAGCGGTCGCTCTTTTCGATAAGCAGAGCACTCTCCTCTGCATCGAGAAGGTCTTTCTTTGACTGCTCATATTTCTCGGGAGGAACAAAATCCCAAAGGCTTCCCCAATATCCGAGAGTGGGGAAGATATGAGGAATCGTTGCATTCAGAATATCATCAATAAAACCGAGCTGCTGAGCCTTCACAAGCCAGTTGTAGTCCTCCTCCGTGCAGGTTCCGTGCTCAATGAATCTGATAAGGCATTCCTCGTCAAATTCAACGCAGGCGTTCAGCGCATCATATGCGATACCTGCTCCGCCGATTGCAGGGATTGTGAGAACGGCATTGTCAACATCGTTCTTGTAGCCGAAAAGGGTGAGATATGTTGCCGTAACCTGACCGCCGTGGCTTACCGCAAAAATATTGACCTTATCTTTACCCGAATGCTTCTTGACATCCTGAATAAGCTCGTCAAGCTGAATTGCGCACGCTTCAACACCCATTCTGAAATCGCAGGTGAAATTGTAGATATCCGAATCGTTGATATACGCCTCGAACTCCGCCGCATGATTCTGCTCATGCCTGTGCTCACCGTTGGGGAATCTCACCTTGAGGTTTGCACTGTTTGTTTCATCGGCAGTCACAACAACTCTTTTCACATCATAAACGCTTGTGCCGTCGGGATTACAGCGCATTTTTTCAAAAAGGGAGTTTATTTCTCTGCCGAGGGTTGCCGCAATAATCTCCGCATTGCCAACAGTCATTGCACCCAGACCGATGCCGAGCTCCGCAATGTTTTTGAGCACTCTGTCAAGCACCTCATCCATATTGAGGCCCCAGATGACTTCGCCCGTTTCGGGGCTGTCACCAATATAAAGCGACGATGACGAGTAGCCCGCAACCATAATGACGGGGTAGTCCGATATGTCATCCTTGTTGAGCCTGCCCGATGCCGAAACGGCAATGCACGAGGTTATCACGATTACAAAAGAAAGTAATACAGCGATGAATTTTTTCATATTATCAGCCCTTTCATGGAATTACAGTTTTACAATACCACATTATCCCTGTAATTGCAAAACATTTTTTATTTTATATATTTCAACCGCCTTGCGGATAAAGTCCTCCGTAACATCAAAATGCTCCGCAAGCTCCCACACCTCAACCATTCCGCAGCTCAGCGCATCCATAAATTCCTCGGCGGGCACAAGACGGGATACCGCCCAACAATCTGCCCTGCGCTCCTGCTTTTCTCTCACATCAAGCGGAGAATATACATTATAGAATGAGCCCGTTTCGCAGTGACCGAGCTCATGGGCAAGGTGCACCCTCTCCTGAGCCGTTGTTTCTATGCGGAAGGGGTCCATGCCGATGTAGCACACTCCCGTTGCCGACACGGCGGAAACTGACACGGTATGCGGCAAATCGCAGCAGAGAATTTCGGTGCCGCTGTGCGATGCAATGTTATAAAGTTCAGTTGTTCTCGTTTTTTGCCGCCTCCCTTGCCTGAATGTATTTTGCAAAATTGACAACCTCCTGCCACATTTCGTCGGTCACTTCGCCTGCGCCCGAGAAAAGTGCCACCTTGGCCGCCTCTATATTATCTGTTTCATTATTATTACCGCCGTTAAGGTAGTCGAGGGATACCCCGAACAACTCGGCAATACACGAAAGCGTGGATACAACGGGGGTCTGAAAGCCCGTTTCCCACTTGCTTATCATAACACGGTCGGTTTTTAAACCGAATTCACGGTTGAGCTTTTCGGAAAGCTCCGTCTGTGTCATACCCGCTTTTTTTCTTAATGCCCTGATTATATCTCCTGACATTTATATCACCTCAGTAACCGCCCGAAGGCGGATTTTTTTCTGCATCTATACAATATCACAAATGTTTCTGAAAAGCAACATTTTTTTGAATTTTTTTGAAAAAAGTGTTGACAACGACAACAAACATTGCTAATATAGTTAGTGTCGATAGCGACACAGAGCACAAAGCCAAGCCCGTTGATGCCTCCTTGATTTCAAACGGTTATGCTGTATTAAAGAGCAAAAAAATATTTGAGAGTGTCTTTTTTTAATCCGCCATGTGTCGATATCGTAACATTTTGAAAGGAGAATGCAATATGAAAACCAAATGCTGTATGGCAGGGCTTGAAGTTCCCTTTGCCGAGCTTCGGCAGCAGCTTGACTATGCGAGGACCGTGAGCGCCGATATCGGCAATGTTTATTCACGCCGCACCCCGAGCATCACCGAGCTTCTGAACGAATACGGAGCAGTAAGAACAAAGCTCTCCATGCTTCAGGATTTTCTTTTTCAGGCAATGCTCTGGTGTGACACAATAATGCCCGAAAAGGAAGAGCCCTGCGACTACAAAGAAACCGAAAAGGAGGAAGAATGAGAACATTAAGAATTGACTTCACTGCGGAAAATATGCTGCCCGACGGAGATTACATCGGCCGCATCGGCGAGCATAACGCAACTGACCTTGTTATTACGCCGCCTGCGGAAATGGCGCAATGCGAGGAAATCATAAACTATGTTGCCGCCTTCGTAACCGAGGGCAAAATCATCCGCTCCGATTTTTACCCCAAGGCAGAGCAGATTACCGTTTCGCTCTGCTCTCAGCTCACTCAGGACCACACTCTCGGCGTGCAGCTTGAAGGCTATGACGGCTCAGGCGGTCTTGTTGTGAAAAGCCCCGTTATCAGCGAGCTCCGCCTTCTGCCCTCGGCGGGCGGCGACGAAACGGATTTCAACGGTGAAGACGGAGGAATTGTTTCACAAATCAACCTCAACACTATTGCAAGGCACGAGCATTCCAACAGCGCGGTGCTTGAAGGGCTCAGCGAAGCAAACGGAACTCTCGCCTATAACGGCATTCCCGTTTCCGAAGGAAAAACAAACACCGTTATCCTGAAAAGCGAAACGGGAGATTTTATGATAGATATAACCAATCTTGTGATGAATTTCATCGTGTGCAATTCATTGTTTGATTCGCCGCCCGTTCCCGAGGGCGCGGATATAAAGAAGATTGAATTCAACCTGATCGGAGAAGAGAGCTGGACAGACATCCGCACACTCTTGAAATACGATGTTTCCGTTCCCGTGCTGGTGCAGAATTTAAGAGCATTTCAGGCTGACGGAGCAACCTACATCGCTCAGGTGGATTTTTACTCAGGAAAATACAACGAATTCTATGACCTGGCAACAAACTGCCTGATTGATAAGCTCAGGGTCGTTTACACCTGCGATGAGGGCTGATATGACGGAAATTTCTATTCTGGAAATTGAGCACCGTCTCATTCAGGCAGAAGAAAATATAAAGGAGCTCTACGCCAAATATAACGGCGTTGACAAAAGCCTTGTTGCCGCCACAACAACGCTTAACAATCTGCTCACCCTTGTGAGCGAGATGAAGGCATCGGTTGAGGCTCTCAAGGCGAAACCGGGCACCTTTTGGGATAAACTCATTTTTGCGCTTATCGGAGCGGCGGTGAGCGCAATCGTGACGCATTTTACAGGAGGATGAATGAATAAGGAAATTATAAAAGACATTGTAATAAGAGCGCTCAAAACCTTTGTGCAGGCGTTCCTCTCCGCAATATCGGTTGATGCACTCCTCGGAGTGACGGATTTTGATGCCTTCAAAAAAATCGGGCTTTCAATGCTCATTGCAGGCACTGCGGCAGGCATATCCGCAGTGTGGAATTCAATTGCCAACATCAAAGGAGTGAGTGATTATTAAAACAAACAAGGGACTTGTTGAATACGCCGAGGCTCAGCTCGGCAGACCCTATTGGTACGGCACCTTCGGCAACAAGGCAACAGCCGACCTTCTTGAGCGAAAAAAAGCGCAATACCCTCAACATTATCAGTATGCAAGAATGGATACATACAAAGAGCAGCTCGGCTTCAGGGTGCACGACTGCGTGGGGCTCATCAAGGGCTATCTCTGGAGTGACGGGGTGAATGCAACGCCCAAATACAATGCGGAGCAGGATGTTTCGGCTAACGGAATGCTCAAAAAGTGCAGGCAGAGAGGCAGAATGAATACCCTGCCCGAAATCCCCGGAATCCTTGTTTTTATGCCGGGTCATGTCGGAATTTACTGCGGTGCAGGCAGAGTTATCGAAGCAAGGGGCTTTCACTACGGCGTTGTTGAAACCGATATTTACGAAAGACCATGGGAAAACTGGGGCAAATGCCCGTGGATAAAATATCCGAGCGGTTCACGGTATTTTTCCGCCTGTGCAAAGGACGAAACCTCAATTGTTGATGCGCTCAAATCTCTCGGCGAAAACAGCGGATATTCCTATCGCAAGAGAATTGCGGCTGCAAACGGAATTGCGGATTACACAGGCACTGCTAAGGAAAACATAAGGCTGCTTTCCCTTCTCAGAACCGGTCAACTCATAAGACCCGATGCCCTTGCAGCATAAATATAACAAAACCCCTGTCCGATAAAACGGACAGGGGTTGACTGTTTTTATGATTATTCAATTTCAGAGCTTACTGCAAGGTCATAAAGTGCCTCAACCTCTTTTGAGGGCTTCTTGTCGATAAGTGAAACAACAACAGCACAAACAAAACCTGCTATAAATCCGGGAAGAAGCTCGTAAACGCCCGTACTCTCTGTGAGGAAGTTCATCCAGAGCACATCAACAAGTGCGCCGCCAACAACGCCTGCAATTGCGCCCTTGTATGTAAATCTCTTCCAGAAGAGTGAGAGAATGATAACGGGACCAAATGCCGAGCCGAAACCGCCCCATGCGTTATCAACAAGAGTCATGATGCTTGCCGCACCCTCTGACTTGCTGCTTGCAATGAAGTAAGCAATAACCGCAATAACAAGAACAACAATTCTGCCTACCCAAAGGATTTCCTTATCCGAAGCCTTCTTTCTGAAGATTGGCTTGTAAATATCACTTGTAAATGATGATGATGCAACAAGAAGCTGTGAGTCTGCAGTGCTCATCGCAGCCGCAACAATTGCCGAAAGAAGAAGACCTGCAACAAATGCCCAAGGTCCGCTGAAGATATCCTGAACAAGAGTAACAAAGATAAGCTCCTGTTTGCCTGCATCAACAAGTGCCTGTGTGGGAGCAAAGCCTCTGCCGAGAAGAGCCATTGCAATCGCTGCGCCGAGTGAAAGAACAACCCATACAATACCTATTGTTGCTGACTTTTTAAGAACCTTTGAGTTCTTTGTTGACATAAATCTTACGATGATGTGGGGCATACCGAAGTAGCCGAGACCCCATGCGAGACCCGATGCAATATCCTGCCAGCTTGCAGCAAAGGGATTGAGGGGATTAACACCGCCTTCAACCGTTTCAAACACGCTGTAATCAATGTCCTTTACAAAAACAAGAACAAGGGGAACTGCAAGAAGAGCTGCAAGCATCATTAAACCCTGGAAAAAGTCTGTCCAACAAACAGCCTTGAAGCCGCCGAGGAATGTATAAACAATAATAATTGCTGCGAAGATGAGAAGTGCAAGCTCAGGCTTGGATTCAAGAGCAGGAACAACCTGAATGAAAACCTTCTGACCCGCAACAAAGCTTGATGCAACATAGATTGTGAAGAACACAAGGAAAACCACCGCACAGATTATCTGAAGCACGGGGCTTTTGGTGAGAAAGCGGTTTGAAAGATACTGAGGAACGGTAATTGAGTCGTTGGCTGCCTGTGAAAACTTACGAAGTCTTCTCGCAACAAAAATCCAGTTGGCTGCGGTGCCGAGTGCAAGACCGATACCGATCCACACCTGACCCATACCGAACGCAAGAATGCTGCCGGGGAAGCCCATAAGAAGCCAGCCGCTCATATCCGATGCCTGAGCGCTGAGTGCCGTTACCCAAGGACCCATTGAACGGCCGCCGAGGAAGTAATCTTTTTCGCCTGTTCCCTTGGACTTAAAGAAGAAGATAAGCCCGATACCGAGAACAACGGCAAAATAAACTATAAATGCCGCAAGTTGAGGTGTCATAATAATCATATTCCTTTCAAAGAAAATTTAAGTATTGATTATATTAACAGATTATCAACTGATACGCAATACAGACTGAATTACAGAATGAAGTTCATACTTTTGAATGAATAAAATAAATAACGCCTTGAAAATCAAGGCGTTCATGCTGTACTTTATATTCAAATCAAAAATATATTTTTTTAAAACTCACTTTGTTCTGAACCCGTTAAGGAACATCGGCAAAAGCGACTGCGAATAATTGCACAGCGAATAGTTGCCGTTGCAGATGCACCAATCATAAAGCAGTGCACGCTCAAAAAGCGCATACGCCTTGAGAATTTCGTTGGTTGAAACATCGCTTCTCAGGCTGCCGTTCTGCTGCCCGTGAGAGATGATTTTGCGCAAAAGTTTAAAGTAGGTTCTGTTATTGTCAAGCAGGTGCTTTTCGCCCGTTGTGACAAGCTGAGTTGAATACATTCTCGCAAGCAAATCGAGCGAAACCCTGTTCTCAATCATAAAGAAAAGCTCTTTGTTGAGGTCGAGAAGCGTCTGAAAAGCATCGCCGTCAAGGTCAATTCCGCCCTCGAGCGCCTCATATTTATCGTCAAAAAGATACGAAAGCGTTGAAAGCAGCGCATCCTTGCCGCTGAAATGGTGGTAAAATGAGCCTTTTGAGGTTTCGGAGCGCTCAACAATATCCTCAATGGTCGTGTTTTCATAGCCGTTTTCATAAAACAGCTCCCATGCGGCATTGACGATTTTCATTTTTGTGTTGCGTGAATCCTTGCGAGGCATTGCAATTCCCCCGTATCAGAAATTTATTATTCCGTAATGCTCAAGAATGGTTTTAAGACCCATAAGTATCAGTATCACACCGCCCGCAATCTCAGCTTTCTTTTTGAATTTAAGCCCGAAAACATTGCCGATTTTGATGCCTGCGGCAGAAAAGACAAAGGTGATTATGCCGATAAATGCAACGGCAATAATAACCTCTTGGGGTGTAAAATCAAGAAAACCTATGCCTGCAAGAAGAGCATCTATGCTTGTTGCAACAGCAAGGGTAAACATTTCTTTGATGCCCATTGATGCGCTTGAGCATTCCTCGCAGTCATCCTTTTTTGAGACCGCTTCTTTAATCATATTTGCACCGATAAGACCGAGAAGGATGAAGGCAATCCAATGTGTGTAATTTTCAACATAGCTTTTGAGAGTTGCGCCGAAAAGATAGCCCAGAGCAGGCATAATCGCCTGAAATCCGCCAAACCACAGACCCGCAAGCAGCATCTGCTTCATCCCCGCTTTTTTAACGGCAAGACCCTTGCAGACCGCAACTGCGAACGCATCCATAGAGAGACCGACCGCAATAAAAAACAAATTATATATCGGCATATCAATTCTCCTTTGGCATAAAAAAACGGATACCGCCGTACCCGAGATTTTATTTATTTTACCACGCACCGAGCGTGTTTGTCAACACTAATCAGACTGTGATTTTTCTTTTGTTGCAACAAACAAAAAAAGCTGAAAAAATTCGCAAAAATTCCTCAATTTTTAGCGGATAACCTATTGAAATATATATGTATTATATTGTATAATTATAAAAGCTATTGTATTGGAGGTAGATATCCGTGAAAAAAGTTGGAATTATCATGGGCAGCGACAGCGACCTGCCCGTTGTTGAAAAAGCAATCAATACACTTGACGAATACGGTGTACCCTATGAGGTTCATGTTTTTTCCGCACACAGAACACCTGAGCAGTCCAAGGATTTTGCTCAGAATGCAAAGGCAAACGGCTTCGGCGCAATCATTGCAGCCGCAGGCAAGGCAGCACACCTTGCAGGCGCAATTGCAGCCAACACCACTCTCCCCGTTATCGGTATACCCGTAAAAGCTTCTACTCTCGACGGCTTGGATGCCCTTCTCTCAACTGTTCAGATGCCCGCAGGAATCCCCGTGGCTACAGTTGCGATTGACGGTGCAGCCAATGCCGCTTTGTTGTCTATACAGATTCTTGCCGTTTCGGATGACGAGCTTGCAGCAAAGCTCACCGCAGCAAGAGCCGCTGCAACAGAAAAGGTGCTTGCAGCAAACAAGAAGATTGAAGAGAAGTTTAATAAATAATTCAGTGAAAAGTGAATAATTAAGGGTGGGCGTTGCCCACACCCAAAAATATATTCGGTCATAGGCGAAGCCTATCCGAAACTTTGCACTTTTAACTTTGCACTTAAAATATACTCGGAGGTAATTCTATGGGAGGATTTTTCGGCGCAACATCAAGAAGAGATGTTGTTCTGGATGTGTTTTTCGGCGTAGACTACCATTCCCACCTCGGCACACGCAGGGGCGGTATGGCAGCAGTAAACGAAGAAAAAGGCTTTCAGCGTGATATTCACAACATTGAAAACTCACCTTTCCGCACAAAGTTTGCGGGAATTGTTGACGAAATGCACGGCAACGCCTGCATCGGCTGCATCAGTGACAGCGACCCGCAGCCAATTCTCATCCGCTCAAACCTCGGCACCTATGCCATAACGGTTATAGGCTGCATCAACAATTCCGGCGAGCTTGTTGACGAATTCCTTTCAAAGGGCGGCTGCCATTTCAACACAATGACCTCAGGCAAAATCAACTCCACCGAGCTCGTTGCCGCACTCATAAATCAGAAAGACAGTTTTGTCGACGGCATACGCTATGCTCAGGAAAAAATTGACGGCTCGCTTTCGCTCCTTCTTCTCCTTGAAGACGGCAGCATTATCGCCGCAAGAGATAAAGTCGGCAGGCTCCCGATTCTTATCGGCAAGGACCTCGACGGCTACTGCGTATCCTTTGAATCCTTCGCATTTGAAAAGCTCGATTACGATTTCGTCAAGGAGCTCGGCCCTGCAGAAATCGTGAGAATATATCCCGACAGAGTGCACACTCTTGCCGAGGCTGAGAAGAAGCTCAAAATCTGCGCCTTCCTCTGGAGCTATTACGGCTACCCCACCGCCTGCTACGAAGGAGTAAGCGTTGAGGTTATGAGGACCAAAAACGGTGCGGTTATGGCAAGGGAAGACAAGAAAAACGGTCTTTGCGACGGCATCGACTATGTAAGCGGCGTTCCCGATTCGGGCACACCCCACGCTATCGGCTACGCAAACGCAAGCGGAATTCCTTTTGCAAGACCGTTCATAAAATACACCCCCACCTGGCCCAGAAGCTTCATGCCCACAAGCCAGAGCGAGAGAAATAAGGTTGCAAAAATGAAGATGGTGCCCGTGCACGACCTCATTCAGGGCAAGAGCCTTCTTTTTGTTGACGACAGCATCGTAAGAGGCACTCAGCTTCGTGAAACGGTTGATTTCCTTTACAGTCACGGTGCAAAAGAGGTTCATATGCGTTCCGCCTGCCCGCCGATTATGTATGGCTGCAAGTACCTCAACTTCTCACGCAACACTTCGGATGACGACCTCATTGCCCGCCGTGTCATTCACGACCTTGAAGGCAAGGACGGCGACAAATACATTGACGAATATCTCGACGCTTCAACCGAAAGAGGCAAGAAGCTGCGTGAAATCATCGGCAAGGAGCTCAAGCTCACCACCCTCGGCTATCAGAGCATAGCAGGTCTCATCGAAGCAATCGGTCTGCCTGAGGACTGCATTTGCACCTATTGCTGGAACGGCAGAGGATAAGTTTCACTTCGTGAAACAGTGATATAAATTCCTTTCGGAATTTGTGATATTCCCTGCGGAAGTGAAATACTTGCTTTGCAAATGTGATATACGCCTTGCGGCGTGTTAAGGAAGGGCTCCGCCCTTACCCATTCATAAAATAATATAAAATATGTGAATTTCACAGGAGGAATAAATTATGGAAAAAAGCTTCAGCGAAAGCTACGCAGCAGCAGGCGTTGATATTACCGCCGGCTACAAAGCGGTTGAACTTATGAAGACCCACATCAAAAGAACTCTCACTGCAGGCGCAATGTCAGACATCGGCGGCTTCGGCGGTCTTTTTGAGCTTGACCTCACAGGTATCGCAAAGCCCGTTCTCGTAAGCGGCACTGACGGCGTCGGCACAAAGCTCAAGTTCGCATTTATTATGGACAAGCATGACACTGTCGGCATCGACTGCGTTGCAATGTGCGCAAACGATATTGTTTGCTGCGGTGCAAAGCCCCTGCTTTTCCTTGACTATATTGCTTGCGGCAAGAATGTTCCCGAAAGAATTGCAGAAATCGTTTCGGGTATCGCTGAAGGCTGCGTTCAGTCAAACGCTGCTCTCATCGGCGGCGAAACAGCTGAAATGCC
Source organism: Clostridia bacterium (assembly GCA_017403185.1). Taxonomy (GTDB): domain Bacteria; phylum Bacillota; class Clostridia; order Oscillospirales; family Acutalibacteraceae; genus CAG-177. Next base: position 136,187 of record JAFQON010000036.1, read on the forward strand.
CGGCTTCTATCCCGTTGACGAATATGACCTTGCAGGCTTCTGCGTAGGCGTTGTCGATAAAGATAAGGTTCTCGACAACACAAAGATGACCGAAGGCGATGTTGTTATCGCTCTCCCCTCAAGCGGCGTTCATTCAAACGGCTTCTCACTCGTTCGCAAGGTGTTTGATGTTGAGAATGCAGATATCAAAACTCCCGTTGCAGAGCTCGGCGGCAAATCAGTCGGCGAAACTCTTCTCACCCCCACCAAGATTTATGTTAAGCCCATGGTTGCTCTCTTTGAGGAAGTAACAGTCAAGGCTGTTTCACATATCACAGGCGGCGGCTTCTATGAGAATATCCCCAGAAGCATTCCCGACGGCTTCGGCGCAAAGATTGACAAGGCTTCGCTCAGAATCCTTCCCATCTTTGACCTTATCGCAAAAACAGGCAACATCCCCGAAAGAGATATGTTCAACACCTTCAACATGGGTGTCGGCATGAGCATTGTTGTTGCCAAGGAAGATGCCGAAAAGGCTCTTGAAGTGCTCAAGGCAAACGGCGAAGATGCTTACATCATCGGCGAAATCATCAAGTCGGAAGACAAGGTAATTATTTGCTGAGCAAACAATTACAATTCGGAATTATGAATGCGGAATGCGGAATTAAAGGATAGGCTTCGCCTATGACCGATTATATTAATGGGTACGGGCGCAGCCCGTCATTCATTCCGAATTACGAATTCCGAATTAATATATTTGAACGGAGTGAAAATATGAATAAAGCCCGTATCGCCGTTCTTGTTTCGGGCGGCGGAACAAATCTGCAGGCTCTGATTGATGCTCAGGCGGCAGGAATAATCAAAAGCGGTGAAATCACGCTTGTAATTTCCAACAAAGCAGGCGCATATGCGCTTGAAAGAGCCGCAAAGGCAGGCATCAGAACAGAAACCGTGCTCAAAAAAGAAACCCCCGATTTTGAGGGCAGGCTCATTGAGCTTCTCGACGGCGACGGCATTGACCTGATTGTTCTTGCAGGCTTTATGAGCATTCTCTCCGAGCGATTCACAAATCACTATAAAGACAGAATAATCAATGTTCACCCCTCGCTCATTCCGTCTTTCTGCGGCGAAGGCTTCTACGGTCTGCGTGTGCACGAAGCGGCGCTCGGCTACGGCGTGAAGGTGACGGGTGCAACGGTGCATTTTGTTAACGAAATCCCCGACGGCGGACGCATCATCATGCAGAAAGCCGTTGACATAGAGCCTGACGACACCCCCGAAACTCTTCAGAAAAGAGTTATGGAGCAGGCGGAATGGATAATTCTTCCCCTTTCGGCGGAGAAGGTATGTAAAGATATTTTAAGTGAAAAATGAAGAATGAAGAATGAAAAATTTCGGATAGGCTCCGCCTATAACCGATTTATATAATCGGGTGTGGGCAGCGCCCACCCTTAATTATTCATTTTTCACTATTCATTATTCACTAACACAATCTACGGAGGCTAACAAATGAAGGTTCTTGTTGTCGGCGGCGGCGGAAGAGAGCACGCCATCATCAAAAAACTCAAAGAAAACAAAGATATAGAAAAAATCTATGCGCTCCCCGGTAACGGCGGCATCGCGGCAGACGCAGAATGCGTTGCCATCGGCGCAAAGGATATCCCCGCAATCGTTGACTTTGCAAAAAACAACGATATCGGCTTTGCGGTTGTCGCTCCCGACGACCCCCTTGTGCTCGGCGCGGTTGATGAGCTCTCAAAGCTCGGAATTCCCTGCTTCGGCCCCGAAAAGAAAGCTGCTATCATCGAAGGCAGTAAGGTTTTCTCAAAAAATCTTATGAAGAAATACAATATCCCCACCGCTGCTTACGAGGTGTTTGACGACGCTGAAAAGGCTCTCTCTTACCTTGAAACAGCCCCCATCCCCACCGTTATCAAGGCAGACGGCCTTGCACTCGGCAAGGGCGTTATCATCGCCATGACCCGTGAGGAAGCTGCCGATGCCGTTAAATCCATTATGCAGGACAAGCAGTTCGGCGAAAGCGGCAATCAGATTGTTATTGAAGAATTCCTTGAAGGCCCCGAGGTTTCCGTTCTTTCTTTCACAGACGGCAAAACCGTGGTGCCCATGATTTCATCAATGGACCACAAGAGAGCAAAGGATAACGATGAAGGTCTCAACACGGGCGGCATGGGCACAATTGCTCCCAATCCCTATTATACTGCCGATGTTGCGGAAAGATGTATGAATGAAATTTTCCTGCCCACAATCAACGCAATGAACGCAGAGGGCAGAACCTTCAAGGGCTGCCTCTACTTCGGTCTTATGATAACAAAGAACGGCCCAAAGGTTATCGAATATAACTGCCGTTTCGGCGACCCCGAAACTCAGGTTGTTCTTCCTCTTCTTGAAAGCGACCTTTTTGAGATTATGAAGAGCGTTGCCGCAGGCACACTCACCGCTGAGCAGGTTAAATTCAGCGAAAAATCAGCCTGCTGCGTTGTTATGGCGTCAGACGGCTATCCTCAGAAATACGAAAGCGGCTTTGAAATCACAATGCCCGCTGATAAAAATATCTATATTGCAGGTGCCAAGCTTGCAGACGGCAAGCTTCTCACCGCAGGCGGCAGAGTTCTCGGCGTAACCGAAACCGCAGACACCCTTGCCGATGCAATCGCAAACGCTTACGAAACCGTTAAAACGGTTAACTTTGCAAACGCTTATTACAGAAAAGATATCGGCAAAAAAGCAATGGAGGTTTGATATATTATGGTTTACAGAGCTTATGTTGAAAAGAAAAAAGGTCTTGATAATGAAGCCCGTTCGCTCAAAAACGAGCTTGTTTCACTCCTCGGCATCGCAAGCCTTGAGAATGTAAGAATTCTCAACCGCTACGATGTTGAAAAAATTGAAAAAGAACTTTTCGAGTATTCAAAGGGCACGGTTCTTTCAGAGCCTCAGCTTGATGATATCACCGAAACACCCAACCTTGAATGCGACAGGCTTTTTGCGGTTGAATTTCTCCCCGGTCAGTTTGACCAGAGAGCAAATTCCTGCGCAGAATGTATCCAGATTATCTCAAAGGGCGAAAGACCCATCGTCAGAACAGCAAAGGTTTATTGCCTTTACGGAAATATCAGTGATGACGAGCTCGCTCAGATAAAGAAATATGTTATCAACCCCGTTGAAGCAAGAGAAGCTTCTCTTGAAGAATACGAAACTCTTGTTACGGAATATGATATCCCCGAAACCGTTAAGACTCTTGACGGCTTTATCGGTCTTTCGGAAGCTGAGCTTGCTCAGTTTGTTGCGGACTACGGCCTTGCAATGGACCTTGACGATATCAAATTCTGCCAGCAGTATTTCATCAGCGAGCACAGAGACCCCACAATCACCGAAATCAGGATGATTGATACATACTGGTCAGACCACTGCCGCCACACAACATTCAACACAAACATTGACTCGGTTAAATTTGAAGACGAGCTTCTTCAGAAAACCTATGACGAATATCTTGCCGCAAGAAAGGCTTGCAACAGAACAAAGCCCGTTAACCTTATGGATATCGGCACAATCGCCTGCAGATATCTTAAGTCACAGGGTCTTCTTCCCAAGCTTGACGAAAGCGAAGAAATCAACGCCTGCACAGTTAAGGTTGACGTTGAAATCGGCGGCAAAACCGAAAAGTGGCTTCTTCTCTTCAAGAACGAAACCCATAACCATCCCACCGAAATTGAGCCCTTCGGCGGCGCTGCAACCTGCATCGGCGGCGCTATACGCGACCCGCTTTCAGGCAGAAGCTATGTTTACGCCGCTATGCGTGTAACAGGCGCAGGCGACCCCACAGTTCCCGTAAACGAAACCATCGAAGGCAAGCTTCCCCAGAGAAAGATTGTCACAACCGCTGCTGCGGGATACAGCTCATACGGCAACCAGATCGGTCTTGCCACCGGCATTGTTGACGAACTCTATCACCCCGGCTATGTTGCAAAGAGAATGGAAATCGGCGCTGTTATTGCGGCTGCTCCCGAAGAGAATGTTCGCCGTGAACGCCCCGAAGACGGCGATGTTGTTATCCTTCTCGGCGGCAGAACAGGCCGCGACGGCTGCGGCGGCGCAACGGGTTCATCAAAGTCACACAACCTCAAGTCACTCGAAAACTGCGGCGCAGAAGTTCAGAAGGGTAACGCTCCCGAAGAAAGAAAGCTTCAGCGTCTGTTCAGAAATAAAGAGGCATCTCTCCTCATCAAGCGCTGCAACGACTTCGGCGCAGGCGGCGTATCCGTTGCCATCGGCGAGCTTGCAGACGGCCTTGAAATCAACCTCAATGCAGTTCCCAAGAAATATGAAGGCCTTGACGGCACAGAGCTTGCTATCTCAGAAAGCCAGGAAAGAATGGCTGTTGTTGTTGAAGCAAAGGATGCCGCAAGATTCATCGAGCTTGCAACAGGCGAAAACCTTGAAGCAACCATTGTTGCCGAGGTTAAGGAAAAGCCCTATCTTGTTATGAACTGGAACGGCAAGGCAATCTGTAACATCAGCCGCGAATTCCTCAACTCAAACGGCGCGGAGAAGCACATTGACATTGCTCCCGCAAAGATTGAAAATTACGAAAAAGAAATCAGCGGTTCATTCACCGATATGTATACCGCTCTTGCAGGCGACCTCAACATCTGCTCAAAGAGAGGTCTTTCGGAGCGTTTCGACTCAACAATCGGCGCGAACACGGTTCTTATGCCCTTCGGCGGCAAGAATCAGCTCACACCCATTCAGGCAATGGTTCACAAGATTTCAGTTGAAAAAGCTGATACAGACACCTGCTCGCTCATGTCTTGGGGCTACAACCCCTTCATCACCGAGAAGAGCCCCTATCACGGCGCATATCTCGCAGTAATTGAATCCGTTTCAAAGCTCATCGCGGCGGGCGCAGACTTCAACGAAGTTTATCTCACCTTCCAGGAATATTTCGAGAAGCCCCTCAAGGACGGCAAGCGCTGGGGCAAGCCCCTTGCAGCCCTCCTCGGCGCATTCAAGGCTCAGATGGAGCTCAAAATTGCAGCTATCGGCGGCAAGGACTCAATGAGCGGCTCGTTTGAAGATATCGACGTGCCTCCCACCCTCGTTTCATTCGCTGTTACAACAGAAAACATCAAAAATATCGTTTCACCCGAATTCAAGGCGGCGGGCAGAAAGGTTGTTATCCTCAAGCCCGAATATAATTCGGATAACCTCCCCGACACCGCATCTCTCCTCAAGGTGTTTGACGATGTATATTCACTCGTAACCGCAGGCAAGGCTGCCGCAATCTATACCCCCGGCATGGGCGGCGCTGCAGAAGCAGTGCTCAAGATGGCAATGGGTAACGGAATCGGCTTCGACTTCGCGGATGTATCTCTCAATGACATCTTCGGCTACTCCTACGGCTCATTCATCGTTGAGCTCACAGATGACACAGATATCGGCACAGTTCTCGGTTACACAACAGATAAACCGGCAATCACTCTCGGCGCAGAAAGCGTTGATTTTGCTCAGCTTCTTCCCATTTATGAGGATAAGCTTGAGGATATCTACTCCTGCAACATCGCAATGCCCGAAAAGAAGATTGAAACCTTCGATTACAAGGCAACAACCTTCGCAAAGCCCGCAATCAGAACAGCTAAGCCCAAGGTGCTTATCCCCGTATTCCCCGGCACAAACTGCGAGTTCGATTCAGCCAAGCACGCTGAAAGAGCAGGCGCAGAAACAGAAATCTTTGTTATCAACAACCTTTCAGCCGCAAGCATTGCAAAATCCGTTGAAGATTTCGCAAAGAAAGTCGGCGAAAGCCAGATTATCTTTGTTCCCGGCGGCTTCTCGGGCGGCGACGAGCCCGACGGCTCAGGCAAGTTCATCACAGCATTCTTCCGCAACGCAGAAATCAAGCAGGCCGTAACAGAGCTTCTTGAAAAGCGTGACGGTCTTATGCTCGGCATCTGCAACGGCTTCCAGGCTCTTATCAAGCTCGGTCTTGTTCCCTACGGCAAGATTATCGACACAGATGAAACCTGCCCCACTCTTACCTATAACACCATCGGCAGGCACCAGTCAAAGCTTGTTCGCACAAAGCTTGTTTCAAACAATTCACCCTGGCTCTCAAAGGCAAAGCAGGGCGAAGTTTACACCGTGCCCATTTCACACGGTGAAGGCCGCTTCATTGCAGACGAGGCTCTTATCAGAAAACTTGCCGCAAACGGTCAGATCATCACTCAGTATGTTGACTTTGACGGCAACGCAACAAACGATATCGCCTTCAACCCCAACAACTCCGACTTCGCAATCGAAGGCATCGTTTCACCCGACGGCCGAGTTCTCGGCAAGATGGGTCACTCAGAAAGAACTGCGCCCGGTCTTTACAAGAATGTTCCCGGCGAATTCGACCTCAAGCTCTTCGAGTCAGCAGTTGAGTATTATAAATAATATAATGTAATAGAAAACGGCTTGCATATGCAGGCCGTTTTTTGCGCCCCCCAATACTTGTCATCCTGAACGCAGTGAAGGATTTCAGGTAAAATAAAGCACAGAAACCGATCCGTTGCTGAGAGTCTTCGCTTCGCTCAGAATGACAAATATGAGTCTTTTTATTATTGAAATACAGAAAAATCCGTGATATACTGATTTTGCGAAACAAATCAGCATATCTTCCGCACAGGTGTGTATTTTTTACACGCTTTATTTGCTTATATCTGAATTGTTTTGCACAGCTTCGGCTGTGCATTTTTATTTTTTCAAGGGAGATGATAAAAAATTCTCAAAAACAATAGACCAAACGCAAAATCACATCGTCTTATAGGTGCAAAGGCAAAAAACACAAACACGGAGGTATTAAAAATGAAAACAAAGAAGTTACTGTCAATCCTTCTGAGCGTGCTCATGCTCACGGGCATTTTCTCCGTCGGCGCATCGGCGGCAGATGAGCTCAACAACACAGATATTATGGTGGTCGGCACTGTTATCGACGGCACGGAAGAGAGCTGGTGGCTCACCGTTAACGGCGCACTGACCGCAGACGGTGCATCCGCAAGCAACTACAACATCCGCATCACCCCCGCAACAACGACCTCAGCAGCAAAAGTAACGCTCAAAAATGCGCAGCTCAATCAAACTGCTCTTTTCAATGAATACCACTATGCAGGTATCGTTTCGGATATGGCTCTTGACATTGAGCTTCAGGGCACAAATAAGTTTGATATAACCCACGAGGATTACGGCTATGCCTACGGAATTGTTTCAAACAATGCTCTTAAAATTTACGGCAACGGCACCCTCGTGATGAATCTCGGCAATGAAAATACCGTTATTTCATCAGGCATTAACGGTAACACCGTTGATATTTCGGGCAAGGCGGCAATAGCGCTTAACCTCAACTCAATTTATCAAATAAACGGCGGCTACAGCCTTTATTCAACAACTCTTTCAGACGAAGCAAGCCTTGAAATCAACGAAAACTTTATCGTAAATAAAGAAGCTGAAGAAGAGTTTGCAGGAACTGAATTTGCAGAGGGCATCAATGCCACGGGATATCAAATCACATATGACGGTCTAAAGCTTTCGGACAAAGCAAAAATCAGTGTTAAAGCATCAAATCCCGACTCCGCCCCGAACATAAACATCGGTATGGAAATCAAAGGGAATATTGAGCTTTCGGGCGATTCACATATCAATATAATTGCTGTTGACGGTGTTAACAGTGCAGGCATCAGCATGAACAACGGCGGAATATCCGTCAGCGGCAATTCAACCATCACCGCAAAAGCAGGCAACGGCAGCAATTTGGCCTACGGCATACATCAATATGACGGCAATTCAAAAGATTTTTCAACAGTTTTAAGCGATAATGCAAAAATCACCGCAACGGCGGGTGACGCAAAAGAATGCGCCGGTATTTATTCTGCACGCAACCTTGTTTTAACCGGCAAAGCATCCGTTACCGGCACTGCAGGCAAAGCAACTGCATTAAGCTACGGTGTGTATTTTTGGGGTGCTGCAGAAATCGGCGACAACACATCATTAACCGGCAAGGCAGACGGCGCTGCCGAAGAATCCTGCGGTGTGTTTTTCGGCAATTCCGCTTCAATCGGCGGCAATGCGGCAATTGAAGCATATTCAGGCAATTCCGACGGAAAAACACGCGGATTGCTTGCAAATAAAGATCTTACCGTAAGCGATAACGCTGAAATTAACGCTGAATCCGAAAACTCAAAGAATGCAGGCTCCTGCGGCCTTGAATGTAAGGAATTCAAGGCATACGGCAACGCCGTGATAAATGCAAAAAGCGGCGAAGCTGTTTCAGCCTCAGGCGCTCTTTACACCAAGAATGCAACTGTTTACGGCTCTGCAAAAATCAACGCTGTCGCAGACAAAGCGTATCAGAACAGCTTCGGCTTCGGTGCGGAGGGTGTTGCAACAATCACAGAGAATTCACAGGTAACCGCCAAAAGCGGCAAAGCTTATGCAAGCTACGGTATTTTCGGTTTTGACAATGCCGCTCACTCCTTAACGGTTTCGGGCAACGCTTCAGTCACAGCCGAAGCTGCAGAAGGCACAAATCGCAGCTTAGGTATCTTTATGCCGTCAATCTCAATAAGCGGCAATGCAAAGGTTACAGCAACAGCCGGTGACTCCGAAGAATTCAGCTTTGGTCTTTCCTGCCTTGATGCAACAATCCGAAATGCGGCAACCGTTGAGGCAAAGGGCAGCAACTCCGCATTATATATGAACGACTTTTATGAAATCACAGGCTATGCCGATGTCTACATAGCAATAAGCACCGACACAAACGCCGAAAATGCCGTTGAATGGGATTACGAAACACTTCTTGCCGCTTATGAACATCAGGAAACCCTTCATGAAAGCCCCTATAAATATGTATATATCGCTTCCGAAGCTCCCGAAGAGCCCGAGCCGGAGCTGAGCTTCTTTGAACAGCTTATTGCGGATATCACGGCATTTTTTAACAGCATTATTGAATTCTTTACTTCTCTTTTCTCCTTTTTAGGCTAAGCTGAGCCTATAGAAAAATGAGCATCCGCAAGGGTGCTCGTTTTTCGGTAAAAACACTTATTTTTTCCTTATTGAAATATAAAAAGCTCTGTGATATACTTAATTTGTAAAATTTTTCTGCGGAGGCATCAAACATGAAATTAAAAAAGCTTTTATCAATCCTTCTGAGCGTGCTCATGCTCACGGGCATTTTCTCCGTCGGAGCATCGGCGGCAGATGAGCTTGGTCCCAACGAGATTCTTATAGCAGGCACTGTTATTGACGGCTCAAAAGAAAGCTGGTGGCTCACCGTTGACGGCGCACTTACCGCAAACGGTGCATCCGCAAGCAACTACAACATCCGCATCACTCCCGCAACAGCGACCTCAGCAACAAAAGTAACGCTCAAAAATGCGCAGATAAACAAAGTATCCGTCTTTGATGAAGATTTTTATATTGGAATCGCTTCATTTGAGCCGCTCGATATTGAGCTTCAGGGCACAAGCAGCTTTGATATATTCCCCGATATTTACAGCGATGCTTACGGTATTACTTCGTTCGACACAAAGATTTACGGCAACGGCAGCCTTACAATGAATGTCGGCAATGAGTACTCTGAGTATTCATACGGTATCGCTGCTGAAAACAACCTTGATATATCGGGCAGTGCAGCAATAAAATTAAACATGAAAGCATTCGACAGCATCATCGGCACATTAAGCCTTTATGCAACTTCTCTTTCGGATGACGCAAGCCTTGAAATTAACGGAACAAGTCTTAAATCCGCTTCAGGTGAAGCCAAAGAGCTTTGGATAACAGGCTGCGAAACATTTTTGGACGGTCTGAAGCTTTCCGATAATGCAAAAATAAATTTAAAAGCAACGGACCCCGTTTCTGTGGCAAAAAAGATTTACGGTCTGGAGGCCAAAGGCGATGTGGAGCTTTCGGGTAACTCTCATATCAACATAAATTGCTGCGGCGCAACAGAATCAAGCATTGGCATATATACCAAAAACGGCAATCTTACCCTCAGCGACAAATCAACGGTAACCGCAAAATCAGGCAAAGCCGAAACCTCATACGGCATTAATCTGTATGCTGAGGAAGACGGAAAATCAAATGCAATTTTAAGCGGCGAGTCTCAGATCACCGCAACATCAGGCGACGGTTCGGACAGCTGCGGTATGATGATAAAGGGCAACATCGTTGCAAGCGATAACGCAAGCATTCAATCCGCATCGGGCAAATCCGAAAACACCGCTTACGGCATTTTATCGGATAATATTACCTTGAGCGACTCAGCAAAAATAAAAGCCGTCTCAAAAGACGGCGGCTATATGTCGGTCGGTATTTTCAGCTCGGTCAATGCAAGCGGCACTTCTTCAGTAAGAGCAGATTCAGGCAAGGCAACCAAAGAAGGCTCATGCGGATTGATGGCAATTGATCTTACAATGAGCGATTATGCCGAAATTGAGGCAAACGCAAAAAGCGGCAACTCATCGTACGGAATTATGGTAAACTCCCGTGCAACCTTATCAGGCAAAAGCGTTGTTGATGCCTCTGCAGATAACGCAACCGTCACATCCTGCGGCTTTTATGCCAATCAGCTCACAATGACCGACATGGTGTACTCGGTAAATGATGCAGACGATCTGTTCTGCGGATATTTATCAGGCTGGGGAAGAGACGCCGCAAGCTCCTTCGGTGTTGTCTGTGAAAAAGCAGCCCTTTCGGGTGTTGCCGATATCATGGGCAGAGCAGGCTTCGGCACCGAAAAATCCTGCGGCTTCTATACAATCAGTGAAGGAACAGTCTTCGGCGAGAATTGCTATATTACAGGCGGCTCCGACGGCTCCGAAATATATTCGGCAGGTATTCATTTTGAGGGTGACATAACGGTAAGCGGCGAATCCTATATTTTCGGCGTTGCGTGCGATGCACCGGAAAGCTACGGCATTATATCAAAAACTCTCATGGTTTCAAGCGATGCAACAATTGATGCCCGCGGAGAAACTCAGGCTGTTTTCGGTGCCGTTCCCAACCTTGACGGCTATGAGGATGTGCTGGTTCAGGTAAGCACAACCACCGAATATTCCGAAAACGAATGGGACGGCACAACAGCCCTCGGCGGTGAGGACAGCCCCTATAAACATATTCTCATCGATAAAGCTCCTTTTAAATTAGAGCTCAATTTCTTCCAGAAAATCCTTATTCAAATCACCCTGTTCTTTGCAAGCATAGCAGAATTTTTTGAGTCCCTTTTCTCCTTTTAAGACTGATTACAGACTATAAAAAATGAGCACCCTCACGGGTGCTCATTTTTATTATCCGTTTGTCATATCGCCGTTGCCGTCAATGGGGATTTCTTCGCCCAGATAAGTCGGCTCGGGCTTCACAATGCAATAGATAAAATCCTTGTTTCTTGCAAGAATTTCTCTCACATCCCTGTAGGCTTGTCCGCTGTAGGTTCTCGGGTCGGATGCAACGCCGCAAGCCTCAATGCCGAGCGCACGGGCATCATAAATCGCCCTGTGAAGGTGATAGCCCTGAGTGACGATAAGAATTCTCTGCGCCTTGAAAATCTCCTTTGCACGGTACATACTCTCATATGTTGAGAAACCTGCGTGGTCCATAAAAATATTTTCTGAAGCAATTCCTCTTTCAACGGCAAAATCCTTCATCACATTGACCTCGTCATAGTCCTGCCTGCCGTGGTCGCCGCTCATAAGCAGCCTTTCGCTTGCTCCGTTTTTATAAAGCTCAACACCCTGCAGCAGCCTATCCTCAAGCATATGGCTCGGCGTATCGCCGTAAACTCCGCAGCCGAGCACAAGAATGCAGTCATAACCGCTGCCCGCCTCTTCAGGAGGCAGAATATATTTTTCCGTACTCTTTTTAACATAAAAATCAATGCCGAAAACCGTGGCAGCCGCCACTATGCACACACATAAGACCGCCGTTAAAATACCTTTTACAATCTTCATTTTTCTTCTCCCAAATCACACACAATAAGCTCGGGTCTGTTGAAAATCCTCAGCGGGAATGCGCTGTTGCCCAGACCTCTCGAAATAACCATTTTCGTTTTGCCGCTTGAATGCACACCCTCGGAATATTTTGGAAAAAATCCCTGATCGGGGGTAAAAACTCCGCCGATAAACGGCAGCCTCACCTGACCTCCGTGAGCATGGCCGCAGAAAACAATATCAAACCCGTATTCGGCATAAAGCGAGAAAAACTCGGGTCTGTGAGAAAGCAGGATATTTGTACCGTTCACGGCAGGAAGCTTTTTCAGCTCAGCTGAAAAGGCGATATACTGCTCATCTATAAGCTTACTGCCTGTAAATGCAGGGTCGTTAACGCCCGTAAGGCTGATTTTTTCACCGTTCCTGCTGATTTCAACCGTTTCATTTTCAAGAATTTCAACGCCCGCCGCTTCAAGGCCGGCTTTAAGCTCCTCATATCTGCCAATCCTGTATTCATGATTGCCCGTAACATAATAGACGGGTGCGATTTCACACACCTTTTTTGCAAAATCAACCGCAACGGGAATATCCGTGGAGTAATAATCCGCAAGGTCGCCCGTAATCACGATAATATCGGGCTTTTCGGCGGCGATTTTTTCAATCAGCCTGCCGCCGAAATCGGTGTTATGCAAATCCGACACCTGCACGATTCTGAAGCCTCTGAAGCTTTCGGGCAGATTTTCGGGCAAAAGCCTGTATCGGGTGACTTCAATGCTCTTGTTGCCCCAAAAAAGACCTGCCGCCGCAAGCAACAGCACAGCTGCAATAATAATTATCAGCTTCTTTTTCATAATTTACCTCTGATTTGAATACACGGCGGGACAAGGCATCCCGTAAATTTTCTCTGAAAGATAAAAGACGGAGAACGATATACCGTTCTCCGTCTTTTATCGGATGGCTCTGACATTGTTGCTCAATGCAGATATATGGCATTACTACCATACTTCAACAGTATAAACCATAAAAATCGCCAAGTCAACAGATTTTTCAAATTATTTATTAAGAAATCCTTAATAATTTATACGGATGTATTTGAAACTGTTGTATTTTGGGCTGTTTTTGCCTGAGTGGAGTCAGGCTCCTTGTATTCAACTATAAAATCCGAGCTGACCCAGCCCGAGAAGGAATTATACTTCGCATATGCCCAGCCCGTAACCGACTTTGTGACGGTGATTACGGTGCCGTTGGGAATTTTTGCAATTACGGATGAATTCGGGTCCGCCTCGGCTCTCATGTTGAGCACGCTGCCCGCAGTTTTGATTATGTATTTGCCCTTTGCCACGGCAGGCTCTCCCATTGTTACGGGTGCTGCGGTTGTGGTGGGCATAACAGAGGCGAGATATTCTTTATCAATGGTGAGAAGCCCCCACACACCGCCCTTGCAGGCAATATAAACGCCGTTGCCGCCCGGAAGAATGGCGTCAAATGAAAAATCCACAACCGTTTCGGCTTTTTTATTGATAATTCCGAATTTTCCGTTTTTGCTCACGGGAGCCACACCGCCCGAAAAAGCGAATGCGCAGTCGCTGCCCGTTGCATCGGCAGATGCACACGAATCAAAATCAAACGGGATAACCGTGACGCCGTTTTTGTTGATATAGCCCCATTTGCCGTCTTTTCTGACAGCCGCCATGCCGTCTGAAAAATCCATTGCATTCTCATAAATAAGTGCGATTTCAAGCTTGAGGCTCTGACTCACATAGCCGTATTTCGCATCGTCTTTGAGCGAATTCGCAACGGGATAAAAACCGTTTGAGAGCTTGACCTCGCTTGTTTTGACTTCACCGGCATAGCCCTTTTCGTCAGTCCACGCAAGGTGCTTGCCCGCCTCACTCCAACAGGGAATCTGCTCGGGCTCGTGAAGACCGTGATACTGCCTTGAGGTAACGGTGCCCGTTGCAGGGTCAGCAAGCAAAAGGTAATCTGAGCGGGGGCTCTCAACAATATATCTGTAGTTTCTCCACACATCGCTGCAAACGGAGAATTCGTTATGCTCCGCTTTCTCCGTGATTTTGCCCTCAAAATTCATAAGACCTTTTTTTCCGCTTTCGGCATCGGTGAAAACTGCCATAACACCGTTGAGGCTTTTGACATCGGAGATATTTTCAAATCCCTTGGTTGAAAAGGTATAATTATCATGCTCGGCAGGCTTGTCATCCTTGTTGACAATCCCGTTTACAATAAGAAATATCACCGCAACCAGCACCGCCGTTGCAGCAACGCATATTCCCGCTATTGCCGCTTTCGGGAACTGCTTTTTCTTTTTAAATTGTATGTTTTTCATAGTCCACACCCCATATATAATGCGTAATTATCTGAGTGAATAGTGAAAAATGAATAATGAATATTATTTTTGGGTAAGAGCGAAGCCCTTCCGAAATTTTTCATTCTTTATTATAAATTATTCACTTTATCCCAAGTATACCACATATTTCCCCGTGTGGCAATTACAAAAGTATGACAATAATGTAACAAAATTATAATTTTCTCTTGTATTTCTATAAAAAAGTAATTATAATAGTTATTATAATAGGATAATAGGGTCATAGTATGTATTTTTATTAAAGGGATGATTAAAGTGTCCGTTGAAAATGTTCGCAGTTATCTTGCAGACTTCGGGCTTGAAGACAGGGTAAAGGAATTCACCGAGTCCTCGGCAACGGTTGAGCTTGCAGCAGCGGTTGTGGGGGTTATCCCTGCAAGAATTGCAAAAACTCTTTCGTTTCTCTCGCCCGACGGTGCGGCGTTTCTGATTGTTGCGGCAGGCGATGCAAAAATCGACAACCGCAAATTCAGGGACTACTTCGGCTTCAAGGCAAAAATGCTCTCACCCGAGCAGGCGATTGACCTTGTGGGTCACGCAGTCGGCGGCGTATGCCCCTTTGCGGTTAAAGAAAATGTTGCGGTTTATCTTGATAAATCTCTGCAGAGGTTTGAAACGGTTTTCCCCGCGGCGGGCAGCGCAAGCAGTGCGGTTGAGCTCAATTGTGAGGAGCTTTTCAACGCTTCGCAGGCAAAGGAATGGATTGACTGCTCTAAATTACCCGAATAAAAGTTACTTTTTTGTCACAGTTTTTTAATGAATCATATTCCTTTAAGGATTATAATAACAGGAGGATAAAATGAGCAAAAAATATGTTATCGCTTACGATATCGGAACAACGGGTGTTAAAACCTGTCTTTTTGAAATTGAGCAGGAAATTAAGCTCATCGCAGCGGCAATGGAGGGCTACAACCTCTACATTCTGCCCGGCGGCGGCGCAGAGCAGGACCCTGAGGAATGGTGGCAGGCAATCTGCAGCACCACCAAAACTGTTTTCGGCAAATGCGACATAAAGCCCGATCAGATTGAAGGCATCTCCTTCTGCTCACAGATGCAGGGTCTTGTGCTTGTTGACGATAACCTCAAGCCCGTGCACCGAGCCTTCAGCTATATGGACCAGCGAGCCAAAAAGCAGATTAAAGAAGGAATTGCAAACGGAATTCAGATTGCGGGCGCAAACATATTCAAGCTTATCCCCTCACTCATGATTACAGGCGCTGTTTCGGCAAGCGTTAAGGACCCCGTGTGGAAATACAATTGGGTCAAGGAAAACGAGCCCGAAAACTTCAAACGAATTCACAAATGGCTTGATGTTAAGGAATACATAATCTGCCGCATGACGGACAGATGTGTTATGACCAGAGACTCCGCTTTCGGCACACTTCTCTATGATATCCGCAAGGGTAAGGAAGGTTGGAGCAAAACAATATGCAAGCTTCTCGGCGTTGACATAAACCATATGCCCGAAATCGTTGAGTCCACCGATTGGGTAGGCGGTCTTACGGAAAAGGCGGCTGCAGAGCTCGGCCTTAAAGCAGGCACGGCGGTATTCGGCGGCGGCGGCGATGCTTCACTCATCGGCGTTGGCGCAGGCAGCGTTGAGCTTGGCGAAACTCATGTTTACAACGGCACCTCAGGCTGGGTTTCAACCGTTGTTGACAAAAGCGTTGTTGATGCCTCGGCAATGATTGCCGCCATTATCGGCGCTCAGAAGGACAGCTTCAACTACTTCGCAGAGCTTGAAACCGCAGGCAAGTGCCTTGAATGGGTCAAGGACCACCTCGCACTCGACGAAATCGGCATCTTCCTTGAAAAGACGGATGTTGTGCAGTCAACCGAAACCGTATACACAAGCCTTTACGACTATCTTTCAAAGGTCGTTGACGAAATCCCCGCAGGCAGCCAGGGCGTTATATTCACACCGTGGCTTCACGGCAACCGCTGCCCGTTTGAGGACCCCAACGCAAGGGGAATGTTCTTCAACATCAGCCTTGATGTAGGCAAAACAGAGCTTATCCGTGCGGTGCTTGAGGGCGTATGTATGCACATGAGATGGTTCCTTGAAACTCAGGATAAGAAAATCAAAACCTCAAGCGTTATCCGCTTTGTCGGCGGCGGTGCACTTTCGGATGTTACCTGCCAGATTCTCGCCGATGTTACCGACAGAACAGTTGAAACCGTTGACAGCCCGCAAAATGTCGGCGCAGTCGGTGCGGCAGTTATTATGGCGGTGGGTCTTGGCGTTATCGACGATGTATCACACGCAAAACGCCTCATCCCCGCAAAGAAAACCTTTATTCCCAACCCCAAAAACAAAGAGGTTTATGACCGCAACTATGAGGTCTACAAAACTCTTTATAAAAATAATAAAGAAGCGTTCAAGGCTCTCAACGGCTGAGAAATGCTCTTACGAAAGGATTTTTAACTATGAAAAAGTATTTTGCTCTCATTTTGTGTGCATTAACGGTTTTAACCTGCTTTACTGCCTGCGCTCCCAAGGCAGAGCTTGTTGACGGCTACGCTGCCGTTACAAAAGAAGACGGCGGAGTTATCAGAGACCAGGCAGGCAACATTATCGTTCATGTTACCGATGAAAACGGCAGGCAGGTTGAAGGCGAGGACGGCGAATATGTAACAACCCCCATCGCTCTTGAGCATCCCATTGTTGTGGGCAGACGAATTGAAGCCCCCGATTATGCAATCAACATCCCTGACGGCTGGTCGGATAAGCTCACGGAAGCCGATCTTGACATTATGAAAGACGGCACAAAGGATAATCTCAGAATTCTCGTTCTCAGGGATACAACTCTCAATGATGTGCTTGAATCCAGAGCCGCAACAATAAACACCCTTATGAAAAACTTCCCCTCAGCTGAGTTTGGCACCAAGTCAGTTACCGTGGGTGACGGTATTTCGGCTCAGTACACCTACGGCTATGTTGACGACACGGGCGTAAGAGAGGATGACGGAAAAGGAAACCTTACCGTTATAAGCTCCTTCTTCGGCTTTATTATGTTTGAGAATAATGGCGACATTTACTGCTGCTCACTCACATCAAACAGAAATATGAACGAAAACATCGATGAGATTCTCGGCATCCTCGGCACAATCGAATTCATTTGAGAAATAAGATAAGGAGATATAAATTATGCTGTTTACACAAGATATCGGTATAGATCTGGGCACAGCCAATACCCTCGTTTTTGTTAAGGGCAAGGGCATTGTTATCAGAGAGCCCTCGGTTGTTGCCGTTGACCAGAAGAGCAACCCCCCCAGAGTTGTTGCAGTCGGCATGGAAGCTAAAGAAATGATAGGCAGAACTCCCGGCTCAATCACCGCAGTACGCCCGCTTAAGGACGGCGTTATTGCCGATTTTGAAATTACTGCAGAGATGATTGCGTCCTTCATAAAAAGAACAACAAAGAAAAACCCCTTCCAGAGAATCCGTGTTCTCATCTGCATCCCCTCGGGCGTTACCGAGGTTGAAAGAAAGGCGGTTTATGACGCCGCAAAGAGTGCGGGCGCAAAGTATGTAAGCCTTATCGAGGAGCCCATGGCAGCGGCTATCGGCTCGGGTCTGCCCGTAAGCGAAGCAACAGGCAGCATGGTTGTTGACATCGGCGGCGGCACTGCAGAGGTTGCCGTTATCTCGCTGGGTGATGTTGTTACCGCAAACTCTGCAAGAGTTGCAGGCGATAATTTCGACGAAGCAATCATTTCTTACATCAAGAAAAAATATAATCTTCTTATCGGCGAAAGAACAGCAGAGGATATTAAAATCAAAATCGGCTCTGCTTACCCCTATGAGGGTGAGGGCACAATCAACATCAAGGGCAGAAACCTTATGGACGGCCTGCCGAAGAATGTTGATGTCACAAGCGAAGAAATCCGCGAAGCTCTTGCAGACCCCGTTTCACAGATTGTTGACGCCGTTAAGTCAACTCTTGAGAAAACACCCCCCGAGCTTGCAGCCGATATAATCGACCACGGCATCATGCTCACGGGCGGCGGCGCTCTGCTCAGAGGCCTTGACCATCTCATTTCGGCAGAGACAAAAATCCCCGTTGTTATCGCTCAGAATCCGCTCGACTGCGTTGCAGACGGCACCGGCATCTGCCTTGAAAATGATTCACTGAGCATCACAAGCAATAAGAAATATATCTGAGGAGAATATAAATGATCCGCTTTCTGAAAAGTACAGCATTCAAAATATTTGCAGTCATAGCCGCAGCATTGCTTGCAGGCTCGCTGTTTGCTGTTGCTTCAAGGAGCGGGTCTTCGCCTTTGACAAGCGTGACAAGCGTTATTTTTTCGCCGCTCTCACGGCTTTCCTCTTATATTGTTTCAGAAATTCAGAATCTCCCCATTTCCTTCAAATCCTCATCGGCACTGCTTAAGGAAAATGAGGAGCTGAAAAAGGAAATTGACAATCTCACCGACCAGCTTGTTGACTACGAACAAATCAGGCACAAAAACGAATTCTATCAGCAGTTTCTTCAGATTAAAGAAGAACACACCGATTATGTTTTTGCCGAAGCGGCGGTTATCGGCAGAGATGCGGCGGATAACCTCGGCTCATTCACTCTCAACAAGGGCTCGGCACACGATATCAGCGTCAACGATCCTGTTATCTACGGCAACTGCCTTGTGGGCGTTGTCGCATCGGTCACACCCACTCAGTGCACGGTCAACACCATTCTCAACCCCGCCGTCAGCGTAAGCGCCTATGAGGTCAGAACAAGGGATCTCGGCTTTGTCACCTCAACCGTAGCCCTCGCTCAGGAGGGTCACTGCCATATGCCCGGCCTTTCTTCTGAAACTTCGGTCACTGCAGGCGGTATTGTGTGCACCTCGGGCGTTGGCGGAATTTATCCCCGTGACCTTGTAATCGGCAACATTGTTGATGTTGTTGACGGCACGGTTGATATCTCCGCAAGCGCAATCATCGAGCCGGGTGCCGATTTCTCAGAGCTGACCGATGTATTCATTATCACCCATTTTGACGGACAAAACTCATAATTGAAAAACTAATAATGAAGAGTGAAAAATTTCGGAAGGGCTTCGACCTTACCTGATTGTAATTAGCGTCGCAGACCCGTAATTATTCATTTTTCATTATTCACTGTTCACTTAATATATGACCATCGAAACACAAAACAAAAAGTTAATCATCCGCAGGATATGCCTTGCCCTGATTTTGCTGCTGCTGTCCGTTCTTCAGAATACAGACGGACTTTTTCCGCAGATTTTCGGTGTCAGGGCTTTGTTGCTTATTCCCTGCGTTGTGTGCATTGCAATGTATGAGCGTGATATCTGGGGAATGCTTCTCGGGCTTTTTGCCGGCGCACTGTGGGATGTTTTTGCCTCAGGTGCAAGCTTCAACGCTCTGTTTCTTCTCACGGCGGGCTTTTTGTGCGGCACACTCATCAACACAATAATGCGCAACAATGTTGTCACCGCCACCCTGCTGTCATTCATCTCTGCGCTGATTTACAACATCGGCTACTGGGTATTCAATATCGTTATCACAAAAACGGACAGCGCATTTTTCATGCTGTGGCGCTACTACCTGCCGTGCATACTCTTCACAACACTGCTCACACCGCTCTTTTTCATTATCGTGCGTGCAGTTGAGAAAAAATTTAACGAGGAATAAAAGATTTTGAAAAGGAGGTAATATTATGCATGTTAAGATTACGCCCAAAAGGCGTGTTATATCCGTCTGCATAATGCTCGCCTTCTTTGTGTTTTTTGCGGTTGACCTTGTGAAAATTCAGCTCATCGACGGCGAAAAATACGATGCCGCAAGCTCTTCCGTTTCTTCAAAAACGGCAACAATTCCCGCCGCAAGAGGTGAAATCGTTGATTGCTACGGCAATCCGCTCATTTATAACGATCAGGGCTACTCCATTATTTTTGACGCTGCCTATTTCCCCTCAATAAAGGAGCAGGCACAGCGCAATGAAATTATTCTCAGCCTCATCAGGCTTTTTGAAAGCAACTCACTTGAATGGAACGATAATCTGCCGCTTGTTATTGACGAAAACGGCACCGTTCAGTTTAAAGAAGACAGCGAAAAGCTTATCAGGGAGATGAAAAGCCCCGATATGCTTGACCTCAACGAATATGCAACCGCCGAAAACTGCTTCCTTGAGCTCGTTGACGATTACGATTTGCAGGGTTATCCGAAAGAGGATGCACGAAAAATCGCTTCCGTCTGCTATGAATTAAGGCGCATTTTCTTCAAAATCGGCACTCCTTACACCTTCGCTGAGGATGTGCCCGATGAAATCGTTGCAAACATAAAGGAAAACGGTGATTTCTACAAGGGTGTTGATGTAAGAGTTGACCCCGTGAGAAAATACACCGACGGCACACTTGCCCCCCACATTCTCGGCAGAATCGGTGCAATTGATGCCGATGAATACAAAGAAAAGAAAGATGACGGTTACAAAATAACCGATTATATAGGCAAAAGCGGCATTGAGCTTGCCATGGAGGAATACCTTAAGGGCACCGACGGCGAAGCAACCGTTTTTACCGACGAAAACGGCAACAATTCAACCGAAGTTACTCTTGAGCCGGAGCAGGGCAACACCATCGTGCTCACCATTGATTCGCAGATGCAGCGTGTTGCTCAGGATTCTCTTGAAAAAGCACTGCTTGATTATGCAGGCAAAAAGGGCAATATGGTTGAAAATGCAGGTGCGGTTGTTGTTCTGAGCTGCAAGGACAGCTCCATTCTCGCCTGCGCAACCTATCCAACCTATGACATCTCCACCTACAGCGAAAACGCCGCCGCCCTCAACACGGCTGCAGGCTCCCCCCTCTGGAACAGAGCGCTTCTTTCAACCTACGCAACCGGCTCCACAATGAAGCCCTCCGTTGCAATCGCCGCTCTTGAAGAGGGTATGATTACAGAGGATTACACCGTTTACTGCAGCGGTCATTATGAATATCTCGGCCAGCACTTCAAGTGTGAACAGGGCCATGTAACAAGGCATGTCAATGTTGTCAATGCCATTGATGAATCCTGCAACACCTTCTTCTATGAGGTAGGCAAAAATCTCGGCATTGAAAAGATGAACGAATACCGCACTCTCTTTGGCCTCGGTGCAAAAACAGGCTGTGAGCTCGGTGAAGCCTCGGGCGTGCTTGACAGCCCCGAATACAGAGCAACCCTCAACCAGAAATGGCTGCCCGGCTACACGGTTCAATCGGCAATCGGTCAGGCAGGCAACCTCTTCTCTCCCATTCAGCTTGCAAACTACTGCGCAACCGTTGCAAACGGCGGCACAAGATACAGAACTCACTTTGTAAAAAGCATCAAAAGCTACGATTACTCCGAAACAATCCTTGAAAACAATGCGGAAATCGTTGCTCAGACGGGAGTTTCAGAAAAAACCTTTGAAATTGTAAGACGGGGTATGCTTGAGGTTGGTACAACCGGCTACTGCTCAAGCTATTTCAAGCACCTTCCCGTAAAAGTTGCCGCAAAAACAGGTACTTCTCAGGAAATACGAAAAATCGGCAATGACTCCGTTAAAATCAACAACGGCTTCCTTATTGCATTTGCTCCCTATGAAAATCCTGAAATCGCCGTTGCCGTTGTGGGCGAAGGCATGACCTCGGGCGCATTTCTTGCTCCCGTTGTAGCGGATATTGTTGAATATTACTACGGTCAGAGCGACGAGCTCGAAACCTATCAGCCCGAAAATACTCTTATACCTTAATATATAAAGGAGTGTCGTCATGGCACAGATTATTCTCGCAGCCTCCGGCAAAGGCGGCTCAGGCAAATCGTCATTTACAACGGGTGTCGGCAGGGCACTCACGGCTCTGGGCAAAAAGGTGCTCGCAGTTGACTGCGATATCGGCCTGCGCTCACTTGATATTATGCTTGATGTTACCGAAAAAGTTGTTTTTGACTGGGGCGACCTTCTTCTTGACAGATGCACTGCAGAGCAGGCAATTATAAAAGGCGATATTGATTTGCTCGCCGCTCCGAGAAATTTCAGTGATGAATTCACTCCCGAGGGCACGGCAAAGCTTTTTAAGTCTTTTTCAGAAAAATACGATTACATTTTGCTTGATTCCCCCGCAGGAATCGACAGAGGCTTCTCTCTTGCCGCATCAGCAGCAGACAAAGCGGTTGTTGTTTCCACCCCCGACAGCGTTTGTGTCAGAAGCTGCTCAAGAGCCTTTGATGAGCTTCGCAGAATGGGCAAAGAGGATGTGCGCCTTGTTATAAATATGTTTGAAGTGAAGCCCGTCTGCAAAAAAAGGCTGCTCAACATAGACCAATGTATTGACGAAACAGGCGTGCAGCTTCTCGGCGTTGTGCCGAGGGATATGTTTATCTCCTTCAGCACCGTCACGGGCAAGCTTCCCCCTGCGGATTCTCCCTCAACGCTTGCATATTCAAGAATTGCAAGGCGTCTGACGGGTCAGAGGATTCCTCTTATTTGTGAATAAGGTGAAAGCTATGGATAATAAAACCATCGCCGCCGTCGCAACCCCCAACGCACCCGGCGGAATAGGAATAGTCCGCATATCGGGCGAAAGGGCAATAGAAATTGCCGCAAAAATTTTTGTGCCCGTCAGCGGAAAAAATCTGACCGAAAGCAAGGGCTATCAGGCTCATTTCGGCAATGTTTATGACAATAACGAAAAAATTGACGAGGCGGTCTGCCTCGTTTTTCGTGCACCCCGAAGCTATACGGGCGAGGATACCGCTGAGATTTCGTGCCACGGCGGACTTTATGTGACAAAAAGAGTGCTGCGTGCCGCACTTGATGCAGGTGCAATGCCTGCCGAAGCGGGCGAATTCACAAAGCGCGCCTTCCTTAACGGAAAAATCGACCTTGCCGCCGCTGAAAGTGTTATGGCTCTCATCGGCGCATCGGGCAAGCAGGCTGCCGCCGCCGCACTCAACACTCTCGACGGCAACCTCAGCCGTGAAATCAGGGGAGTGGCGCAATCCATTGTTTCAATCTGTGCATCGCTTGCTGCATGGGTTGACTATCCCGACGAAGATATTGAAGACACGAGTGCGCAGGATATGCTGCCCGTATTTGAAAATGCCAAAAAAGAAATTTCAGATATAATCCGCCGCTACGATTGCGGACGGGCATTGACCGACGGTATTGATGCCGTCATCGTCGGCAGACCGAATGTGGGCAAATCCACGCTGATGAATATGCTCACGGGCTTTGAGCGTTCAATCGTTACCAATATTGCGGGCACCACCCGTGATGTTGTTGAGGAAAAAATCGTGCTCGGCGAAATCATAATGCGTGTTGCGGACACGGCGGGCATCAGAGAAACCGAGAATGTTGTTGAAAACATCGGCGTTAATCTTGCAAAGCGCCGCCTTGAGCGTGCAGAGCTTGTGCTTGCAGTGTTTGACGGCAGCGAGCCGCTCAATGCCGACGACCTCGACATCATAAACTACTGCAAAACCAAAAGGGCAATTGCCCTTCTCAATAAATCCGACCTTCCCCTTTCGGCAGACAGAAAAATCATCACCGATGCCTTCAGTCATACGGTTGAGCTCTCAGCCTCAACGGGCGAGGGCAGGAACGAGCTTGAAAAAGCAGTTTCGGAAATTTGCTCAACGAGTGAATTCGACCCGAACTCTGCCTGCCTCACCAGCGAAAGACAAAGACAATGCTGCGTGAATGCGCTTGGCAGTATTGAAGAAGCGATTGCCGCCATAAACAGCGGCGTTACTCTCGATGCAGTTAATGTGTGCGCCGACTGTGCAATTGATGCACTTCTCGAGCTAACGGGCGAAAAAGCTACCTCGGCGGTAGTTGACGAAGTTTTCTCCCGATTCTGCGTCGGAAAGTAAGATTTATCAAAAGAGTAGGGTATGATACCCACACTCTGCCGATTATCCCATTTATTTTTCTTTTACGCAATAATAACAGCCGTTTTTAATTCTTTATAAGCACTAAAACGGCAGTTTCGGAATACAGCCGATTACAGAGTTCAAAATGACCTAAGCATCGTTTCAAAAATTTCCATTGGCTGTAAACAAGAGGTTTTTTATGGAGTATATTTCTGAAAATTTTGATATTGCCGTAATCGGCGCAGGCCATGCAGGAATTGAAGCGGGCCTTGCCGCCGCACGCCTCGGCTGCAAAACTGCGGTTTTCACAATCAATCTGGACTGGGTAGGCAATATGCCGTGCAACCCCTCAATCGGCGGCACATCAAAAGGTCACCTTGTGCGTGAGATTGATGCGCTCGGCGGTGAGATGGGCATTGCGGCTGACCTTAACACTCTGCAAAACAGAATGCTCAATCTCGGCAAGGGTCCTGCAGTGCACAGCCTTCGTGCGCAGATTGACCGCCGTGCATATTCGGATTATATGAAGTCCGTTATGGAAAGGCAGGAGAATATGTATCTCCGTCAGGCAGAAATCATTGATATCCGCAAGGATGGCAATGAATGGGTGCTTAAAACCCGCCTTGAAGCCCTTCACAGAGTTAAGGCGGTTATTATTGCAACGGGCACCTTCCTTGCAGGCAAGGTGTTTATTGGCGATGTTTCTTATGACAGCGGCCCTGACGGAATGTTCCCGTCGGTTGAGCTTGCAAAATCGCTCAAGGAGCTCGGCGTTATGACCCGCCGATTCAAAACGGGCACTCCGCCGAGAATCAACCGCCGCAGTGTTGATACCGAAAACCTTGAGCCTCAATACGGTGATGAGAAAATAACTCATTTTTCATACAGAAAAGATATTGAGGTGCGCAATGTTGAGCCGTGCTACATAACCTACACGGGTGCAGAAACCAAGAGAATAATCCTTGAAAATCTTCACCGTTCACCCCTTTATTCGGGCAAAATTGACGGCGTCGGCCCCCGTTACTGCCCGAGCATTGAGGATAAAATCGTGCGTTTCTCTGAAAAAGAACGCCATCAGATATTTGTTGAGCCCTGCGGCGCAAACACGGATGAAATGTATCTTCAGGGGCTTTCGTCATCCTTGCCCGAGGATGTTCAGCTCAAAATTGTGCGCAGCATCCCCGGTCTTGAAAATGCAGAGTTCCTGCGCACCGCATATGCGATTGAATATGACTGCGTTGACCCTCTGTCACTCCGTCAGACTCTTGAATTTAAGGATTATGAAGGTCTTTACGGCGCAGGTCAGTTCAACGGCTCAAGCGGATATGAAGAAGCTGCCGCTCAGGGTCTTGTTGCAGGCATGAACGCTGCACTTAAAATTCAGGGCAAAGAGCCCGTAATTCTTGACCGCACAACCTCATATATCGGCACTCTTATTGACGATCTGGTAACAAAAGGCTGCTCTGACCCTTATCGAATGATGACCTCCCGCTCGGAATACCGCCTTGTTTTAAGGCAGGATAACGCTGACCGCAGGCTCACAGAAATCGGCTATAAAGCAGGGCTTATCAGCGAAGAAAGATACCGTGATTTTCTCAAAAAGCTTGACCTTATTGCTCAGGAAAGAGAAAGAATTGCCGCTCTTTCAATCCCAAAGACACCCGAGCTCGATGCAATGCTTGTTTCACGTGAAACATCTGCACTCGAAAAGGGCGTAAAAATGATTGAGCTTCTGCGCAGACCGCAGATAAATTATGAAGCACTCACTCCCTTTGACAAAACCCGACCCGACCTGCCCTATGAAATCTTTGAGCAGGTTGAAATTGATATAAAATATGAGGGATATATCAAACGCCAACAGATGCAGATTAATGAGCTTCGCCGCCTTGAGGTGAAGCGCCTGCCTGCCGACCTTGATTATAACCTTATCATGGGCTTACGCCTTGAAGCTATTGAAAAACTATGCAAAATCCGCCCCGAAACCGTGGGTCAGGCTTCAAGAATTTCAGGCGTTTCCCCCGCCGACATTTCTGTTTTACTTATCTATCTTGAGAGGAACGGTATAAATGTTTAATGCCACGCTTTTAGTATCCGATGCCGAAAAGCTCGGTATAGCTCTCACCGATGAGCAGCTCTGCCGCTTTGATAAGCTGTCTGATTTGCTCGTTGAGCAGAATAAAACAATGAATTTAACCGCCATTACCGACCCCGACGGTATCGCCGTCAAGCATTTTGCAGACAGCATCTCCGTGCTTCATGCAGCCGAAATCCCGCAGGGTTCAAAGATTCTTGATGTGGGCACGGGCGCAGGCTTCCCCGGCATTCCCCTTCTGATTATGCGGCCTGATATTGATTTGACCATGATTGACAGCACGGCAAAAAAGCTGAAATATGTTGAAAACACGGTTAATGAGCTTGGACTTGTCGCAACAACTCTTCATACCCGTGCAGAGGAAGCGGGTCAGAGCAAGGAATACAGAGAAAAGTTTGATTTTGTGTGCTCAAGAGCAGTTGCAGCGCTGAATGTTCTTTGCGAATACTGCCTGCCGTTTGTTAAGCAAAACGGTCTTTTTATTGCAATGAAGGGTGCAAAAGCTCAGGAAGAAATTGACGGCGCAAGGGCTGCAATCAAAACTCTCGGCGGCAAAATCGTTGCGGAAAAGTCATTTTCTCTCTCCGATGGCGGCGAAAGAACACTTATAATTATCAAAAAGATATCGCAAATTCCGCCCAAATACCCCAGACCCTCCGCACAGATTGCCAAAAAGCCCCTTTAAATTTAATATGAAATGTCGATATGCCGCAATTTATGGCATACGAATCAGCTGGACAATCCCCCTTTTCGGTGTTATACTTTAGTCAACGAAACCGAACGGGGGGATTAATTATTTGAAAAGCAGCAAATACAAAATCGGCGGTCAGATAATTCTTGTGCCGCAGGAGGATATTTATCCCAATCCCAATCAGCCCCGTAAGCGGTTTGATTTTGATGAACTTGAGGGTCTTGCCCAGAGCATCCGCCAGAACGGAATTATTCAGCCAATAGCCATAAGGATAAACGAAAACGGGCAGTATGAGCTGATATCGGGCGAACGCAGGCTCAGAGCATCAAGGCTCGTAGGGATTTCAAGAATTCCCTGCATCATAATGGAGGCAAACGACGGCAAATCTGCACTTTTTGCACTTATTGAGAACATACAGCGCACTGACCTCGGATTTTTTGAAGAGGCTCAGGCAATTGAAAAGCTTATCACCGAGCACGGTATGACCCGTGATGAGGTGTGCAAAAAGCTCGGCAAGGCACCGCCCACAATTTCAAACAAGCTGCGCCTTCTTCGTTTACCCGAAGAAATAAGGCTTAAAATAGTTCAGGAAAACCTGAGCGAACGCCACGCACGGGCATTGCTCAGGCTCACAACGCTCAGTCAGGTTGAGAGAGCGCTTTCTATAATCACGGAAAGACGGCTGAATGTTGCCGAATCCGAAAAGCTGATCACACAGATACTCAACAGCGACTGCCGCCGTAAAGCTCCGCCCGTGAAGCTGTTTAAAGATGTAAGAATCTTTGTGAACACGCTCAACCATGCGGTTGATACCATGCGCAGAGCAGGAATTGAGGCTGACTCCGCAAAAAGCGAAACAGACGAATATATTGAATATATTGTCCGCATTCCAAAAACGGGCAACTGCATTATCAAAACAAAAAAATCGTCTGCATAATTCAAGTACTCCTAACTTACCATATCTTTCTCTTTCACACCCACATCCACAGCGGGAGGGGCAGGTTAATTCCTGCCCCTCTTGCTGTTTCACGTGAAACATATTTAATAATCGCAATTGAAAGACGCGAAAAAAATATATTTTATCTCTTTTCTTTATATAATTTATATGTTATACTTAAATGTAAGCAAAAAACAAACGGCGGGAGCAAGCCCCCGCCCTGCTGTATTAATTACATTATATAAATGGAGAGATTACTTTGGGCAAAACAATTGCTGTTGTCAATCAGAAAGGCGGAGTGGGCAAAACAACCTCCGCCGTTAACCTTACCGCCGCCCTCGGCGCCAAGGGATATAAAGTGCTTCTCGTTGATATTGACCCTCAGGGCAACTCAACAAGCGGCCTCGGAGTCAACAAAAGAGGTCTTGATAAATCCTCATACAGCGTGCTCATCGGCGGCTGCCCGGCAGAGCAGGCAATAGTTGAAACTCCTTATCAGAATGTTTCGGTTATGCCCTCAAGCATGGACCTTGCAGGTGCGGAGCTTGAGCTTGTGGATGTGCAGAAGAGAGAATCAAGGCTCAAAAACTCCCTTGCATCGGTAAAGGATAATTTTGATTTTATTTTTCTTGACTGCCCCCCGTCACTCGGTCTTATCACCCTCAACGGACTCTGCGCCGCAGACACGCTGATTGTTCCCATTCAATGCGAATTCTTTGCGCTTGAAGGTCTTTCGCAGCTTATCTCAACCGTCAGAACGGTTAAACGCCTTTATAATCCCTACATAGAAATCGAAGGCGTGCTGCTCACGATGTATAACGGTCAGCTCAATCTCACTCAGCAGGTTGTTGAAGAGGTTAAACGCTGCTTCCCCAAAAAAGTATATGCAACCTACATCCCCCGAAATGTGCGCCTTTCAGAGGCACCGAGCTACGGTCAGCCCGTAATGTACTACGATAAATCCTCAAAAGGCGCTCACGCCTATAACGACCTTGCAGACGAATTTCTCAGAATGAACGGAAGGAGTATATAAATGGCACCTAAAAAAAGCGGTCTGGGCAGAGGTCTTGATTCTCTGCTTTTTGATAACTCACTTGAAGAAACAAGCGCAGCTCATCCCGTGAAGCTTAACCTCATGGATATTGAACCCAATAAGGAGCAGGCAAGAAAGCAGTTTGACGAAGAGGCTCTTTCCGAGCTTGCGGATTCAATTGCACAGCACGGTGTGCTTCAGCCCCTTCTTGTGCGCCCGATGATTGGCGGCGGATATCAGCTTGTTGCAGGCGAAAGACGCTGGAGAGCAAGCCGAATTGCAGGCCTCACTCAGGTACCTGTTGTTATAAAAGAGCTCAGCGACACCGAAGCAGCTGTTATTTCATTGATAGAAAATCTGCAGCGAGAGGACCTTAATCCTGTTGAAGAAGCCCTTGGTTTTGCAAGCCTTATGAAGGATTTTAACCTCACTCAGGAGGAGGCTGCACAGAAGGTCGGCAAATCCCGCCCTGCAGTTGCAAATGCACTGCGACTTTTAAAGCTCCCCGAAGCGGTGCTTGACATGGTGCGTGAAAATAAACTTTCTGCAGGTCACGCAAGAGCACTCGCAGCCCTGAGCGATGAAAAGCTTATCATCTCAACAGCAGAATTCATCATTGAAAAGGCTCTTTCGGTAAGAGCAGCGGAAAAGCTCGTCAAATCTCTTTCGGCAGAAAAGAAGGAGAAGAAAAGAGCTCCCGCACGCCACACCTTCTTTGATGAGGTAGAGCTCTCACTCAACAACAGCCTTGGCAGAAAGGCAAAGGTTATCACCAAAAACGGCAAAGAGAGCGGCACTCTCGAAATCGCATTTTACGATAAAGATGACCTTGCAAGGATTGCATCAATACTTTCTGCACTTGAATAAAAAACAAAAAATCCACCCGATTTGGGTGGATTATTCTTTTTCAGAAATAAAAATGTTGATAACTTGTTGGAAAAGTGGAAAAACTCTTCTAAAAACACGAATAACCGCTTCAAAGAAGCGGTTGATGGAGCGGATGACGAGGCTCGAACTCGCTACCTCCACCTTGGCAAGGTGGCGCTCTACCAGATGAGCTACATCCGCAACTGCAAGAGAGATTATAGCAGAGTGTTGTGCAAATGTCAAGAGTTATTTTAATATTTTTTTATTTCCTTTTTTGACGAAAAATTCAAAAAAGTGTTTATTTGTTTTTCATTTGCTGTTATAATAGAAATATATATGCTGTAAGGGGGATTCAGATGTATAACATTCTTATCTGCGATGATGATGCGGATATCCGCTCTGCCCTCAGAATTTACCTTGCAAATGAGGATTATAACATCCTTGAGGCTGAAAACGGCAGGCAGGCACTTGAAATGATTGAAAACGAAAACATTCATCTGCTGCTGATGGATATAA
This sequence comes from Clostridia bacterium, assembly GCA_017403185.1. Taxonomy (GTDB): domain Bacteria; phylum Bacillota; class Clostridia; order Oscillospirales; family Acutalibacteraceae; genus CAG-177. The sequence goes on from JAFQON010000036.1 coordinate 166,519, forward strand.
TGATGCCCGTGCTTGACGGAATCCGTGCGCTCACAAAGCTGCGTGAAAACAACAACAACATCCCTGTTATTCTGCTCACGGCAAAAAGCCAGGATAACGATAAAATTCTCGGCCTCAATGCCGGCGCAGATGACTATATCACAAAGCCCTTCAATCCCGTTGAGGTTATTGCAAGGGTAAAGTCGCAGATTCGCCGCTACATCCGTTTCGGCGGGTCAAGCGATGTTGCACCAAAATCAAGCATACTCAGAAACGGCTCAATTGAGCTCGATACAAGCTCAAAAACAGTCACCCGTGACGGCGAGCCCGTTAACCTCACACCCACTGAGATGATGCTTCTCAGATTCTTTATGGAAAATCCCGACAAGGTATTTTCTCCTAAAGAAATTTACAGAAATGTGTGGAAGGATGACCCTCTCGGGGCAGAAAACACTGTTACCGTTCACATACGCCATCTGCGCGAAAAAATAGAAATCGACCCCGCAAACCCCGATTATCTAAAGGTTTCATGGGGACACGGCTACAAAATGGTCAGCAAAAAGGTGCCCGAAAAGATTACAAGGAGTGATTCCTGATGAAATACGGCAAGCTGCGCTCTGAAAGCGACCGCACAGCCGCCACAATAATCCTGATTGTTCTCACCGTTGTTGCTGTCGGCTGTATTCTCGGCATGAGCTATCTTTTCGAATATAATTTTTATGAAAAGGGTGATAACGGCGACACCGCAAAAAGCGTTGCCGTGCAGATTTACTCTCTTAACGATATGGAGCTCGCAAAGGATTATTACGACTGCCTTTCAGAAGGCAAAGACCCCCTGCGCCTCAAATATTATGAAGAACGGTTTTCTCTTAAGAACTCCAATTTTGCCTTCACCATAACCGATTCTCAAAGCGGCAGAATTCTGCTTGACAGCACTGAAAAAAGCAATCTGTCATTTGATGAAATAAAGGATAATGCCTTTTACAGCGGTGATGCGGATTTTTTCATAACCGAAAACGGCGGTGAAATGAAATCCCTAACTCTGACATATATCATCCTTGCGGGTGAAAACAGGCAGGCAAACGATAAATATTCCAACGCCTTCCGTTGGATAGATGCTGCAAACTCACTGAAACATATTTTGTTTATCGTTCTGTTTTTCACTGTTCTGGTTATAATTATCATTCTCTCGCTGCTTACCATAAATGCAGGCCTGCAGGACGATAAAAACGGCGAGGTTGTGCCGGGCTTCATTGACCGGCTGCCGCTTGATTTGTGCACGGCGGCAATCTTTCTGATGTTTGTGGTCGCCTGGATAATCATAAGCCTGACCTCGGCGGCGGATGCTGAGATGGTTCTTAACAATGTTGTCATCATGTTCACCTGTGTTGCGGCAATCCTTGTTCTTATGACCTATCTCTCAACCCTTGCAGTCAGAGTAAAAATGGGCAAAATATTCAAAAACACATTAATCTACAGAATCATAAGAATGTTCAAGCGCAAGACCTCAAGAAATGTGAGAAGAAAAATCAGCGAAGTCTCACCCTTCAGAAAGCTGATTATCGGCATTGTCATTTTCTTTCTTGCAGAGGCGGCAATCCTCATTGCTCTTGCGTATTTCGGTATATTCGACAAGGCATCCGATCAAAGCTCTGTTATTCTCACTTTCATTGTAATATGGGGCATTACAAGACTGATTGTTATTCCTATTTTCGCAATGATTGCGATAAATCTCTATTATGTTAAAGAAGAGGGTCAGCGCCTTGCGGAGGGCGTGCTCGGTGATGAGATTGCCTCCAAGCTCTCGGTTGCAAGCATCAGAGCGCACGGCAAAAACCTTGATGTTATAAAAAGAGAAATCAACAAAGCAGTTGAGCAGGAGCTTAAAAGCGAAAGGCTGCGAAACGAGCTTATTACAAATGTTTCGCACGATATCAAAACTCCCCTCACCTCAATCAAAAGCTATGTTGACTTTTTGCAGAGGGACGATATAACCGAGCAGCAGCGCAAGGAATACCTCGCAATTGTTGCAAAGCACACCGAAAAGCTCTCCGTGCTTGCAAAAAATCTTATCGAGGTTTCTCAGATCACCTCAGGCAGCATTGAAGTCAAAAGTGAGAAAACAAGCCTGAATATCATTATTGAGCAGACTCTTGATGAATTTGCATTAAAGCTTGAACAAAGCGGACTTATTCCGAGAGTTGAGCTGCCTGAAAATGATGTGTGTATCATGGGTGACGGCGAATGGCTGTGGCGAATTTTTGCAAATCTGTTCAACAACGCCTGCAAATATGCTTCCCCTGACACAGACCTTGAAATTTCACTTGAACAGACAGACGAAAAAGCCTGTGTAAGAATTTCAAATATATCAAAAGCACCGCTCAACATTGAAGGTGACGAGCTTTTTGAAAGGTTTGTGAGAGGCGACAGCTCAAGGCATACCGAGGGCAACGGTCTCGGGCTTTCAATTGCAAAAAGCCTTGCTGAGCTTCAGGGCGGCAGCCTTGATATTTCCGTAAGAGAAGATAAATTCACTGCGATAATAATTTTTAACATTGCGTAACAGGAGAAAAAATGAAAAAAAGAGTTATATGTGCAGCAGCAGCGGCGCTTGTTCTTTCAACCCTTGCAGCCTGCGGAGGCTCAAAGCCGACAGCTGAAACGACTTCACAGGCAACATCGGCAATTTCCGTGAGCCTCACGACGGCTCATTCAACAACCGGTGCCGCAAGCACAACCGCAATCACCTCCTCTGCCGTTGTGCAGACGGTAACGGAGTATTTATCAACTGCAACAAAAAAAGAAACAACAACATCAGCCCCCGCAACAACTGCAATTTTAACCACAACTCTGCCTCAATATGATGAAAACAAGCCCGACGGGTACTATGACAAAATCCAGAATGTTTTCAGGGAAGAGCTCAAATACGGCGTTTTGAGAAGAAGAAATGAAATTAATTATATTGAAACGCTTGCAGACGGCACAAGAGTTACCGTAAAGCAGCATTTATCAGAATACTATAACCGCTTGGGCTACCGTGCTGATTACGAAGACCTTCTCCCTGCTGCAAAGGAAAATATAAACACTTATTCTGACCTGATAAATCTTGAGCTGAGCATCATCAACGGCTACCGTGCCAAAGAAGGAATTGCACCCCTTTCACTGAGCACGGAGCTTACCGAAATTGCAAGCGCAAGGGCAGAGGAAATTGCATGGTCGGGCAAGCATTCCCACACAAGGCCAAACGGAAAAAACTGCTCCACAATCTTAAAAGAAGCAGGCATAACCAAAGGCACTGCAGGCGAAAACATAGGCTGGGGCTACTCATCCGTTGAGGATGTATGTCAGGCATGGAAGAATTCCGAAACACATTATGAAAACATAATGAATCCTGAATTTGTAAAAATCGGAATCGGCATTGCTGCCGACCCCGACCCTGATAAACTTCTCTGCTGGGCACAGATATTTATGGATGAATAGAAAAAAGGGGCTGTGTAAAAACAGCCCCTCTGTTATTCTTCAATAAATTCCGCAATATCTTCAAGCCTGCAATTTAAAAATATGCAAAGCTTGTTTAATGTTTTTGTTTCCATGTTTTCATTTGCTTTAAGCCTTCTGACGGTTTTGCTGTCTATTCCGCAGTTTTCTCTCAGCTGATAGGTTGAGATGCCTTTATTTTTCATTGTAATCCAGAGCTTATCAAAAACAATCATAACTGTAACCTCCATATTGACAATAATAATTATGGGGGTTATAATCTTTTTTATTAAGGGGATATAATCCCCACAACATATTGAGGAAACATAGATGACAGAAATAATATCAGATAATTTCTAAATCACCCCTGTAATTCCGAATTCCGCATTCCGAATTCCGAATTGATTATTCCTCGCTCCACCATTCGCTTTTCCATATGCGTTCGGTCAGGCTGTCGGCAATTGCGCTTATTTTTTCAAAATTCATGGCATCAACATAGCATTTTTCAAGGTCATCGTGAATTCCTTTTGCAATTTTCAGCGAGCAGACCGCCTCATTCATAAGCTCGTTTGCCGCTTTTTTTGCAAAAGTGAGCCTCGGCTTATGCGCCGACATATCGGCAAGAGAATAAAACCGACGCAGATTAACGGTTTTCGTGGGTGTTATATTCAGATTGCAGAGCTTATCCGCAGTGAAAAATCCGAGCGAAAGCTCCTTTATGATAATGTGTCGAATCGCCTTTTCACGGTTTATACACGGGCTTGAAATAACCGAAAATCCGCTTGCAAGGGCATATGAACGGATTTCGCCGATAAGCTTCGATGAAGCAATGCCGAATTCATCCTCAAACACGATTTTTTCACTGCAAAGTGACTCTGCCGTTTCATTCAAAAAGAAATATCCCCACGGTGTAATTGCATCAAGAAGGCGGGTTTTCTCGGTTCCTATTTTACCCCTCGGCTTTTTAAAATGTCGGCTTGAAACTCTTGATGCGTAACGCATAAGTCTGCTTTCATCAAGGCAGTCACGGCAGATTTTTTCGCCGTCGGCAAAAATTGAAAATGCAGATTCAATAAATCGCCTGCTTCTTTGATGGCAGGCTTTGTTTTTATCTGTCAGAGAGATAATTTCTTCCTTTTTTTCAAGCAGTTTTTCCTTATCCCAGCAGTCGCCGAGGTTGACTATTTCACCCGTTGCTCCGGGATAATCCGGGTCAAGGGTATGCGGTGAGGTGCCGTCGCAGATGCTTACTCTCAGTGAAGGAAAAATAACTCCGTCAAGAGAATTCGGGTCTGAAGAACAAAAAATCCTTTCGCATTCAATATCCTTTTTCTCCATTTCATCGGCAACTCTGCGCATCAGCGATGATTTTCCCGTGCCGGGCCCGCCTTTTATAATATAGGTATACTGCCCTTCAATTTTCGGAGTAAGCTGTGAAAAACAGCTGAAAAATCCGTTTTTGCCGCTTGAACCGAGAAAATATGCTTCATTCATCTGTATTCCTCCCGTATAAATACTACTATCAATTTATTCAAATACTCATGTTGTGTGAAAAAAACGGATAAAATTGCCTTGTTTTTTTCAAAATATCGTGATTTAGCAAAAAATACACTTGATATTATTTAAAATATATTATATAATATATCGGTAAATGATTAATGGCAGAAGAGCTTTCTTTTGGTCATGTGGCGTGTGGGTCCTGTGCGACAGGGCACCGTGAACCATGTCAGGCGGGTGAACCGAGCAGCATTAAGCGGACAGTCTTGTGCGCCACAGTCTGCCTACCGCCATATGACCAAGAAAAAGCTCTTTATTTTTTATTAAGGGGTGAAAGAATGTATCAGGCACTTTACCGCAAATGGAGACCGAAAAACTTCAACGATGTTTACGGTCAGCCCCATGTAACAAGAACTCTGCAAAGCCAGCTTGAAAGCGGCAGAATTTCTCACGCCTATCTTTTCACGGGCTCAAGGGGCACGGGTAAAACCACCTGCGCAAAAATTCTTTCAAAGGCAGTCAATTGCCTGAATCCCGTTGACGGCAATCCCTGCAACGAATGTGAAATCTGCAGGGGCATTGAAAACGGCTCAATCCTTGATGTTATCGAAATTGACGCCGCAAGCAACAACGGTGTTGACAATATCCGTGATTTGCGTGAAGAAGCGAATTTTACACCCGCAAACGCCAAATTCAGGGTATACATAATCGACGAGGTGCATATGCTCTCAATCGGCGCATTCAATGCACTGCTCAAAACTCTTGAAGAGCCGCCCTCACATGTTATTTTTATCCTTGCAACAACAGAAATACACAAGCTGCCCTCAACAATTCTTTCAAGATGTCAGCGTTTTGATTTCAAAAGAATTGCTCCCGAGGATATCACGGCAAGGCTGATGTATGTTGCTGAAAAAGAGAATGTCACCCTCACACCCAACGCTGCAAGCCTTATTGCCAGAATTGCCGACGGCGGCATGAGAGATGCTCTTTCGCTGCTTGACCGCTGCTTTGCAATGGGCACTGATATTAATGAAGATACCGTCAGCGATGCTGCGGGCATTGCAGGCACGATTCATCTTTTCTCATTCTCTGAATATGTTGCAAAAGGAGATTTTACAAGCGCACTGAAGCTTGTATCAAAGCTTCACAGCGACTCCTGCGATATAGACAGTCTTTGCACCGAGCTGACACTCCATTTCCGCAATCTTATGGTTGCAAAAACGGTTAACGAATGTGAAGGATTAATCGTCTGCTCAAATGATGAGCTTTTAAAAATCAAAGAAAGAGCGGGAGAATTGAAGCTCTCAAAAATTCTCTCCTGCATTGAAATTCTTGAACAGACAGCAAAAAATATAAAAAATGCGGCAAACAAAAAAATTCAGCTTGAAGCGGCAGTAATCAAAATGTGCGCTCCTTCAGCATCCTCAGGCGAAGGAATTTCGCCTGACCTTGAAGAAAGAATAGTTGCAATTGAAGAAAAGCTTGCAGCTCTTTCAAGCGCAAAACCCGCTGCTTCTCAGCCTTCACCCGCTCCGGTGCAAAAGCCTGCACCTGCTGCACCCTCAGAGCCGAAGCCTGAGCCTGAAGAAGAGAAGCCGCCCCTTCCGCCCGCACCGGAAGCGGATATTCCCGACGGCGACTTCAAGGGCTGGCCCGAGGTGCTTGAAAAAATTATGCGCTACGATATTCCTCTTTACGGAATTATGGCGAATTCAACCGCATCAATAAAAAACGGCAGAGTTGTGATTCATTCCGAAAATCCCACTCTTTTCGATTTCATCTGCACAGATACTCACTCAAAGGAGCTTGCAAGAGCCGTGTTTGAGGTGGTCGGCAAAAAAATGAAAATAGCCGTTTCAAATACCGAAAAGCCCAAGGCGGCAACAAGCCCTTTGGAAAATTTAAAGAATAAAATAAACAATTTTAACTCTAACGGAGGTCAATGATATGAAAGCAAGAATTCCCGGCGCTCCCCAGGGCGGCAATATGATGAAAAAAATTCAGGAAATGCAGGAGAATATGGCTGCAATTCAGCAGGAGGTTGAAGCAACCGAATTCTCATCAAGTGTAGGCGGCGGTGCAGTTGAGGTTGTTGTTAACGGTGCTCATGAGGTAACAGCAGTTAACCTTAAGCCCGAAATCGTTGACCCCGATGATATTGAAATGCTTCAGGACCTTATCATTTCCGCTTTTAACGAAAGCATCCGCAAGGCTAACGAAGCCATGGAGCAGGGTATGGAAAAGGCTAAGGGCGGCCTTTCAATCCCCGGTCTTTTCTGATGAGCGGATTCACACCATCACTCGACAATCTCATTGATCAGTTTGCAAAGCTCCCATCAGTCGGCAGAAAAAGCGCTCAAAGGCTTGCTTTTCATATTCTTTCAATGAGTGATGCGGATGCGCAGAGGTTTACCGAAACGATTCTCAATGCAAGAAGCTCGATAAAACGCTGCGAAATCTGCTGTAATCTTACAGACGGCGAGGTTTGCTCGGTTTGCTCATCTCAGTCAAGGGATAAATCAACAATCTGCGTTGTTGAAGACCCGAGAGATGTTATTGCAATCGAGCGCACCCACGAATACAACGGGCTTTATCATGTGCTTCACGGCGTTATTTCGCCCATGAATGACATAAATCCCGAGGATATCTGTATAAAAGAGCTGCTTTTAAGGCTCAGCGACGATACCGTTAAAGAAATTATCATGGCAACCAACCCCACAGTTGAGGGTGAAGCCACATCAATGTATATTTCAAGGCTGATAAAACCTCTCGGCATCAATGTTAGCCGCCTTGCTTACGGCGTGCCCGTAGGTGCAGACCTTGAATATGCCGATGAATTCACTCTTATCAGGGCTCTTGAAGGCAGAAATGAGCTTTAAAATCAGCAAAAGTTTTCCACTTATTTATACTTTTCCACTTTTCGGTTTTCCACCTTTACACTTTGGCAAAAAACGGGAAGTTGAAAACCCTCACTTTTCCACTAAAAAAAGTTAAAAGATTTTCTTCAAATTTCTATATTTTTCAAGGGTTGCGGAAGTTATACCATATTTTCACGCCCCCTACTACAACTACTATAATATAGATATTATATCCTTTAATATAAAAGAAAAATTTCTCTCATTTTTAATTTACAGGCAATTAAAAGAATTATCCCGTGCGGATAATTTCAAGGAGGAGCAAAAATGAAAATTTTCTGCAATACGGTTGAGCTTTCAGAGGCTTGCCAGAATGTTCAGAGAGCAGCGTCAACCAAGACTGCCATACCCGCAATAGAGGGTATTCTTATGATAGCCAAGGGGGGCACACTCACTCTGACAGGCTATGACCTTGAAATGGGAATCACAACATCAATCCCTGCAAGAATTGAAGAAGAGGGCGAGCTTGTTCTCAACGCCCATATGTTCAGCGAAACTCTCAGAAAGCTGCCCGAAAGTGTTGTGAGCATTTACAGCGACCAGAGAAATATCGCTGCAATCACCTGCGGTGAGTTTGAGTCAACTCTTATCGGTATTTCTGCAGAAGAATATCCTGAGCTTCCTTCAGTTTCGGGCGGATATCCCGTTACAATCAATCAGAATCTTCTTAAGGATATGATAAGAAAAACCATTTTCTCCGTTTCGGTCAAAGACAGCAAAATAGTTCACACGGGTGTTAAGTTTGAGATTGAAGAAAATCATATCAGACTTATTGCCGTTGACGGTGTGCGCCTTGCAATCAGAAACGAAGCAATTGACTACAGCGGCGAAATTCTTTCATTCGTTGTTCCTGCAAAAACTCTTTCAGAGGTTGTAAAGCTTATGAAGGACGAGGATGAAAATATAACAGTCGGCGTTGGCAAAAGACACATTATTTTTGAGCTTGGCGGCTATCAGATAATTTCACGCCTTCTTGACGGCGAATTTCTCAATTACAAGGCTGCAATTCCTTCGTCAACCAAAACGGTTATCAATGTTAACACAAGAAGCTTTATTGAGAGTATAGACAGAACATCGCTTATCATTACCGATAAAATCAAAAGCCCCGTCAAGTGTATTTTTGAAGATAATCTTATCAAAATTTCGTCAATTACCTCTCTCGGCACGGCAAATGACAAGATATCGGCAAAAATTGAGGGTGAAAGCTGCACAATCGGCTTTAATAATAAGTATATGATTGAAGCTCTCAGAGTTTGTGACACCGATGAGGTCAGAATCATGCTCAACGGTGCTGTTGCACCCATCCTTATTGTACCCAATCAGGGTGATGAATTTATATTCTTAATTCTTCCCGTGAGGCTGAAAAATGAAGATTAAAGTTAAGGTTGCGCAGAAACAGCAGGTTTCAAAAAAAATAGATACGGATTTTATCAGACTCGACGCATTTCTGAAGATGTGCGATGCCGTGCAGACGGGCGGTCACGCAAAAATTGTTATTCAGGAAGGCGAGGTCAGGGTAAACGGCGAGGTCTGCACTCAGAGAGGTAAAAAGCTTCGATCGGGTGACAATGCCGAATTTGAAAATGTTGTTTACAGTGTAGAATAAAAAATATTTTTTGGTTTATCGGCTTCCTCTGATGAGGAAGCTGAGAGATGATTTTGCGTTAACGAAGAGAGAGTTTTTTTATAATTTATCTCTCCCTGCGTCTTTTGCATCGCAAAATCCACCTCCCTCGTCAGAGGGAGGCTTAATCATTTAAGATATATTTTCTGAAAAAGGGGGCGGAAAAGTTGATAATCAAATATCATTCCGCCAAAAATTTCAGAAATCTCAGTTCAATTGCTTTTGAGCCCCACCCTGAAATGAATGTTATCTACGGCGAAAACGGTCAGGGAAAAACCAATATAATTGAAAGCATCTGGCTTTTAACGGGCTTTTACAGCTTCAGGGCAAGAAAAAATGCCCAGCTTATTGAGCAGGGCAAAGAAGAAGCTGAGATTGAAAACAATTTTTATTCACACTTGCGTGAACAAAATGCGGTTATGAAAATCAATAAGCGTAAAGAAATTACCCTCAACGGCGTCAAGGAAGAATCTCCGAGAGTGATGATGGGTAAATATTATGCCGTTGTTTTTTCACCCGCAACGCTCGGGCTTGTGCAGGACGGACCCGGCGAAAGGCGCAAGATGCTTGATATTGCACTGAGCCTCATTAAACCGAATTATGCGGTTGTTATGTCACGCTATCTGCGTGTGCTTGAGCAGAGAAATGCACTTCTCAAAAAATTCGGAGAGCGCAGCTTTGATTATGATTATATGCTCCCTTGGGATACCGAGCTTGCAAATCTCGGTGCAAAAATTATAAAATACCGCCTTGATTATGTTGAGAAGCTTTCGTCACTTTCAAGCGAGATTTATAACGGAATCAGCTCAGGCAGGGAAGAATTCTCATTTTATTATGATTTTTCAAAGGAAAATATCAGCGAAGAAGAAATAAAAGAAAAGCTTATTTCTGATATTGAAAAAACAAGAGAGGTCGATATAAAAAGGCTTTATACGAATGCAGGCCCGCATACCCATGACCTTGTGTTAAATCTGAGCGGCAGAGATGCGAGAGTTTACGGCTCTCAGGGTCAGCAGAGGTCTTGTGCTCTTGCAATGAAGCTCGGCGAGGCATCAATTATAGAAAAGATAACGGGCGAGTGCCCCGTGGTGCTGCTTGATGATGTTATGAGCGAGCTTGATGAGGGCAGGCAGACCTTTATTCTCAATTATCTTGATAATTGGCAGGTATTCATCACCTGCTGCGACCCTTCACAGCTTCTCCGCTCAAAAAGAGGCAAGGCATTTGAAGTAGTCAACGGCAAAATAAAAGAAATGGAGTAAAATATGTATCTTCATCTCGGTATGGATAAGGTTATAACCTTCGATGAAATCATCGGTATTTTTGACCTTGATACAACAACGGTTTCAAAAAGCACAAGAAATTTTCTTGCAAAGGCAGAAAAAGCGGGAATTGTAGAAAATATATGCTATGATTTGCCTAAATCCTTTATTGTCTGCAAAACAAAAAGCGGCGAAAATAAGGTATATATTTCTCAGATTTCATCGCAGACCCTTCTTAAACGAACAAATTATGTTGAAAGCCTTAATAATGTATAAAAAAGCGACTTGCATGAATGCAAGCCGCATTTTTTTATTCAGTCACATCGGTTAATCTTGCGCCGACGAAATCCGCAAGGTCATTCGGCTTTATGCCGAGCATAATGCCCCTCACACCTGCGCTGACATAAATTTTATCAAAAAGTATAGCCGTTTCGTCAATTACCGTGGGAAACTGTTTTTTCATGCCGATTGGCGAGCAGCCGCCCCTGATATAGCCGGTTGTTTTGAGCAAATCCTTAACATGAAGCATTTCAACCTTTTTTTCGCCAAAGGTTTTTGCGACTTTTTTAAGGTCAAGCTCTTCACAAGCGGGGATGCAGCATACGCCGAAGCCGTGCTTTTCTCCGCTGAAAACAAGAGTTTTGAATATCTGAGACGGGTCTTTGCCCGTCTTTTTTGCGGTGCTCATACCCGAGAGATCATTTTCATCAACAGGATATTCCATTATTTCAAACGGAATTTCTGCACTTTCGAGCAGCCGCATTACATTTGTTTTTGTCATAGCATCACTTCTTTGAAATTCTGAAGCGGAATTCAATCTTTTTGTGGCTGTTGAGCCTGTATTCCTTATGAAGATGAGCGCAGCCGGGCATATCTCCGCCGACTCCTCTCATTGCCGCATCAAGGCAAAGAGTGATAAATCCGTCTTTTTTAAGCTCAAAAAGGTGCTTTGCCTTGTCAAGCTTTTCGGGGGTATAATAGCCGAGATTGAAGCCGAAGGGAATATCCATTGCATCAATCCTGATGCCGAAGCCCGTTTTGTCATTGACTGCAAGGCTTCTGACATCTGTTCTGTGGCCGTTTTCCTGAGGTCTCATGTATCTGTGCTCAAGCTCGGCAACAGTCATTGAGTGCTTTGCAATTTTTGCGCCTGTTTTTCTGTCAAGATATGATTCGTGCGGACCTCTGCCGTACCATTCAACATTTTCAAGGCTGTTTTTAATACCCATTCTCATGCCCACCTTGAGCATGGGAAGGAGCAGACCCATTGCGCTGTGCTGCACCGTAACATCGCCGTCAGGTGAGAAAAGATAAGTGGTTGAAACGCCCGAAACAAACGGAGCCTTCCATTTAACTGCTACTTCAACGCCTGCCGCGGTTGACTGAGCTTTTACGGAGCTTGCAACTGTCATTGCTGTTGTACGCTTCCACTGATAAAGCGGATGGATTCCGCAGAACATGGGTGCAAAGTTAAGGTATTCTCTGTCATTATCGGTAAGCGCTCTGAAGAAATCGGGGCGAAGAGGCTTTTCAATAACCTCGTTGCCGCCGTAAACAAGCGACGAGAGAGCGCCTGCAGTGATTTTAGCGGAGAAATCCTTGCCCTTTATTGTAACATTGTTACCGTTTTTGAGATATTTGAGCTCGCCGTTTGCGGGCTTGCGCTTTGCAGCACATTTTTCACGCAGAATGAACTGGTGGAAGCTCTGCTCAAAGCCTGCCTGAGCCCAGGGCTTATCGACCTTAAGAATGAATGAAACGGTAAGGATAACCTCGCCGTCTGAATAATCCGAAAGGCTTACGGGGAGCTGAATCTGCTGCTGTGAAAGAGGAGCAACAACAAGGTCATCAATATCGCCGCTCTTCACAACATCACCGTTGACTGTTAAATCCCAGTGAATTCTGTAATCCTCTGTTGTGATGAAAAGATTCTTGTTTTTTATGTTAACTTTGCCGCTGCGGCAGTCATAATCGGTAACTTCAAGGTTTGAATATACCTTTTTAACCTCATAGTATGAGGGCTGAGGCTGTCTGTCGGCAGTGATAATTCCGTTTGCACAGAAATAAAAGCTTGTTGCGCCCTCTTTAAAGTCGCCGCCGTAGAGCCATTTTTCAACGCCGTTTTCAACCTTGCGGATTGACTGGTCAACATAGTCCCAGATAAAGCCGCCGCACATATGGTCATAATTCTCAAAATCATCAACATATTCCTTGAAGTTGCCGAGGCTGTTTTCCATAGCGTGAGCGTACTCGCAGTAGATAACAGGGTGAGTTTTGTATGTTTCGGCAGGAATAGGCTTGTTATCCGCCGCAAGAGCATTTGCAACATTCTCATAGGGGCTTATTTTGAGCTGCTTCTGCTGACGCATTGCATCAACAACATATTCAACGGGATACATACGGCTGATAAAATCACTCTTTGTGAAATCAAAATCTCCTTCATAGTGAACGGGTCTTGATTTATCAAGAGCAAGAATTGCATTCTTTTCGTGCACGAAGTTTTCGCCGTCGCCTGCTTCATTGCCGAGCGACCAGAAGCATACGCAGGCATGGCTTCTGTCACGAAGCACCATTCTCTCAGCCCTGTCCTCAACAGCTTCCTTGAATTCAAGGTTGTCGCCGGGGCAGTTTTTGCGGCGCACGCCGTGGCTTTCAACATCCGCCTCATCCATAACATAAAAACCGAGCTCGTCACACATCTCATAGAAGAATTCGGCATTGGGGTAGTGACTGGTGCGGATTGCATTGATATTTGCCCTCTTCATCAGGTGCAAATCCTGATAATATCTTTCGGTGGGCACTGCCCAGCCGTTATCGGGGTCAAAATCGTGGCGGTTAACACCCTTGATGACAACACGCTTGCCGTTCATATGGAGAACATTGCCCTTGATTTCGATTTTTCTGAAGCCGATTTTAACGGTCTTTACACTGAGCACCTTTCTGCCCTGTTTGAGAATGATAAGAAGCCTGTAAAGATTGGGCTCTTCTGCCGACCACTGCTTCGCATTCTCTTCAATGTGGTTAAAATTAAGCACGGTTTTGCCGCTTTTTGCGGTGAGCTTTTCGGATGCGAACTTTTTCTGCTTATCGTTGACCATAAGCACGGCTTCGAGGGTGCAGTCTGCCTCATCGCCGTAATTCTGAAGGGTCACTTCAAGGTCAAGAGTGCCGTTTGTATAGGTATCATCAAGCGAGGTGTCCGCAAAGAAGTCACGGATACAGAGCTTTTCTTCAGCATAAACATAAACATCTCTGTAGATACCCGAGAGGAACCACATATCCTGATCCTCAAGATATGTGCCGTCTGTGTAGCGGTAAACCTCAACAATAATCTGATTTTCACCGATTTTGACATAATCGGTTATTCTGAATTCCGCAGGGGTCATCGAACCCTGAGAATAGCCGACTCTTCTGCCGTTGATATAAAGGAAGAAGCCTGCCTTGACTGCGCCGAAATGAATGAAAATCTCTTTGCCGTCAAAGCTTTCGGGGATTTCGAAGGTGCGGCGGTAAACGCCGATTTCATTGAGGCTGTGGTTGATTTTTGGAATTTCGCCTTTGACCGATGAAAGAGCCGAAGGCAGCGAGCTGCAAAGATAGATGGGCTTGCCGTAGCCCTTAAGCTGCCAGAGAGAGGGCACGGGAATATCATCCCATGAGGAATCGTCATAATTTTCGGCATAGTAGTCTGTTCTCAGCTCGTCAACACCCTGCTGCCAGTAGAATTTCCATGTGCCTGCAAGCGAGAATTTTGTGGGGGCGTCGCTGCCTGCAAGAGCATCCTTTACACCTGCGTAGGGCATTGCGGTGTTGTGACCGTCTTCCTTATTTTCCTTGATGATATAAGGATTTTCCCAGTATTTCAGTTCTGTCATTTTCATCTTCCTTTCTCGGGACATAATTATACAATATTAATATAACATAAAATTCTGTGTTTGTCTATACGGGAGATTTGTAATAAATTGTTATAAAATACGGATATTGCAGGTGCGGGAAAGAGTGCATTTTATTAAGCATTGCGAATTTCTTTTTTTGCCTTGACGACACAGTATTTTTAGTTTATATTAATACCATAAATCCTTTGTAAGGAGGCAGTAAAATGACAAAATCACAGGCAAGGGCAAAGGCTAAGGAGCTTGTTGCTCAGATGACGGCAGAAGAAAAAATGAGCCAGCTTCTCTATAATTCACCCGCAATTGAGAGGCTCGGAATCAAAGAATACAACTGGTGGAATGAAGGCGCTCACGGTGTTGCAAGAGCAGGCACCGCAACCGTTTTCCCCCACACAATCGCTATGGCGGCAACCTTTAACCCTGAGCTGATAAATGTTATTGCCGATGTTATCTCAACTGAGGGCAGAGCAAAATATAATCAGCATGTAAAATACAACGACTACGATATTTTCAAGGGTCTCACCTTCTGGGCACCCAACATCAATATTTTCCGTGACCCACGCTGGGGCAGAGGTCAGGAAACCTTCGGCGAGGACCCTTATCTGACTGCAACCCTCGGCACAGCCTTTATCAAGGGCATTCAGGGTGACGGCGAATTCCTTAAGGCATCCGCCTGCTCAAAGCATTTTGCCGTGCATTCAGGCCCCGAAGCAACAAGGCACGGCTTTGATGCCAAGGCAAGCCTTCACGATATGTTTGAAACCTATCTCCCCGCATTTGAAAAGACGGTTAAATCCGGCGTAACGGGAGTTATGGGAGCTTATAACCGCACAAACGGCGAGCCCTGCTGCGCTCATTCATACCTTCTCGGCGAAATTCTTCGCAAGCAGTGGGAGTTTGACGGCTATGTTGTTTCGGACTGCGGTGCAATCAAGGATATTTACTCCGACCACCATTTCACCGAAACAAAGGCGGAGGCGGCTGCGGTTGCGCTTAAAAGCACCTGCGACCTCAACTGCGGCGAAACCTATGTTGCCCTTGTTGATGCCTATGAGCAGGACCTCATAACGGATGAAGAAATCACGGCGGCGGCTGAGAGAGTTTACACAATCCGCTTCCTTCTCGGCGAGTTTGAAGAGGTAAGACCCTACTCCGATATCGGCTATGACAAGCTCGACTGCAAGGAGCACAAGGAGCTTAACAAAAAAGCTGCCGAGCAGTGCCTTGTTCTTCTTAAAAACAAAGAGGCCTTCCTTCCTCTCAACAAAGAGAAGGTCGGCAGAATTGCGGTTGTAGGCCCTAATTCACAGTCATATACCGCTCTTGAGGGCAACTACAACGGCTATGCTTCCGAATATGTTACCGTTGCAGACGGCATACGCCGTGTATTCACCGATTCTGAAATCATCGTTGAAAGAGGCTCAAATTACTGCGACGAAGCAACAAATCACTGGTCAGGCTTCCAGAATATGATAAGCGACGGCGTTGCTGCTGCGGCTTCGGCTGATATCACCGTGCTTGCGCTTGGCCTTGACTGCTCGGTTGAAGGCGAGGACACGGGCTTTGACAATGATTACACCGCCTGCGGCGATAAAAAATCACTCTATCTGCCCAAAACTCAGCAGAAGCTTGCGGAAGCGGTCTGTGATGTGTGCGACAATGTGGTTGTTGTGCTCATGTGCGGCAGTTCAATCGACCTTGGCGACAAGGTAACAAGCCACGCAAAGGCGATTATTCACGCATGGTATCCCGGTGCACTCGGCGGTCTTGCAGTTGCAAATCTGCTTGCAGGCAGCTTTTCACCCTGCGGCAGGCTGCCCGTAACAATTTACAGAGGCGACCATGACCTGCCCGATTTTGAGGATTACTCAATGCTCGGCAGAACTTACAGATACATAAACGGCGAAGCTCTCTTCCCCTTCGGCTACGGTCTGTCATACACCTCATTTGCCTATGATAACGCAAAGGCTCAGGCAGACGGAGAAACCGTTAAAATCAGCGTTGATATCACAAACACGGGCGCAATGAAGGGCATTGAAAAGGCTCAGGTTTACGCTTCATTCACTGACAGCCGCACGGTTACTCCTCACTTCCAGCTCTGCGGAATCAAGGCTGTTGAGCTTGATGCAGGCGAAAAGGCAACGGCTGAAATTGAAATTGACGCATATTGGCTCAAGGCTGTTACAGACGATGGCGCAAGAGTTACTCCCGACGGTAAAATCGCCCTTTATATCGGCGGTCATCAGCCCGACGGCGTAAGCAACGCTCTGCTCGGCAACGAATGTATTAAAATCGAATTATAATAAAAAAGCGGCTTGCATTGGATTTGCAAGCCGCTTAACTGTTTTTTAAACAAGGGGAACGCTGTGGTCATAAACGGGGTACCATTTTGATGAGCCGAAGTTTCTTGCTCTGAAGAGCACCTCATCCTCATAAACCTCCATCTGGAAGCCCATGCCGCCCCAGGGCACGCCGTATCTGTTAACTATCATGTAGGTGGGAAGGTTGATATAGTTAACGCCGTTGATGGTTTCAACGCAGGAGAAGCCGAAAGCTTCTTCAACAAGCGGGCCGTTGATGCCTGTGTGAACATGGCCGCTGATAAAGAACACATTCTCATATTTTTCAAGGATTGACTGCACTCTGTCGCTGCAATCGCCGAGACCGCCGTCCTCCCATATCTGATCCTGACCGTTAACGCCTTCAACGGGAACATGGCACACAACAAACATGGGCAGGCCTCTTTCCGCTGCCTCTGCAAGCGAGTCGTCAAGGAACTGATACTGCTCCTCTGCCATATCGGGATGATCCCATGTATCCTCACCGTCATCAACAAGCACAACAAAGCGATAGCCGTTGATATCCGTTTTGTAATATGCCTTGTCAATCTGCTGACCCGAGGGGTTAAGCTTATTATAAAGGTCAACAAATCTTTGCCTTGCACCCTCCTGAGTGGTATCCTCAACATGGCCGACATCATGGTTGCCCATTGCGATTACCCAGTTTTCCGCGCCGTCGCTGTCTGCCATTATGTTGTAAAAGCTCTCCATTGAAGGACCGTCACCGTAGTTGGTGAGGTCGCCCGAAACAATGAGGGCATCAATTGTGTCAACAGAGCGTTCAAGGTCATTCAGACCGTTTGCCCATATCCATTCACCGATGGGCCATTCAACATCAATATGAACATCTGAAACGATTGAGGCGTTGAGAAGGCAGTCCTCTCTCTGAGTTGCAAGCTCAAGCGCATCAAAGCTTTTGAGAAATTCGCTGCCCGGAAAAACCGTGAGCAAAAGAGAAACGATAAGTGCAATAATCTGTTTGATTGCAAGCCACATAATTTTTATTTTCCTTTCTGACTTATTTATGGAAATAATATATCATAAAACCGCATATTATTGCAACAGTTTTTATTATATTTTTGTTGACTTGTAAAAATTTTATATATATAATTAAATCAAATATTATTTGAGGAGAATTCATTATGATTTGTAAAAACTGTAATGCGGAAATTGATAATTCCTCGGCATTCTGCATCAATTGCGGCACACCTGTTGAAACCGAGCCTGCACAGCCCGTTTATCAGCCTCAGCCCGAGCAGCCCGTTTATCAGCAGCAGTATCAGCCTCAGGGTGGCTATCAGCAGCAGCCTGCATATCAGGCTCAGCCTGTTTATCAGCAGCCCGCTCAGCGTTATTACGGCACTCCCGCAACCGTTGCTCAGGAGGAGAAGCTGCCCGTTACAAAAGTCAAATCCTACATCGGCTGGCTTCTTGTTCCCTGCATCCCCTTTGTCGGATTTATTCTTGCGATTGTTTTTGCGGTTGACTCAAGCAACAAAAACAGAGCCAACTTTTTCAGAGCTCACTTTGCAATCATGGGCATAACCATTGCGCTTTGCATTCTTCTTGTAATTATTGTTACGGTTATAAGCCTTGTTTTCGGCGTCGAAATTATGGATGAGCTTTATTATATGCTTTAAATAACAAAGGGGCAGTTCAGTGAACTGACCCTTTTCTTTATTCTTTAAATTCAAATTCTTCAATCAGATCGCACACGGTGACATCCGTCATGGTGTAAACCTTTGTGCCGAGTGCTTCATAGAATTCGTCATTATCCCTGTCGCAGAGCATGGCATAGTTTTTGCCGATATTCTGCTCAACATCCTTGTTTTTACGCACCGAGAGATAATAGAAGGTGTATGATGAGCCGTCTGAGATATTCTCAAAAAGCCCGCGGTGCATGCTTGCGATTTTTGCATACATCGCATTGACCGCCTGTGATGAGAGCATCTGATGCGGCAGATATTTGTGAAGCGAAAGCTGGGCAGAGAAAACCATGAGTGCCCTGAGCATACGCACTTCGTTTGTGTTGAGCTTTTCGGCATCCTTGGGGCAGAGAATTTCGGGCGAAAGGTCCGCAAGCTTTTCGCCGAGTGCCGTTGCCTTATCCATATTGCCGTTGCTGCGGTAGGAATCCATCAGCAGGGCGAGCTCGGCAAGGTCTGCGCCTGCGGAGCCGCTTTTGGCGGGATGAAAGATTTTGATATCGTCATCAATAGGCTTCATTTTTATTTCTCCATTGCTGCTTTCTTTTTCTTCATTTTGTTTTTATAGCTCATAAGAGCCTTTAAATCGGCATCGGGAGTCATACAATCGCCGACGCAGACTGTTTTTTTGGAATACATTCCCTTGAAATCCGTGCCGCCGAGGGCAAGAATTCCGTTTGCCTTTGCGAATTTTTTAAGCTTCTCTTCCTGCTCAGGTGTATTTTCGGGGTGGTAAACCTCAATGCCGTCAAGGCTTCCCGCCTTCACAAGCTCTTCCATAAGCTCAAGGCAATCGCTTGATGCGGGGTGAGCAAGCACGGCAATGCCGCCTGCTTCGTGAACAGCCTCAATAACCTCAGAGGGCTCGGGATAGCTCACCTTGACAAGCACATTTTCGCTGCTTTCGGGTGAGAAAAGCTCGTGATAAAGCTCGCCGTAAACCCTGTCCGTAACACCGCATTCAATAAGAGCGTGCATTATATGCTGCTCAAAAACCGCCGTTGCGCCCGTTGCACACTTAAGCACAAGCTCGGGAGTGATCGGGTATTTGCGTGCAACCTTGAGGGTCATAAGCTGGCTTGCTTTTTTTCTCTGAACAATATTTCTGTGGCAAAGACCCTCAAGCCTGTCAGGGCTGTCGCTCAGATAGCAGAGAATCTCAACATATTTATCTCTTTTTGAATCATAGGATGAAATTTCAACGCCGGGGATAACCGTTATGCCTCTGCGTTCGCCTATAATTTTTCCTCTGACAGTGCCTGCCTGACAGTCTCTGTCAGTTATGGCAATGGTGGTTACACCTTTTTTCTGAGCAAGAACAATAAGGTCGTCAATACCCATTGAACTGTCAGAAAGCTTGGTGTGGCAATGCAAATCAGCCGGCATAAATATCCCTCTCCTTCAAAAATAACTTCAAATTTAACCGAAGTTAAAAAAACCGCATATTCGCCTAATATACATAATTATACATCACTAAATTTTTTTCTGCAAGCATTTTTTGCGTTTTTTGTGCGATTTTATCCGTAAAAACCTTCTATTTTCCGTATTGCTATTTTAATTGAGAAAATAGTGTGATATAATAAAAAAACAGCGGGAGCAAAATGCCCCGCCCTGCGTATTATCTATATCGGATTTTTGATTATAAACGGCGGTGATTTGGTGAAAAAGCTTGCGATAGGTCTCAGCGGAGGAGTTGACAGCAGTGCTGCAGCGCACATTCTGCTTGAAAAGGGATATGATGTGACGGGAATTATTCTGCGCCTTAAGCCCGATAACGCCGCCGATGCCGATATTGCCGATGCACAAAGAATTGCAGACAAGCTCGGCATTGAGCTTCATGTGATTGACCGTCGGGATTTTTTCAAAAAATCCGTTATAGACCCGTTTGTTGCCGAATACCTTGCCGCACGCACGCCCAACCCCTGCGTTGAATGCAATTATGCAATAAAATTCGGTGTTATGCTTGATTATGCGCTTGAAATCGGCTGCGACGGCATTGCAACGGGTCATTACGCCAAAATTGAGGAATGCGGCGGCAGATTTTTGCTCAAACGCTCCGAAAGTGCCAAGGACCAGAGCTATTTTCTATACAGACTCAATCAGTTTCAGCTTTCTCACTCGGTTTTTCCGCTTGAAGGGATGGAAAAATCCTTTATCCGCCAAAAAGCGGAGGAGGCGGGAATTCATGTTGCCGAAAAGCGTGACAGCCAGGAAATCTGCTTTGTGCCCAACGATGATTACATTGCCTACCTTGCATCACTCGGCATAACCTCGCCGAAGGGTGATTTTATTGACCGCAGCGGCAATATTCTCGGCACTCACAACGGAATTATCAATTATACAATCGGTCAGCGCAAGGGTCTTGGAGCCTTTGGCAAGCCGATGTTTGTAACGGGTATCTCGGCGGAAGACAATACCGTCACGATAGGCGAAAACGGCAGCCAGTACAGCAGCGGAATGATTGCCGACAAGCTGAATTGGATTGCCCTTGACGGGCCTGACGCATCCGTGAGAGCGGATGTTAAAATACGCTTCAGGGCGAAGGAACAGCCCGCATTGATTACACCGAATTCAGACGGCACGGTAACGGTTATGTTTGATGAGCCTCAACGCTCCGTAACCCCCGGTCAGAGTGCCGTTTTCTATGACGGAAACACCGTGCTCGGCGGCGGAAGAATAATAAAGAGCCTTGTTTAAAAACAGGGCTCTTTATTGTTTGAATCATTCTGTATAGTTTTCCAGAAAATACTGCATCACTTTGTTTGAAACCTCGGATGCCTTGCCCGAACCGTAGCCGCCGTGCTCCGCAATGCAGATAACGGCAAGCGGCAGGTCCTCCCTTTGCGAATAGCCTGCAAACCATGAGTGGCTTTTTGCTCCGTCAACCTGTGCCGTGCCCGTTTTGCCGCACATCTGCAGGTTTTCAAACTTCCAATCGCCGTATTTATCCTCAACATTTGAGCGAAGCAGAGCATCAAGCTGCTTTGCCGTTTCGGGGTTTATTTTTACCGCCGTTTCGGGCAGCCTGCCAACTATCTGCGAAACGGTGCCGAGCGATTTCACTCTGTCAGGCGCATAGCCCGTGCCGTTGTTTGCGATTGCACCCATAATGCTCAGAAAATGAGCGGGATTCACAAGCGTTGTTGACTGACCTATGCCCGCCCAGCCGAGCTCGGCTTTGCTGTGCTTATCGGGTGAAAAACGGCTTGTTACAAGGCGGATTTCCTTGGCATAAAGCTGAGAGCCGAAGCCCATGCTCTTTGCCGTTGCTTCAAGCTTATCCGCTCCGAGTTCAATTGAAATTTCAGCAAAGGCGCAGTTGCAGGATTCATTCATCGCCTTCTGAAAATCCACCTCGCCGTGCACGCCGTTGCAGATAACCGTGCCGTCACCCGTTTCGTATTCGCCGTCGCAGTTAAAGGTGCGGCTGTATATATCGGGGATATTCTCAATTGCGCACGCAGCGGTGACTATTTTCATTATTGAGCCGGGAGTGTAAACGCCCGATACGAATTTATCAAGGAATACGCCGTCATATTTTTCGTTTGTCAGCAGACCGTCGGGGATGTTTTCGATATCGTATGTCGGCTTTGAAACGCTGCACAAAAGCTCGCCCGTTTTGTAATTATACACGGCAACAACGCCGTTATAATCGCCGAGAGCATTATATGCGATTTTGTTTGCCTCGCTGTCAATATTCAGGTTTATGCTTGTACCCGTGCCCGTCTGCTTGAGGGTGTATATTCCCTCAACCCGGCTGTAGCCCGAAAGCGTGTCACGGAAAAGATTGTGGGTGCCCGTTGAGATAAAGCCCGAGGTGTCGCCCACAACATGAAGCACGGATTTTCTCACGGTTGAATTATCGGCAAACAGCCTTTCGTTATCCGAGCTTTCGGCAAGCACAACGCCGTTGCGGTCATAAATCGTGCCTGCGTTGACAATGGTGCCGCTTGTGTAGATATGGCGGTTTGCCCTGTTTGACGCCCATTCGGGGCCGTTGAGCATAAGGCTTACAACAAGAACAACGACGCCCGCAAAGAAGGCGGCAATCAGCGCATAGATTATTCCTGCTCTTTTTGCTGTTATTCTCATGCACTGCCCCCTTTCTTCCTCTTGGGAGGAGCCTTGTCAATCTGAATGTTTTTCACTTTTGGCGGCGTTTTTTTAACTGCGATATCCGGCTGAGGCGCCTTGAAGGGTGCACCTGCCGCACGGATATACGCAAGCAGGCCCCATGAGCACAGCATACTCGAGCCGCCTCTGCTCACAAACGGAAGGGTAACACCCGTGAGAGGCAGCAAATCCGTTATGCCGAAAACATTGAGCGAGAGCTGAAAAAGCATCATGCCTGCCGCACCCACGGCAGCAATTGCATAAAAGGTTGATGCAGAGGATTTGGCAGATTTTATTGCAAAAAAAGCAATTCCCGCAAAGCTCAGCAGCACGGCGATGCCTAAAATAATACCCATTTCTTCGCATATCAGACCAAAAACGAGGTCGGTTGATGCCGCATAAATATCACGCAGCTTGCCCTCGCCGATTCCGAGCCCGAAAAGTCCGCCGCTTGCAGAATAGATAAGCACCCTTGTCTGCTGATAGCCCGTGGTGTCGATATAATCCCACACATGGCGGTAGGCGGCAAAGCGATTTGCAACATAGGGCTTGAAATATATAATAAGCATTGCGCCCATGAGCGCAACGGTGCAGATGAGCACGATTGTTCTTATGTTGCCCGAGCGCATGAAAGCGATGAGCACGAAGGTGAAAAAGAATATCAGCGCAGTGCCGAAATCCCGCATCAGAAAGAGTGCGCCGACACAGCCGAGCGAGAAAATTACATATTTTGTGAGGCTCGTGATTGAAAGAAGCTTTTCGAGCGACACGGCGCCGACGAGAATAAAGGTGATTTTGACAAGCTCCGAGGGCTGAATTGAGAAAAATCCGAGGTCAATCCAGTTGAGTGTGCCGTTGACGGTCTGCGCAAGCACAAGGTTTGCTGCAAGCACCGCAACCGAGCCGACTGCGGCAGGGTAACGCAGAATTCCCGCAACATGAACATCCTTTATCAGCAGCAGCATTATCAGATAAACAGCAAGACCCATGCCGATTGCGATAAGCTGCTTTAACGCATAGCTTTCGCTGAAGCTTGCGCATACCGTAAGCCCGATTCCCGAAAGGAAGAAGGCAATTGCCTCAAGCTCAAAATAGTCATTGTCGGTGACAAGGTTGCCGATAAGCATATAAAGCCATTCTGCCGCAATGTAGCCGAAGAAAATATATACAAGATTCATATTCAGCTCTTCATCCCTGCACAGAACGCAGGCGGCACTCAGAAGCTGAAATGCCGTCATCATAAGCATCACCGTTATCTGCTTGAAACGGGGCTGCTTTTTTTCTTTTGTTGCAGTCACACACTCACCTCCCGCATTAATATATACTTTAATTATATAACAATCGCTCTTGTCAATCAAGATGTTTTATTTATTGACAATATGAAACGGGGTATGTATAATAATGGTAAACTATGGTAATAATAGAGCACATAAAAGAACAGGGGATGAACGGAATGAAAATTTTCAGAAGAATTTCCGCTGCACTTCTTGCTGCCGTGATGCTTGTTTCCCTTGCCGCCTGCAACGGCAACACACCGGGTAACGACTCAACCTCGGCAACAGAAAGCACAACAAGCTATATAAGAGAGACAAAAACACGGATTGCGACGCTCAGCGGTCCTCTCGGCATCGGCATTTCAAAGCTCGGTGCAGACCGTGACTATGCCTATGATGTGAAATACCATGCCGATGCGCAGCAGGTTGTGTCGCTTCTCAAAAACGGCGAAACGGATATTGCCGTGCTCCCCGTGAACCTTGCCGCAAATGTTTACAACGAAACAGACGGCGCAGTCAGAATTATCGCAGTCAACACACTCGGTGTGTTCCATATTCTTGAAAACGGCAAAGAAATCAAGAGCATAAACGACCTTAAGGGCAAAACCGTGTATGCCTTCGGTGAAGGCTCTCTCCCCGAATATCTGCTCAGCTCCGTTCTTGAAAGCAGCGGACTTAAGGGCAGTGTGAAGGTTGAATATAAGGAGGATTACTCCGAGATTGAAGAGCTTATGAACGAAGGCAAGGCGGATGTATGTATGCTCCCCGAGCCTTATGCCGCTGCCGTTGCCTCCTCCGCAGAGGGCGTAAGATATGCGCTTGACCTCTCGGATGAATGGGCAAATGCAAATGAAACTCCGTTTGTGCAGAGCGTGGTTGTTGCGAGAGCGGAATATATCGAAAGCAATGCGGAATACATTGAAACCTTCCTCATGCACAACGAGATTTCGGTGAACTTCCTCTCAGAGCTTCCCGAAGCGGGTGCTGCCGTGCTTGCTCAAACGGGCAGCTTCAAAACAGCCGAAGAGGCTCAGGCTGCTCTTGCAGGCTGCAACCCCCGTTTTATCAGAGGGGAAGAGATGAAAACCGCACTGAACGCTGTGTTTGATATGCTTTATCAGGCGGATTCTGCTTTAATCGGCGGCAAAATGCCCGACGACGGAATATATTACGCAGGATAAATTTTCTTGACAAAGAATGGAAATAACAGTATAATGCTGTTAACAAAGGGGTGCTGCCTCGGAGCGGCTGAGATTATACCCTCAAACCTGATCCCGATAATGCGGGCGTAGGAAAATAGCCTTAAGTGCAGATTTTTACGCCCGATGCTTTTGCATCGGGCATTTTACTTTTTTTATGAAGGGAGCATACTATGTCACAAGGCATCAAAAAAACACAGGTGCTTGCCGAAAGCGCAATGATGGTTGCCCTTTCGCTTGCAGTATTTCTTGTTTCGGAATTTATACCGTGGCCTTTCGTCTACGGCGGCGGCTTCAGTATGTTCGGTCAAGTGCCGATAATTCTTGTTTCATACCGTCACGGCATCAAAAACGGATTGGCGGCATCAACCGTTCTTGCCCTTTTTGAAATGATTATGGGCTATAAAAATTTTACTTATGTAACGGGCATTGCAGCTTATCTGATTGTTGCATTTGCGGATTACCTTATTGCCTTCGGCTGTCTTGGGCTCGGCGGAATGTTCAGAGGCAAATTCGGTGAAAAGCAGGCATCGGAGCTTGCGCTCGGCGGTGCGGTTGTGTGCATAATCAGATTTATCTGCCACTTTATCAGCGGAGTTACCGTGTGGAGCGGCTACTGCCCCGAGGGCACGGCGGTTGCGTGGTATTCCTTTGTGTATAACGGCTCATATATGGCAATCGAGCTTGTTTTAACCGTTATCGGACTGCTTGCCGTGGGCAAATTGTTTAATCTGAAAAGGAAGAGTATTATATAAAAAAGGGTCGGATTACCGACCCTTTTATTGTTGCTCTTCCCGTATTTCGCAAAAATCAATGCTGCTAAGCATTTCGTTCAAATCGGGCAGGCTGTCTTCGCTGCAGTTTATCTCCGCAACATACCTGTCTCTGCGGATAAATCCGATATATCTGTCTTTGTATCGGCGCATAAACACCTCACAGTTTTCTTCCGTATGATGTGAATAAACACCGTCTGTCATTCGCTCTGTGCAGAAGGTCTCCGCACTTTCAACGCTGTCAAACAAATAAATATCGGCTGTCAGGCTTATTCGGTTGGTTGCCCGAAAGCTGTCAACAATAGTGTCATATCTGCTCTCCCAGAGTTCAGTTTCGAATACATATATATTAATTTCTTCAAGCACGTCTCTGTATCTCTGCATTTCGGCTGTCAGAGGGTCATTGCTTTTGGTTGTGCTTGGTATTTCGGTAACGGAGGTGTGTGTCTGATTATTATCAGGTTTCAGATCTATCTTACCATCAAAAAAAATTATAATAACTGCACCCGCAATGAAGAGTATGCACCACACAGCAATAAAAATATACTGCGGAAGCCTTGACGGAACAAAACGGGATTTGCTTTTGTATTCTCCCGTTTTCCAATCCTCTGCATAGGATGCAAGCTTTTGCGATTCATAATCCGTTATATTCTTTTTGCCGAATTTGTCATAGTCGGGCTCTTTTGCAACCTTGTTATATATAATCCCCGCTATGAGGTATACAACACAGAGCACGGGCACCGCAGCAGCAAAGATGTTTACAACCCTTTCCAATGATGGCAAAGCAAGGCTGAAAAGCACAAGAATCTGCCCCGCCGCTGCAGGCAGAGTTCCGATATAGAACAAAGCGACGATTGCAAGAGTTTTAAAAGGATTCGGTGAGGAGTCAATAATCCAGCCCGTAGTGTTGTCTGTGCGCCTGCCGAAGCTGCTCAGCTCTCTGTGACGCTCAACATCCTCTTCTCTTTTATATGCAGAGCGATAAGCCGCTTTCCATACCCATTTCAGGCATCTGTCTGAAATAATCAGAAGAATAAAAAAATAAAATAATTTTACGATAAACATGAGCTTTCTCCAATGAAATCTTTATTCTATTTTATGCCTTATTTTTATGTCAGTCAACACAAAAGAGTCAATTTATGACAGTCTGTTCAAAATTTTTTAAAATTTTTTAAAAAAGGCTTGACAAATCATGATAAACAGTATATAATCATCAAGCATTCAAAAAACGCCGTTGCGTTTTTTTAGTCGGTGTTGATGACGTTGAGGGTCCACCCGTTCCCATCCCGAACACGGTAGTTAAGCTCAACAGTGCCGAAAATACTTGGCTGGAAGCGGCCCGGGAAGATAGGTCGACGCCGACACTTTTTAATTTAGCTGCCCAAGAGGGCGGCTATTTTTTTGTCTAAATTATCGCCGATACCGCAAGAAGAGGCAGCGTCCGCTCAAGAATTCCGCCAAAATCCGACAGGGGAAGCGGGTTTTCGCCTTTGCCGATTTCAACGGTGAAGGCAGGTCGGTTGAAATATTCAATAAACCAATCCTTGAAGCCGCCGTGAGAGTTGAGTCCGCTGTTCCGGACAAGCTCATACCCGCTTACGGCTGCAAAAATTTCTGCAAGCTGCCTGCTTCTGAAGGGATTGTTTTTGCCGTATTCCCAAAAAATCTCTTCGCCCTGACTGTGCAGCGCAACGGCAAATCTCGGTTTGCGCAGCTTGCAAAGTGACACAACCGCCGCTGTTTCAGGTTCACTCACGGGCATAAATCCTCCGTATCTTCTCGGTGAGGGCGCCACAATTCCGCTTTCAATCTCAATCTGCCGCAATTCCTTCCAACCGGCATCAAAATTATGGTTGATATCCACTCCCCTTGCATTGGCACTCCATTTTTCGCCCGACGATGCGCTTATTTTTTCAACCGTCTGCGCATATCTTCCTGCGGTTTTTGCTCCGCTTATCGCAATCTGCACTCCGTCGGGATTGACGCAGGGAATAATGATGATTTCACGGCAGATGCAGGCGGGGTCAATGCCCCAAAGCGGCTTACGGCGTGATTTTGCACGCAGCACAAGCTCCGCAAACCGAAGCGCAAGCAGAGTCGTGAGCCATTCCTGACCGTGAAAGCCTGCTGCAATCAGCAACGGATTTTCACTTTTGCCGATGCTGAGCGAAAATATTCTTCTTTCGCATAATGATTTGCCGATAACCTTCACATTCAGCAAAGGATATGCTTTTTTTAAAGAAAAAATCATTTTTCTTTGATTTTCGTCTGTCATTATGACGGGCTTTGTGATATAATTCATACAGAGCATCCCCTTTCGCTTAATTCTATTAAAAAAATCCGATTAAAATTCACGGAGGCCGCATATGGAGCTTTTTGAAAAAACATTAGAAAAAAATTATGTATACGAGGGCAAAATCATAAATGTGCGCCGTGACAAGGCGGCACTTCCCACGGGCAAGCCTTGCACAAGAGAGGTTGTTGAACACAACGGCGGCGTATGTGTTGCTGCTCTTACCGATAAAAATGAGCTGATGTTTGTGCGACAGTTCAGATATCCCTATATGGAGGTAATTCTTGAGCTTCCTGCAGGCAAGCTTGAAAAAGGTGAGGATCCTTTTGAGGCGGGAAAGCGAGAGCTTAAGGAGGAAACGGGCTGCATTGCGGAGAAATATGCCGACCTCGGCAAATTCTATCCCACACCGGGCTACTGCGGTGAGATAATCTATCTCTATGCAGGCTGGCAGCTTAAGGAAGATGATATGTGCCTTGATGAAGACGAATACCTTGAGGTTGAGAGAATTCCTCTTGACAAGGCGGTTGACATGGTGCTTAACGGCGAAATCCGTGACGGCAAAACTCAGGCGCTTGTTATGCGTGTTGCGGAAATGAAGAGAAGGGGAACAATCGGCTGATGAAAAAAATAATTCTTGCATCCGCTTCGCCCCGCCGCAAGGAATTGCTTGAAACGGCAGGCGTTGAATTTGAAATCTGCGTGAGTGATGCCGACGAGAGCATTCCCGAGGGCACTGCGCCCGTTGATGCGGCAAAAATGACGGCAACAAAAAAGGCTCTTGCCGTAGCAGAGAGCCATAAAAACGATATTGTTATCGGTGCGGATACAATCGTTGTTGCAAACGGCAGAATTCTCGGCAAGCCTGCGGATAAGGCGGACGCCGAAGCGATGCTCACAATGCTTTCGGGCATTGAACATGAGGTTATAACGGGTGTGTGCCTTGTGTGCGGCGATGAAATCAATGCCTTCTCACAAATCAGCAGGGTCAGATTTTATGACCTCACCGCAGAGGAAATCAGGGCGTATATTGCCACAGATGAACCGATGGATAAAGCGGGCGCATACGGAATTCAGGGCAAGGGCTGCACGCTCGTGGAGAAAATAGAGGGCGATTATTTCAATATAGTCGGTTTGCCCGTTGCAAGAGTTGTGAGAGAAATCAAAAAAATTCAAAAATAATTCTGTTGACATTCTGACGCAAATAGCATAAAATATACAGGCACGGTTTCTGACCGATAGCTGGTAGCGCGAAGCGGAAAACCATAACCCTGCTTTGTGTAGGAATACAATTTAATACAATAATAATCGGGGTGTGGCGCAGCTGGTAGCGCGCGTGGTTTGGGACCACGAGGCCCAGAGTTCGAAACTCTGCACTCCGACCAAAAATAAAAATCCGAATCCTCTCCTTAAGATTGGAGATGCGTTCGGATTTTTTATTTTTTACTGTCTTTCAGGATGAGAAAATGTTTTTGAATCTCAGCATATGACGGTGTGCTTGGGGAGGGTATTGCTGTTTTTACACAAAATAAAAAGCGCATTACATTTATAATTTTCCAAAAAAAATATTTTTCTGCTGCGCTGAATGTGATATAATATATTTGATTATTTTTTCGAGAGGTGAAAATCCATGAAAAAAACAAAAAAATTCATGAGTATGCTGCTTGTTGCGGCAATGCTTATTACGGCAATGACAGCATCCGCTTCTGCAGCGGAAAACGACACGGTTATTCTTTACACGAATGATGTTCACTGTGCAATCGAAGATTATGCGGTGCTTGCGGCATACAGAGCGGAGCTTATCGCACAGGGCAAGAATGTTGTGACGGTTGATGCGGGCGATGCAATTCAGGGCGAGGTTATCGGTTCAATAACCGAAGGCGAAGCAGTGGTTGACATTATGAATGCAGTCGGCTATGACTATGCGGTGCCCGGCAACCATGAATTTGATTACGGCATGGAGGTGTTCCTTGACCTTGCACAGAACAAGGCGGAATATGATTATATCAGCTCCAATTTCTTTGATCTGACATCCGTTTCGCCTGTGCTTTCTCAATATGCAATTGAAGATTTCGGAGCTTATCAGGTTGCCTTTGTGGGCATTTCAACTCCGGATACAATCACTTCAACAACTCCTGAATATTTCAAGGATGAATTCGGAAATTTTATTTACGGATTTCCCGTTTATCCCGGCGAATTAACAAATGAAGACCTTTATAACAATATTCAGGAAAGCGTTGACGAAGCGATAAATGACGGTGCGGATTATGTTGTTGCGGTGGGTCATGCGGGAATTATCGGTTCGAATGACGGTTGGAAATCAAGCGATATAATTGCAAATACCGACGGCATAGACTGTTTCATTGATGCTCATTCACACGAAACAATCGAATGCAGCACCTATAAAAACAAGGATAACGAAGATGTTTTCCTCACATCAACGGGTGAGAAGTTTGCAAACTTCGGTGTGCTCACAATCAGCGGTGACAACAAAAGCTTTGAACTTATAAATCCCGATAATGTTGATGTTGAAACAATGTCGGCAGACGCAAAATCGGCTTACACTGCCGTTAAGGCAAAGGTTGACGGCTATAATGAAGAAATTGCATATCTTTTTGAAGAGATAGGCACATCCGAAGCAAAGCTTATTATCTATGATTCCGATTCGAGCAGAGCTGTAAGAAAGAGAGAAACCAATGCGGGTGATTTTGTTGCCGATGCTTACCGCTCGGTAACGGGTGCTGATGTTGCAATAGCCAACGGCGGCGGTATCCGTGCGGATGTTGAAATCGGAAAAGTATCGAGAAAGAGCCTTATGGATGTTAACGCATTCAACAACGATATGTGCGTTCTTGAGATTACGGGTCAGCAGCTTATTGATGTGCTTGAACACGGTGCGCGCAAGTGTCCCGAAGAACTCGGCAGCTTTTTCCAGGTTTCGGGCATGACATTTGAAATTCATACATACAGAAAAACTCCCGTTATTACCGATCAGCTTGGTAATTTTATCGAAATTGACGAAACAATGGAGCGCCGTGTTCAGAATGTCTGCATCGGCGGCGAGCCCGTTGACCTTGATAAAACCTATACTCTGGCAGGCAGTACGTATGTGCTTCTTCAGGGCGGCGACGGACTTACAATGCTTGACGGTGCAAAGGTTGTTCAGCAGGAGGGTCTGCCCTGTGACTCCGAAATGCTCATTAAATATTTCACTGAAACTCTTGGCGGAAAAATCACCGCAGAGCAGTACGGCAATCCCGACGGTGAAGGCAGAATCACAATTATTGATGATAATCTAAATGCCCCCGACTGTGATTATGAAATCGAATACGGCGACACTCTGACAATTGAAACGGACTCAGCTGACGGAGTTTTTGTTAAGTTTGTTCCTGAAAAATCGGGCAAATATATATTCAGAACAGTATCCGACGGAGTTGACACCGGAGCTTATCTGTTTGATTCAAACGGCGAAGAAATCTTCGGAGAATACCGTGACGATACCGAAGAAGGCGTTGATTTTGAGCTTGAATATGAGTTTGAAGCAGGCAAGGCATATTATCTGAATATTTTTGCGTATTCAGACGGCACCGAAACCTTTGAGCTTGTTATAGAATGCGGTCATAATTTTGAAGGCGGCAGCTGCATTGTCTGCGGTGAGGTCTGTGACCACAGCGAAGCCGCATTTCTCGGTTACTGCTTCTGCGGCGAAAGCTTCCTCGGGAAAGACATAAATGACGGCGATGAATTTGAGATTGAAAGCGAAACCGGCAATGAAATTTTCTGGTTCAGATTTACCCCTGAAGTAAGCGGCTATTATTCCTTCAAATCCGTTTCGGAAAACGCCGACCCCGACTGCGCTCTTTATGATGCAGAGGGCGAATGGTTAGAAGGCAGCTATGATGTCAACGGTTTTGATTTTGACCTTGTTTATTATTTTGAAGCAGGAGAAACCTGTTATTTTGATGCACATAACTATAACTCCGAGGGCGCTTTCAGCGTTGCTCTTGAACGCATAATTCATACCTCGGATGACGGTGCTGAGCATGAGCTTGAGTATGTTGAAGAAACATATTCAAACTGCACGGAGCATGGATATACCTTCGGACTTTACTGCAACGAATGTGAAGAATTCGTTTACGGTCATGAAGAATTACCGCTTGATGAAGGATATCATATCGATGAAAACTTTGACGAAACCTGTGACCTCTGCGGCAAAGAAAACATCTGGGGGGAAGAGGACTGTGACCATATCTGCCACAGCGACAACCTGTTCCTGAAAATAATCTGGAGAATCGGTAATTTCTTCCACAGATTATTCGGCATCAGCCCGTTTTGCGGCTGCGGCGAGGCGCATTATTGATTTTCGGGTTGAGCCGGGCTTTTCTTAAGCCGGCAGCGCTTTCAAAAAAACTTGACTATACCGTGTTGATGTAATATAATTATAGTGTATAAATATATGTTACAGTAAAATGTGGTTAAAAACATGGAGAAAAACGGACTTGCAGAAAAAACGATAGTTATTCCGGTTGATGAATGGTATGGGTTGAGCCTTGACGATACTTGCGTTAAAGTCAAAATCCGTATTACCGGCCACAGTATGCAGCCGTTGATAAGGCGCAACAGGGATTTTGTAACGATTCAGCCGCTCAGGCGAAAGGTGCTCAAAGGCGATATTGTTCTTTTCAGAAATGTTGACGGGCGCTATATAGTTCACCGTGTCAGAAGGGTTTATGATGACGGGGTGCAGACTATGGGTGATAACCGTCTGAGCCCTGACACAAAAATTCTTGAAAAAGATGTTCTCGGTCTTGTCACTCACATACACAGAGGAAGCAGAACCGTTTTTGTTGACACTCGGATCTGGCGCTTGCTCGGGCGCCTTCATATGGCTGCAGCACCTTTAAGAAGAGCCGCTGCGTTTGTTTTCGGACCCTTGAAAAGGATGCTTGGAAGGATGGTCAGATGAATATGACGGACAGTCTGCCGGCAACGCTCACAAAATTGCTTGCAGAGCTTGATGAACGGGGAATAACCGATCATCGCCGCTACAGTGCGGTGCGCAATTATCTCAACTTCCGTGCAAGAGAAAACGATATCCCTATAAGCGGAGTTTTTGAGCTTACCCCGTTTTGCAACCTTGATTGCAAAATGTGTTATGTTCACCTTGAAAAGAATCAGCTTTCCGGCTGTGAGCTGCTTTCGGCAGACACCTGGGAAAATCTGATGTCCGACGCCGCAAAGCACGGGATGACATATGCGAAGCTCACGGGCGGAGAATGCCTCACCTACCCTCATTTTAAAGAGATATATCTGTTTTTGCGGGAGCTGGGGGTTGAAACATCAATTCTTACAAACGGTGTTCTTGTTGACGAAGATATGACCGCCTTCCTTGCTGCAAACCCTCCCGCAAGCATACAGATTACGCTTTACGGAGCCTCTGAGGATGCCTATGAGCGTGTGACGGGGCACAGGGTTTTTTCAAGAGTTATCGGCAACATAAAAAACATAATTTCTTCAAACCTTCCTTTATCTGTTGTTGTGACGCCGAGCTCGTTTATGAGCGACGGTGAAGAAATCGTGAGGTTGGTTCATTCGTTGGGGCTGCCCGTAACAATAAACAGCGGGCTGATGTCGCCGAGAAAAGAAACCGGCAGAGAAAAATCCGATGCCGCCCCCGATATCTATATCGGAATGATGAAGGTAAAGCAGGAGCTTCAGGGCGGTGCAGTTAACATATGGTCTGATGAAGAGCCCGTGACAGCACAAACAACGGATGTTCACGGCGAGCCTCCGAGGGGCGTTACCTGCGGAGCGGGCAGAAGCACCTTCAGCATTTCATGGTGCGGCGAAATGCGGCCGTGCAACACTTTCCCCGGAATTGCCGAAAAAGTTCTTGAAATCGGATTTTCAGAGGCATGGGAGCGGATTAACCGGCAGGCGAAGGAATATCCCCTGCCGATTGAGTGCGAGAGCTGTAAATATAAAAAAGTTTGTAAACACTGCGTTGCAGAGCACGCATCGGGTTCACCTTCGGGTCACGCAAACCCGTCTGTTTGTGAATGGATGCGTAAGGCTGCAGCAGCGGGATTAATATAACCAAATCATAATTGAACGGAGGAACAGACAATGAAAAAAACTTATGAAACTCCAGTAGCAGAAAAGGTTAACTTCAAGTATCAGGAGCAGGTTACTGCAAGCAACACCGCATGTATCAGCAGATGGGTTAACATCGGCCTGACAGAGTGTGTTGACGGAAACAAGCATCTTGAATATGTCAACTGATACGGCAGATGTTTTACCTTTTACACGGCATACAGCTTGAAAGCAGTGTGCCGCTCGAATCGTTTGAACCTTTTTTGTCTGACAAAGCCGAAAACATGAAAACGGTTGTTTTCGGTGTTTCAGACGGTGCGTTTTGCGCAGAAAGGTCAGGGTATACGGTTGAGCACAAACACATAAATATCACAAAGCTTGATGAAGGCTGGCTTTATTCTTTTCCCGAAGACAGCGTATGCGAGCTTTGGGTTTCCGACGATTATTCCGCGATAACCGCTTATAACTCTTTGGCTGAGTTTGACAGCAAAAAGATACTGCCTCTGCTGCGTACGGCGCTTGAATGTGCTGCCGCTGAGCAGGGGTCGGTGTCGTTACACTCATCCTGCATAAAGCTTGACGGAAAAGCGTTGTGCTTCACGGCGAATTCGGGAGTGGGGAAATCCACAAGAGCCCTGAATTGGGTTAATGTTCACGGAGCTGAGCTGCTGAGCGGAGACCGCCCGATGATAAAGGCTGACAGCAGCGGAATTTTTGCCTGCGGAGTTCCGTGGGACGGAAAAGAGCAGATATTTGTCAATGACTGTGTTCCGCTGGCGGCGATTTGCGATATCCGCAGAGGTGAAACAACCCGGGTGAGAAGGCTTTCGTTTAATCAGGCACGCCGTGTTCTTGCGCAGCAATGCTTTATCCCGATGTGGGATATCGGAGCGGCGGGTGCCGTTATGGCACTCATATCAAAGCTGTGCAGAGAAACTCCCGTTTACAGGGTTATCTGCGGGATTGATGAGGAATCGACCCGAAAAGCCAAAGAAATTATTTTTCACCGAAATGAAGAGATAGCAGGGATTGAAGACGATATGAAAATTAAAAACGGATTTGTACTTAAAAATATTGCGGGCGAAAATATTGTTATGCCTGCAGGCAGCAATATCGGTGCCTTTGACGGAGCGATAGTCCTTAACGAGGTTGCTGCATTTATATGGAGTAAAATGGAGGAAAGCGTAAGCAGAAACGAGCTTCTCGGGTTTATACTTTCCGAATTTGATGTTGAAGAAGAAAAGGCTGCCGCAGATCTGGATGCCCTTATTTCGAAGCTTTCGGATTACGGCGTGATTGAACAAGAAACTACCTGATTTTTTACGGAGGCCGGCTGTAATATGACATATGAATTCCGATATCTGATGCAGCTTTTGGGTTCAGCCTCCACCGGAAAGCCTGCAAATCCGCCTGACCGTGAGCTTGATTGGAGCAGGGTTTTTGAGCTGACACAGGAGCAGATGCTCGATGAGCTGATTTGGTATGCTTTGAAAACAAACGCCGCACTGAAATGCAGTGAGGATAATTTTCTGTCAGTTGTGCCTGACCCGCTGCCTGCAATCATAACCGACAGTGCCGCACGGAGCATGATTGTGTCACTGCTCGAAAAAATGGAGAGCGAAGGCATTCACTCCGTTGTTGTCAAGGGAATGTCGGTTGCCGACGG
Source organism: Clostridia bacterium (assembly GCA_017403185.1). Taxonomy (GTDB): domain Bacteria; phylum Bacillota; class Clostridia; order Oscillospirales; family Acutalibacteraceae; genus CAG-177. The sequence continues at coordinate 202,622 of JAFQON010000036.1, forward strand.
CTACGCTTCGCCCGAAGCCCGCATCTCCTCCGATACGGATATACTGATTGCTCCCGAGGATGAAGCAAAGGCTCAGAGGTTTTTGGCGGCCAACGGCTTCAGGGTTGAGTCCAGATGGGATAACGGGCATCATTTTTCAGCTCACCATCCCCTGATGGGCTTGCTTGAGGTTCACATTCAGCTTTATGACGATATTGCCGAAGATGTGTGGTTTGCCGATGTTACCGCCGAAGAGCTGATTTGCCAGCAGCACAAAAAGATTTGCACTTCAGACGGTGTTTATTACACTCTCGGCGATACCGACCACCTTATTTTCATTATTCTGCATATGATAAAGCATTTTATTCTTTGCGGTATGAGCCTGCGCATGATGACCGATACGGCGGTTTTTATGTCATCCAAAAAGGCTTCTCTTGACTTCGGCAGAATGTGGTCGGTTATGAAAAAGCTCAGGTATGACGGATTCCTGAGCTCGGTGCTCTGGGCAATGGTTGAATACTGCGGATTTTCTGCCGACGATTTTCCCGGGATCGGAGCTTTTGAGCGAGAAAAGGTTGAGCTTATACTTTCGGATGTTGAAAAAGGCGGATGGCTGGGTAAGAACGACTACTCCGCAAGAAAAGAAAGCTGGCAGGAATACAGCCGTCAGCTTTTTGTAAAGAGAAAAAGCAATATCAGTTACCATCTGTATATGCTTAATTGGCAGAATACTCTGAAGCTTAAAACATTTTTTCCGCCTAAGGAAAGATTGGTTAAAGATTATCCCGTTCTGAACAGGTTCCCCCTGCTCATTCCGTTTATCTGGTTACACAGAATAATTTTCAAAAGCATTCCGAGATATATAAAGGCTAAAGAAAAAATAATTTTCAATGAAAATTCTGTCAGTGCGGAAAGCAAAGAGAGAGTAAATATGTTCCGCACATTGGGAATGCTGTAATTTTTATTGAAATTGATTTTTTGGAGGTGTTGATGATGATTGATATTCACTGCCACATTATGCCCGGCGTTGATGACGGCTCGGGAAACATGAGCGATTCAACGGAAATGGCGCAGCTTGCATATAAATCGGGCACAAAAAAAATAATCGTGACACCTCACTGCAATGTTGACCCGCACAGAAGGAACTTCTGGGATTCCGAGATGGAGAACAGGTTTCTTTCCCTGCAAGCACAGCTGAGGCTGAAAAACATTCCGGTTGAAATATTCCGGGGGCAGGAGATTTTTCTCTCAGGCGGATTCATTGACGGGCTCAGGCAGGGCAGGTTTATAACGCTTAACGGCTCGGCATATGTTCTTGCGGAGCTGGATTTCAGAGAAAGCGCCCCGAACGCTTACAGCAAGCTGCACAGGCTTGCCTCTGAAGGGTATGTTCCCGTTGTTGCTCACCCGGAACGGTATGAATTTGTTCAGGAGCAGCACGATGCCATATATAAAATAAAGGAGACCGGAAGCCTGATACAGGTTAACAAAGGCAGCCTTAAAGGCTCCTTCGGTTTTCATGCGCAGAAAAAATCTTTTGAGATTATTGATACCCGCCAGGCAGATTTTATTGCCGGTGATGCTCACAGTCAGTACAGCCGAACCCCTGTTCTTGCGGATGTTCATGAGTTTATCTGCGAGAGGTTTTCTTCGGAGTATGCCGATTTTCTTGTTAAGCACAACCCTCAGAGGGTGCTTGATAACGAGAGAATTTACGGCTACTGATTTTTGCTTTTATGAGAGGACTCTGATTTACCATGAGAATTCTTCGGTTAGCGACCGTTGCACTGTTTGCCGTTACACTTTTGATTTTTTCGGTTTTTTTCGTGAGTGAAAAAATCGGAACCGACAGATCACACCCCGTTATTGAGGCTGCGGAGGGTGTGCTTGAGGTTGATGTTGATGTTACCGACGAGGAGCTGCTTGAAGGTGTTACGGCGTTTGATAAAAAAGACGGAGATATTACTTCGGATATAGTTGTTGAGTCCGTTTCAAGATTTATTGAAGGAACAGAGTGTATCGTAACCTATGCCGTTTCGGACAGCGACAACCATGTTGCCAAATGCACCCGTAACATAAGATACAAAAACTATACTCCCCCGAAGTTTGCAATGAGTGCACCGCTCGTTTATTCCCTTGGGGACACGGTGAACATTCTCGGTTCGGTCGGTGCAAGGGATGTTATTGACGGCAACATAAGCGATAAGGTTGTTATTTCGGCAACGGATTATAACGACAATGCCGAGGGCGTTTATTCTTTGTCGCTTCAGGTTATGAACAGCAAGGGAGATGCTTCATATCTTGATCTCCCCATATATGTTGAAAATATCAGCCTGCTTGCCCCGAAAATTGAGCTTTCGGAATATCTTATATACCTGAAAAAGGGTCAGAAGGCAGACTTTAATTCCTATGTTTCAAGAATATCCTTCCAAAACGGGGCTGTCGAGGATGCGGCGCTCAGAATATCGACGGACTGTAATTTTGATGTTCCCGGAACATACAGCGTTCATTATTACGCGACCCGCGCCGAAGGGCATCAGGGCCACACCGTTCTGACCGTTATTGTAGAGGAGTAACCCGACTTGAAAAAGATAAATTCTAAACTGATGCTGTCTTTTGAGTTTCACAGCCTTCTGAAAGATGTGTTATACAATTTCTGGTTGATAATTCTGGCAGCTCTGATTGCCATTATGGGTGTATATATTGCGGAACGGAGCGTATATAAGCCCGAATACACAAGCTCGGCAACCGTTGTTATCAGAGCAAAGGCGAGCACATCGGGCGCATACACCAACTTTTCGGCTTCATCGGAAATAACCAAGATTTTTTCTGATGTTTTCGTTCAGCCGTCAATGAAGAAGCTTGCAGCAAGAAATATCGGGGAGGACAGCTTTCAGGGCACCCTCTCGGCTGCCGTAAACGGAGATACCAACCTCATGACCATAAGCGTTACGGCATCCTCCGCAAAGCTTGCCTATAATCTGCTTTCTTCTGTTCTTGAAGTGTATCCGCATACCTCCGAGGATATTTTTTCCGATGCGGTTATTGATATTCTTGTTGACCCGCAGATGCCCTCATCACCGTCAAACAAGGTTACCTTTTCGGCAAGGTGGTCCATTGCACTCATAGCCGCAATGCTGATGGGCGCAGCGATTGTGCTCATATCCCTGCTTCGAGAAACGGTAAAAACTCAGGAAATGTTTGAGGAATGCGTGGAGTCGAAGCTTATCGGAACGATTATTCACGAGCATCCCCATCTTTCATTCAGGGAGATGCTGCTTAAAAAGAAAAGGGCGCTGCTGATAAATGATGCCTTTGCAACCCTGAGATTCTCTGAGGACTATCAGAAGATCGCAACAAAGCTTGAATATATGTATCAGAACGGCGGCAATAAAATTTTTGCAATAACAAGTATTGCCGAAAATGAGGGCAAATCAACCGCTGCCGCCAACATTTCAATTGCTCTTGCGGGCAGAGGTTACCGTGTTATTCTTGCTGATTTTGATTTTCATAAGCCCTCAATTTACAAAATATTTGATTTTAAGGACCGTAACGGAGTTGAGCTGTGCGATATTCTTTCGGGCGAAATAAGCTCACGCGAATTCAAAGCGGAAAGATATAAAAAGAGCAGTCTTTATCTGGCGGTCAGCAGAACCTGCAGAAAAGATTCGTCGGAATGGCTTGACGGCGAAGCAACAAACGATGTTATCAACAGGATGCGTGAAGAGGCTGACTTTGTGATTATTGACACGCCGCCCATATCCGTTTCGGCAGATGCAGTCAGCATAATAAAAAAAGCAGACAAGGCACTGCTCGTAGTCAGAACAGACTGCGTTTCCATTGCCGATATAAACGATACCATAATGTCATCGGCAGAAGCGGGTGCTGAGTTTGCGGGTTGTCTGTTTAACGATATGCACAAATCCGTTACTCTTCTCGGGCAGATGGGTGCCGACGAAGGCGGATATTACGGGCATAAATACGGTATTTATAAGCACTATGCCGACCACAACAGGCAGCTCTTATCCGATGAAAGCTTCCGGAATTACTCCGCAAGCGACAGGTCGGACACTCTGTAAAATAAGCAGAATACTTTTTAAAACTAAAACAAAGAAAACGGCTTGAAAAGCGGCCGGCTTCTGAAGTTTTCGGAATGGACAGAATAGTTTATGAGTGTAAGCGAAATAAAAAGCACAAAAAAGTTTGAAGCCGATTTAACATTTCATCTGAGCGATGTGTGGAAGGGCTTTGTAAAATTCTGGGCAATAGGCGTTGTGCTTGCCGTATTATTCGGAAGCATAATGTTTTACAGAAGCTATGTTTCTTTTTCGCCGGTCTACAAAGCCACCGCAACATTCACCGTTCACACGGAAAATGCGACCCTTTCCGGCGACGGAGGGCTTTCGGCATATTCATTCTACTACGACCGCGGCACGGCTGACCATCTGGCAAGCGTTTTTCCCTATGTTATTCAGAGCAACATTCTCCAGAGGCGTGTCTGCGAGGATCTGGGAACACAAAATATGCCTGCCGGCGTATCGGCATCCTGTGTTTCGGGCACAAATATGGTAACGCTCACGGCAACGGGAACAGACCCCGAAATGACATATAAGGTTCTGCTGTCCGTTATTGACAACTATCCCTATGTTACCGAGTATATGATAGGAAACACTCGGATGATTATGATTGCCGAGCCGGAAATGCCCGAAACTCCCGTCAACAAGCTTTCGTGGCGTTCATCAACGGCAAAGGGTGCGCTGGTCGGTCTCGGAATAGGCGTGTTCTGGATTTTGCTTTATGCTGTTCTGAGAAGAACAATACGCACCAAAGAGGATATACGCAAGGAGCTGAATCAGAGCTGCATCGGCATTCTGCCGCAGGTAACATTCAAGCGTCACAAGAAAAAAATTGACACGAGCATACTCATCAGTAATCCGCTGGTCGGTAATGCCTTCATGGAATCCATGCGATTGCTCAGGGATTCGGTAAGCAACGGTTTAAAAGAAAACGAAAAGGTGATTATGGTAACAAGCACCGCCCCGGGAGAGGGCAAATCCAGCACGGTTCTCAATCTTGCAGGGATGTTTGCAAAAAACGGCAGCAGGGTGCTTGTTATTGACGGAGATTTGCGCAATTCGGGAATCAGTAAGATACTCGGAGCACGGGATAACGGAAAATCGGAGAAAAAAAACGGCGCCGCTTATGAGATTTCAAAGCTTGAGTCGCTCGGAGCAGACCTTTTCTCCTTTAATACCGATGTTCACCATTTGTGGAAAATAATGAGGTCGGAGCATTTCAAAAGCATTGTTGATTCTTTAAGGGATAAATACGACTATATTTTTATTGATACTCCGCCTTGCGGCACAATTTCGGACGCCACGGCTATGGCGGGAGCTGCGGATGCAGCTATTTACATTATAAAGCAGGATACCGTTCTCACCTCAAGCATCCGTAACGGTATCAATACACTGCTGTCAACCGATATCCGGCTTATCGGAACGGTTATGAGCATGGCAAGCACCGGCATGGGCGGCTACGGAAATTATTACGGATATGCTTATAACGGATACAAAGGATACGGATACAGATATTCCGAAAAGCACAAAGTCAAACGAAAACACGGAAAAGAAGTGTAAGAATGAAAAAACCACGTGAATATGCAGTGCTGTTTAAAAGCATGGCTTCCGAATGGAAGTGGCTTTTGCGGTATGTCTTTCATTATCGGCTTGAAATTGCATTTTATGTAATAGCCGGAATAATCGGAACCGCTATGGGGCTGGCATCAAGCGTTGCTTCAAAATATCTCATAGATGCCGTTGTTGCCCACAGCAGGGATACAATTGCATTTTCGGCGGGGCTTGTTATCGGCCTTGCGGTTTTGCAAACGGTTATTTCTGCCGTTACATCAAGAATAGCCTCTGTGGTCGGAACGAGAATAAGAAACGAAATCAGAAGTGACATATATGAACACATGGTAAAATCCCAATGGAGAGATATAAACAAATTCCATTCGGGAGAGCTGCTTAACCGCCTTGAAGGGGATGTTTCGGCCGTATCGGGCAGCATAATCAGCTTTATACCCAGCGTTTTTACAAGATCAATTCAATTTGTGGGCTGTTTGGGCATAGTTCTTTATTATGACCCGACAATGGCAATTTTTGCGTTGCTCAGCGCTCCCTTCTTTTTCTTTTCGTCAAGGTTTACAACAAAAATGATGCGCAAATATAATAAAGAAAGCAGAGAGATTAACGGCAGGATTCTCTCCTTCGGCGAAGAATCCATGCAGAATCTGCAGACAATAAAGGCTTTTGATCTTGTGCGCACATACACAGGCAATTTCAAATCGCTTCTTGAAAATTACAGAAAAATAAAAATCGAGCACGATAAATTTTCAATCGCAATGACCCTTATCATGTCGCTTATAGGGCTTGTGGTGTCATATTCCTGCTACGGCTGGGGAGTGTTCCGTTTGTGGCAGGGAGTTATATCATACGGAACAATGACCCTGTTTTTGCAGATTTCGGGTAAGCTTACGGGTTCATTTTCTTCGCTTGTATCTCTTGTTCCCGGAGCCGTTTCAATTGCGACGGCGGCGGGCAGAATAATAGAGGTAACAAGCCTTCCTTTGGAAGAGGACAAGGACCGTGAGCAGGCAGAGGCTCTTATGGAGTCCGCTTGCGAAAACGGCGTAACCGTTCTCGCCGACGGTGTAAGCTATTCCTATGAAGACGGCAATGAAGAGGTGCTCAGCAATATAGATTTTCGGGTTGAGCCGGGCGAAACCGTTGCTCTGGTAGGTCAATCCGGTGAAGGAAAAACAACGATTCTGCGCCTTGTTCTCGGGCTTATGAAGCCGAGCGGCGGTGTAATGGAAATGCAGATAAACGGCGAAGCGCTCAGTATCAGCGACAGCACAAGGCGTTTTTGCTCGTATGTTCCTCAGGATAATGCGGTCTTTTCGGGAACGGTTGCAGATAATCTTCGTGTTGTAAGACCCGATGCAACCGACGAGGAGCTGAAGGAGGCCCTTATGATTGCCGATATGTGGGACTACATCAATGAGCAGCCGTTGGGCTTGCAAACGCTTGTGGGTGAAAGAGGCGTCAATTTTTCGGAAGGGCAGGTTCAGCGAATCTCAATCGCAAGAGCAGTGCTCAGGAAGTCACCCGTTTTGCTTATGGATGAGGCAACCTCTGCTCTTGATGCGGAAACAGAGGGCAGAGTTCTCAACAATTTAATGAAATCGGATAAAAAAAGAACCTGCATAATTACAACTCACAGACCAAGTATGCTTCAGTATTGCGACAGGGTCTACAGGCTTGAAAAGAACGGACATTTATCCGTTTTTACAGAAAACAATCAGGAGATAAAGCAATGATTTACAAAGTAAAAGACGGATTTATTGTGCGCAGGATCGGCAATCAGATTATGGCGGTTCCGGTTGGAAGGCAGACCACGGATATTCACGGAGTAATTGCTTTGAGCAAAAGCGGAGAATTGCTGTGGAACGCCCTTGTAAGCGGTGCGGATATTGAAGCACTTGCGGATATTCTTACAGAGAATTATGATGTTGACCGTGATACGGCAAAGGCGGATACCGAGAGATTCCTTGACGGTCTTAAGCAGCAGGGTGCATTGGTATGAGAAAATGCGAGGATTTTTCCTCCGATTATTTCGGAGAAATGCGCCTTTGGGCAAAAGCAAATTCCGTTCCGCTCAAGGCGACCTTTGAGCTTACGCCCTTCTGCAATTTCAGATGCGTTATGTGTTATGTCCGTCTGAATGAGGAGCAGGCAAAAAGCCACGGCAGGCTTCTTGATGCCGATGAATGGCTTGAAACAGCCCGTCAGGCAAAGGAGGAAGGCACCCTTCATCTTACGCTTACCGGCGGAGAGCCTTTTTTGCATCCCGAATTCTGGAAAATATATTCAGAGCTTAATAAAATGGGGTTTCTCATTACGCTTTTATCCAACGGCTCTCTCATAGATGAGGCTGTTATGGAAAAGTTTGAAATGTACGGTATGCCTTATGCGGTAAAGCTCACAGTATATGGCGCAAGTGATGAAACATATCAGAAAGTATGCGGCTCAAAGGATGGCTTTACCCGTGTCTGCAAGGCGATTGAGCTGCTTGAAAATGCAAAAGTTCCCCTGACCCTCACTTCAACCATCGTCAGAGAAAACGCACATGATCTTAATGAAATATATGCCCTGGCAAGAAAATACGACCTTCCGATGCAGCATACCGTAAGTGTTATGAAATCCTTCAGAAATGAAAACAGAGCAATTGAAGCATCACGGTTTTCGTTTGATGAGTTTTCCGATGAGCTGACAAGAGAAGCTCTTGAAAAAAGCAAGTTTCCGCCGCTTGAATCCCCTTTTGCATGGTGTGCAAGCAAAAATATGTCCTTCTGGATTACATGGAACGGCAATATGCAGCTTTGCTCGTTCATGAGCAACCCGTGTGTAAGCTGCTCCGGCTCATTTAAAGATGACTGGAAAAAGCTTCTGAAAAAGCTGGATGAAATAAAATCTCCGAAGGAATGCGAAAATTGCGAATGGAGCACATTCTGCCAACGCTGCCCCGGCATTTTGTGTGCGGAAAGCGGCAGTGCCGGCTGTGTTTCGGAAAGCCTTTGCAATATGGCAAAACGGCTCACTTTACTTTACAGAAAATCTTGTAAGGAGGATACCTTATGAAGAAGAAATATATAGCTCCCGAAAGCAGGCTTTTCGTGCTTAATATACGGGAAAACATTGCGGGCTCGGACTCTATCTTTGACGGTCAGGACCAGATTGAATCCAATGTTGTTATCAGATTCACCGTGGATACCGACCCTTGCCGTATGAACTATACCGATTGTGAAACTGCGCCCGTAAGAGTTACGGGGACCGCATTCAAGGATTATTACGGCGACCTGATGGAATACGGCTCAACAAATCCCATGGTTTACTATAACTGCTTCAGACACGTCGGATGGTTATAAGATTAGCTGAACTTAATATCTGCTGGCCTGATGAATACGGCGATTTTGTTTCCGCCTTCATTGCAGACAGTGAGAATGAGCACGGGTGCGCATTTTCGCTGTCCGTAAAAAAGGGAATGACGGAGTGCCACGGCTTCAGCTTTGCGGAGAATCCGTCGTCGCATCTTTTGCAAAGGCAGTTTCAGAATGAGATTCTTTGCTCCGATGCCGAATGGACACGGGCAACGCTCTATTGTCCGCATTACAGCGACCCGAATTTCACCCTCCCGATTGCCGCAATATGCTCAAGGCTTTCGTATTTCTCAACGGTGCTTCTTCACGGCTCGGCGGTTGAGCATAACGGCGAAGGCGTGATTTTTACGGGTTATTCGGGAGTAGGCAAAACAACTCAGGCTGAGCTGTGGAACAAGTTTCTCGGCGCTGATATCATCAACGGCGACAAGGTGCTCATAAAAGCGGGCAATAACGCCGTGACCGCCTACGGTCTGCCGTGGAAGGGCTCATCACCGTACTGCAAAAACAAAAAGGTTCCCTTAAAAGGAATTGTTGTTCTGCGTCAGGCTTCCTTCAATAAAATCAGAAGGCTTGATGCGGCGGGATTTATGGAGTATTTTATGCCGCATCTGTTTCTTCCGCATTGGGATGCCGACTGTATGTCAATGGTGTTGGAAACGGTTGATGCGCTGCTGAGCCAAACCCCGCTGTGGCTGCTTGAGTGCAGGCCCGATGAGCAAGCCGTCAGGCTGACGGAGAAAACGATTTTCGGAATATGATTTATGGATAAATTAGTTGTTTCGGCAAATGAGATAAGGGGAACGCTGACCGAGCTGATTGAAAGCGGCGGTTATGTTCCCGTTTGCGTTTCCGGCTACAGTATGCGCCCTCTGCTCAGGCATAACGAGGATACGGTGTGGATAAAAAAATGCCCTGTATCCGAGCTGAAGCGGGGCAGGATTGTTCTTTATAAGAGGAACGACGGAAGGCTTTTTTTGCACCGCATACGCAAGATAAAAGGTCCCGATTTATTTCTTATGAACGGGGATGCACAGACTTATTGCGAAAGCATCAGCGCATCGCAGATTATGGGTGCGGTCTGTGAGATAGAAAGAAACGGCAAAAGAAAGCCTTTTGATTGCCCCGGGTTCAGGCTGTATGAAAAAATATGGAGTTTAACAGGGCCGTTCAGGCCGTTTCTTTTGCGGCTGCTGCATCTTATCGGCGTATGCTGATTGTTACGGAGAGAAAAAATGGAAGTTTTTGAAAAAGCTTTGATACAAATTATTGCATCTGAAGTTTTCGGAACGGATCCCGATAACTCCGTGAAAAAAGCACCTGACGATGAGCTGGTGCTTGAGCTTTATAATCTGTCACAAAAGCATGATCTGGCTCATCTTGCGGGGTATGCACTTGATAAGAATAATCTGCTGCCCGTCAGCACGGTGTCTGATAAATTCCGTGAGCAGGTCATGACTGCCGTTTTTCTTTATGAAAGTCTTGAGTTTGATTTTTCGGAAATCTGCAGGGTGCTTGAAGAAGCACGCACGAAGTTTATCCCTCTTAAAGGCTCTGTTCTGAAAAATCTTTACCCTCAGCCATGGATGAGGACAAGCTGCGACATTGATATACTGGTTCACAAAGAGGATTTGGAAAAAGTCACGGAGCTTTTTGAAAAAAAATCAGGATTTGTCAAGGTTTCGGCGAGCTTGCATGATATTACCTTCCGAACGCCCGGCGGCAATCTTGTTGAGCTTCATTTTGACCTTATTGAAGAAGGGCGTTCGCAAAATGCTGCAGAAATTCTCGGAAGAGTGTGGGAATTTTCTTATCCCAAAGAAAAAAACGGATATCTTTACCGTATGAATGATGAGATGTTTTTGCTTTATCACATTGCACATATCGCAAAGCATTTTGAAAGCGGCGGCTGCGGCATACGCTCTTTTCTGGATTTGGGGATTATGCTTGACAAATCGCAGATATGGAGCGGTCAGGCGGAAGAGCTTCTTGAAAAATCAGGCTTGCTTGTGTTTGCAAAGGCGGTTCGCAATTTGTGCGAGGTCTGGTTTTTCGGCGGGGAACATAATACCGTGACGCTGCGGATGCAGGAATACATAATGTCCTCGGGCACTTTCGGCACCAAAAGCCGTAAGCTTGCGGCCCGTCAAGGCAGAACGGGCGGAAAATTCAGATATATATTGTCAAGAATTTTTCTTCCGTTTGATGAATTGAAGCTGCAGTTTCCGATTCTGGAAAAAAGGGCGTTTTTAACTCCGTTTTGCGAAATTTGTCGATGGTTCAGGCTGGCATTCGGCAAGGAATCGGAAAAAAGAAAGAAAAATATCGGTGTTGTAAAAAACACCTCAAAAAAAGATACGGATGAAATTACAGAATTTTTTAAAATGGTAGGGTTGGATTAATGAAGAGAATAAAAATGAGAAGGGCAACCAAAAGCATGATAATCAGACTGGGAAAGCTGTTTCATTTTGTGCTTTCGACAGGCTTGTTTGCTCTTACGGTCGGTTTGTTTTATGATAATATGTATCCGATAGAAACAGACGGAAAAAGATACTTGCTGGTTGTCGGTGTTTACTGTGTTCTCGGGCTGGCTTTACGCCGTGCATATAACGCATATGATGTTGAAATTTCATCGGGCGGTATGCTTTTCTATTCCATGACCCTGACACACATCATTGCGAATGCTTCCATGTACCTTGTTTTTGTTCTGGACTTCTGGAATTTCAGCACGGTCAGCGTTCTTCCGCTGCTGGGCTTGACGGCTGTTCAGTTTTTAATCGATTTTATATGGAGTTACTCGATTCACAGCCTTTATCACAAATTGAACAAGGTTGAAAAAACACTTATTATCTGCGGCGATGACAGAGATTTTAAATCCCTTCAGGAGATTTACAAGCTTGAAAAGCATTTCAGCGTTGAAAGAATAATCAAAAATCCCCCGGATGATATAGAATTGCTGAAAAAAGAGATTGTCGGTTATGACACGATATTTGTTGCCGGCCTTTCCGCATCTTTGAGAAACGGAATTGTCAAGGTGTGTGTTGAGCATAATGTTTCTTGCTATGTTGCACCCTGTGTGGGCGATATAATAATGATGGGTGCAGAGCATATTGAGCAGTTCAGCAACCCGATTTTCTTTGCAGGGCGCAAGCGTCTGAAGTTTGAATATGCTTTCATAAAAAGATTCCTTGACATCACGATTTCACTTTTCGGGCTCATAGTAACAAGCCCCTTTATGCTTATAACCGCATTGGCTGTCAAGCTTTATGATAAGGGCCCCGTGCTGTATAAGCAGGTGCGCCTGACAAAGAACGGAAGGGAATTTGAGATTCTTAAATTCAGAAGCATGAGAACGAATGCGGAAAGCGACGGCGTTGCAAGGCTTGCATCAAGCAATGACGACAGAATAACACCTGTCGGCAAAATTATCAGAGCCTGCAGGCTTGATGAGCTGCCCCAGCTTTTCAACATTCTCAAGGGTGATATGTCATTCGTCGGCCCCAGACCCGAGCGCCCCGAAATTGCGGAGCAATATTGCAAGGAGCTCCATTCGTTCCCTCTGCGCTTGCAGGTCAGAGCAGGTCTTACGGGCCTTGCTCAGGTTTACGGAAAATACAACACGGAGCCGTATGACAAGCTTCGTATGGATTTGATGTATATAAACAAAATGTCAGTTGCTACGGATTTGAAGCTTATATTGGCAACAATTAAAATTCTCTTTATGAAGGAAAGCACAAGCGGAGTGACGGAGGGTCAGGTAACCGCTTTTGCCGAAACCGAAAAAACAGATGTAATCGAACAGAAATGAGGCGTGAAAATGGCTGAACCCATCCGTGTATTGCAGATTGTCGGCAGAATGGACAGAGGCGGTATAGAAACAATGATTATGAATATATACCGCAATATTGACAGAGAGAAAGTTCAGTTTGATTTTCTTGCACACTACGGCAAAGAAGCTGAGTTCAATGATGAAATCCGTTCTCTCGGCGGCAGAATATATGAAATGCCCGCTATAAGAGACGAAACTCACATATATTATTGGAAGCTTTTTGAATACATAAAAGCTCTTGATAAATTTTTCAAAGAGCACAAGGAGTATAAAATCATTCACTGTCATATGACAAATACGGCATCGATATATATGCCTATTGCAAAAAAGCACGGAGTAACCTGCCTGATTTCGCACAGCCACAGCACTAAAGGTAAAGCGGGGCTTGTGGGGGTTGTTACCGATTTTCTGCATAAGCCTATATATAAGTATGCAACGGATATGCTTGCCTGCTCCGAGGCTGCAAAAAAATGGTTTTATCCCAAAGAACTGATTGACAGCGGCAGAGTGAAAGTAATTGCAAATGCAATTGACGCCGACAGGTTCAGATTCAATCCCGAAAAACGCTCTGAAATGCGAGCGAAGCTCGGGCTGGAAAATAAAACGGTCATTGCGTGCGTGGCAAGATTCAGAGAAGAAAAAAACCAGAAATTTCTGATTGACATTCTGAATGAGCTGCTTAAGACCCGCAAGGATGCAATGCTTGTTTTTGCGGGTGACGGTCCGTGCGAAGAGGACTGCAAAAAAAGAGCGGAGGAATACGGAATATCAGATAACATCCTGTTTCTCGGTATGCGTTCCGATGTGCCGGACATCCTTCAGGCGGCGGATGCGTTTGCGTTAACCTCTTTTTGGGAGGGGCTTCCCGTAACGGGCATTGAAGCGCAGGCAAGCGGTCTTCACTGTGTTATTTCAGACGGTGTTACAGAAGAAACGGATGCTCTGGGAATGGTTGAGTTTTTATCTCTCGATGAACCCGTTTCAAAGTGGGCGGAAAAGCTCACAGAGGCGGCGGAAAAGCCCAGAAAAGACACCTATGAAGCAATCAAAGCGTCAGGCTACGATATTCACACAACAACTCCCTGGCTGCAGGAGTTTTATCTGAAAAAGGCGGGTTCGCCCTTTTTGAAGAAAGAGGAATGAAATGAAAATAGGCATTCTTACTCATTATCAGGTTGAAAGTCACGGTGCTTGTCTTCAGCACTATGCACTTACAAGATTTCTTAAGGACAGAGGGCATGAGGTTTATACCCTCTCTTACAACAAAAGCTTTGATTTTGCAAACAACTATGAGCAAAAGAAGTTTTCGTTGGGGATAAGGTCTGTGCCTTTCTATATAAAAGAATATTTGTTTAAGCAGGGTCCCGTGTTTATCAGAACAATGGCAAAAAAGCATTCGCTTTTACAAAAATTCAATAAAAAGCATTTCTCCTTTTTGCCTTACTGTGACTGCGGCGTTGATGCTGCCGTTATAGGGTCTGATGAGGTGTGGAGCCTTCAGCTCGGTGCGAATATAATGATGTACGGTCACGGCGTTGATGCAAAAAAATTAATATCCTATGCGCCGAGCTTCGGGCAGACCGACATTGAGAGAATTGAAAAATACCATTGCAGAAGCCTGATTGAAAACGGGCTCAAGAGCTTTGACTCTCTTTCGGCAAGGGATATAACAAGCTGCAGGATAGCGGAGGAATTGACCGGCAGAGAGGTTTCACTTGTTTGCGACCCTGCTTTGCTTTACGGCTTTGAAAAAGAGCTGTCCGGCTATCATCGCATGAGCAAGGAAAAATATGTTGTTGTTTATGCCTACAACAGCAATATGAATGAGCCGGAACGGGTTGAAGCAATCCGCAGATATGCCGCGTCAACGGGCGCAAAGGTCTTTTCCGTTGGCGGTTTTCATAAGTGGTGTGACAAGCAGATTGCGTGCGATCCCATTGATATGCTGTATTGGTTCAAGGGTGCGCAGGCTGTTTTTACCGACACATTTCACGGAACCATTACGGCTTTTCTGACTCAGACCCCCATGGCGGTTTATGTCAGAAACACCAACAATGTCAAGCTTGACCATCTGCTGAGTGTGCTGAGCCTTGAAAGCCGCAAGGTCATGGAGGACAGAAGCATTTTTGAAATTCTTGAAGAAACCGTTGATTACAGCCGTATCAGCAAAGAATTTGAACCGTTCAGAAAGGCCTGCGCAGAATATCTCGAGCAGTCCTTAAGTAAATAAAAGCGAGGAGAAAATACATTGAAGCGCCTTTTATATATTGCTTTTAAGGATTTTTCAAACCTGCATTTCGGAGCGAACGCAAAGGTTCTTTCACAGTGCAGGGCTTTCGAAAAATTCGGTTATGAAGTAGATATGATTTGCAGGCAGGGCTCAAAAACAGTCCTGATGAAAAACAGCGAAGCCCCCCGTGTTATATCCGAGCACGGTGATTTTATAAACAACAAGCTTGTTAAAAGCGTAACAAGCAAGCAAAGGCAGATAAGAGATATCATCAGCTTTGTTAAAGACAAGCAGTATGATGCCTGTTATGTGCGCTATGATTTTTCGGATTCGGGCTTTATAAAGCTTCTGAAGGATCTCAAGGGTCGCTGCGGCAAAATTGCGCTCGAGCTTCCGACTTATCCCTATGAGGATGAAAACAAATACGGAATTCTTTCTAAAATGAAGATGCAGGTTGACTTTTTCTACAGAAAGAAGCTTCATAAATATATTGATTTTATTGTTACTTTTTACGCAGGCTATGAAGAGCTTTTCGGCATACCTGTTATTGTGGTGCCGAACGGCTTCGATTTTTCAACCATGCAGCTTGCCCAAGCTCAGCTTCCGCAGGATGCCGTTCATATCGTGGCGGTTTCCTCCATGCGTGAATGGCACGGCTACGAGCGCTTTATTGAAGGCTTACATAATTATTACTCGGAAGAGAAGCCGGGTAAGAAAAACTTTATTCTTCATCTGGTCGGCAACGGAAGAGAATACGGCAAATATAAGGAGCTTGTTGAAAAATACGGCCTTGAAGCCCATGTTGTTATGGAGGGCGCAATGCACGGCGAAAAGCTTGATGAGCTTTATGAAAAATGTGCCCTGGGAATTGACTCCCTTGCACGCCACAGAAGCGGAATTGATGTTCTCAGCTCGCTCAAAAGCAGGGAATACGGTGCAAAAGGAATTCCTATGATAAATTCATGCAAAATCGATATTATCGGGGAAGATTTTCCGTATCTGCTCAGGGTTCCCGCAGATGAAAGCCCGATTGATATTGATGCCGTCGCCGAGTTTTATGACAAATGCTGCGGCAGCGGGAAAAGCAGGCTCGAAATCGGAAAGGAAATCCGTTCATATATCGAGCAAAGAAGCTCTATGGAGAATGTTATGCTGCAGGTTGCCGAGAAATTTGAAAAATGATATTCCGCAATTCCGGGGCTTGCTGCGGTTGTATGATTCTGTTCAGCTTAAGGAGAAAAAATGAAAAAACGATTATTGGTGCTTTTTGCAAAAGGTTTTCCGTATAACCTGAGTGAACCGTTTTTGGATAATGAATACCCGCTTTATAAAAATTATTTTGATAAAACCGTAATTATTACGGGCTGCAAAAAGAACGAAAAACCGACAAGGCAGATAACAGACCCAACAATTGAGATTATACCCGACCACACATTGAGCAAGGATGCTTTTTCTCTTATCGAAGCTTTGCCGTGGCTGCTGACGGATAAATTTTTTTACAGGGAGACAGCTGCGCTTATTTTTCGCAAAAAGTTCTCTTTTAAAAAGCTTTATGCTTTACTGATTACAGCCTTGTGCGGCAACCACAGAGCCCTGCAGGCATATCGGTTTATAAAAAAGAATCCCGGGTATTCCGTTGATGTGATATACGGATATTGGCTCAATATTCCCGCATATGCCGCATTAAGGCTCAACAAAAAGCTCGGCAACAAAGCCCGCACGGTGTCACGTGTGCACGGGTTTGACCTTTATGTTGAAAGAAGCCGTATTTCATATCTGCCGTTTCAGGAGCAGATATACAACAACATTGATGAGATTGCCTCAATATCCGAAAACGGAAAGAAATATCTTGAAGACAGGTTTGGGGATAAGGGCAAGGTCTCCGTTTTCCGTTTGGGCGCGCTGGACAGAAATCTGCGCAACCCGACGGGCAGCAGAGAAGTGTTCCGCATTGTTTCGTGCGCAAGAGTCATCCCCCTCAAACGCCTGACACGAATCGTTGACGCCTTGAAATCAGTAACAAACAAAGAGGTTGTCTGGACACATATCGGAGACGGCGAGGATTTTGAGAAGCTGAAAAGCTATGCGGCAAAAGAGCTGCCTGAAAATGTTAAGGCTGATTTCAAGGGCTTTGTTCCGAATGCGAAGGTCTATGATATATATGCGCAGACCCCGTTCCATGTGTTTGTTAATGTGAGCGAAACAGAGGGGGTGCCCGTTTCGATTATGGAGGCAATGAGCTTTGGCATTCCCGCAGCAGCAACCGCCGTGGGCGGAACACCGGAGCTTATTGATGACAAGAAGAACGGCTTTCTTTTACCGGCGGATTTTACCGATGCTGATCTTACCGCTTGCATCACGGCTTTGATGAATATGACGGATGAACAGTATAATGATATGAAAATTGCCGCAAGAAAAAAATTTGAAGACAGCTACAGTGCTGTTCCCAACTACACCCGCTTTGTTGAACATATTTCTGACAGGAGAAAATAAAAATGAAGCATATAGCAACACTTACAACTCACGCTGCACTGAACTACGGTGCGGTGCTGCAGGCTTACGCTCTTCACAAGTATATCGGTGATCTTGGCTGTAAATGTGAGGTGCTGAACTATGTTCCGGAGCATGTTGAAAGAAGCTATGAGCTGTTTTCCGTGCCGAAAAATCCGAAAGGAGCGGCACTGTCGGCGTTTCAGCTGATTAATTACTCAAAGCGCAAGCTTCGTAAAGAGAGATTTGCAGCCTTCAGAAAAGAATATCTCTGCCTGTCCGAAGAAAAAATCAAAACTCATAAAAAGCTTGTTGAAGAAACCGACCGTTATGATCTAGTGGTTTGCGGCAGCGACCAGATATGGAGCCCTGTGCTTCACGGCTTTGATGAAGCGTATTTTCTGTCATTCCCGAATGTTAAAACCCGCAGGATTTCTTATGCGGCAAGCTTCGGGCAGGATATCATAGACGATAAGCATATGGCGGAAATCAAGCGGCGTCTGGCGGGCTTTTCCGATTTTGCGTGCAGAGAAAAATCGGCTGAAAAAATTATCAGCGAGCTGACAGGCAAAGAGCCGCATCCGGTTCTTGACCCCGTTTTTTTGATTGAACCCTCGGAATGGCTCAAAATAGCCAAGCCGGTCAACAAAAAAAGCCCGTTCAATCTTGCTTATTTTTTATCAAATCCCGGAAATTCTCCTCATGTATTTAAAAAGTATTCCGAAAAGAGCGGCAGAAGGGTTTTGTCAATCGGTTTTTCTCCCCGTGATTTCAAATACGGAACAGACTGCGATTATTCTCTCGGTCCCTGTGAATTTATAGATGCAATTGCTTCTGCGGATTTTGTGCTCACAAATTCTTTTCACTGCACGGCTTTTGCAATTTTATTCGGCAAGAATTTCTACACAAGAATCAGCGAATCAAAGAATTCAAGAAACGACAGAATGATAACGCTTCTCAAAGAGCTTGGTCTTGAGGACAGAGTTTATACCGACAGCCGGGCGGAGGAGCTTGACTTTGATAAAAAGATTGATTACGAGGCAGTCAACGCCCGCCTTGAAGAAAAAAAGAAAGCCTCAAAAGCTTATCTGACCGATATTATTTCAAACCTCGCAACCGAGGAAAAATTCAGAATAACAGAGGGCGACTGCTGCGCCTGCGGCGCCTGCCTCTGTGCTTGCCCGAAAGAGGCAATAAAAATTGAAAAAAACGAAAACGGTTTCTATTATCCTTATATAAACGAAGAATCCTGTATAAGGTGCGGAAAGTGCAGAACCGTCTGCCCCGTCAACAATCGGCCCAAAGGCGAAAGCTGGGAAAACGGTGAATATCATGCCCTTTGGTCAAACAACCGTATTGAGCGTTCCGAAGGCTCCTCAGGCGGAGCATTCGGGCTTATTGCGGATGATGTTATCAGTCAGGGCGGAGTTGTGTTCGGTGCGGCATATTCAGAGGATTTCAGGTCTGTTTATCAGACGAGCACCGAAAAGGTAAGCCTTAAGGATTTGAAAAAATCCAAATATGTTGAAAGCTATACCGGTGATGTTTTTCTTCAGGTGAAGAATGAGCTCGAAAAAGGCAGACCCGTGTTTTATTGCGGCACCTCATGCCAGATTGACGGCTTGATGAGTTTTCTCGGCAAAAGCTATACCAATCTCATTACCTGCGATTTTCTTTGCCACGGTGTGCCGTCGGCAGGCATATATACAAAATATATTGATAATTTAGAAAGTAAATACGGAAAAATCGAAAGCATTGATTTCCGCTCCAAAGCCTTCGGCTGGAAGGCATACTGCACAAAGGCGGAATTCGAATCGGGTAAAACATATCTGAAAACATTGTTCCGTGACCCTTATCTGAGGCTGTTTTTTGAAAACAATATTCTGCGGGATTCGTGTTACGGCTGCAAGCGCCTCGATAACAGCAACGCAGACCTCACCATAGGCGATTTCTGGCGTGTTTGCGACACCGATATTCCGGATACCAATGAAGGCATATCGCTTGTCTGCGCCCATACGGCAAAGGGCAGAGAGGTGACGGAAAAGCTTATTGCTTCGGGCAGATGTGAGGTTCACAGGCTTGAAAAATCAAGCTGCTCCTATGCGTATAACAAAAATCTCCGCAAACCGCAGAGCAGAAATTCGGGCCTGAAAAAGGCTGTCGGATGCACGGATTTGTTTGAAATGAAAATATCGGGCAAAAAAAAGGTAAAGGGGTACCTTTACCTTGCAAGAGCCGTGCTTGATAAGGTGCAGACTAAATGATTTGGCGGTATTATTTAAAATGAAAGCTGAAAAAAAGAACTCCTTTCTGAATGATTTTTTTACTCTCGGAGCGGGAACATTTTTATATCTGGTTGTAGGTGTTATCGGCACTCCCATAATCACCAGACTGGTTGACCCCGTTGATTACGGCAGGATGTCCATGATAACCGTTTACAGCGGCATAGGAGTCCTCGTTTGCGGTCTCGGTCTTGATCAGACACTTGCACGCTTTTTCTATCGGGATGAAAGCGTTGATTTTAAAAGGAAGCTTCTGCAGTTCTGCTGCTCCGTTCCTTTGCTTTTTGCGGCGGTTCTGAGCGTGCTGCTTTTTGTGTTCCGTTATGTTTCGTCATTTTTCGGGCTTGAGATGATTTCGCTTACCGAGCTTGTTCTGATTATATTGAACACAATCGCTCAGCTTCTTCACAGGTACGGAATGCTGATTTTAAGGCTGCGTTATTCAACCAAAATGCACTCGGTTGTAAACATACTCCAGAAAGCGTCTTATATAATATTGACGGTTGTGCTTGTGTGCTCAACAAGCGTAGACCATTTTCTGATACTTGCGGTTTCAACAATATTCAGCGGATTTTTTGCCTTTTTTATTGAGGCGGGTCATGAGCGGGATTTGTGGAGACCGGCACCCGGCAATTTCAAATTATCCGTGAGCAAAGGCGAGCTTTTGAAATACAGCATCCCCCTCATGTTTTCGGGCGGAATTTCGATGATATTCAATTCGTTGGACAGGCTGTTTATCAACCGCTACTGCACTCTTGCGGATGTTGGTGTTTATGCAAGCGCAATAAACCTGATGGCTGTTTTTTCTGTTATAAAAACATCCTTCAACGCCCTGTGGATGCCCTCCGCCGTTAAGCATTACGAAAATAATCCGGAGGATAAAAAATTTTATCAGCAGGGCAACGCCTTTATATCGGTGCTGATGATAGTGTTCGGTGCCGCAGTGGTGCTTTTCAAGGATTTGTTTGTTCTTTTGCTGGGAGCTGAATATCATGAGGCTTCAAAGATAATTCCGTTCCTTATGTTCGAACCGATTATGTATACCGTTTCGGAAACAACGGCAACGGGAATTGTTGTTCAGAAAAAATCGGCTTATCAGCTTGCCGTGTCAGCCATATCCTGCCTTCTCAACCTTTTGGGCAATTGGCTGCTGACTCCGGTTTTAGGGCCGCAGGGTGCGGCAATTTCCACGGGAATTTCTTATATTGTGTTTTTTGCAATCCGAACATACTTTGCCAACAAAGTGTTTTATGTTGATTACAAGCTGTCAAGATTTGCGGTTTCAACCGCTGCGCTGCTTCTCTATTCCGCTTACGGAAGCTCGCACAGCTTTTCTCTCGTTCAGGTGGCAATGTTCCTCGGAGTGACTGCCGTTACCGTGTTGGCATACAGAGAATATATACCGTTTGCAATCAATTACGGAAAAAGCATGGTTTTAAAGCTGTTGAAAAAGAAGAAATAAGCAAAAATGAATAATTAAAGCAGCAGGGGCAGCCCTGCGTGGCTGCCCCTGAATTCTGCAGATGTTTCGGGCGATCACGCAGGGCTGCCCCTGCTTGTAAATCAAAATATCAATACAAATACCAATTTTTTGAGAGCTTTTGCCATTCGGCGGTTTTTTTCATTTCCCGCTCTGTAAACAAATCGGGCGAAAAATCCTCTTTGAAAATTTCGTCTGTGCCCATGAGTTTTGTTATGTCGGGAGCAATTTCAAGCTCGGAGTGAGTTTTTCTTATTGCATCCAGCAGTCTTATTCCCACGGCAAAGGGCGAAAAGGCGTCTCTGTCGGTAATGTGG
Source organism: Clostridia bacterium (assembly GCA_017403185.1). Classification (GTDB taxonomy): domain Bacteria; phylum Bacillota; class Clostridia; order Oscillospirales; family Acutalibacteraceae; genus CAG-177. Next base: position 224,227 of record JAFQON010000036.1, read on the forward strand.
AGCTGTATGCCGCGGCAGAAGCTGTCTTTGTAATCCGAAAATGTCGGTACAAATGAGCATTCACGCAGAATAACGCCCTCCTGCTGCCCCATTCTCTCAATAACCGCTCCGCTGTCAAGCCACGGTGCGCCAATCATTTCAAACGGTTTGGTGGTGCCTCTGCCTTCTGAAAGATTTGTTTCCTCAAAAATGCAGGTTCCTATATATGCAAATGCCGTGTCAACAGTGGGAATATTGGGCGATGGCTGAAGAAAAACGAGATCTGTTTCGTCATAGTAAAGCTCCCTTTTCCAGCCTTCCATGGGGATAACGGTCAAATCACAGCCGATTTTTTCCGTTTCATTTATCATGAGGGCAAATTCGCCGATTGTAAGGCCGCAGCGGGTGGGAGTCGGAAATCTTCCTACAAATGAGGAAAAACGCCTGTCAAGAACGGTTCCCTCCGCTTTTATTCCGCCCAGAGGATTCGGGCGGTCAAGAACAACAAATTTTATGCCGTGCCGGGCGCAAAGCTCCATTGCATCTGTCATGGTGTAAGCATAAGTGTAAAACCTTGCACCCACATCCTGAATATCAAAAACCACGGTGTTCACGGATGCGAGTGCTTTTTCGCTTTCCGATATATCGTCACCGAACAGGCTGTATACGGGAAGCTTTGTTTTTTTGTCCGTATATGATGTTACATTTTCTCCCGCCTGAATATCGCCTCTGACACCGTGCTCGGGCCCGAACAGAGCTGTCAGGCTGCATTTTTCCCGAAGCATATCAACCGTTGAAGAAAGGCTGCGAAGAACGCCTGTATGGTTTGTTATAAGCCCGCACTTTCCCTGCAAATCAAGCCCGTCACGGGCAACCACATCGGCTCCGCACAAAACTTTTTGCTTTGCTGCTTTCATATTTTCACCCTTTGTCAAAGCCTGATGCCGTAAACTGCGCAGTTTTCGGTTTCTTCAAGCAGAGTAAAGCCGTATTTGTCATAAAAGCCCCTGCCCTTTTCGTTTTTTATCCAGGTTGTGAGCATAAGCCCCTTAACGCCCTTTTTCTTCAGGTGTTCAAGCAGGGCATCGGTCATTTTGTGACCCAGCCCCATTCGCTGATACTCGGGCAGCACATCAATGTGAAGGTGGGCAGGATATTCTTCCTTGTATTTTTCGTGGGGAACAATTGATTTGAGAGCGGCTTTTCTGCGGCGGAATTCCCACTTTTTGATTTTCGGGTAATATTCCTTTAAGAAGCGTTCTTTAAACACATCAAAATCCTCGGCGCAGATAACATAGCCGATTGCCTTGTCGTTTTCGTCGGCGGCGACAAAGCAGTTTTCGGGCTCCTTTTCTATGTAATAATCGCAGTAAACCGCACGGCTGAAGTTTATCCCTCTTGCAGAGCTTTTGCAGGGGCCCTCACTGTTGAGGTGCACAAACTGCACATTCTCTTTATCCTTTGTCTGATAGGGTCTTATATTCATGTCACCGCTCCCTTTTCCGTTTTTTTGAATTTTAGCATTTACAGCGTCAAAAATCAATATACTTTTCGGGTTTTGTTATTGTATTATTATTCAAAATAGTGTAATATTGAAATCAGAGGTGGTGTTTATGCTTAACATTCCCGCATTTGACGAGCTTTTCGGCAACGCTTTGAACGGCTTTGATATAAACATAGCTTATCTGAATTCAAGGCGCACCGTTTATTGCGAAAAATTGCACAGGCTTACCGATGAAAAATACATACTCGGCATCGCAGATAAAAAGATTAATATTGAATGCTCGGGCGAAAAAAGCGCATTTTACGCTCTTTGCGACATTGCAAAAAGAATTGATGAAAACAGGCTGTGCAGCGGTGAATTTATCTGCTCACCGTCATTCCCCGTGAGAGGTTATATCGAGGGCTTTTACGGCACTCCGTGGAGCCATGAAAGCCGCAAATCCGTTATGGCGCTTATGGCAAAAAACCGCATGAACACTGTATATTATGCGCCCAAGGATGACCTTTTTCACCGTGAAAAATGGCGTGATAAATACCCCGAAGCCGAGCTTGCAAGGCTCAGAGAGCTTGTTGATGCTTCAAAGAAATACCATATGGATTTTTATTGGTGCATTGCTCCGGGGCTTTCGATGAAATATTCGGATGAAGCTGAATTTGAAAGGCTGATTGAAAAGACAAAGCAGCTTTATTCAATCGGCATCACGCATTTCGGTCTGCTGCTTGACGATATTGACGAGGAGCTTGAATTTGAAGAGGACAGGGCTCTTTACGGTGAAACGGTAAACGCCCACATCGAGCTGATTAACAAATATTATTCCGCACTCAAAGAAACTGACCCGTCGGCAAGGCTCACCGTCTGCCCCACCCTTTATCACGGCAAGGGTGATGAATATTATATATCAAAGCTCGGGCAAAGCATTCCGCCGCTTGTTTCGGTTTTCTGGACTGGCAGGGATATCTGCTCACGGGAGCTCACAAGCTTTGAAGCGCTTAAATTCATTGAGTGCACGCATCACAAGCCCCTTTATTGGGATAACTACCCCGTCAACGATTGCTCAATGTATAACGAGATGCACATTTCACCGATTATCAACCGTGACAGGGATTTGCAAAAGTATTCCGAGGGAATAATTTCAAACTGCATGGAATACGCCGAGTGCTCAAAAATTCCGCTAATAACCTTTGCGGATTATCTTTGGGACAGCGAAAATTATGATTCTCAGCAGTCGTGGGAGAACGCAATAAAGCAGGTTGTCGGCAAGGAAAACGCAGCTTCGTTCACCGTTTTCGCAGACCACCTTTACACATCCTGCCTCAGGGATGCCAATTCAAGGCGGATGTATGAGGCGTTTGACAAAATTGAGGCCGCCTTCAAATCGGGCGATAAGCAGTCGGCATTTTCGCTTGCGGAGGAATATCTCGGCAGAATGTATGTGTGCAGGGAGTTCCTTATGCGTGATTTGCCCATCTGCCGTGAGCTTACGAAATGGTCTGAAAAATTCTTTGTTGCCTGCGACCTGACGGTGAAGATTTTTGAATTTGTTCAAAGCAGAGATGAAGCTCTCAAGGGTGAGATTTTCTCTCTGATTGATAAATACAACGCAATGCCTGCCCGCTTTTCAAACGACACCGATATCAGAGGCGAGCTGAAGGAATTGTTCAACATCAACTAAACGGAGGTATTTATTATGGCAATTATCACAAGATGGCTTTCGGCAATTTTAGCGGTGCTCATCGGTCTGCCCACCCTTGTAACCGCAGTTTTTCAGAGCCTGACAAAAATCGGCTATGACGAAAGACCAAGCGAATCAATCAGCGCAAATTTTCTTGAAGGCTCCGAGGATTTCATCAACGAAGCGAAGGCTGAATATTGGTCAGCAGGCTATGCCCGCAGAGTGCTCACCCCTGATGATATTGACAGCACAAGATACTTCCTCGGCGGATTTCTCAAATTCCCCGCTCAGGAGGCAACGGGTGTTGTTGATGATCTGTGCGTTAGAGCGGTTGTGCTTGACGATAACTCGGGCAGAGGTGCGGCTGCATTTGCATGGGTTGACGGAGTCGGCTTTATGAATGCAGATATAAAGGAAATCCGCAAAAAGCTCAGCGACATCACGGGTGATGGCAAGCTGATAAGCATTGATGTGGGCTCAACCCACTGTCACAGCGGCATTGATACTCAGGGTCTGTGGGGCAACATACCCAAAAGCGGCAGAAATCAGGATTACATTGATTCAATCGTTGAAAAAGCAGCCGATGCAATAAGAGAGGCTTATAATAACCGCTGCGAGGGCACGCTTTATTATTCGGCAAAAGTCTGCCCCGAGATGTTCTCAGACGGCAGAGCCCCCTACTCGATTGACGAGAAAATTCACCTTTTCCGTTTTGTGCCCAACGGCAGCGGCAAAAAGGAGATTTATATTGCAAACTTCGGCGCTCACCCCATCAGCATGGGTTGGAGCAACACCGAAATATCGGGCGACTTCCCGTATTACATCGAGCAGGCTGTGACAACCGAAAAGAATGCGGATTTCATCTTTGTTCAGGGCGCAATCGGCGGAGCAATTCACAGCAACATGGGTGTTGAAAACGGCATTCCCGCAGATTTGTCAAGCTACGAAAAGATGAAGGAATACAGCCTTCTTGTTGCCGATATTCTTTATGAGCTTGCAGAGAAAGGCGAGGCTGTTGAGCCCATTCTCAATGTGGCTCACGCTCAGGTTGATTTTGAGGTCAACAACTTTGTTTTCCTTCTTGCGGAGCGTGCGGGGCTTTGCAATGTCAAGGCGTTTAAGGAGAACGGCAAAATCTATCTCACAAGCGAAATCGGCTATGTTGAAATCGGAAAGAACATAAAAATAATCGAAGCTCCCGGCGAAGCGCTGCCCGAGCTTATTTACGGCAACTTCTTCTCAGCCGACGAAGCATACAACGGCACGGAATACCCCCATGCTGCGCTCAACACTTATTTCGGTGAGGGTGACGAGGTGCTTGTGTTCGGTCTGTGCAACGATGCAGTGGGCTACATTGTGCCCGATAACGATTATTCCGCTTCAAATGCCGAGGGTCATTATGAAGAAACCGTTTCAACCGGCTCATACTCCGCATCCGCATTTTCAACTGCATTTGAAAAGCTTATAAAGGCTTGGAGGTAATCCCGCATGGCAGTTTTAAGATTTCTGGGGCTTCCGAATCTCGTAAGAGGTATCATATCAGCCCTTTTATCACTCATTATTCTTGTAATGCCTGCTTCAATCTACACAACAGAAAAGGACACTTCAAAGTATATGCTTCCGGGTGACGAGAGCTTCTCTTATGAATCGGGTGAAAGCTGGACCGTCGGCTTTGCAAAATCAGTTCTCACGCCCGATGATATATCTGCAGACAAATATTATATTGCAGGCTATAACACTGACAATCCCGCTCAGGATGTGCTCGACGATATGTACGCAAAAGCCGCTTATCTTGACGATAACACGGGCAGGGGCGGAGTTGTTATCTGCGCACTTGACAGCGTAGGAATCAGCCGTGCCGATATAAACGATATCAGACAGCTTGTTATTGAAAGCGGTAAAATTCCCGATGTCAAATCAATCAACATCTGCGCTACCCATTCTCATTCTTCAATTGACACTCAGGGATTATGGGGCTCTGCATTCTATTCCGACGGCAAAAATGATGAGTTCATGAAAAGCCTTAAAGAAAAAACCGCAGAAGCAATTATCGCTGCTTACGAAGCAAGGAAAGACGGAAAGCTTTATTTCGGCACTGCCGAAGCAGAGGGTTTGCAGATTGATACAAGAACACCCGTTGATTTTGATTCAACAATCACACGAATCCGCTTTGAGCCTGCAGACGGCAGTGACGATACATATATAGTTAACTTTGCCTGCCACGCCGAATGTCTCGGAGCAAGAACAACCGTTGTCAGTGCAGATTTCCCCGCATACATGGAAAAGGAAATTGTTGAACAGACGGGCGGTGCTAATGTTGTTTTCATCAACGGCGCTGTCGGAGGGCTTATTACCTGCGAAAAGCTTGACGATGTGCTGCGCAACTTTGAGCTCGGTCTGGAGTATGTCAAGGAATTCGGCAAGGATGTGGGCGAAGCGGTTATGAGCATAAACAATGAAACCGAGCTCAGCCCGATTGTCAATATCAAGTCAAGGTCGGTCAGCGTTGTCTGCGATAACACAGGGCTTCTTCTTATGCGTTTTCTCGGTGTGCTCAACAATGATATTGAAAAAACGGCAAATAACAAAATTTCAATCATTTCTGAGGTTTCATACATGGAGCTCGGCAGCAGGCAAATCGGAATTTATATGATTCCCGGCGAGCTTTTCCCCGAGCTTGAAAGCGGCGGCTTCCTTAAGGCGGCCGAAGCGGCAAACGGTGTTGATGCAAATTACAAAACACTTTCACAGATGGCTCGCTGCGAGCACAATTTTGTTCTCGGTCTGTGCAACGATGAGCTTGGCTACATCATTCCCGAAAACGATTTTATGCTTCATGAGTGGCTGCCCTATTTCAATATTCCCGAGGATTCCTTCGGCAGAAAGCACTATGAAGAAACAAATTCCGTCGGACCGCAAGCTGCCGGAGCGTTGCTCGAAGCAATGGACAGCATTATAAATTCACTCGGCAATTAAAATTACACAACAAGCAAAACGGCTGCCTCAAGAGAGACAGCCGTTATTATTTGTGACGAGATTTTTCGTTTATGTTTCAGCGGTTTTATTGACAATCGGGTTTTATTTCATAGAACACAACTGCGTGGGGGTCAAGGGTGATATCAAGCTTGATTTCGCCGTTTTCAACCGTTGCGGTCTGTTCGGTGGGCACAAGCTTTGAGCATTCATAATACTTATCACGAAGCTCGTTGAAATAAATCTCTCTTGCCTCGGGGTCGGAGAGTGTGGTGGGGTTGTCGATTATCGGGTCGTCGGGTGACCAGGCGAAGCAGTCGTCGCCGATGCCGTACTTCACTCTGTCCTCCTGCCACTCGTCAAAATAATTGCAGTCATCGTCTATCACATAGGCGGTGATTTTCACTTTCTGACCGTTGAATTGGGGCATCTTGACAGTGAAGCTGAGGTCTGCGGGAGCGGTGTAATCAACCTTATTCTTGAAATTATACGCCATAATGTGAAGTGTGTTTGTGTCCTCATTAAAGGCGGAAACCGCATCAACCTCGGCAAACGGAACAAGACCGAAACGGGTTTTCTTTGTTTCCGCAAGCTTTGCGCCGCCGAATTTTGCCGCATTGCGTGCCACATGGTAGCTCACTGTGGGGTTGCCGTCAAGCAGACCGTTTGAAAGATAATACCACGAAGAAAAATAGTTGATGTCATTCTCAAACATCGTTTTATACATTCTTGCATCATAGCCTGCCTGATATGTATATCCGCAGGTTCTCGAAAGAAGCTGGTCGTCGATTGCGCCGCTTGTATTTCCGCAGAGAATCCGACCCTCGTCAATGCCGAAAATCAAATCATTGAGCCCGTATTTCTTTGCGGTTGAGCGAAGGTAATCTATTGTTTGTGCAAGGGTTTTGCCGTCGGTATAATCACCGGGTGTGCTGTCATAAAACGAAGCGGAAAGATAGCAGAGTCTTGACCCTTTTTTGCCTGTTTTATAGTTTGTGCCCTCGGCGCAGTGCCTGATGAAATATGCCTCATCCCACAGACCCTCGGTAACGGTCATGGAATGTGCGCCCACGAAAACTTCGCCGATAACATCAACGAGAGCCGCCACGGTGTAATCATAGAGCTTGCAGTATTCGACGGCAGATTCATCGGGGTCGCCGCTGTTTGCCATGAACCACGAAGCGTTTTCGTATTCGGTCATAACGCCGAAACGCCATGTGAGCACCTCGTCTTTGCCGAATTCGTCAACGAGTGCCTGAGCGATGGCGGCAATATAATTATAGTATACATTATAGTCATCGGGGGGATAGATGTTTGTGTCAAACTCCGCATCCGTATTTGCTTTTGCGGAATATTTAAGGGGCACGCTGCCGAGCTTTAAAAACGGCTTTGCGCCGAGCTCAAGAACGCCTGCGCAGTTGTTGATGAGCGTTGAAAAATCGTAGTCGTCAAGCACGCTTCTGTCAAGCGGGTCAACGAATAAATCTCTGTCAGCGTTGCCTCCCGTGCACTGCATGAATTGAACATAATTGACGAACTCAAAAATGTCATATTCGGCGTTGTTTTTCGCTCCGACAAACGGATTGCCGTCGATTGACCAGATGTTGACATTGCTTGCGGGGTTTGCAAGCACCCTGCCGCACTGAGAAGCATCCACGGTAAATGCGTGATTGTTAACAAGGTCGGTAATCTCAGCCGAAAGCGTGCCGAAAAATCCTATTATCGCCGCCAGCATTGCGGCAAAAAACTGTTTTATTGATGCCATAATAATTCTCCTTACTTTCTGAATACAAACAGGTACTCGTGTGCTATAAGCAAAAAATTATATTTAACACTATTTGTTTTCCAGTAACCCGTTGCTTTACAATTATGCTGTTCTTTGATTATCAGCTCTTTCAGTTTGAATCCTGCATTCTGAAAGGCTTTCATTACATCAAATGACATAGGTATCATATGACCTTTTTGACGAGTATCACCCATAAGGACAGCACAGAATTTATCTTTTTTCAGAACACGGTAGCTTTCAGTTGCAACCGTGTTCATTTCTTTTATGAAATCTTTTACTTTCAGCAAAGATAAATCTTCGGGAATATCTTCACTATATTGAATAATATCCGCATAAGGTGGATGAGTGCAAATTAAATCAATACTTTCATCAGGAAGAAAATCAAGATTTCTTGCATCACCTTTACGGATATACACTTTACCATTTGCACCCTCATGTTCAAAATCTGTCTTTTCCTTGCATCTTGTAAGAGCAACATCATTTACATCAACACCGACAATATCACGGTTGAGTAGTTTTGCTTCAACAAGAGTTGTGCCTCCGCCTGCAAACTGGTCAAGAACCATATCTCCTTCTTGAGAATATCGGAGTATTATATTTCGAGGAATATACGGCGACCAGTTACCACGCCATTTAGCATCGTGAGTAGCCCAATCTCCACGTTTTGGAAATGACCAATGAGTTGTCATTTCAAGCTCGAAATCTTCGGGTTCCCACTTGGTTATTTTCTTTGCCATTATTTGAAAACCTCACCAATAATACCATTCTCTAAATCCTTAATGTTATAAATGTGTTCCATAACATCGAAAGTTTCTTCCAGGTTATTTCTTGCGCTTATCCAACCTTTACCGTCTGTAAACCAAACAAAAGTAAATCCGTCAATAGTATCTGTTTCCCATGCAAGAGTTTTATAGCTTCGAGCTGTTTCATTAAGTTTACTTCCGTTGCTGCCATAGAAGTTGGTTTCTATGCCGTAAATCATATTATCGGTTTTAACTACAAAATCAAAGCGTTTTTCCATTTTGCCTTTATTTGAAATAGCTGATAAATCAATGTTCCACTTATCTGTGATTTGATGAATATACATTTCTTTGAAGTAGTTTTCTTCTTTTATAAATCCTGCTTTTTCAATGAAGCCTTCCACTAAATCTTCCATAAGGTGACCGCCACGATTCTTGCGACCGTTAGAATCAAGACCAGTTTCAACACCTGTTGCATAGTCAACAAGATTACTGATTATATGATTTTCAATCAAATCAAACAGACCTGTTTTTTTCATAAAGATTTTGTACTGCTCAACAGAAAGTGTCTGCTTGTTGAATGTGTATGTAAATGCACCGTCTTTATCAATTGCGTAAATTTCATTTGCTCTTACAGCCAAAAGAAGAGGAACACATTTCAAGACATTGGGATAATTGGCAATTAATTTTTCAAAATCACTTTCAATATTTTTTGAGCCTATCAATGAATTCAAAATGTTGAGTTCAACTTTTATTCCGTCAATATTACGGTGTACTTTTTCGAAATCAATATAATATCCGTAGTCAGAAATGCTGTCACGAAAACCTGCTAACCAAGTGTTAAAGTCCCTCATATCAGTTCTCCTTAAAAGTTTGAAATTAAAAGCTCTTTAACCGTACCTCTGTTTTTGCTGTTGCTGTTAATCATTCTTACAGCATCAACTCTTGCTATGTTATGTGATGAATAGATTTCTTCGAAGAAATCATCTTCTTCATTTGCATTTTTAGGATCTGAATTACTAACAACAATCTTTGCACCTTTTTTATCCATTTCATCAACAAATCTTGCAAGGTCTTTCTGTGCTTCATCATCAAACAAAGCCTCTGTATATGCAGTAAATCCGGCTGTTTCGGTCAGAGGTCTGTAAGGTGGATCAAAATAAACAAAGGTGTGATCGTCAATGAAATCTGCCGATTCTCTGTAATCACCGCATACGATGTGAACATGCTGAAGTTTATCAGATACAGCAGTTAAATTCTTTTCATCGCAAATCAAAGGATTTTTATATGCACCCATAGGAACATTGAACTGTCCCTTTTTATTTACTCTATAGAGACCATTAAAACAAGTTTTGTTAAGGAAAATCATAAGTGCTGCTGTTTCAACATTAAATATGTTTGTGCTTTTAAGATGGTTGAATCTTTCTCTTTGAAGATAGTAGTAATCTTTTCTGTGCTCGTCATCTAAAGGTAAAAATTCATTCTGCAATTTATTGAGTATGGCAATCAGGCTATCCACATCATCGCGAATAACTTTGTATGTGTTCATCAATTCTGCGTTTTTATCGTTGATATAGATTTCTTTTAAATCATATTTGCTTAGAATGTCAAACAAAACTGCTCCGCCACCAACGAGAGGCTCTGCATATTTTGTGAAATTGGAATCAGCAAAAGGATAGTATTTTTCTATTTCCTTGAGAAGCTGACCTTTACCCCCTGCCCATTTTAAAAAAGGCTTTACAGATTTTTCTTCGGTCTTTGTATATCTCAATGTTCTTGCATCTTCGGGTTTAGTTGCATCAATAGGAATAATCCACATATTGCCGAGCATTGCTGCATTGTCAATTCGGTTTTCCCTGCAAAGAGTTATAACTCGTCTATGGGATATATTCCATTTTTCAGCAGCCTCATTTGCGGTCATAAAAGCTAACATGATTTTCACCTCAAATAGTTATTGTTATAATTATATTCCATAGCTGGAACAAAAGCAATACCACAAAACAAAAAATCCGTCAAAAGTGACGGATTAATTTTTTACCTCTGCACCTCGCCGGTTATGGTGTTAATGACATTGTAATAAACGGCGACATGGGAGTTTGAGATGTATTTATCAAGGTGCATCGAGCCGAAAAACCAGCGTCTGAAGCGGCAGGCTTCGGAAAGCTCCTCAAGATAGGTGTTCAGACCCGTAACGCTTGCGGTTTCGCTGTCCTTGAGTTTTAAAAAGCTCTTTATTTTCATAGGCGGCTCGTGGGTGATTACATAATCCACAACGCAGTTGAGTTTTTCAAGATTTGCGGCGCCCTCGAGCAGCTCTTCACGGCTCGGGAATTCGTATTTTGACCACGCATTCTCCTCAAAACGGATATCGATATCAGGGCTTTCGCCGCCGCCCATCGTGAAATAGGTCATATTGTCAATCCTGAAAATCTGACCCCTCATCAGGTGGTAAAGATTGCCGCAGATGTTGTGCACCTTGCCGCCGTTCCATTCGGTTACGGGGTAGGCGTTGAGCAGCTCAAAATTCTCGTGTGTGCCGTCAACGAAGCACACATTGAACTTTTTGTTGCCGAGCTTTTTGAGGATTTTCTGCTCGATTTTGCTGTTATCCCACACAAAGCCGAAATCGCCGCAGACTATCAGAGTGTCGCCCTTTTTGAGCTGTTTTATTGCAGGTGAATCAAAGCGTGAGATATCGCCGTGCATATCACCGGTTATATATACCATAAAAAGTGCTCCTTTGAAATTTACAATTATATATCAATCATATATGAAAATCTCAAAAAAATCAAGGCGGATATTATGAATTTATCCGTTAAAATAAAATTCACACACAAAGCCCTTTATTTATTTGAGTTCTTGTGATATAATTACTTTCGTCTACGGCAAAATTTTAGATTTACGGTGTAGTGATATGAAAAAGATATTGAGTTTATTGATACTGATAACGGTGCTTCTGAGCACTGTTTTTGTGATGCCCGCAAACGCTGCTTATGATGAGCAGATGGAGGCGCTGGAGCTGTATTCGGACTGCGCATATCTTGTCAGTGCGGATAACGGCGAGGTTATTTTTGATAAAAACGCAGGCAAGCAGACTCCGCCCGCAAGCCTTACCAAGGTTGTGTCTGCCATAGTTGTGCTTGAAAACTGCGAAAATCTTGACACGCCCGTAACGGTGCCTGAAGCCTGCATCAGGGAGCTTGACGGCACGGGCAGCTCTCTCGGCGGCCTTAAGGCGGGCGAGGTTGTCACTGTTTATAACCTTCTTGCGTGTATGCTTATCCAGAGCGCAAACGAAGCGGCAACCACCCTTGCGGATTACATATCGGGCGGCGACAGAGCAAAGTTTATCTCAATGATGAACGAGGTTGCAGGGCGGCTCGGCTGCGTTAACAGCCATTTTGTGAATCCGCACGGCCTGCATGACGAAAATCAGTATGTAACGGCAGAGGATATGGCAACCTTTATCCTTCATGCGCTTGAATTCCCAGCATTTGAAGAAATCGTCGGCAAATCGAGCTATACTCTGCCCGCAACAAACCTTCAGGGCGAGAGGAAGCTTATCAATACAAACTATCTGCTCAACAGCGGATACAAGGATTATTATTGCAAATATGTAAAGGGCGGAAAGACCGGCTCAACCTCTGCGGCGGGCCGCTGCGTAGTTGCCTATGCGTCAAATGACGGCTATAACTATGTGGGCGTTGCACTCAACTCAACCTTTGATGATGTTGACGGCGACGGAGTTGAAGAAAACGGTGCATTTCTTGACACAAAGGAGATGTTTGAGTGGGCATTCAGAAACATTGAGCTTGTCGCTATTTCAGACACTTCGATGATTGTGTGTCAGCTCCCCGTTAAATACGCAAAATCCATAGATTCAATAACCCTTTCGCCCGGCGAAACGGTATACAGCCTTGTGCCCTCGGGCACGGATTCGGGCAGCCTTCTTGTGGAGCCGATTGAAGGCACGGTGCCCGAATATGTTAAAGCACCTGTCAAAAAGGGCGATGTGATATGCAGAGCGAAGGTGCTCTATGCGGGCAATGTGATAAAGGAAATTGACCTTGTGGCGAGCATGGATGCGAAGCTTGGCGTGTTTGCGGTTATCGGCACGGTTGCAAAGGACCTTTCATCGAATTGGCTTTTCAAATTCGTGATAATCCCCGCCGCCGTGATTGTGCTGATACTGTTTATTGTGCTGTTTGTCAGAAGAAAGCGCAAAAAGGAGAGCGCCTCATACCGCTCAGCAAAGGCAGGCAGCTACAAGGTGTTGAATTACAACGATTTTACAAAATTGAGATAGGGTGAATAAAATGGAAATCTTCAAGGGACAGGGCGTCAAAAGCGACGAAAAGCATCTTATTGAGGTGCTTGACGAGGTTTTCTTTTCGGAAGAGGATACAAGATTCATGACTCTTTTGCCCAAGCTTTACAAGGAAAAATACAACCCTGCAGAGCATAACCTTCTTATCAAAGAAGACGGCGTTATCAAGGCGGCGGTAGGCTGCTACCCGATTAATGTTAACGCAGCGGGCAGAGAGCTCAGGATTATGGGCATAGGCAATGTTGCGGTTGCAAAGGATTGCCGCCGCAAGGGCTACATGATTGAGCTGATGAATATGGCACTCAAAAAAATGATTGAGGAGGGCTATGATTATTCACTTCTCGGCGGTCAGAGGCAGAGATATGAGCATTTCGGCTACGGACCTGCAGGCAGTGCGATAAATTTCACAATCAACAAGGACAATATCAGCCGCCTTCGCAACGGCAGCACGGATACCCCCTTCACCGCAAAGCTTCTTGAGGAAGATGATGCGCAGACAATTGCAAAAATCAAGGCTCTCTATGATGCAATGCCCTTCCGTGCGCAGCGCAGGGAAGAGGATATGTTCAATATCCTCAACTGCTGGAAATGCAAGCCCTATGTGGTGAGCAAGGACGGCGAATTCAAGGGCTATTTTGTTATGAACGATGCTACGGGCTACCTTGCAGAGGTCAAGGTGCTCAATGTTGAGGAAACTCTCGAATTCCTTCTCTGCATTATGGAAACGGCAGACAATGAATCGGTCAGCTTCACCGTGCCCGTTTATGACACGGCATTCTGCGATTTTATGGCAAAAAGATGCTGCGGAATGGCACTGTGCCATGTTGAGCAGCTCAATATTCTGAATTATGCAAGGTTTATTGAAGCCTTCCTTGCAATCAAGGCGCAGAGGGTTAATCTTTGCAGCGGCACACTGAATGTGCTTGTTCACGGCTATGCGGGGGATGAGAAAATCGCAATCACCGTTGACGGCAAAGAAGTTACCGTTACCGCAACCGATGCTCAGCCCGATGTTGAGCTTGACCACCTTGAGGCTGTTGCCTTCTTTGCAGGCAACTATTCAATGAGGCGCCTTTCACTCCCCGCCTTTGCTCAGAACTGGTTCCCCGTTGATTTCTTTATGTTCGGGCAGGATAATGTGTGATTATGTTACTAAAATTTGTCTAATTTTGGTTTAGTCTATTGACTATTGAAAAAAATGCAGTTATATTATATATATATAATTATTCAAGGAGGAATAATCCAATGAAAGTGTTTATGATTGGCGGCACAGGTCTTCTCGGCTGCGAAGCAGCAAGAATTTTCATCGAAAGAGGTCATCAGGTAAAGAGCGTTGCTCTTCCCCCTCTTCCCGAAGGTGCTCCCATCCCTGAGGAAATGGAAATTGAGCTTTGCAATATCTATGAAAAGACCGATGAAGAAATCAAGGCTATCATGGCAGGCTGTGACTGCTTTGTTTTCGCTGCAGGTATTGACGAAAGAGTTGAATTCCCCGCACCCGTTTATGATGCTTACTATAAGTACAACATTGCTCCTCTCAAGAGAATTCTTCCTCTCTGTAAGGAAATCGGCATGAAGAATGCTGTTATTCTCGGCTCATACTTTGCATATCTTGCAAAGGAAAGACCCGACATGAAGCTCACAGAGAAGCATCCCTATATCAGAAGCCGTATCGACCAGGAAGAAGTTGCTTTCTCATTTGCAGACGAGAATTTCGACGTTGCAGTGCTTGAGCTTCCCTATATTTTCGGCACACAGCCCGGCAGAAAGCCCGTTTGGGTTATCCTCATTGAGCAGATCAAGATGATGGATAAGCTTCCCTGCACAATGTATCCCGGCGGCGGCACAGCTATGCTCACAGTCCGTCAGGTCGGTGAAGTTATCGTTGGCGCAGCCGAAAAGTCAAAGGGTGCAAAGGCATGGCCCATCTCAATGTATAACCAGACCTGGAAGGAATTCCTCAAGATAGTTTACGCAGCAAGAGGCATGGGCGAAAACAGAAAGATTATCAGCGTTCCCCCCTGGATGATGCGTATGGGTCTCGGCAAGGTCAAGAAGGAATATGCCGAAAAGGGCATTGAAAGCGGTATTGATGTTGACGGACTTGCAGATATCATGGCAATCAACCTCTTTATCGACAGAAAGTATTCTGTTGAGCTTGGTGCAACAGAGGACGATATCAAAGCTGCCATCACAGATTCAATCAAGGTAAGCCAGGCTTCATACGACGGCACTGTTAAGCTCCTTGAGATGAAGGGCGAATAATTAAAAAATATACGGGGGCTGTTGATACAGCCCCTTTTTACAGTGAACAGTGAATAATGAAAAGTGAATAATTAATAATTAAGGGTCTGCGACGCTTATTATATTCGGGCAAGGGCAGAGTCCTTCCGAAATTTTTTCAATCTTAATTATTAAGTATTCATTCAAAACGGTCATAGGCGGAGCCTATCCGAAATTTTTCATTCTTCATTTTTAATTTTTCATTAAAAAAGTTAATGAAGGTGATTTTATGTCTCAGTTAAAAATGTATTGGCTCAAGGGCACTCCCATTGCGGATTATGAGCTCCCCGAAGGCTACTCAATGGTAAATTATAAAGAATGCACGGAAGATAAGGCTGCCTGGGTTGAATGCTGCAAGAACGGCCTTGTCGGCGATGACACGGCACCCGAATTCTTTGACGATTGCGTTGCGGATGTTGATGACTGCATCCCCGAAAAGGATGTTTTCTTCCTTGATTTTGATGGTGAGCATATCGGCACCATTGCCGCTATTTATCATCCCGAAGGCAACTACGGTCAGGTGCATATGGTGGGCATCAAAACCGAATTCAGAGGCAAGGGTCTCGGCAAATACCTCAACAATGTTGCAGTTAAAAAGCTCAATGCTCAGGGCGTTGATTATATCTACCTTACCACCGATGAATGGCGCATGGGCGCAGTCAAGAGCTATCTCACCGCTGGCTTCATTCCCGTTGAATATGAAGAAGATGAGGATATGAAGGGCCGCTGGGAGTGGATGCTCTGCGAGCTCGGCGTTGACAGCGTTGATATGGTTTATGAGGACTGCTCCTTCTGCAGAAAGCTTGAAAAGGCTCCCGTTGTCAAGGTCGGAGTTGTAGGCGTCGGCAGAGGCAGAACAATGATTAACCATTGCGACCATGTCAAGGGCGCAAAGACCGTTGCAATCTGCGACAATTATGATATTCTTCTCGACAAGGCAAAAAAAGACTATGCCGACAGAGACATCACCTTCTATGATAATTATGAGGATTTCCTCAATCACGACATGGATGTTGTTGTGCTTGCAAACTTTGCAACAGAGCACGCACCTTTTGCCGTGAAGGCACTCGAAAAAGGCTTCCATGTGCTCAGTGAGGTGCTTCCCGTTCTCACAATGAAGGAAGCCGTTGAGCTTATCGAAGCTGTTGAAAGAACAGGCAAAAAATATTTCTATGCCGAGAATTATTGCTACATGGGAGCTCCCAAAAAGATGAAGGAGCTTTATGAAGAGGGCGAGCTCGGCGAATTTGAATACGGCGAAGGCGAATATATGCACAACTGCGAGGATATCTGGCACAACATCACCTTCGGCGACCCCGACCATTGGCGCAACACAATGCACGCCTGCTACTACTGCACACACTCAATCGGTCCCCTTATCCATATCACGGGCCTCAAACCCGTCAAGGTAACGGGCTTTGAGCTTCCCTTCAACGCAAGAATGGCGAGAATGGGTGCGAAGGCAGGCCCCGTGGGCATTGAAATGATTACCCTTGAAAACGGTGCGATTCTCAAGAGCATCCACGGCGTAGGCCCCTCAAGAAATTCCGTATGGTACAGCATCTACGGCTCAAAGGGAAGAATGGAATGTGCCCGTGAGGACCCCTGCGAAAGCGGCCATGTCAACAAGCTCTATGTCAATGTTGATGAATATGAGGGTCAGAACATCAACGAGCCTGAAGAGAGATCAACGGGCGACTGCTTCTCACGCCTTGCAGCGCCTTCGGGTCACGGCGGCTCGGACTGGTATGTGATGCACAATGTTGTTGAAACCGTAAGAGGCAGAGAGAACATGGATGTTATTGATGTTTATGAAGCAATGGATATGTTCCTGCCCGGTATGTTTGCTTACCGCTCAGTGCTTCAGGGCGGAATTCCTCTTGATATCCCCGATCTCCGCAATCCCGAAGAGAGAGAAAAGTGGAGAAACGATACCGAATGCACCGTCGCAAAGGCTGCAGGTGATATGCTTGTTCCCGGCTATTCAAAGGGTAACCCCGATATTCCTGCAGAAACATATGAAGGCATAAAGAAGAAATTCGAAGAAGAATGGGCAAAGAAAATTGCCGAAAATAAATAAAGGGAGACTTTTTCATGAAAGATAAAAAGTTTGTCAGCAAAAAAGAGCTGTGGATGTATGCTCTCGGTGCAGGCGGTCAGGGCATGATTTATGCCGCGATGTCGGGCAAAATCAGCGACTATTACACCAATGTTCTCCAGCTTCCCCTCATGTTTGTTCTTATTCTTATGCTTGCCGCAAGAATCTGGGACGCAGTCAACGATCCGATGATGGGTATGCTTGTTGACAGAAAGTCCTTCAAATCCGGCAGAATGAGACCCTATATCATAATCGCAACCCCTATTATTGCAGTTCTCACAATTCTTATGTTCCTCAGCCCCAATCTTGAACCCGTTCCCCTTATGGTGTTCACGGCGGTTGTTTATGTTCTCTGGGGCATGGCGTATACCATGGCGGATGTTCCCTTCTGGAGCCTCCCCAATGTGCTTACCCCCAACTCAAAGGAAAGAAGCGATGTTATCTCCTTCACAAAGATTATCAACAGCATCGGTTCAGCCTTCCCCGAAATCTTCTTTGCCGTTGTTCCCGTTGTTGTCGGTCTTTTCATCAGCGAAAAAACCGACCCCATTGCCTTCGGTAAAACAAAATATCTCATTATTGCAATATTGACAGTTGCAATCGGCGGCATTCTTTATATCAACAGCTATTTCCATATCAAGGAAAAGGTTGTTCTTCCCGATAAGAAAAGGACTCCCGGTCAGCCCGGCAGCCTTTCAAGAATTTTCAAGTGCAAGCCCCTTATGCTCGTTGTAATCATGGGCGTTCTTTCAAGCGGAAGATATCTTGTTCAGGCAGCTGCAATCCATGTTGCCCGCTATTCATTCTATATCGGCCCCGAAATCACGGACGCAATGACTCTTGCCGAAAAAACCAAGGCTTACGAAACCAGCATCAGCCTTGTTAACACAATTTTCCTTGTTTGCACCGTTGTGGGAATGTTCGGCACAACTCTCATTATGCCCAAGCTTATGAGAAAGTTTGACTATAAGAAAATCGTTATCACAACCTGCCTTGCAGGCTTTGTTGCAAGCGTGCTGACAACGGTTATCGGCTATGCAACAGACCTTGCAAGCATTTATGTGCTTGCTCCGTTTATCGTTATTCAGTCAATTCCTCTCGGAGTTATAAATGTTGTTTCATATGCCATGATTTGCGACAGCCTTGACTATATGGAGCTCACAACGGGTCACAGAGAAAACGGTCTCGGCTCAGCCTGTCAGGGCTTCATCAACAAAATCGGCAACGCATTTGCAACCTCGGGCATTATCGTGCTCTATATGGTAATCGGCATGGACCCCAAGAATATGCTTTCATCGGATTCGATAAAGTTTGCGTTTGATATTGCCATGGACCAGAGATTTTCAATGTTCCTTCTTGTTTCGCTCATCCCCGGCATCAGCATGATGCTTTGCGCAATCCCCATGTTCTTCTATAAGATTGCGGGCAAGGAAAAGGAAGATATGCTTGCCAAGCTCGCTGTAAAGCGTGAAAAAGAAGGATTTAAGGTTGAAGAATAAATTAAGTGAATAATGAATAGTGAAAAGTGAAAAATTGAGGGTCTGCGACGCTTAACATATTCGGGCAAGGGCAGAGCCCTTCCGAAATTCTTCATTTTTAATTTTTCGTTTTCAAATTAAAAGAAAAGGTGACCCATTTGTCAAATAAAAAAGATTTAAGAAACATAGCGATCATTGCTCATGTTGACCACGGCAAAACAACCCTCGTTGACGAAATGCTCAAGCAGAGCGGTACTTTCCGTGAAAATGAGCAGGTTGCAGACAGAGTTATGGACTCCAACGACCTTGAGCGTGAAAGAGGCATCACAATTCTTTCAAAGAATACCTCTGTCCATTATAAAAATACCAAAATCAATGTTGTTGATACCCCGGGCCATGCCGATTTCGGCGGCGAGGTTGAGCGTATCCTCATGATGGTTGACGGCGTGCTTCTGCTTGTTGATGCCTTTGAAGGCTGTATGCCTCAAACAAGATTCGTTCTCAAAAAGGCACTCAACCTCAAAAAGAAAGTTCTCGTTGTTATCAATAAGATTGACAGACCCAATGCCCGCCCCTATGAGGTTGTTGATGAGGTGCTTGATTTGTTCATTGACCTCGGTGCTGACGAGGATCAGCTTGAATTCCCCGTTGTTTATGCAAGCGCAAGAGACGGCTATTCAAGCCTTGACCCCAACAACCGCAGCGGCGATATGCAGCCTCTTTTTGATGCGATACTCGAAAATATCGATGCCCCCGAGGGCGACCCCGACCAGCCTCTTCAGGTGCTTTTCTCGAGCCTTGATTATGACGATTATGTGGGCAGAATCGGCGTTGGCAGAGTTGAAAGAGGACGCATTAAGAAAAATCAGCAGATTTCTCTTTGCAAAACCGACGGTACAACTCAGAATCTCAGAGTTTCAAGGCTCTATCAGTTTGAAGGGCTTGCAAGAGTTGAGTGTGAAGAAGCCGAAGCAGGCGATATCATCTGTGTTTCGGGCATCGAGGGCATCAACATCGGTGAAACTGCCTGCGACCCCGAAAATGTTGAGGCTCTGCCCTTCATCAAGATTGATGAGCCCACAATTTCAATGAATTTTATTGTTAACGACAGCCCCTTTGCAGGCAAGGAGGGCAAATTCGTAACATCAAGAAATATCCGTGACAGGCTCTTCAAAGAGGTTGAAACGAATGTGAGCATGAGAGTTGAGGAGACTGAAAGCACAGATACCTTCAAGGTTTCGGGCAGAGGTGAGCTTCACCTTTCAATCCTTATCGAAACAATGCGCCGTCAGGGCTATGAATTCCAGGTTTCGAGACCCAAGGTTATATTTAAGGAAATCGACGGTCAGCTCATGGAGCCCATGGAATTGCTCATTGTTGAAGTGCCCGAGCAGTATGTGGGTGCAGTTATCGAAAAGCTCGGCTCACGCAAGGGTGAGCTTGAAAATATGGGCGCCCGAGAAGGCGGCTCAACCCACCTCGAATTCAAAATTCCGTCAAGAGGTCTTATCGGCTACCGTGCGGAATTCCTCACCGATACAAACGGCAACGGCATTATGAATCAGCTTTTTGACGGCTATGCACCCTATAAGGGCGATATCCAGACCCGTGAAAGAGGCTCAATCGTTGTGCACGAAACGGGTGTAAGCACCGCCTACGGTCTTTTCAACACTCAGGACAGAGGCAGGCTCTTCATTCCCGCAGGCGTTGATGTTTATGAGGGTATGATTGTGGGCGAATGTGCAAAGAATGAAGATATAGTTTGCAATGTCTGCAAGACGAAGCATCTCACAAACACCCGTGCATCGGGCTCGGATGATGCTCTCAGGCTCGTGCCCCACAGCGTGCTCAGCCTTGAGCAGTGCATGGAATTCATTAAGGATGACGAGCTTCTGGAGGTTACTCCCGTATCGCTCAGGCTCCGCAAGAGAATTCTTTCAAAAGAGCTTCGAATGAAGCAGCAGTTCAGGAAGAAATAATATGACAAATCAAAAAACTGCCGTCACTCTCGGCAGCTTTGACGGCTTACACAAAGGACATATGAAGGTTATTGCCTGTGCTTTTGAAATGCAGCAAAAGCACGGGCTTTTGCCCTTGGTGCTTCTTTTTGACAGGCACCCGATGCTCACCGTTGCGGGCAAGGCGCCCGATACGGTTTTGCAGCCCGTTTTGCGGGATGAGCTTATTGCTCAGACAGGCGCAGGCAAAAGGATTATCAGCTTCAGGGATGTTAAGGACATGACCTGCCGTGAATTCTTTGAAAAAATTCTTATCGGTCAGCTCAATGCAGGCGGCATCTGCTGCGGTTGGAATTACCGCTTCGGCAAAAACAACGAGGGCGGCTGCGAGGAGCTTCGGGCTCTTTGTGAGGAATACGGCGTTATTCTTGAAATCAGCGACCCCGTTGATTTTGACGGCAAGCCCGTCAGTTCAACACGCATACGGCAGGCGGTTGAAAGCGGCAATATTCCCCTTGCAAATGCCTTGCTCGGCAGGGAATTCCGCTACAAGCAAACCGTTGTTGACGGTCAGCACAGGGGCAGGCTCATCGGCGCACCGACCATAAATCAGCGGTTTGATGAGGGCTTTGTCAAACCCAAAAAAGGCGTTTATGCCTCAATAACCGTCGTTGACGGCAAGGAGTATCCGTCGGTAACGAATATAGGCTTGCGACCCTCATTTGAAAACGAAGATTTTCGCAGTGAAACCTGTATTTTAGGCTTCAGCGGCAACCTTTACGGCATAGATATTGAGGTGAGGCTGCTCGATTATCTGCGTGATGAAATAAAATTCGGCTCAACGCAGGAGCTTTCGGCACAGATTCATAAGGATGCCGAAAAATCAATGCAAATTTTTGAAAACCGAGGTGAAAACGGCGATGTATGGAACATGGGAACAGCTCAGGGCTGACTGTATGCAGTGCAGAAAATGCTCCCTTTGCGAAACGAGAACAAACCTTGTTTTCGGCGTAGGCAATGAGAATGCCGAGGTTATGTTTATCGGCGAAGGACCGGGCGAAAACGAGGATTTGCAGGGCGAGCCCTTTGTGGGAAGGGGCGGAAAGCTTCTTGATAAATACCTTGAAGCCATTGACCTTGACCGCAGAAAGAATATTTATATTGCCAATATGGTAAAATGCCGTCCTCCCAAAAACAGAGACCCCCTGCCCGAGGAGCAGGACAGCTGCATCGAATGGCTCAGAGAGCAGACAAGGCTTATCAGACCCAAAATCATCGTGTGCCTCGGCAGGATTTCGGCTCAGAGGCTCATCTCCAAGGATTTCAAGGTCACAAAGCAGCACGGTGATTTCATAGAAAAGGGCGGAATTCTCTTTATGGGCACCTTCCACCCTGCCGCACTTTTGAGAAATCCCAATCAGAAGCCCGATGCGCTTGAGGATTTTCTTGCGCTTCAAAGAAAAATCAAGGAAATCTGCGACCATACATATTAAAGGTGTGATTGAATGGCAAATATCTCCCAAAACAAACGCTATGTAGGCGTTAAGGAAACCGTGCTTTACGGCATAGCAAACGGCGGGCAGGTTATCGGTTACAACATGGTGAGAAATCAGCTCACCTTCTTCCTTGTAACCGTTTTCGGTGTGCCTGCGCAGGCGGTTGCAACCATGATTTTTGTTATGGGTTTGTGGGATGCGTTCAATGACCCTCTTATGGGCAGCGTTGTTGACCGCACACGCACCCGTTTCGGCAAATTGCGCCCATATCTTATGTTTGTGCCGCTTCCGCTCGGCGTTGCAACCGTGCTTTTCTTCGGCGGTGCAACCTTCCTTGACGGTGTTGAGTCAACCGGGCTGAAAATCGCCTATATGTGTATTACATATTTTATTTGGGAAATGCTCTATACCATAGGCGATATTCCTTATTGGGGTCTTTCGGCGGCTATTTCACCAAATCCTGCCGACCGTTCAAGAGTAATCACCTCTGCACGGTTTATTTCAAACATCATAGGCGGTCTGCCCGGAATAATAGTGCCCGTCTGCATTGACCTTTCACGCAACGGCTCAATTCCGTTCACAATGGCGCAGGTATTCCTTTTTCTCGGTGTTGTTGCAGGCACTGTGGGAATGGGTCTTTTCTCCCTTGCGGGATTTTTCACAAAGGAGAGAATAATCCGCAATTCCGATGAACCCAAGGTGTTTGACTGTTTCAGATATCTCTTTAAAAATAAGCCGCTTCTTCTGCTCGTTTCATCATCGGTGCTTGGCACTGTCGGCGGTATTGCGGATATCTTTATGCAGTATTTTTACACTTTTTCAATCGGCACGGCGAGCCTTTCGCTTGTTGCCGGCATACCCGGCACAATTGCGGGATATTTCACATATCTGATTATGCCGAAAATCGAAAAACTTGACTCCAAAAAGCTTATAGTCAGAATATCATTTCTCAAAGCGGCGGTTGCGGGAGTTATCTTCCTTGCAGGCTGCAAATTCTACACAAATCCTTTGGTTGTTGTGCCCCTGCTTGCAGTGCAGGGCATATTCAACAGCCTTGTTTCAAGCATAATGCTGGTAATTCCTACCAAAATGACGGGTGACACCGTTGACTATATGGAATGGAAAACGGGCGAGCGCAACGAGGGCATGACCTTCTCGCTTCTCACATTTGTGAGCAAGCTCACGGGCTCCTTCGGCACGGCGTTTGCAACGGCAATCATTCCGCTCATCGGTTTAAGTCAGGTCGGTTCGGACCTTGTGCTTGTTGAGAGTGGTGTGAATACCCGTCTCTGGCTGTGGGGGCTTGTAACATTTATCCCTGCGGCACTCAATCTTCTTTCGCTCATTCCCTATATTTTCTATGACCTGAGCGGCGACAAGCTTGCACAAATCCGCAAGGAGCTTGAGGAGAGAAGAGCAGAAAAACAGTAAAAAGCAAAACCTGCAGGAAGTTACCTGCAGGTTTTATTATTTATATCGTTGTTTGTTATATAAAGAGCGTTTTTGCATAAAAAAAGAGCATTTTTGCGTTTTGATTGACAAGGTGTTTAATAACTGATATCATAAAATTACATATCAGAAGAAAGGACGATCGTTATGGAAGCATTATATTTGAGGATTTTATCATTTATTCTTTCGGCAATGATGTTTATGTTCAACGGAATTTCTTCGGTTTTTCCGTGGATTCTTCCCGATGAACCCATTCAGAATGAGGCTGTGATATATGACGGCTCACATTTTGATTTTGAAGGCGATACCGCAGTTATTTCCGACTATGTAACATGGATTCAGACAGCTGACGAAGAGTATGCAAGCCGCAACGATTGGAAATATTTCTTCACGCATAATCTTGCTCTTGTAAAAGTAACCGCACCCGTGGGCGGCGAACTGACAGTAAATTCTATAGCGGAAAACGGCGATGTGCTTGAGGTTGAATATACCGTAAGGTACAGAAAAGGCACGGAAGCTCAGCAGGCAGTCAATGTTATTCTGATTGCAACAAGCAAGGCGGTCAACGGCATCAGCACAAAAGAAAACATTGATTCTTATGAGATCTTTGTTCCCGAAGAAGCCCTTGAATTTGATGGGTATAAATACAGAATTACCGAAGCGGCAAGCTTCAACGAAACCTATTACAGCAGTATAGCAACAACTTTCAGCGATTATGAATCGTGGCAGAACTATCTTTCGGGCAAAGACAAAAATCTTACCGCTTATGACGAAACATATTTTGAAAATAATAATTTGGCGGTTTATTATATTGGTGTGCCCTATGAAAATAAACAGCTTGAACTTTGTAAAATGTATGAATATAACGGCAATGTTGATATAACCGTTAAAGGCAGTGATACCGATACGCAGATACCTGCAGGGGAATATGCCGTTGTGCTTGAACTCACAAAAGAGCAAGAAGGCAGATATAAAGAAATTCAAGGTTTTATGGATGAAGCAAGGGTATATTCGTCAGACTATTTTTTGAAATATATTCAGAAGGATGAATATGTAAAAGTCTTTTCGGATTATGATACTTGGGAAACCTATGCAGATACCTATTATTTCCTCAACGATTCAAATGTTATTTTTCCCAAATTTTTCGAAGAAAAGAATCTTGCGATGATTTCCGTTATGCTCCCGACGGAACATTATTCCGTCAATGTTGAGCCGCTTGTTAAAAACGGCAATTCGGTTGAGGTTGTTTACAGCGTTTCCGAAAGGGAATACGCAAGCGCAACAATGGTTTATTATTGTATCATTCTTGCTGAAATTTCAAAGGATGTTACCGATATAGAGGTAACCCATAAAGGCTTTAAAAACCGTTTCGCTACATTTGATACCTCAGATTTCAACATTGATGATAACGCTGACCCCGTTCTGATTTCCGATTATAATGAATGGAAATCAACGGTAAAAAAAGATATTCCCGCATTTGAAAAATATAACGAGAGTTATTTCAGGGATTATGCGGTTGTTCTTATCCCCGAAGCCGGTGTGGATTGGTACAGAACAGTGGATATGTTAAAACTTTTTGAAAATAAAGATACCGTTGAAATAATGTACGGCATAAACGGCAAGCTTGACGGCGCGGGTGCTGCTTACGTAAACGACATAACCATTCTTGTTGAGGTAACCAAAAACATAAAGAACACTTCGATTGTAAGAAAGGATACTAATAACGATTATCTTCAGTTCAAACATTTCGGTCCGCTTGATTTCAGCGGAGAATATTTTATTGTTTCCGATTACGAAACATGGAAGGCTTGTGCCGATATTGAAGATGAGAGACTTTCAGAATATAACGAAGCGTATTTTGAGAATAATTCAGTTGCGCTCTTTATGGTGACTACTCCCAACACCGACGGAATAATCAATCCGTATTATATTTATGAAGAGGACGGGGTTCTGAATTTCGGCTACGGAATAATTGATAACAGTTCGTTCCCTGCGTTGGGCTTCAGAACGGTTCTTGTTGAAGTGAGCAAAGATGTAACTTCGGTTCAGGCAGAAAACATCAGATAATATTTTCAGAAGTCTGCATACGGGTTTCCCGTATGCAGGCTTTTTCTGTTTAAATTATAAAAATCTACTTTACAAATAATAAAATTTGTTACATAATATAAAGTAACCAAATTATAGGCAAAAGAGGAAAGAGAATGAAAAAAACAGGGGCGGCGGAAAAGAATCTTTCGCTCATAAAAAGATTTTTTCCATATCTGAAAAAACATCTCGGCACGGAGCTTATTGTGCTTGTTTGTGCGGCAACCTCGGCAGTGTGTGAAATTGCTCTGCCGCTTATCGTCAGAAAAATAACCGATACTGATGCAAATGACCCTCAGAACCTTACCATCGGGCTTATTCTGACCATCGCCGTTGCATACATTGCCCTCAGAGCGCTGGACAGCCTTGCAAGCTACTTTCAGTCATATTGGGGTCACAAAATGGGCACAAAAATCGAAAATTCGATGCGTGAGGATATGTTTGACCATCTTCAGAAGCTTTCGTTCACATTTTTTGATAATACAAAGGTCGGTCAGCTTATGAGCCGCATGACCTCAGACCTTTTTGATGTTGCGGAATGGGCGCATCACTTCCCCGAAATGGTGCTCATGACGGTTGTCAAATTCGTTGCAAGCTTCTTTATCTTTGCATCAATGGATATCCGCTTTGCGATTGCGATATTCATTCTGATGCCGTTTATGATAATTTTCACAAAGAAATCCCGCACAAAAATGCGTGACACCTTCAAGAAAAGCCGCCATCAGGTGGGCGAAATCAACGCAAGGATTGAGGACAGCCTGCTCGGCGTAAGAGTTGTCCGTTCATTCACCAATGAAAAAATCGAGAAGGAGAAATTTTCAAAGGGCAACGAGGATTATGTTACCATAAAAAACAAGAGCCACAAATATATGTCGCAGTTTCATGCAACGGTCAAGCTTATTGACGGTATAACATATATCTCCGTTATCTGTCTGGGAGCTCTTCTTATGAAAGAAGGTGTCATGTCAACGGGCGATTTTGCGGCAAGCCTTCTGCTCATTTCAACCCTTCTCGGCTCCATACGAACAATTGTTGATTTCAGCGAGCAGTTCAGCAGGGGCGTAACGGGCGTTGAACGCTTCGTTGAGATTATGAACGAAGTGCCCGATATCACCGACAGCGAAAATGCCGTTGACATTGAAAATGTTCAGGGCGAAATCGAGTTTAAGGATGTTTCGTTCAGCTATGTAAGGGGCGAAAAAGAAATTCTCCATAAACTCAACCTTAAAATCAGAAAGGGCGGAAATGTTGCGCTCGTAGGCCCCAGCGGAGGCGGCAAAACAACGCTCTGCAACCTTATTCCGAGATTTTATGAAGCCGAGAGCGGCGAAATCCTGCTTGACGGCAAAAACATAAAGGATATAACCCTTCGTTCACTCCGCTCAAACATCGGCGTTGTTGCTCAGGATGTTTATCTTTTCTCGGGCACAATCCGTGACAACCTTCTTTACGGCAAGGCGGATGCCACTGATGAGGAGCTTATCGAAGCCTGCAAAAAGGCGGGTGCGCACGAATTTATAAGTGCTTTGCCCGACGGCTATGATACATACACGGGCGAAAGGGGAGTAAAGCTCTCAGGCGGTCAGAAGCAGAGGATTTCAATTGCAAGAGTGTTCCTCAAAAATCCTCCCGTGCTGCTGCTTGACGAAGCAACCTCGGCTCTCGATAATGAAAGCGAGAAGCTTGTTCAGGAGTCGCTTGAACGCCTTGCGAAGGGCAGAACAACCCTTACCATTGCCCACAGACTGACCACCATACGAAATGCAGACGAAATTGTTGTGCTCACCGAAGACGGCATTGCCGAGCAGGGAAGCCACTCCGAGCTTATTCAGAAGGGCGGCATCTACAGCAATATGTACAGTATGTATGCAACTATGTAAATAAAAGCAGAAAGGAAAATCGCTATGCTTAAAAATATTTCACCCATCATTTCACCCGAACTTCTCAAAATTCTTATGGAAATGGGTCACGGTGACGAAATCGTTATCGGCGACGGCAACTTCCCCGCAGCATCAATTGCTCAGAGACTTGTGCGCCTTGACGGCCACGGCGTTAACGAAATTCTTGATGCTATCCTCAAGCTTATGCCCCTTGACACCTATGTTGAGGCTCCTGTAGCGCTTATGGATAACGCAGACCCCTCAAATCCCCCTCCCATCTGGGATGAATACAAGAAAACAATCGTTGCCGAGGAAGGCGAAAAGAATATTGAGCTTGTTGAGCGCTTTGCTTTCTATGACAGAGCAAAGAAGGCATATGCCGTTATCGCAACGGGCGAAACCGCAATTTATGCAAACATCATTCTCAAGAAGGGTGTTGTAATTCAGTAATGAACAAAAGAGTTTTAGCCATTGATTTCGGCGCATCAAGCGGCAGGGCGATTATCGGCTCGTTTGACGGCGAAAAAATCACTCTTGAAGAGGTGCACCGCTTCTCAAACGACCCCGTAAAAGTGGGCGACACGATGTATTGGGATGTGCTCCGCCTTTTCTATAACATAAAGCAGGGTATCATCAACGCAAAGCTTGCGGGCGGATTTGACAGCATCGGCATTGATACCTGGGGCGTTGACT
Organism: Clostridia bacterium; assembly: GCA_017403185.1. GTDB lineage: Bacteria > Bacillota > Clostridia > Oscillospirales > Acutalibacteraceae > CAG-177. Next base: position 252,628 of record JAFQON010000036.1, read on the forward strand.
TCGGTCTTATTGATGAATTCGGCTGTCTGCTTGAGAATCCCGTTCACTACCGTGACGAGAGAACCGTCGGTCTTATTGAGGAATGCGCAAAAACCGTTCCCAATGATGAATTCTACGGCGCAACGGGCATTCAGTTTATGGAGCTCAACACAGTTTATCAGCTCTATGCGCTCAAAAAATACAGACCCCATATTCTTGAAAGGGCGGACAGACTCCTCTTTATGCCCGACCTTTTCGGCTATATGCTTACGGGCAAAATGACAACCGAATATTCAATCGCAACCACCTCTCAGATGGTTGATATCAAAACAAAGAGTTGGGCAACGGGCATTCTTGACAGGCTCGGAATTCCCTCACGCCTTCTCGGCGAAATCAAGCCTTCGGGCAGCATTCTCGGCAAGGTGCGCAAGGATATCTGCGAGGAATGCGGCATTGACGAGGTTGATGTTATCAGCGTCTGCGGTCACGATACCCAGAGTGCGCTCACCGCAGTGCCCGCAGAGGATAAGGATTTTGCCTTCCTCTCAAGCGGCACATGGTCACTTTTCGGCACGGAGCTTGACGAGCCTATCGTCAACGAAAAATCCGTTGCGATGAATGTTACAAACGAAGGCGGCTACGGCGCAACCGTCGGCTTCCTTAAGAATATCATCGGCCTCTGGCTTATTCAGGAGAGCCGCCGCCACTGGAACAGAAACGGTAACAATTATTCCTATGCAGACCTTGAAAAGCTTGCCCTTGCGGCTGAGCCCTTCAAGTGCTTCATTGACCCCGATGCGCCCGAGTTTGTGCCTCACGGCAACATTCCTCAGCGTGTTCGTGAATACTGCGAAAAAACGGGTCAGCCCGTTCCCGAGAGCGTTGGCGAGGTTATGCGCTGCATCTATGAAAGCCTTGCGATGAAATACCGCCTCACCCTTGAAAATCTTGAGGACTGCACGGGCAAAACCTACCCCGCAATCCATGTAATCGGCGGCGGAACGAAGGACACTCTCCTTTGTCAGCTCACAGCTTCATCGTGCAACAGAAAGGTTGTTGCGGGCCCGATTGAAGCAACCGTTCTGGGCAACATTGCCGTTCAGCTTCTCTCCTGCGGCGCTCTTGAAAGCATTGAGCAGGCAAGGAAGGTTGTCAGAGCGAGCGAAAACACGGTTGAATATACCCCCGAAAATCCCGACGCATGGGCAGAAGCCTATGAGAGATTCAAGGCGGTAATCAAATAAAAAATAAATTCACCAAACATAGAAAGGAAGATGCTATTATGGCAAAAAGCAGACTTATCGGCGATTATCCCGTTATCGGTATCCGCCCCATCATCGACGGCAGAAGAGGACCCCTCAAGGTAAGAGAATCCCTTGAAGACCAGACCATGAACATGGCGAAGGCTGCAAAGGCTCTTTTTGAGGAAAATCTTCGCTATTCAAACGGCGAACCCGTAAAGGTTGTTATCGCTGACACAACAATCGGCCGTGTTGCAGAAGCAGCAGCTTGTGCAGCAAAGTTCAAGAAGGAAGGCGTTGACATCACCCTTTCCGTTACTCCCTGCTGGTGCTACGGCTCGGAAACAATGGATATGGACCCCAACACAATCAAGGGCGTATGGGGCTTCAACGCAACCGAAAGACCCGGCGCAGTTTACCTTGCAGCTGTTCTTGCAGCTCACGCACAGAAGGGTCTGCCCGCATTCGGCATCTACGGCAAGGATGTTCAGGATGCTGATGACACAACAATGCCCGATGATGTTAAAGAAAAGCTTCTTCGCTTCGCACGCTCAGCAGTTGCCGTTGCAACAATGAGAGGCAAGAGCTACCTTCAGATCGGCTCAACCTGCATGGGTATTGCAGGCTCGGTTATTGACCCCGATTTCATCGAAGAATATCTCGGCATGAGAGTTGAATCGGTTGACGAGGTTGAAATCATCCGCCGAATGACCGAAGGCATCTATGACGAGGCTGAATATCAGAAGGCTCTTGCATGGACAAAGGCAAAGTGCAAGGAAGGCTTCGATAAGAACCCCGAATTCGTAAGAAAGAGCGACGAGCAGAAGGAAAAGGACTGGGAATTCGTTGTTAAGATGATGTGCATTATCAAGGATCTTATGAACGGCAACGAAAACCTCCCCGCAGGCTGCGAAGAAGAGGCTGTAGGCCACAACGCTATCGCAGCAGGCTTCCAGGGTCAGAGACAGTGGACAGACTTCTATCCCAACGCTGACTTTGCAGAAGCTCTTCTCAACACTTCATTTGACTGGGAAGGCGTAAGAGAGCCCTATATCCTTGCAACCGAAAACGATGTTCTCAACGGCATCGGTATGCTCTTTATGAAATTGCTCACCAACAGACCTCAGATGTTTGCCGATGTCCGTACTCACTGGAGCGCAGACGCTGTCAAGAGAGTTACAGGCTATGACATCGAAGGCAAGGCTAAGGATGCAGGCGGATTTATCCACCTTATCAACTCAGGCGCTTGCTGCCTTGACGCTTGCGGCGAAGTTAAGGATGAAAACGGCAACGGCATCATGAAAGAATGGTATAACGTTACCGAAGCTGATGCAGACAAGATTCTTGAAGCAACAACCTGGAACGCAGCGGATAACGGCTACTTCAGAGGCGGCGGATATTCCTCACGCTTCCTCACAAGAGCTGAAATGCCCGCAACAATGATCCGTCTTAACCTCGTTAAGGGTCTCGGCCCCGTTCTTCAGATTGTTGAAGGCTGGACAGTTAACCTTCCCGACGAAGTTTCAGACATCATCTGGAAGAGAACAGACTACACATGGCCCTGCACATGGTTCGCA
>JAFQON010000037.1 GCA_017403185.1 Clostridia bacterium
CAATGGATGAAGCAGAAAAATATATGTCCGAAAACGAAGACGAAATCAGAGATGCAATAAACGATTATCTGAATTAAAGGAGGATTTTATTATGTTAACTTGTAAACAGTGCGGCACTCAGGTAGAAGACGGTGTTATGAACTGCACAAACTGCGGTGCACCCATTGAATCACCCGTTCAGCAGAACCAACCCATTGATTTATCAGAAAAATTCAATGAATTCAACAATACGGCAGATACCACTTCCGAATACGATGCACAGGATATCGAAAAGAACAAGGTTATGGCTGTTCTCGCCTACATACTCTTCTTTATTCCTCTTCTTGCGGCAAAGGATTCAAAATTTGCCCGTTTCCACACCAATCAGGGTCTTGTCCTTTTCCTCGGCGGTATCATCGCTTCCGTTGTTGCGGTTATTCCTGTTATCGGTTGGATTATTGCTCCCATTGCAGGTCTTGTTATTACAGTTCTTGCAGTTATCGGTATTATCAATGCCCTTAACGGCAGAGCAAAGGAACTGCCTGTAATCGGCAAATTTAAAATTTTGAAGTGATTTAAAAAGGTTATTTGACAAGTGTCATAACTAATCTCGCAGGCAACATTTTTTCGGTGTTGCCTGCTTTATCATTTATGTTTCTTTTTAGTTTTCCCTCTTTGACTGTACGGACTTTTCATATGTGTTTCAGCTTTCTGACGATTACGAAACAGAGCAAGCCGAACTGAAAGAAAAAATCGAGTTGTTAAACAAAGAAATTCAGGAAATTCAAGAAAAAACGGATAACATTGAAAAGTTTATCCGCACAGCAAAAAAATGTGTCGGCATCGAAAAACTGACACCTGTTATACTGAATGATATGGTGAAAGCTGTTTATGTTCAAAAACCTGATAAATCATCAGGTAAAAGAGTGCAGACAGTTATAATCAGTTACAACCATGCAGGCATATTACCCAATGAATTGTTAAATAAGTTTTACAGCAGATGCACACAAAAAGAAACGGCATAACCGAAGTTATACCGTTTCAAAATTGCTTATGCTGTCATATCGGAAGGCGGCTAAAAACAGCCCCTTTATTTTTGTTGATTTACAGTCACAATCCGTAGGGGCGATTCACGAATCGCCCGCAAAAATTTGCATTTGTTTTTCGGGAGGGGTAACCCCTCACCTACGAATGTGGCCGTGAATTATTATAATTTGTCATCCTGAACGCAGTGAAGGATCTCAGGTAAAATGAAGCACGGAAACTCTGCCGCCGTGGGCGGAGATTCTTCGCTTCGCTCAGAATGACAAAATTGAATGAATAATTAATAATGAAAAATGAAAAATTTCGGAAGGGCTCTGCCCTTACCCGAATATAATAAGCGTCGCAGACCCTTAATTATTCATTATTCACTATTCATTATTCACTTATCAATCAGGCGTGCGCTTCACCTATGACAAATTCATAATTCCGGGCAAAAAGGTTTCACAGGCATAGATTACGCAACACACTGCATAATATATCAAAATGAATCTGAGCACGATTTTGCCTTCGTTTACTCTTTTTATTCTCTCACCGCAGTTTTCGCAAAAGTCAAACACATTTGAAACGGCATGACCGCATGAGCGGCATTTGTTTTTGGATATTTTTATTTTTGCATATGTATACGGCAAAAACGACCACAACCCGAACATCAGCCCTGCCCATGCCCAGCTTGAAACACTCATCTTTTGACGGTGTGCAATCACGCAAATCGCAATTGTTGCAACCACTCTTTCAACAACAACAAAAACCATCAACACCGATACCAATGACATACTCAGCAGCATTGCCCACATATGAAAAACCTCTTATCGTGCAATATCGTTTATTTCTTCAACCGTTGCGGCGATGTATGCTGCGCCTGCAGCTTCAAGCTCCTCACGGCTGCCGTAGCCGAAAAGCACGCCGATGCTGTCAAGCCCGTTTTTGCTTGCGCCGATGATATCGTGCTCCCTGTCGCCCACCATAACGGCGGTTGATTTGTCGGAAACACCGCCCTCGTGCAAAGCATATTCGATAACCTCCGCCTTGTTTGTGCGTGTGCCGTCAAGATTTGCACCCGCAGCATAATAAAAATATTGGTCAAGGTTGAAATGGCGGAGAATTTCCCTTGCAAAAACCTCGGGCTTCGATGTGGCAAGGATAATCTTTTTGCCGCTTTCGCAAAGGCTTTTCAGCATATCCTCAACACCGTCATAAACGATGTTTTCATATATGCCCCTGTCACGGTAATATTCTCTGTAATATTCAACGGCCTGCAGTGCTTCCTCCCTTGAAAATCCGTAGTATTTTTCAAAGGATTCGTGAAGCGGCGGGCCTATAAATTTATAAAGCTCGGTTTTATCCTCAACGGTTATGCCGTATTTTTTGAGAGCATGGGCAACGGAATTGGTTATGCCCACCCCCGGGTCGGTAAGCGTGCCGTCAAGGTCGAATAAAACTGTTTCGTATTTTTTCATTATAATATCCTCATATGGTTTTTATGTATTTTGCAGGCAATCCACGAATCGCCCGCAAAAATTTGCATTTGTTTTTCGGGAGGGGTAACCCCTCCCCTACAATGTTTTTGCGGGTTTACTTTGCTTTTTTCAGGCGGCCACACAGGGTCGCCCCTAAGGCGGTAACGAAAAATATTATAATTGGTGTGGGCTTTGCCCACCCTTAATTATTCATTATTCACTTTTCATTTTTCACTTAACAAATCAACTTTGCACTTTGCACTCAAAAAGGCGACCCCGAAAGGTCGCCTTTAAATTATTTAATGTTAGCCTTGAGAGTATCAAGCTCTGCCTTGAGAGTTGCGGGGAGGCGGTCAAACTTAGCATAGAACTCCTCGATGCCTGCGATTTCATCTGCCCAGAGAGCATTGTCAACGCTGAGGATTTCGTTAAGCTGAGCTTCGCTTACTTCATCTTCGATGCCTTCAAGGTTGATATCCTCAGCCTTGGGAACAAAGCCGATTGAAGTTTCAACTGCATCTACCTTGCCTTCGCAGCGGTCGATAATCCAATCAAGAACACGAAGGTTATCGCCGAATCCGGGCCAGAGGAAGTTACCTTCGTCATCCTTGCGGAACCAGTTAACGTTGAAGATCTTGGGAGCCTTATCAGCGTCAAGACCTGCGCCGATATCAATCCAATGCTGCCAGTAATCAGCCATGTTGTAGCCGCAGAAGGGAAGCATTGCCATGGGGTCACGGCGAACAACACCAACTGCGCCTGCTGCTGCAGCTGTTGTTTCCGAAGCCATGATTGAGCCGACGAATACGCCGTGGTTCCAGTCTCTTGACTGATAAACGAGGGGAGCAAGCTTTGCTCTTCTGCCGCCGAATACGATAGCTGAGATGGGAACACCGTTGGGATTCTCAAACTCTGAGCTGATGCAGGGGCAGTTTACAGCGGGAGCTGTGAAACGGCTGTTGGGATGTGCACCCTTCTCTTCGCTCTCCTGACCGTTCCAGGGGTTGCCCTTCCACTCGATTGCGTTTGCGGGAGGATTCTTGTCAAGACCTTCCCACCAAACGGTGTTGTTATCAAGATTATGAGCAACATTGGTGAAGATTGTGCCCTTCTTTGTTGAAGCGAGAGCGTTGGGGTTTGACTTTTCGTTGGTGCCGGGAGCAACGCCGAAGAAGCCGTTTTCGGGGTTGATAGCATAGAGTCTGCCGTCTTCGCCCTTACGAATCCATGAAATATCGTCGCCTACGCACCATACACGGTAGCCGTTCTTATAATATCCCTCGGGAGGAATAAGCATAGCAAGGTTTGTCTTACCGCAAGCTGAGGGGAATGCGGCGCAGATGTATCTGATTTCACCGTCGGGCTTCTGGAGACCGAGAATGAGCATATGCTCAGCCTGCCAGCCTTCGTTCTTGCCCTGATATGAAGCAATACGGAGTGCAAAGCACTTCTTGCCGAGAAGAACATTTCCGCCGTAGCCTGAGTTAACCGAGATAATTGTGTTATCCTGCGGAAACTGGCAGATATATCTCTTCTCTTCGTCGATATCGCACTTGCAGTGAAGGCCGCGAACCCAATCCTCGCTGTCGCCGAGAGCCTCGAGAACTGCTGTGCCGACTCTGGTCATGATAACCATGTTGAGAACAACATAGATTGAGTCTGTGAGCTCAATACCGATTTTTGAGAACTTTGAGCCTACGGGGCCCATTGAATAAGGGATTACATACATTGTTCTGCCCTTGTAGCTGTCCTTAGCGATAGCGTAGAGCATTTCATAAGCTTCAGCGGGATCCATCCAGTTGTTGGTGGGGCCTGCCTCTTCCTTTGTGGGAGCGCAGATGAAGGTTCTGCCTTCAACACGGGCAACATCGTTGACTGCCGTTCTGTGAAGGTAGCAATCGGGAAGAAGCTCCTGATTGAGCTTAATCATTTCGCCTGTTGAGCAAGCCTCGGCACGGAGAGCTTCAATCTGCTCCTCACTGCCGTCAATCCAAACGATCTTGTCAGGCTTAACGAGCTCAACTTTTTCGTTAATCCATGAAAGAACGCTCTTGTTGGTAGTCATATTTTCCATAGTTTTTCTCCTTTCGTGCAGAAAAGCCACTAAATTAAAACAAAGTTAATGGTTAAGGGTATACAACGGTTTTAAATGAATAGTGAATAATGAAAAGTGAATAATTAAGGGTCTGCGACGCTTATTATATTCGGGCAAGGGCAGAGCCCTTCCGAAATTTTTCATTCTTCACTTTTAATTTTTCACTGAACTGACAGATGTTTCATAAACAGACAGCACAAAATTGCCGTTCCAACTTTACCCATGATAATTATATCATGTTTTTTTGTAAAGTCAATATTACAAGGTTATTTTGGGTCGAAATGTTACGAAAAATTCATTTTTTATATTGAATTGCCTGACGGCATTTATTTCAGTGAATAATGAAAAGTGAATAATGAATAATTAAGGGTGGGCAAAGCCCACACCAATTATAATATTTTTCGTTACCGCCTTAGGGGCGACCCTGTGTGGTCGCCCGAAAAAAGCAAAGTAAACCCGCAAAAACATTGTAGGGGAGGGGTTACCCCTCCCGAAAACGAAATTATATTTTGCGGGAGGCGAAACGCCTCCCCTACGACGATGCCGAAGCAAACATATATAATCGGTCATAGGCG
>JAFQON010000038.1 GCA_017403185.1 Clostridia bacterium
AATAAAACAGCCGCTCGGGAGTGGCTGCCAGTGAATGTAATGCGCTGCTAAACCTTCAAAGCCCCTTTCAGGGGCAAAGCCAGTAATCGCCCCTTGAAGGGGCAGTGCAAACCCCCGGCTCAGCCGGGGGTTTTGATTTATTAAAAAAACTGCTTCAAAAAAATCAACTTCAAAGCCATCTTCTTTAAGGTCACTGTAAACGCCGATGTTGTTGAACCACGCATAAATCGTTCCTATAAATCTGACAAGCGAATCAAACGGCGAAGGAATGATTGTTTCGGGATGACCGCCGTCATTTGATGTTTTAACAATTTTATAAGAATTAAACGCAGTGTTTTCTCCCGTGTAATATGATGAAACGGTTATTGAATCTTCAGTAAAGTCAAGAACATTGTAAATAATTCTTTCATCAGGGATATTCGCATAGCCTACCCAATCCTCGTTCAGACCAAGGTCACTGTCATCTCTGGGTCTTGTGATTGAGCCGGAGACCATATAAACCGTTCCCTCGTTATTCGTCATTTCGGCAGAATACGGAGCAACACATTTGCCGTTATAAAGAACATTTGAAACAGTATAATAATGGCTGTGACCGAGAAGCACAAGATCTATGCAGAATTCATCGGCAATAGGTCCCCAAATCATGCGGAGCAGTTCATTTTCACTTTCCCTGTGGGGAATTCTGCCGCTGTAGAGGTCATGGTGAGCCATCATAACCTTCCACTTTGCATCGGAATTTTCTTTAACGGCATCCTTCACAAATCTTCTGTGATCCATACCGCTGCCGTTGTTACTGTCCATAACAAGGAAGAGAACATCGCCCTTTCTGAACCAATAATTTTCACCTATATATGATGATACAAGTGAATTCTTCTGTTCATTGGGCATATTGGTAAATGTTTTATAAGCCACACCCTTGCGGTCATGGTTACCGATTGTTGTGGCTATCGGCATTTTCTTTAGAAGAAGCGGAGAAACCAAACCCTTGTATTCACTTTCAAGCCCGTCTGATGCCTGATCGCCGGTTGAAAGAAGAATTGAAGGGCTGTGCTTCAGATATGCCTCATTGAGAGTATCATTAAATATTCCCGCCGTTCTCTTGAGCTCTTCATCATCAAGTTTTTCGTCTTTGATATGAGAAATATGAATATCAGTCATATAAAGGGCGGTAAATTCGTTTTCGTTTTCATCGGTTGAGAAGCTGTAAAGTGAGGATTCAAAGCCTTCGCTGTAACATTTATAAAAATATGTTTCTCCTGCTTCAAGCCCTGTAATTGTAACTTTGTTTGAAAAATCACCGTCAGCTGTTTCGACACTGTAACCTTTAAAAGTTTCGGTATCACCTGAAAAAGAAATATTTTCCGAAACAACAACCTTAGGTTCGCTTTCCGTTTTTGAATACCATGAAACATTCATTTCGCTGTTGTCACTGCCCGGAAAAAGCACAACGCCGTTTTCATACTCTTTTTCCCAACTTGCGCTCCAAAGCAAGTCCCCCGCGGCAAAAGAAGGCACAAAAGCTGTGACAGCAATTAAAGCCGCCAAAACAACCGACAAAAATCTTTTTGATACTGTTTTCATAAAAACAATCCTTTCTGAAACATATTTAAACCGACAACACTTCAGAGTCAGCGCCTTTCAGCAGAATAAACAATGATAAGTGTGCCTTTTTTTACATTTATACAGCTCTCTTCGCCGATAAATTCATTACTGACGCCCAATGGAAAAGAATTAAATAACTCCGCATTATCAAGAGTATATTTAAGCCCCTTAATTGTTACGCCCTCCGACTTATCCGAGTGTGAAAAAACAGAAATATATCCCTTACAGCCCGAATCAAACTTTAATGTGCCGTTGCTCACCGCAGTTATAATCATCTCATCGTGAATATATACCTTGATTTCTTTTTGGGAGAGCTGAGCTGCAAGTTGGATATTGGCAAGCGTATGGTCAATTCTTCCGCCGCAGGCTCCGTAAAGATGAAACTCGGTATAGCCCCTCTTTATCCCCTCATCAACAGCGGCATTCATATCGGTAATATCTTTCACGGGATTTAAGATTATCACCTCATCACCCTCAGGAATTCTTCCCAAAGAATCAAAATCACCGATAATCAAGTCAGCATTCTGACCGAATTTTTCAAGATAAGCACAGCCACCGTCCGCAGCTATAATCAAATCCCCTTTTTCTTTTATAAAATCAAGCTTTTTGCACTCGCCTGCACCGATTATACGGCAAACACTCATTTAGTATCAATCCTTTTATTTTATCAAAATAATTTTAATAATTATAGAGACGAATGTCAAGAACATTGACAAAAAGCAATAAAATAAATATAATTTTAACATCAAATACACGGAGGAAATTATGGAAAATCAAAAACCGATAGTCGAGCTTGAACTTTATCTTATCCGTCACGGTCAAAGCATGAGCAACGCAGGTTATAACGGAAGAACAGACCTGACATTGAAAGAGTCAAATGACCCTTTGCTTGCAGAAAAAGGGCTCAACCAGGCCGACAACGCAGGCAAACACCTCGCTGATATTGATTTTGATTTCATTTATTCAAGCGGACTTATACGGGCTATCAGCACGGCTGATGCAATTCTGAGATATCAGGCAAACGAGAAATCTCTTAATATTCTCCCTATTCTTTCCGAAGTCGGCATTTCACCCGAATATGACGGATTAACTGTTGATGAAATGAAGGAATTCTGCAAAACCGCCGTGCTTGCAGACGGAGTAAGCGAAAATTCTCCGCGTGTTTATCACAGCACGCTTAAAAATGAAGCTGAAGTTTTTGACAGAGCAAAGTCTGTTATGGAGCATCTCCACTCACATTATCACAAAGGTGAAAAAATTGCCGTTGTTGCCCACGCAGCATTTCTCACAATTCTTATTTTTTATATTATGGGCTTCAGTGAAGCTCCGATTTTTGATATTGCAATTCAGAACACTGCAATCACAAAGATTATTTTTTATAAGAAAGGCACCAATAAATACGGCGATATTTCTTTTGAATACATAAACGCCACAAACCATCTTACAGAATGAATTAACAGCGTATACCATGCAAGGTATACGCTGTATTTTTTAAAACCCGCTGAGTGTCTGTTCCGAACCCGAAACCATAAACTGAGGATACTTTTCATTTGCACCCGCATAAAACTCACCGTCATAAGTCAGAAGCCATACAAGGAATTCGCTGTAATCCGTGCCGTATGAACCGGAAACATGAGGTGCCCCTTTAATTATATATGTATATTCCGGGAATAATGCGGTTGACAAGTCGACAACTCTGTCAGGCGAAAGATATTCGGGATTTTCAGGCACATAACTGTCGCCGAGTGTTTCTCCGTAAGGCGCAACGGTTGCGTAGCCTGACATCTGATATGTTTCAAGTGTTCCGTCACCGTTGAAATGTGCATTCTTGTAAACAGGAGCAACGGGAGCATCATAATGTGCAACAACCGCAATTTTCACACCGTTGTTTATCATTTCATTTATAAGGTCAGTCTTGTCTTTCATCATCTTCTGAAGCCTGTCTGTCCTTTCAAGAAAAGCCGCATTTTCCTGCGTTCTGCCGCCGAAAACAAAATCAATTGCCGCTTCATAATCTTCAGCCTGAACAAGTCCCCAAAGAGCTGGCATTCTGCCAAAAACCGGAATTATTGCATTCTCATACAAATCTTCCTTATAATTTTCCAATATAAAATCGGTTATTTTTGTAAGTCCCTTAAAAATACCGACTTTATTCAGCGCATCAATAAGAAATGAAAGCACATCATTGTTGCTGAGGTTTCTAACAAAATTATAAAGATTATCAGCTGTGATATCAACCTTGCCCGTAAGCAAATCGGATGCAACCTGAGCACCGCAGAAGGTTGATGACATAAAGAGACAGCGCTCAACCCTGCCGTAACCGTATTTACTAAGGTAAGCAAGAGTCATCTGACCGCCCATACTGCAACAGACAATGCTGACTTTTTGGTGACCGGTTTCGCTCACTGCGGCTTCAACTGCGGCATTAATATCATCCGCAACAACAAACGGGTCAAGCCTCCAATCATAATTGACATAATATGTATGACCGTCGCCGAATGCTTCAATGCAGGTTCTGACCATGCCGTATTCAAAACCCTCACCGTTTCGGAGGTTTTCGTAATTATCAGCACTTTCAGGGTATTTCGGGGTTGAAACATTGTGAAGTGAATCGCCGTTTTCATCCATTGCAAAGAATCCGAAAATATCACAAACAAGATTTGCGACCTCATCAAATGCACTGTCAAGGCTGAAATTGATTATTCCCGAAGCAATAATCTTAAGCACACCGGAAACAATCATTCCCGCATCGGTATTAATTGCTGGCTGCTCAGATTCTGTGCCGCAATCAACATAAAGTCCGCCGAAATCCATACCTCTTACAATAATTACGGGAGTGTTTTCACACAAATCAGCATTGTGACTGTCTGTTGCAAACGCAGGAGCAGCAAGAGATAGCATTAATGTAAAAACAAGTAAAAAGCTGACCGCTTTTTTCATTCATATTCCCCTTTTCAAATAAACTTAAGTGTTCCGTCTTCTTCACTTAAACAAAACATTACGGGTCATTAATAAAGAAGCTTACAGATGAATTACAAATTATTTCTCCGCAAAATCAACTTTGTAATGATGAACAAAAACACCTATAACCTTGTTATAATCAAGAACATGCATTACCGAACCATCCTCAGCAGGATAAAATGTCAAGCCCTCAGCTTCAACATTATCTCCGCCAACATCCCTGAGTGCCGCAACTTCAACCTTGCCGTTTTCAACATCAACGCTCAGAATATTTTTATAATTACCGTTGTCTTCAATATCGTTGGAAAGATAAAGCTTGCCGTTATAAAATTCACCGCCCTGAATGCGATGAATAGGTGTAATGCCGTTAAGTGTGATTTCTTTCACATAGCTCATTTCATTGTTGGTATCGTAAACATATATTTTTTCGATATCAGTCCATTTTGAAGCATAGAGATATCCTGTTTCTCCGTCAACAGCACACCATGGCACACCGTCATCATAAATATCTCTCGGAAGGTCATATATTTCACCCGTAGGTTCAAGTGTTTCGCAGTCAAACACAACAATGCACGGATGAATGTATTCATCGCTGTCCTCAACAGAAGCATATATCTTGCCGTTATAAACACTTATGCCTCCGATATGGTCATTGCCTCTGTCAGTGCACTTTTCAGGAAGCGGATTAACATGACTGTCAACCATTTCCATATCATCAAATGTAAATTTGGCAAGAGCGGTAAGATTAAGAGCAGTGATTGCACCGCTTGTGTAATAATACTCACCGTCAGTTGCTATTCCCTGACCCATAAGAAGTGCTTTTTCAAAAACAAAAACATTTTTTGAAACAAGCTCTGCGCTGTCCGTGCTTTGCGCAACAGGACTGGTTAAAATTGTAATCAGCAAAAGAGGAAGCGTGATTATTGACCATATTTTTCTGATGATAAACATAAAAATTTCTCCTTATATTATTAAATTTTTATTTATCATATCATATCATATTAAGCCAAAAATAGCAAACCAAATAACAAAATCCGTCTCACAAAAAACGGCATTATTTTTTGTTTACTATTTACAAAAGTTATAAAAACTGTTATAATATTATCCATTAAAACACCAAATAATTTTCAGGAGGAAACCGGAATGCACAAAAAAATAATTGCTGTTATTATGACAGTTGCAATGCTCATGACCTTTGTACCTTTCACAGTTGCATCAGGCAGCGCTTCAGACGGCTACACAATCACTAACCCTTATAAAGATATTGATTGGGCAACTGTTAATCAGTACAAAACAGCTCTTCACACCCACACAAATGCAAGTGACGGCGACGACACCCTCGTTCAATCAATCGAACGCCACTACGAAACAGGCTTTGATGTTGTTTCAACAACCGATCACGGTATTTCGGATAAGGGCTGGACTCAGAGCAATGCAAACATTGTTACAAGTGTTATGTCTCTTATCGGCAAAACCGACGGCGAGCTCGTTTATCTTGAAGAAAACGGTAAATTTGAAAACGGCACGGCTTATCAGACAATCATCCGCAACGGTGACGACTATCTTGTAACAGCTGACGGCCGTGAAATTCTCAGAGTACCTTACGGAATTGAAAACAATGCTCTTTCAGTAAATGCTCATGTTAACAGCTGGTTTGCTCCTTTTGAATATAATCTTCCCAGCGATTATCACGAAGCAATAACAGGTGTTGACAAAGCAGGCGGTGTTTCAGTTATCAACCATCCCGGAGAGTACACCCAGGCAAGATATGAACTTTATCAGGAAGACGCATATAATCTTGACAATTGGGTATACAGATACTATTTCAACAAATTCTACGGCTACATTGACAAATATGACTCTTGCATCGGCATTGACATAAACAGCAAGGGTGACGGTCGAACAAGATATGACAGAAAACTTTGGGATCTTATGCTTGCTCAAGCAGCAACAGAGGGCTCAACCGTAACGGCAATTGCAACAAGTGATGCTCATCAGCTTGATAAAATTGATACGGGCAGCCTCATCGTTCTTGCAACTGATAAGACCTCGGCAAATGTTAAAAATGCTCTTCTTAAAGGTGAAGTTCTTCCTCAGAGCACCTGCATTGCAAATCGTGACGAGCTTGCTCAGATTGCAGAAGCCATAAAAACATACTACGGAGAAACCGAGCTTTACAAGGAGCTTACAACACTCGTTACAGAATATGATGCAGAAAGAGAAAAAATCATCGCTTCAAACGACGACGGTCAGGTTGGCGTAAGCTACACTGCGCTTAATGACGAAGGTTACCATTCCACAGGCATCAGACCCGTTATCAACTCAATCACGGTTAATGATGACGAGGACACAATCACTATTGATTCAGACAATGCTCTTATAGTCCGCTGGATTTCAGACGGAAAGCTTATCGCAACAACAAAAGCTGACGATGAAGCATTTGACCTTAACGATTATGAAGATGTAATCAAAGGCTATGTAAGAGCTGAAATTTTCGGCGAAGGCGGCATTGTTTACACCGAAGGCTTTACCCTCAATGCTGACGAAGCTGCCGGCGACGGTAACGACACGGTATTCAACCTTGGCTTCTTCGATTTCATCTTTGCGCTTGTTGACAGATACGGCGGTTATCTTGCAAGAGTTATCGGCAAAGCATTTTAATCAATGATATAACAATATACCCCATGATTTATACTTAAAACAGATAAATCATGGGGTAAAATAATTTATTAAAGTGTTTCTACATCAATGCCGAGAATAACAACATCCTCAACGGGTTTATCGGCATAGCCTGTCTTAACTGTTGCAATTGCATCAACAACATCCATACCCTCAATAACCTGACCGAAAACCGTGTGCTTGAAATCGAGCCACGGGGTACCGCCGAGTGCCTTGTAATCCTCAACACATTCCGTGGGGAATCCTCTGTCAGAAAGCTGTTCCATTTGAGAAATAAGTCCGTCATCAACTTCTTTCGCCTGAACTATGAAGAACTGACTGCCGT
The DNA here is from genome assembly GCA_017403185.1 of Clostridia bacterium. Classification (GTDB taxonomy): domain Bacteria; phylum Bacillota; class Clostridia; order Oscillospirales; family Acutalibacteraceae; genus CAG-177. The sequence continues at coordinate 7,568 of JAFQON010000038.1, forward strand.
TTGTGCCCGGTCCTGCATTCGCCATTGAAAGAGCTCCTCTGATGTTATGATAATCAACGCTGAACTCATCCTCAAAGCTCCTGCCCCAGATGCTTTCACCGCCTCTGCCTGTGCCTGTAGGATCACCGCCCTGAATCATAAAATCAGGTATTACTCTGTGAAAAATTATTCCATTATAATATCCGTTTGCGGCATGAGTTGTAAAATTTTCAACTGCTTTGGGTGCTGCATCGGGGAAAAGAAGAATCTTGATTTCTCCGAGAGTTGTTTTCATTACTGCAATTTTATCGCCCGTTTGAGGCGTTCTTGTCTGCTTGCTCATTTTGCGTTTCCTTTCATTATCTTTCCTTCGGATCATAGACATCCGAAAGCTTCATAAAATCAATCTTTGACATTTTTGTTCTCGGGAAGCTGTCCATAATCTCAATCTTTCTCGGCCATGAGAATTTTGCGAGATTCTTTTTGCAATAAGAAAGAATTGTATCGGACACATCATTTTTGTTCATAGGCTCTTTAAGAGTAACGCAAAGCTTAACGCAGGGCTTATTTTTTATATAACCCTGAACTGCACAAACTTCACTCACAAACGGAAGCTGCATAACAACATTTTCAATATCAATGGGATAGACATTGTAGCCAGAAATAATTATCATGCGCTTTTTACGACCCGTGAAATAAATAAAACCGTCAGAATCCTTGTAACCGAGGTCACCTGTCATAACCCATCTGTTACCGCTGCCGTCAACATAAACGCCTTCATTTTTCACGGTATTATCTCCGTTAAAATAACCGATCATTGCAGTGTCGCCTTTTACAACAATTTCACCTGTTGTGCCGGCAGGAACCTCCGCTCTTTTTTCGTCCCAAATCTGAACAATTATATCGTCGAGAGGTTTACCTATAGAATCTTCACGACAGTTTGCATAGGTGTTGACCGTACAGACTGAAGAAACCTCGGTAAGACCGTAGCCTCTGAAAAGCTTGCCTTTACCGCCGTTCTTTGCAACGGTTTTGTTGAATTCCTTAACCAATCTTTCAGGCAGCACATCACCGCCGCAGAACACAAGGCGAAGATTTTTGAGATGAGGGCCGTCAAACCCCTTATCCTCCATCATCTTTTTATACATATTCGGAACACCGAGAAGGAATGTTACATTATGCTTTTTAAGATGTTTGTTTGCTGTTTCGGCATTAAACTGAGGCATGGGAATTGATGTGAAGCCATGGGTCAGCGGGAAGTGCATTGCAATACCAAGACCGAATGCGTGAAATATGGGCAAAACCATAAGAGAATATTCATCGCCCGCTTTGTGGGGAATATCAAGCGTGTTAAGCTTTTCTGCAAGATTGTTGAGATTATTGCTTGAAAGCATGATTGTTTTGCTCTTGCCGGTTGTTCCGCCGCCATGCAGATAAACTGCAATCTGAGAGCCATCGTGATAATCAACACTCGTTTTTTCAGACCCGATTGAAACAGCCTTGGAATACTTTACCGCATTTTTATATTTTTCAAGACCTTTACCTTTGATTTTTTCAAATATTCTGAACGCAGGCACGGCAGGAGCCGTAACATAATCCGAATTGGAACAGATTATGCAGGGAATACCAGCTTCATTAAGAATATCAGCATATTTTGCAGCAAGTATATCAAGAATAAAAATCGCCTTTGACTTTGTTAAATCAATGCTTTCTTTTAATCCGTCAGGTGATGTCAAAGGATGCACAATGTTGGCAATTACTCCAATTTTGTTAAGAGAATAAAAAGTTGTGAATGCGTGAACAACATTGGGCAAAAAAATTGTAACGGAATCGCCCTTAACAATTCCTATTGAATTAAAGTATGCAGCCAAAGCATCAATATCGCTGATAATTCTTGAAAGCTTTATTTTGCTTCCGAAAGCCTGCACAGCGGTAAAATCCCCCGTTTTTTTAGCGCATACCTTCAGATAATCATAACAAGTTAAGTTCATATCTGTTATACCGTCCGAAATTCAAATAATATTATTCATATTAACTGACCATACAAATTTAATTTTAACAATTCACTAACATTTTGTCAATCAATATTATTCTTATTAATAAAACATTAATATTCAGTCAGTGTATGTTATTTGTAAGAATTATTTCACCGTCATCATTAAAAGATGCTATAATGCCGTTGTTATCATATGTTGCGTAAAACGGCACTTTTGCAGACATGGTGAAATTCCACTTGATGTTAGGATACACCTTGCCAAGCTGATTGGTAATAATAATCATTTCAGGTGAAAGAGCATCAAGAAAATCACGGGAAGATGAGCCGAAATAACCGTGATGCCCCGCTTTTAAAATATCAACATCACCTATTTTATCCATAAGCAAATCCTCAAGCCCGGTTGAAGCCGTGATATCGGCAGCGAGAAAAGCTGATTTTTCTCCTTTAGTTACCTTGACACCTACACTTGAAGCATTTTCGCCTTCGCCTGCAAGCTCTTTGGGCGTTACGGTATTATAAAACTGCAGAGTAAAATCGCCGAATTCAAACGGTTCTTCGGGCAAATCGCTGATAATCTTAATTCTTCTTGAATTCAGATCATCGATAATCTGATTATATATTTCATCAATCTTCCATCTTTCAATTTCATACCCCTTTGCAATATCAGGGTCAAACACTTTAAAAAAGGCCTTTCCGATGCCGATTTCATCATCGGAGATCAGCGAATGAAATGAACCGATATGGTCATAGTGGCAATGTGTGCCAAGAATAAATTCAAGATAAGTTTCGCCGTTTTTATTTTTACAAACCTTTTTTATATATTCAATTACCTCTTTTTCATAACCCTTGTATTCTGTTTTTCGCCTGGGATTATTATTCCCCTCGCCTGCATCAATCAAAGCAAACCTTCCGTTACTTTCTATAAGAATTGCATCGGAATTTGCCGTGTTGAGAAAATGTATGCGATCATCACCGTTGCTGTTATCATACATTTCCTGCGTAACCGTGTAACGGCGACAGTGCTCATTACCGATTGCAACAGTTGCTATGTCAAGCAGAAAAATAGCCGCCATAAGCGGCACAATAATCCATGTTGCTATTTTTTTTATTCTCGTTTTTTTCATTTGCAGCTCCACAAAATATTTTTTTATATTCTATCACATAATTATGTTTTTTACTATAGATAATCAAAAAATTTTTAAAATGTCTTGTATAGTTTGAATTTTTAATGTAAACTAATATGCAGAGTTTTTCAAGAGGAGAAATAAAATTTGGAATTAAACAAGAGTTTTTCTGTCAAAGACGCAATATTTATCTTAACTTATACCTTACCCCTGACGCTGAGTATGGCAGTATGCGCCGGAATGGGAGCGTTTGCGGGAGCAGTTTTCGCCTGCATCGCAGCCTTCATATGCGGTGCTGTTGAAGAAAAGAAACAAATGCCTGTATACGCTTCATTTTTAACAATAACATACACGTTCAGAGAATTCGGAGCTTCAACCACCGCACTTGCCGTTGCGGTATGCGGAATTTTGCTCGCATTATCATGGAAATATAAAGATTCTCAAAAGCTTGATATGCTTAGCAAAAGCCCGATAAACGGTTCGGTTATGCTTTTAAGCGCACTTACCGTCACAATATTATTCACAACGGATTATTTCGGCATAGGTGCAAGCGGTAACACAGCGAGAGAAATAATTGCATCCTATCTTTCGCTCGGATTTCATCCTAATTGGCGAGGTGTCCTTTACGGCACAATAGTTATGGTTGTTATGATAACTTTTCCGAGAAAATTCAAAAAAGCAACCCAAATTGTAAGTGCAGCATTTATTGCGTTAATTATAACAACAGCACTTAACTTTTGGCTCAACCCTTCGGATATGATAACATCAATCCGTGAGATCGGTGTACTTTCTTTTTATGATTATAAAAACAGCATTTTATTTCCCGTTCTCAATTCAAAACCCGAAATATTTCATGCTCTGTTCTGCGGAATATCATTGTATCTCATATGTTTATATATGATTTTGCAAAACCCAAACCGCAAAAAATCAGATTTTATTATCGGCGGAATATCAAATTGTCTTGCAGGCTTCAGCACTTGCATGATAATTCCTAACATCACCAGAAAAAACAAGCTTATAAGCGGAATAATTGCATCATTGCTGACGGGGATCATATTCTTCGTTTGCAATGATTTCATTGCAAGAATTCCCGTTCACTCCTGTGCGGTTGTGCTTATAGTCGGTGCATGGCAAAGCGTTAAGTGGAGTGAGGTAAAGAAAATATTCAGCTCAGCTCTTAACATTGCATTTTTTGTTCTGATTACAATTGTGTGCCTGCTTTTGGGATATATATACACACCGTTAATCGCATTTATTGTGCTCGAAATGTATTCACGCACTTCTCTGAAAATCAAAAAATAAACAGTTCAGCCTGCGGATATCCCGCAGGCTTTTCCTATCTAACACACAAAAATAGCTTTGTAATAACCCATCCCAAAGCACCGCAAAACGGGAATGTTATAATCCATGCCGCAAGCATATCCGAAGCAACCTTCCAATTAAGCGATTTTGAACTCTCGGCAACTCCTACCCCTATAATTGCTGAGGTTTTTGCATGAGTTGTGCTGACAGGCATACCAAGCGCTGTTGAAATAATAAGACACAAAGAGCCTGCAATATCAGCCGAAAAGCCCTGATTATTTTTCATTTTCAGCATATCGGAGCCTATTGCTTTTATTATTCTTTCTCCCCCAAAAACCGTTCCCAAAGATATAAAAAGTGCACACAATATTGTAATCAACAACGGAGGTTTTCCATAAATAAAGCAACCCGAAAAAGAAAGAACCATTGTAATTATTCCGCTGAATTTCTGCGAATCCTGAGCACCGTGCATAAACGACATAAGTGCACTCGAAAAAAGTTGAGAATATTTGAATGTTTTATCACTCTTTTCTTTTGTAAACGGTTTAAAGAAATATGAGGCACTCTTTGAAACTGTATATCCCGCTGCAAAACCCGCAAACAAAGAAATAAACAAACCTTGAACCACCTTTTTCCAGGCATTCACGCTCACTTGCGATAACCCGCCTTTAACCGCAAGGCTTGCTCCCGATAATGAAGCAATCATTGCGTGACTTTCACTCGTCGGAATGCCAAACAGCCACGCTGCAACAGCCCAGCCAATAACAACAATCATTGCCGTTGTTAATCCCGCAAGAGCAGACTGTGTATTATTGCCGAAATCCGCTATATTTACCACTGTTTCTGAAACAGCGGAATTGATAATTCCCATTGTCAAAGACCCTGCAAAATCGCTGACAGATGCAATTATCACAGCTTTTTTTATGCTTATACAGCCGGTTGAAACACATGAAACTATCGCATTGGGTGCATCTGTCATTCCGTTAACAAACGCAACTGCAAGAGTTGTCAAAACAGGAAAAACCAAAGAAAATGAATTCATTATTACCTCTCTAAAAAAACAAACGCCTTCCGAAGAAAGCGTTTTGAATACATACTTTGATTAACAAAGACGCATAAGTCTTGCTGTTAATCAAAATATATTTTATTTAAACAAATTGCCGCCTTGATCATCAATTCCGACAATAACAGGAAACTCTTCAAGTTCAAGCCTTTTTACACTCTCGCAACCTAAATCCTTGAAATCAATTTCCTCACATTTTTTTATCTGCCTTGCATAAAGTGCGCCTGCGCCGCCGATTGCGCAAAAATACACCGCTTTGTTCCTAACTATTGCTTCACAGACCGCCTGATTTCTTTCGCCCTTGCCAATCATTGCGGCAAGACCGAGGTCGAGAAGCCTTGGCGAATAAACATCCATTCTTCCGGAGGTTGTCGGTCCGCAGCTCCCTATAACCATATCATCAGGCGTGGGAGTAGGTCCCGCAAAATAAATGCACGCACCTTTTATTTCATACGGCAATCTGCCTCCACTGTCAAGAAGCTCAAATATACGCTTGTGTGCCGCATCCCTTGAAGTATAAACAACTCCGCTGAGAAGCACTCTGTCCCCTGCCTTAAGCACAGATGCGTAGTCCTTTATTTGATTAATGTTTATGTTATATTCTGCCATTTTATGCTTCCTCTGCCGAAAATTCAAGCTTATCAGCGGCTTGTTCAAGAGCTTCCATAAGACTGTCTGCACTTGATTTTAGCGATGCTGCAGCACTTTCAAAATTAACACAAGCTGTTTTGATTCTGTCGTTTGCACAGGCAACATCTGCTTTCGCACTTTCTACACCTGCTTTGGCATCGCTTTTTACGCTTGAAGCTGTTGCCTTTGCCTGTGCTACTATTTTTTCCGCTTCCCTGATTTTTGAAAAATTGTTTTCGCTCTCAGCCAAATCTCGCTCAAGCTTGGCAGCTTTTTCTTCACTCTCACTAAGCTTTCTTTCGCAATCCTCAACGCACACCTGCATTTCTTCGGCTTTAAGGTTAAGTGATGCGTTCATCTCGATAAGCTCTGAATTCTTTGCTCTGAGGGATGAATTTTCTTCACGCTGAGAAGCAAGCTCTTTTTCTGCCTTTTCTTTTTCATTCTTCATTAACTCAAAATCACGCTTATACGCATTGCATTCTCCGAGTTCTCTTTTAAGATTTACAATTTCCTGCTGAAGCTGCTCAACATAATTGATGACATCTTCCTTTTTAAACCCGCCGAATACAGATTTTTTCAAAACATTCTTACTGCCCATATTCAATCCCTTTCTTTAACAAAAAAGCAGAATTTCCGTTACTTCGTCATCAACCGAAACGGATTTTTCTCCACCAAAAATATTAATCTCACCGCTCTGTGATATATATGCAGCATAACCGCTGTCGGCATATTTAAAACTGTCAACAAGTATGTCGCTGTTGATAAGCGTTTCTTCGCCGTCACGGACAACATAATAATCCGCTGTCTGACCAGATATATCAGATTTATGATTTTTCAGAATAATTACATCTTTATTGGCTTCAACCGTAAATGCGTTGGCTGAATTGGATATTTTAACACTTTCCGCACCGTTATAATTGAACACATCTCCCGACAGCTTGTTTCGGTCTGATTTCAGGTAAATAACAGATTCACCCGAAAAACTATAGCTTGAAACGCCTGTGTCAACACCTATGCTTTCATTCAAATCAAGTTTCTCGCTTATTCCGTTTGTGTAAACATTCAGCCTCTCACCCTGTGACTCTCTGACAAAAGCAAAAAGTCTTTCGCCGTTTTTTGAGAATGAAAACAAGGTTTTGCTCTTATCATATCCATCAATCAAAGACGATACCGCACCTTTTTCGCCGTATGCAGCGTACGCCATACCCTCAGATTTAACACTTTCCTCAACAATTGATTTTGCATATTCAATAACTTCTCTCATTTCGCTTCGCTGAGCTATCTCAACAAGAGTACCCATATCTGTATCAGAAGGTAATACCTCGGTGCTTTCAAAAATAATTTTTGGTGCTCCGAAAGCAGATACGGCGTAAACGTTTTTAGGGTCAATATCTTCGGCTATCATATAGGTTCCTTTTTCGCTGTATGAAAAAGCATTGAATACCGGGACTGAGAAATCGCCGTTTTCAACCGATTCATTGAGAGCGGCTCTTATTTCATCCCTGATAAGCTTATCCTGATAAGCCTTGAACGCTTCGTTATACTCTGCCGAAATCCCGAGAATAGACAAAAAATCATTTCTTACGGGCTTTTCGATCAAAGGATCGGTTTCTGAATATTGGTCAGCTATAACATAGCTCCATGATACGCTCTCGGTTGACGATGTGAAATAATAAAGATTACCGCCGGGTGCATAATCGTCATACATCACATAATATGTGTTATCGCAAATCATTACAGGTTCGTTAGCGGGATAAGCAATAAAAAGCTCAGTCATTCCGCTGTTGATGCTTGATCTTTTCTCGTAAATCACATGAGGGCTTTCACAATCGCCGTATCGCATTATATTTGAAAGCTCTCTGCAGACCTCGGTTGTTTCAACCCCGTCATATCTGTAAAGAACCCTGTTGCTGCCGTGCATTTTTGTAAAATATACTGTCTGAGCATCAAGTGCAAAAATATTCTCCACATTGCCTGAAAATGTTTCTATTTTATTTTTTTCAATGTCACAAACACAGCCTTCAAACGCACCTGCACTCACATTCTTTTTCAAATAATAAACCTTACCCTCAACAACATCATAGTCATTGCGGACTCCGATATCAATTATTTTTGGTTCAGAAATTTCACTTCTGTTTTTTTCAATAAAATACAGGTCAAACAAGCTGTCTGAATATGATGATTCAACAACATAGAATACCCTGCCCGACTCCTTGTCGCATTTAAAATCTGCGGCTGTCAGGTCAGATATGCTTTTTTTCGTATCTCCTATGCGAACAACAGTTTCTACACCCTTTTTATAAACAGTGATGCTGTTGTTCTCTGCCTTAAAGATACCCGCAAGCTGAATTACTATAAGAACAACTGCAGTAATTGCTATTATTCCTACAGAAACAAAAATAGCTTTTTTTACCTTAACCGGCACTTTTTCTCCCTGAATTTTATTCAAAAAAACACCTTACCCTCAATTGTCTCAAACAGGCGGTTGCTCCGAAAACGGAACAGCCGCCCAGTTTGCTTTTTATTTCATTGAGATAGCCTGCTTCGCCTTCTCAACTATATTCTGTGCATCCAAACCGTAAATATGAAGAAGTTCTACGGCAGGGCCGGATTTTCCGAAAACATCATTAACACCGAGCCTTACAACAGGAACAGGTTTGCCGCCTTCGCAAACAGCCTCTGCCACAGCACTGCCGAGGCCGCCGATTATATTGTGCTCCTCAGCGGTTACGATTGCGCCCGTTTTTGCTGCAGAAGCAAGGATTGTTTCAGCATCGAGAGGCTTGATGGTATGAACATTTATGATTTCGGCGCTGACGCCCTGCTCTGCAAGGATTTTCTTTGCCTCAATTGCTTCGCCTACCATAAGACCCGTTGCGCATATTGTAACATCTGTGCCTTCATTAAGCACAACAGCCTTGCCCCACTCAAATTTATAGCTTTCATCAAAAATTCTGGGCACTGCAAGGCGACCGAATCTCATATAAACGGGACCTTCGTAATCGGCAGCAGCAAGAACGGCAGCTCTTGTTTCAATATCATCGGCAGGGTTAATAATTGTCATACCGGGAATTGCTCTCATAAGAGCTATATCCTCACAGCACTGATGGCTTGCACCGTCTTCACCGACAGAAATACCCGCATGAGTTGCACCGATTTTAACATTAAGATGAGGGTATGCAATTGAGTTTCTGACCTGCTCATATGCTCTGCCTGCAGCAAACATTGCAAATGTGCTTGCAAAAACAGTGTACCCCGATGCAGCAAGACCTGCCGCAACACCCATCATGTTCCCTTCTGCAATACCGCAGTCAAAGAATTTTTCGGGGTGAGCCTTTTTAAACATTCCTGTTTTTGTTGCCGCAGCAAGGTCGGCATCAAGAACCACTACTTTATTGTTTTTATCTCCAAGCTCAACAAGAGCCTTTCCGTAAGCATCACGGGTTGCTGTTTTAATAATATCAGCCATTTCTTTCACCGTTCCTTTCTTATGCCTCAAGCTCTGCAAGAGCCTGTGTAAGTTCGCTCATAGCCTGCTCATACTGCTCGGCGTTGGGAGCGGTGCCGTGCCATGAAACCTGATCCTCCATAAATGAAACGCCCTTACCTTTTACGCTGTTTGCAACAATAACAGAGGGCTTGCCTTTGAATTCTGCAGCAGCATTGAATGCGGCATCAATTTCATCAAAGCTGTGTGCACTGATTTCGATAACATTCCAGCCAAATGACTTAAATTTCTCTGCAATCGGATAAGGTGAATTAACCTCTGAAATTTTACCGTCAATCTGAAGTCCGTTATTATCAACAACAGCCACAAGATTGTCAAGCCCCTTAGCTGAAGCAAACATTGCGGCCTCCCAGACCTGACCTTCCTGAATTTCACCGTCGCCGAGAATTGTATAAACTCTGTTGCTCTTACCGTCAAGCTTTGCAGCAAGTGCCATACCGCAAGCGGTTGAAATGCCCTGACCGAGTGAGCCTGTGCACATATCAACGCCTGCCGTATATTTCATGCTGGGATGACCTTGAAGCATGGAATCGCTCTTTCTGAGTGTTTTAAGTTCTTCAACAGGGAAGAAGCCTCTGTGTGCAAGAACAGAATAAAGAGCGGGAGCAGCATGACCCTTTGAAAGGACAAATCTGTCTCTGTCTTCCATCTGAGGATTCTGAGGGTCAATATTCATATGATGAAAATAAAGATAGGTCACAATATCGACGCAAGAAAGCGAGCCGCCCGGATGACCCGATTTGGCATTGAAAACCCCTTCGATAATTCCCATTCTTGCTTTACAAGCTTTGATTTTTAACTGTTTTCTGATAACTGCATCCATTGCAGCCACCTCCTATTTTAATTTGGTTAAAAGCTTTGTTTTACTTTTCCAAAGCTTCAATATATTCAAGGAAATCCGCAACCGCACCATTATTGCAATGACATGAAACGAAGTGAGAAATCTCCTTCAGTTCCTTGGGCGCCTGACCGCAGCAGGCCGGAACTCCGACCGTTTTCAGCATATCGTAGTCATTGAAATAATCGCCGATTGCTCCCGTGTGAGAAGGGTCAATGCCAAGCATTTCGGCAAGCTTCATCACTGCGGTTCCTTTATGCGTGTTTTTAGCAAGCAACTCAAAGCTTGCAATTGATGATGACATAAGTGTTAAATCGGGATCAGTCATTGATTCAAAATGTTTTTTTATCTTTGAAATCGTAAACGGCACACCCGAAAAAATGACCTTGCCCCAATTCTCCTTGGGGACATCATCAATATTCCTGATATGTTTATGAGTAAGATTATCTGCTGAAACAAAAAGCTTTCCGAACCAACCGGTGCCTGTTATATAGATTATATCCTTTGCAACAACAATTACATCAACGGTCGGGAATTTTTTTGCCGCCTCTATGGCAAGGGCCATCCCTTCGCTGCTCATTGCGCTGAAATAAACCATCTCTTTCTTTTGAAAATCGTAAAGCCCTGCACCGTTAATAACTACGGCAGGCGTGCCTGCAATCTGCAAGCGTTTGAAGTGCTTTTCCATAGATTGCGGATTTCTGCCCGATGCAAGAGTGAATCTTCCGCCCGATTCAACAAAGCGTTTGATGGCTTCTTCGTTTCTTTTCGGCAAACGCCTGAACTTATTATTCAGCGTACCATCAATATCTGATGCTACAAGCCAGTTTGAAAGAGACTTTTTGTTTTCCATTATTTATTAATTCTCCTGAGAAATTCTGTAAAATAAGACGGAAGAGGCGCTTCAATAATAATGTGTTCATTTGTTGACGGATGGATAAACCCTAACACGGCAGCATGAAGGCACTGACCGTTAAGCGCAGACACACCGTTTTTCGGACCGTACACCGGATCACCCGCAACAGGATGACCGATATGGGCCATATGAACCCTTATTTGATGAGTACGACCCGTTTCAAGCTTAAGGCGTAAAAAGGAGAAGTCTTTGTATTCCTCAAGAACCTCATAATGAGTTACGGCATTTTTGGAGTTTCTGGTTGTGACACACATTTTTTTTCTGTCATTGGGATTTCTTCCTATTGGTGCATCAATAACACCCGCAGGCTCCTTGAGATGCCCGTGTATAACCGCTCTGTACTCACGGTCAAGAGAATGTGCACTTATCTGCTGCGATAAAGAAATATGAGCAAAATCATTTTTTGCAACAAGCAGCAGACCGCTTGTATCTTTATCAATTCTGTGAACAATACCGGGACGGATAACCCCGTTTATACCGGAAAGGTTGCCCTGACAATGCCACAAAAGCGCATTAACAAGAGTTGAACCGTAATTGCCCGGTGCCGGATGAACAACCATTCCTCTGGGTTTATTGACAACGAGCAAGTCGTTATCCTCATACATAATATCAAGCGGAATATTTTCAGGTTCAAGAGAAATTTCCTTCGGCTCGGGCACGGTGAATTCAATAACATCACCGCATTTGGGCTTGAAGCTTTTGGTAACAGCTTTCCCTCTGCACAGCACCAGACCGCCCGAAAACAACCCTTGAACAAAAGAGCGTGAATAATCGCACAGCACTGCTGAAAGAATTTTATCGAGCCTTTCCCCTGCCGATTCTTCATCAACGGTTATGCTGACAGACTCATTATATTCAATTAAATTAACAGGTTCAATCATTTTTCTTTGATTTATTCTTCTGCTCACGGACAAGTTCATAAATCTGATAAGCAATCATCAGCAATGCTCCGACGGTTATGCAGCAGTCGGCAAAATTAAAAACAGCAAAATCAATAAATAACGGCTCAATAAAATCAACAACAAAGCCATTGACGATTCTGTCAATAACATTACCCAAACCACCTGAAATAACAAGCAAAAGACATACATTCATAAATTTTGATTTGATTTTTTTGCTCAGAAGCAAAATAAGACACCCTGCAAGAATTATGACAGTTGCAACGGTCAAAGCGGTAGTATTATTTGAGAATGAGCTGAACGCCGCTCCCGTATTTTCAACATATCTGAATTGAAACAGACCAAAAAGAAATTCTTCAGGACCGTTAACCTTAACCGTCATAACAGCCGCATACTTTGTAAGCTGATCAATAACGGTTAAAAGTATGATAATTGCAAGGGATACTGCCTGAAACATAAAAACCTCTCAATCAATTATTCGTCAAACATGGAATCGAAAAGTGATGTGATATCGTCCTCGTCATCATCGTCGCCGCCGTCATCAAGGCCGAGTGAATCGAGGTCAATTTTAAAGCCGTCAAACACATCATCTTCAGCTTCATCAGCCTGAACTTCGTTTTCAACCTCAACAGTTTCTTCTGCTTCGGGAGAAGCAACAAGCTCATCAAGGCTTTCGGGTATTGAATCGGTATCAATTTCCAAATCAATATCATCTATCAGGCTGAATATATCTTCAATATCCTCATCAGCTTCGGGCTCAATTTCACGGATTTCGCCGTCAAGCTCTTCAGCTTCCTCTGCAGGCTCGTTATCTGCCTCGGGAATATCGCTGTAATCTGCATCAGCTTCTTCAGCAGCATTTTCAATGGCTGCAATCTCTTCGTCAAGCTCTGCAATGATCTCTTCGGATTCTACCGAAATTTCTTCCGCTTCATCCAAATCGGCTGTTACTTCAACCTCATCCGCAACAGAGCTTTCATACGCAAGAGGAGCAACAATTGTTTCGGGAACGGATTCAATAAGTGCAAGCTGCTCATTGCAAACAGCTGTCATTGCAGCCTTAAACTCGATGGATGCAGCCTGAATACGTGCAAGCTCTGCAGTGTAGAAATCATATGCTTCCTTGCTTGAGCCGACAATTCTTTTGGCTTCATTTTCGGCATCTGAAACGATTGATGCTGCCTTTGCCTTTGCCGAAGCAATGGCGGCATCGCTTTCACTTTGAGCTCTTTCTGTGAGAGATGCAACAGCAGTCTTTGCGTTTTCAACAATTTCCTTTGCCTGTTCTTTTGCCTCTTCAATTGATTTTGCAGACTGTCTGTTGGCACCGTCAACAATAAGCTGAGCTCTTGTTTCTGCATCGCCTATAAGTGTTTCGGACTTTATTGTTGCATTTTTGCCGATTGTTTCAGCCATTCTGTGAGCATCAAGGAGAGAAAGCTTGATCGCTTCCTCGTCGCTGCGATAGCTTTCGATTTTATCGGCAAGAATGCTCATTTTCTTTATAAGTTCATTCTTCTCAACCGTAAGCGATTCATAAGACTGAGCTACAACTTTAAGGAAAGCATCAACCTCCTCCGCATTGTATGTGCCCTTGCTTACGGGAGTAAATTTCACATTGAGAATCTGTTCTGTTTTAAGCATTATATTCACCTGTCTCTTTCACATGATATTATTACTGCTGACCGTCGCCCATTCCGCTGAGCTCATCAAGAAGCTCACCCGAAACAGGAACATTGTAAGGTGTGATTATGTATGCTCTGCCTGCAACCTTTTTGAAGTCACCATGGTTTGCATATGCAACACCGTAAAGGAAATCAATAATTCTTTGCGAAACATCATTGGGGCAGGTTTCAAGGTTGAGAATTACAATTCTTTTTTCGTTAAGAATATCAGCGACCTCGCCAACCTCTTCAAATCTGTCAATCTTCTGAAAGACAACATGGGGCTTGGGCTGACCGGCATTCTGCTTGGATGAGTTGATATTTACAACATTGTTTGAAGCACCGGTTGTTCTTTCGGTTCTTGCCTGCTGAGCCTGACGGGTCGCAGGAGCCTGAGGCTGTGCGGGAGAATAATCAAAATCATCCTCATATGCAGTATCTGCGCCATCGATATAATCGTCATCCGATACGTTGATAAATTGCTTAAGCTTGTCTTTGAATCCCATTTGGTATTCCTCCTTCATTATCTGTAAATCCTTGCGCCGAAAATTGCAGAGCCTACTCTGACAAGGTTCGCACCCTCAAGAATTGCCTGTTTGTAATCTCCCGACATTCCCATTGAGAGAACGCTCATATTTATATTATCTATTTTTTTTGCGCCAATGTCAATAAACATACGGTGCATATTTGAAAAAATTGCTCGAATTTCGGCTTCTTTTTCACAAATAGGCGCAACACACATCAAACCGTTGATGCTTATTCCCCCTGTTTCGGCAATTTCACAAGCTCTTTCAAACAGCTCATCGGCTGAAAAACCGAACTTGCTCTCTTCATTGCCGACATTGACTTCAAGCAAAACATTTGTTGTAACCCCCGCTTCAAGCGAGCGCTTGCCGATTTCTTTGGCTATCGAGACCGAATCAACAGATTGAATTGTATCAACATTGCCTACAATTTTCTTAACCTTGTTTGACTGAAGATGACCGATAAGATGCGCCTTGCATCCTTCAAGATTCAACTCATCTTTTTTCAAAAGAAACTCCTGAACCTTATTTTCGCCTATCAGCTTTATACCGTTCCCTATTGCATGATTTATAAATCTGCTTTCAACAGTTTTGGTAACTGCCATAAGACTGACATCATTCTCTGTTCTGCCCGACTTAACTGCCGCCTGTGCAATTTCATCATTAATGATTTTCAAATTCTCTTCAATTGCTGAGAATCGTTCATCGTCCGATAACCATACCATCCTTAAGTTCCTTTCCTGAGATAATTACCTCATCATAAAGCTTTGCATGAGTATAAGGCAGTTTTATATCACTGTTTTCAGAAGGCTTTGAAGCGATAACAAAATCCTCTTCGGAATAGAGTATATTCAGGCTTCTGAAATTAACAATATTTCCTCTGCGAACAAAAACACCGGAGTTGCCTTCTTCATCAAGACGAACGGCATCCCTGCTGACCTTAAGACCCGTATAATCGTTTATAACAATTTTTCCGTCGACCATTCTCAATCCGGTAAGGCTTTCATTCATGAGATTGCACCTGAAAACCACAAGGGAATTCTCAGAATCAACCGCTTTAACCGAATGAATATATGTTGTAACCGTATCTTCACCGTTTTCGCTGAAAATCAGGTCAACTGTTTTACCGTCAGAAATCTCCGAAACCCTTGCTGATTCAATAACAGCTGCCACATACCAATTATATCCGTCAATTATCTTGCCTATGGAGCCTGCCGGGGCTTTTGATTTTTCAGCCTCAAAGGCTTCATCAAGCCTTTCTTTTGTAAGAGAATCCACATCAGCAACGGTAAGCACATTTTCGTATCCGTCAACCTTGCTTACATAATATCCCGCCGCTTCAGCTGTGATAATCTCACTTGGTGATGAGCCTGAATTCAAAGCAGAAATTTCGTTCTGAAGCTCAGATATCTGAGCGGAACAATCAACATCCCTGTTAAGAGAAATCTGCTTTCTGGAGAGCTTTTCAGCAAAAGAAAGTTTGTAATCTGCAAGATTTGAATAATCGTTGCAATATGCGGAATCAAGCATGGAAATAAAATCCTTACCGATCTCATCGTTCAGCTTATTAACATCAACATTGTCGTATTTAAGTTGGCTTGATATTTTTTGATACGATTCAAGCTTTTTGCTCAACGATTTAGCATTGACATAGTTTTCAGCCGACGCTTCAGAGGGAAAAACAGCTGCAATTGTGCTGCCTTTGCTGACTCTCTCTCCGTTTTCAGCAAGCGGCACCGTAACCCCCGAGCTTGTTGTGCTGAGAAGTGTTTCATCTCGGATAACATACATCTTCGCATCGATTGTTTCGAGCACTGTCTGTTCATAAATCGTCTCCGAGGTGTATGTTCTGCTTGTAAGGCTGTACATCTCAGCCGCAAAATAAATCACAATAATTACCGCTGCAGCAGCAGCAAGAATTTTAAGCAGTCTTTCATTCCCTTTCAAAATCACCTCTCCTTTCTATAATATCACAGGCAGCATCCGCAAGTTCGATGCCGTTTGCATAATCATCAATATAAAGATAATTAATATTATCAATTCTTCTGAACCAAGTAAGCTGCCTTTTGGCATATCGTCTTGTCTGCATTTTTAAATTTTCAATGCACTCATCAAGCGATTTTTCACCCCTGAAATACGGATCAAGCTCCTTGTAGCCGATCGCCTGCTTTGCCGTTCTGCCAAGCGGAGAAGAAAGAAATTCTCTTGCTTCATCGAGCAATCCTGTTTCAAGCATAAGGTCAACTCTGCGGTTTATTCTGTCATAAAGCACCTGCCTGTCCCTTGAGTCAAGACAGATTGTTACAGTTTCAAACGGTGAAGGCGTCTGCTTTGAACACTCATTCTGAGCAGTTATGGTTTTACCTGTTGTATGATGAATCTCAAGAGCTCTTATTATTCTGCCGAGATTATTGATATGAAGCTTTGCAGCAGCCTCGGGGTCAATTGCCGAAAGCTCATCAAGCAAAACCTGAGAGCCCTCGGTTTCTGCTCTTTTTCTGAGCAGTTCACGGTATTCGAAATCTGTTTCTTCAGGAAGAAATTCAATGTTTTCAGTAAGCGAGCTGTAATAAAGCCCGGTACCTCCTACCAATACGATCTTTTTATTTCTGCCGTGTATATCAAATATTTTATTTTTTGCCAATTCACAATATTTAGCAACGCTGAACGGCTCATCGGGGTTAACAAAACCTATCAGATGATGCGGAATACCCTTCATTTCATCTTCAGTTGGTTTAGCGGTCGCAATATCCATACCTTTGTAAATCTGCATGGAGTCGCACGAAACCGCCTCTGCACCGTATCGCTTGCAAATTTCAACAGCAAGCGAGGTTTTACCCGACGCAGTCGGACCGACTATTGCTATCAACGGTATTTTAGACTCTGCCAAAATTCTTCTCCAGCTCTCTTTGTGTCATTTCAATGAGTACGGGTCTGCCGTGGGGACAGTAACGGATATCGGGCATTGAAAGAAGCTGCTTTGCAAATCTTTCCATCTCAAGGCGTGATGTAAAATTGCCCGCCTTGATTGCACTTCTGCACGCAACTGAATGAAAAATCCAATCAAGCTTTTCAAACATGACATCCTGTTTTTTTTCAACAAACCGACCCGCAATTTCACAGATAACATCCTGAACATCATCTGCTGAAATTTCCATGGGGCATTCTCTTACAATCACGCAGCCGTTACCGAAATCCTCGGCATCAAAGCCCGCACTGTTAATAAGTTCAAGATTTTCAAGAACTGCAGAATACTCTTCTTTTGAAAGCGTTACGGTTACGGGCAGCAGCAAAAGCTGCGGTGTTCTTTCGGAATTATCTCTTTTTAATCTTTCGTATATTATGCGCTCATGGGCTGCGTGCTTATCAATGATAACCATTTTACCCTTGTACTCGCAAATTATATATGTTTTAAATGCTTCGCCTACAAGATTGAACTCTTCCTCTTCAAAAGCAGGCTTTATTTCTTTGACCTCGATTACAGGCTCGGATTCAACCGCTTGAGAAGATGAAACCGGAAGAATGTCTTCAGTTTTTTCTTCTTTTTGAGGTGTATCCGAAGGCACACTTGCGGTAACGGTCGGTTTAACCTCATGTGTCACTTCAGGTGCATCAACCCTCGGCTCAACAAAATTGATTTTCACCGCAGGAGCCTCAGTTATCTTTGCAGGCTCTTCCTTTTTCGGAATATGCTGCCAGAAATCAGCAACAGGGGTGGGTTTCTGAACAATTTTCATCTGCTCGGGCACTTTTTCGGTAGCCTTATAATAATCCTTTGCAATTTCTTTCACCTGCTTTGGCGAATCACCTTTTGCAAGTGCATTTTTGCAGGCATAGAACACTGCGTTGAAAATAACTCTTTCATCAGAAAATCTGACCTCTGTTTTTGCGGGATGAACATTAACATCAACAAGTGAAGGATTGATTTTTATATTCAGAACACAAGACGGGAATTTGCCGACCATAACGGAATTTTTATAACCCTCACTGAGTGCAGCACTGCCCGTACCTGTTTTGATAAGTCTGTTATTCAGAAAGAAAAACTGCATATTGCGATTGGGTCTTGACGCAGAGGGCTTTGAAACATAACCGCTCACTTCAACACCGTTACCCGAATACTCGGCATAAATAAGCTCCGACGAAAAATCCTTGCCGAAAACTTCACGAATACAGGTAAGCAAATCACCGTTGCCGCTTGTGATAAGCACCTGCTTTCCTTCTCTTATGAAACGGATTGAAACCTCGGGATGTGAAAGAGCGATTCTGTCCACAACGCCCGCAACGGCGTTGGCTTCCGTTACATCCTTCTTAAGAAATTTCATTCTTGCCGGAGTTTTGCAGAACAAATCCCTGACCATAATCGTCGTGCCGTTTGGAGAGCCCGCATCATCAAGCAAAATTTCTTCACCGTTTTCAATAACATACCTTGTGCCTATTTCATCCTCGGCGGTCCTTGTCATAACCTCAACCCTTGCAACCGCACTTACACTCGCAAGTGCCTCGCCTCTGAAGCCGAGAGTAAGAATGCTTTCAAGGTCATCGCTCGTGGCTATTTTGCTTGTTGCATGGCTTACAAACGCATTGCGGATATCATCCCTTGAAATTCCGCAGCCGTTATCGGTAATTCTGATGTAGGAAATACCGCCGTTTCTGATTTCAACGGTTATATTGTCTGCCCCGGCATCTATTGAATTTTCAAGAAGCTCCTTAACAACCGAAGCGGGGCGTTCAACAACCTCTCCCGCTGCAATAAGCTCAGCAAGATGCTTGGGAAGAACATTGATTTTCGGCATATAAGAAACCTCCTTTTATCAGTTATTGTTTGCTTGCTTTACAAAATCATAAAGCACGCTCATCGCTTCGATGGGGGTAAGCGTATTCACATCAAGCTTTTTAAGCTTTTCAACAATATCATTTGCATTTGATGAACCGAAGGACATCTGCAAATCGTTTTCATCGTTTTCAAATCTCTGAGCAGGAACTTTAAGTCCTTCACCTTCAAGCTCTTTGAGAACCACCTTAGCACGCTCAACAACACTGTTGGGCACGCCCGCAAGCTTTGCAACCTCAATACCGTAGCTGCCGTCTGCGCAGCCTGCAACAATTCTGCGAAGGAAGGTAATGTCATCTCCCCTCTTTTTAACAGCTATGTTGTAGTTCTTAACGCCTGTAACACAGTCCTCAAGCTCGGTAAGCTCATGATAATGTGTTGCAAAAAGTGTTTTCGCACCGAGGCGGCGTTTATCTGCCGAAAATTCAAGCACTGCTCTTGCAATGCTCATTCCGTCAAATGTTGAGGTGCCTCTGCCGATTTCATCAAAAATTATAAGGCTTTTTGATGTAGCATTTTTAAGAATATCGGCAACCTCATTCATCTCAACCATAAATGTTGAGGAACCCGATGCAAGGTCATCCGATGCACCGATTCGGGTGAATATGCCGTCAACCACGCAAAGCTCTGCTGCCATTGCAGGAACGAAGCTGCCGGCCTGAGCCATAAGACAAATCAGCGCAACCTGACGCATATAAGTTGATTTACCCGCCATATTCGGACCTGTAATGATTGCACAACGGTTATCGCCGCAATCAAGCACAGTATCATTAGGCACAAAAGGAAAATCTATCATCTTTTCAACAACAGGATGTCTGCCGTTTGTTATCGTAACTATGTCGCCCGCATTCATCGAGGGACAGCAATAATTGTTTTCACTTGCAACTCTTGCATATGAACAAATAACATCAAGAGCAGCAACCGCAGCAGCCGTTTTCTGAATTTCAAAAAGATGCTCAGCGGCTTTTTTTCTGACGGAATCAAAAACTTCATACTCAAGCTTTACGATTCTCTCCTGAGCTCCGAGAACCTTTGATTCAAGCTCTTTGAGCTCCTGAGTAATAAATCTTTCACAGTTCGTAAGAGTCTGCTTGCGTATATAATCTTCGGGAACAAGCTCTTTGAATGAATTCGAAACCTCTATGTAATATCCGAACACACGGTTGTAGCCGATTTTGAGCTTTTTAATACCTGTTCTTTCTTGCTCACGAAGCTGAATATCAGCAATGTAACCTTTGCCGTTATTAACGATATCACGAAGCGAATCAAGCTCCTCGTTGAAGCCGTCTTTTATCATTCCGCCTTCACGCACGGAAAACGGAGGCTCGTCCACAATTGCATTGTCAATAATTTCCGCAAGATCATCAAGAGGGCGTATTTCATTTCTTAATTCGCAAAGCATTGCACTTTTACAGGATGCGATAAGCTCCTTAATAAGCGGAAGCCTGCAAAGAGTTGATGAAAGACCTTTGAGCTCCCTTGCATTTGCAGTTGAATAAGCTATTCGGGTTATGAGCCTTTCCATATCCTGACAGCCGGTCATTGCATCAACAATATCATCTCTCAAGGAAGGATTGTCAACAAGTTCTTCCACTGCATTATGACGCTTTGTGATTTTGGCAATATTAAGCAACGGCTGTTCAAGCCAACTGCGAAGCATTCGCTTGCCCATTGAGGTTTTTGTTTTATCAAGTACCCAGAGAAGAGAACCTCTCTTTTCTCTGTTGCGCATCGTTTCGGTTATTTCGAGATTACGAAGCGTTGAAACATCAAGACGCATAAAGCTGCTTTCGCCGTAATAATCAATGTTCCTGATATTTTCAAGCTCCGATTTCTGAACTTCTCTGAGATAATCCATTGCCGCACCAACGGCACAAACAGCACCGTTTGCATTCTCAAGAGAAATTTCCGACAAAGAAGCGATTTTAAAATGCTTCATAAGGGTTCCGGAAGCTTTTGAAAGGTCAAAGCAATCAGCATCAAGCAAATCACAGGATGAGCGGAGCCTTGTTTTTACAAAATCCGTCACCTGAGTAAGCTCAAGCGTATCACTGTTAATTATAATTTCACTCGGATAGAATCTGCCGAGCTCATTAATGATTCTGCGCTGTGAATTCTTTCTTTCAAACTGTGTTGCATGAACACTGCCTGTGGAAATATCGGCAAAGCAAAGACCCACGCAATCCTTCAATGCACAGATGCAGGCAAGGAAGTTATTTTTACCTTCATCAAGCATTGTGCTTTCAATAACCGTACCCGGAGTGAGAACTCTTGTGACATCACGCTTTACTATTCCCTTTGCAAGAGCGGGATCTTCAAGCTGCTCACAAATGGCAACCTTGTAGCCCTTGGCAACAAGGCGGGCAATATAAGAATCCGCACTGTGGAAGGGAACGCCGCACATAGGTGCTCTCTCCTCCTGACCGCAATCCCTGCCCGTGAGCACAAGATCAAGCTCAGCGGAAACCTTCTTTGCATCCTCAAAGAACATTTCATAGAAATCACCGAGACGGAACATGAGAATTGTATCGGGATAATTCTCCTTAATCTGAAAATACTGTTTCATCATAGGGGTAAGCTCTGCCATGAATTTACCATACCTTTCAAAAAATCCCGGGGCTGCGGGATTGCAGCCCCCCTTTAAACTCTTAGTGACAGCCGCTGCATGAGCTGCACTCGCCGCCGCAGTTATGCTCCTGAGGAGGCTCGCAGGTTGCAGGGTCTTCACCCTGAAGGCAAAGTGCAAAAATGCTGTTGATATACTGCATAAGCTTATCAATTTCTGCTCTTGCAGCTTCATAAGCCTGCATATTGGGGTTAGCCATAATCTGAGTGTAGATTTCGCCGAATTCCTTATCGTAAGCTTCAAGCTTCTGCTCATTCTTGTCTTCCTTTGAAGCTTCATGCTGGAATGACATCTGAACAAGCTGAATTCTTGCGATGAGCTCGTTGAGAGCAGCATCCTCTTCATTAGCCTTCTGTGCTTCCATGAGCTTTGTGTAACGCTCATCCTGCTGAAGGAGTGCGCCAAGCTCTCTTGCTTTTGCAATTACATCCATTTTTGTTTCTCCTAACTGTGATAAAATTTATTATAATACGCCGAAGCATCGTATTAACTTATTGAATTTCGCCTCTTAATATCCATGTAAGCGATTCAGTAACCTTAACTTCTCTGAAAGAGCCTATAACCGAGGTATCGGCAGGAAATTCAATAATAATATTACCCTGCGTTCTGCCCTCAATCAAGCCGCCCTTGCTTACACTTTCGCAAAGCACACGGTAGGTTTTGCCCACCATTGAAGCAGTGCGCACAGCGGCAATCTTTTCTTGAGTGTCAAGCAATTCTTTGAACCATTTGCCTTTTTCTTCTCTTGAAACAGGGTCAGGCATTTTTGATGCAACCGTGCCTTCTCTTGACGAAAAAATGAAGGTATACATTGAAGTAAACTCAGCTTCTTCAACAAGTGTCACTGTTTCTCTGAATTCATCATAGGTTTCCCCGGGAAAACCGACTATTACATCGCTTGTGACTGAAAGTTCGGGCATAACGGAATAAGCATAGTTGAGAAGTTCAAGATATTTTTCTCTTGTATATCTTCTGTTCATTGCATCGAGCACTCTGTTGCTTCCGCTCTGGAACGGAAGATGCAGATGCTTTGCAACCTTATCGCAAGCTGCCATAGTGTCAAGCAATTCGTAGGTGCAGTCCTTGGGATGAGAAGTCATAAAGCGAATTATGAAATCGCCCTCGATTGCATTCAGCCTTCTTAGAAGCTCCGAAAAATTACATCCGTAATCGGGATTCTTGCCGTATGAATTGACATTCTGACCGAGAAGAGTAATTTCTTTGTAGCCCTGAGCAACAAGCTGCTTTGCTTCTTCAATTATTTTTTCCGGGTCTCTGCTGCGCTCCCTGCCTCTGACATACGGCACGATACAATAGCTGCAGAAGTTATTACAGCCATACATTACGGGCAGCCACGCTTTAAAGCTGCTGTCACGGTGAACAGGCAGCTCTTCTGAAATAACACCTTCATCATTGGGAAGCTCATAAATCTTTTTGCCCTTGCTGAGGGTTGTATAAAGGAACTCAGGAAGCTTATGAATAACATGAGTACCGAAAACAACATCAACAAACGGGTAGCTTTTTTTGATTTTGTGAGCAATATGCTCTTGCTGCATCATGCAGCCGCAAAGAAGAATTTTCATATCCCTGTTGGCGGTTTTCATGCTTTTGAGCGCACCTACATTACCGAAAACCCTGTCCTCTGCGTGTTCACGGATTGCACAGGTATTGTAAAGCACCAAATCGGCACCGCACAGCTCAGATGTAAGCTCATAGCCCATCTCTTCAAGCATACCCTCCAGCCTTTCGCCGTCTGAAACATTACCCTGACAGCCATAAGTATGGACATACGCTTTGGGACTGGCCGCAAAACGGCTTTCAACAAGCGTGCGTACAAGCTGCATATATTCTTTTTGCTTTTGAATTTCTTCCGCAGGAACGGAAACGGATTTTTTTTCTGAAACTGCCGACAAGCCGAATTCCTCCATATTGAGCATATATTTGTTATTATATAATAAAAGACGAGATTATTCAAGTATAAAATGAACAATCCCGTCTTTAATTTTTGAAAATTTACCGTTTATTCATCAAATAAGCTTTCAGCAAGCTCAAAATTCTCACTTCTGCGCTTTATTTCTTCTTCTTCATCAACAGTGTAATAGCCTTCATCATTTTCACGGATTATGCTTCCTTCGCAATAGCTGCCTATGATTTGGTCAACTGAAAGAAGAAGAATTTCTTCATCATCACCTATGCAAACAGCAACTTCTTCTTCAAGTCTGTCAATGCTGTAAAACATTTTTATCACCTCATTGATTTTCATAGCTTATATCAAGATTTTTGCCATCACTTTCAATGATAATACTGCCGCATATATCGGTTCTGTAAATTTTATCCGTATGTTTTTTGATTCTTTTGAGCGCCTTATCATGCGGATGACCGTAATCATTGTCAGCACCGCAAGAAATGATACAGATTTCGGGGGTTACGGCATTTAAAAGCTCATTACCTGACGATGTGTAAGAGCCGTGATGGCCTGCTTTATAAACATCACAGTCAAGGTCAGCACCGGTTGCAACAACCTCATCCTCTTCATCAAATTCAGCATCACCGGTAAACAAAAAGGTGTTTTCCCCGTAGGTAACCTTGGTAACTACAGACATACTGTTGATATCCTCGGCATCATCCGTAACCGGTCCGTATATATCAAACACTGCGCTGCCAAGAGTATATGATGCACCGACCTTTGAAGCAATAACCTTCGCATCGGAATTCTTTATCGCCTCAAGGAATGCTTTATATGTGCTGTTGGTAGGTGTCTGCTCTTTGGTGAGTCTGGGCATAATTATATTATCCGTGCCGAATTCTTCGATAACCTCAGGCAAACCGCCTATATGGTCAGAATGCTGATGCGTTGCGATAATATAATCGAGCCTTTCTATTCCGAGCGAATGAAGATAATTGATAACCTCTGTTTCATGGCCGTTTTCACCCGCATCAATAAGCAGGGTTTCACCGTCGCACACAACAAGAGAGCAGTCACCCTGACCGACATCAATATAATGAACCTGAAAACTGCTCTGATATTCGGTAGATTCCGTTTCTTTCAAAGGCTCATCAGAAAAAAACTTATCAGAATTCCCGATTCCGAATGCAGAACAAATTGCAATAACCAGAATAACGATTAAATATACAATTCTCTTATTTATACTTTTTCTTCCTGCCACTGTATTGATTTCCCCTTTCATTTTTTGGCGAAGCCGACTGCTTTTTTGGAGCTATCAGACACTTGTCACCGTAGCCGATAAGATCATGCCTGCCTGCTTTTCGCAATGCTTCACGAACAAGATCTGCATTTTTCGGATTAAAATACTGTAAAAGTGCCCTCTGCATGGCTTTTTCGTGAGGGTCTTTGGCAACATAAACCTCTTTCATTGTATACGGGTCAAGACCGGTGTAAAACATACAGGTAGAAACAGTGCCCGGAGTAGGATAGAAATCCTGAACCTGTTCGGGTCTGATTCCGATTTTTTTGAGAAAAAGAGCAAGTTCAACAGCCTCTTTGAGTGTGCTGCCTGGGTGCGAAGACATAAGATAAGGCACAAGATACTGCTCCTTGCCTTCCTTTTTTGTATATCTGAAATATCGTTTTGAAAATTCAAGATACGCCTCTATATGCGGTTTGCCCATTTTATCAAGCACCGCTGCCGAACAATGCTCCGGAGCAACCTTAAGCTGACCGCTTACATGATGGGCAACAAGCTCTCTGAAAAAAGCATCATTCTTATCCGCAAGCATATAGTCATATCTTATACCTGAACGGATAAACACCTTTTTAACCTTAGGCAACGCCCGCACGGCACGAAGAATATCCAGGTATTCTTCATGATTTGATTTAAGGTTGGGACACACAGTGGGTGCAAGACATTTTTTGCCCTTACACAGTCCCCTCTTCTCCTGACCGTCACATGAAGGTCGGCGGAAATTGGCGGTAGGTCCGCCTATATCGTGTATATACCCCTTGAAATCGGGAAGCTGAGTCAAAAGCTTCGCTTCTTTAATAATTGATTCCTTGCTTCTTGCCGTTATGTATCTGCCCTGATGAAATGCAAGAGAACAGAAATTGCAGCCACCGAAGCAGCCTCTGTTATGCGCAATTGAAAAGCGCACTTCTTCTATTCCGGGCACTCCGCCGTCATTCTCATACATCGGATGATAAGTACGCATAAACGGCAAATCATAGACTGCATCAAGCTCTTCCTGAGAAAGCGGCAATGCAGGCTGATTCTGAACAAGCATTCTGCTGCCGTGACGCTGTCTTACAGCTCTGCCTCTGAAAAAATCCTGCTCATCCTGCTGAATACGGCAGGATACGGCATATTCCTTTTTTGAGTTACAGACATTCTCAAACGAAGGACATTCCGTGCCGTAATAGGGAGTTTCACGAACATCAACGCTGTAGCAGGTTCCTCTTATATCACGGATATCGGCAACATTTTCGCCCGCATCAAGTCTTTGTGCTATTTCAAGAACAGAACGCTCACCCATGCCGAATGAGAGCAAATCAGCCTGAGAATCAAGCAAAATTGAACGGCGGATTTTATCATCCCAATAATCATAATGAGCAAAGCGCCTGAGAGAAGCTTCAAGACCACCGATAACAACAGGAATATCGCCGTAGGCTTCTCTTATTTTGTTACAATAAACTATAACTGCTCTGTCAGGTCTCAATCCGAATTGACCGCCCGGACTGTAATAATCCGAGCTTCTTTTTTTCTTTGCTGCAGTGTAATGAGCAACCATGGAATCTATGTTGCCGCTGCTCACAAGAAAGCCGAGACGAGGCCTGCCGAAGCACATGAAATCAGCAGTTGAGCGCCAATCCGGTTGAGCCAGAAAAGCAACCTTGAAACCTGCATTTTCAAGCACTCTTGTAATAATAGCCGCACCGAAAGCGGGATGGTCAACATAAGCATCGCCGCTGACATATATAAAGTCGGGCTGCTCCCATCCCCTTGAGGTCATTTCTTCTTTTGTAACGGGCAAAAAGCCGTTTGAATTATACAAAGTCATCATCCGATCCCGAATAATCGTCATCATCCGCAAACACATCATCAATGCTCGGTGCGCCCGCACCGTCAGCAAGTGCCTGCATCTCATACCACTGCTGCTTTGTGATAAGAACAGTTCTGGGCTTTGCACCCTCCGAAGGACCGACTATGCCCTTTTCTTCAAGCTGATCCATAACCCTCGATGCTCGTGCATAGCCGAGTTTGAGCTTCTTTTGAAGCATCGTTGTTGAAGCACCGCCTGCATTGACAACAACCTCAATGGCATCATTAAGCATGGGATCATATTCTTCATCGTCATCCTCATCAACTGCTTTTTTCTTGGCGTTTTCAGCCGCTGCGGCTTTTGCCTCAATTTCATGAATGGTATCCTCATTATATGTGGTCTGAGCCTGAGATTTAATGTGATTTACAACTCTTTCAACCTCTGCGTCCGAAATAAAGCAACCCTGAACACGGGTGGGTTTTGAAGCACCGACGGGATTGAAGAGCATATCGCCGTTACCGAGAAGCTTTTCCGCACCGACAGCGTCAAGAATTGTTCTTGAATCAATCTGCGATGAAACGGAAAGTGCAATTCGGCTGGGAATGTTTGCTTTAATTATACCCGTGATAACATCAACAGAAGGTCTCTGCGTTGCGATAACAAGGTGAATACCCGCAGCTCTTGCCATCTGTGCAAGGCGGCAAATCGAGTCTTCAACCTCTTTGGGCGATACCATCATAAGGTCGGAAAGCTCATCAATAAATATAACAATATGGTGCATTTTAACAAGGTCATCCCTTGTTTCGCAAAGCTTGTTGAAGCCCTTGATATCTCTTACGCTGTTCTCGGAAAACTGCTTATAGCGTTTTTCCATTTCGCCGACCGCCCAGCCGAGCGCACCGGCAGCTTTTCTTGGATTTGAAACAACGGGTACTTCAAGGTGAGCAATGCCGTTATAAATGGTAAATTCAACCATTTTGGGGTCAATCATGAGCAGCTTGACCTCTTCGGGTGACGCATTATAGAGTATGCTTACAATCATTGAGTTAAGGCATACGGATTTGCCCGAACCTGTTGTTCCCGCAACGAGAAGATGGGGCATTTTTGCAAGGTCTGCGCAGATAATATTGCCTGTGATATCCTTACCAAGCGCAACATTGAGCTTGCTCTTGGCATCCCTGAAATCGGGAGTATCAATGATTTCACGCATTGAAACCATAGATTTTGCACTGTTGGGTATCTCGATACCGATAGCAGCTTTACCCGGAATGGGAGCTTCAATACGAACGCTTGTTGCAGCAAGGCGCAGAGCAATATCATCGGCAAGACCCGTAATTTTGTTGATTCTTACGCCTGCCTCAGGCACAAGCTCATACCTTGTAACAGAAGGACCTCTGCAGATATTTGTAACCTCTGCATTGATTTTAAAGCTTTCAAGCGTTGAAACAAGCTTCTTTGCGCCTATCTGCATTTCAGTCATGCTGTCGGTAGAGCCTTCTCTTTCAACAAGATTAAGAAGCTCGATTGAGGGGAAAATATAATCAGGCTTCTCGGGTTCGATCTCGGGAAGCACTTCAAACGGAATATCTTCTTCGTCACCGTCAACATCATCATATATATCTTCATCAGGCGCATCCGACGGCATTGAGGGAGTGACAAATTTTGTTCTGGGCTTCTTTTTCTCCTCTTTGATAGCCGACTCTATGATTTCATCAACAATATCATTATGAGTAGGATCGGGAAGCGTTACAACGGGAATATCAGGGATAACAGGCTCCTCATCAACGGGAGCAAAAGTGGTTTCATCGGTTATGAAATTATCCTCAAAGCTGTCAGCTGAAGCGGTTGGCTTCACAGGGGGACTGAAGCGTTTTTTCTCTTTCTCTTTCTCTTTCTCCGCCTCTTCTCTTTCAAGCTCCTCCTGCTCACGGCGAAGTGCATTCTGCTCAAGCTTTTCGTTCGTTATATCGCTCACCTTTTTAACGGGCTTTTTGATTGCATTGAAAAGCCCGCCGAGAGTGGTGCCGGTAAGAAGCATAATAATAACAACGGTCAAAAGAACAAAAGTAATTGCCGCACCGACCTTGCCGAAAAGTTTTGCAACGAGTCCGCCGAAAATTGCGCCGAAAATACCGCCGCTTGCATGTGAAGGTCTTTCTCCCCACACGCCGGTGAACTGTTCGGCCATTGTTTTATGAAGAAATTCGTCACTGTTTGCAAAAATATGTACCGCTCCGCTGAGCAGAGCAACGGCGGCAACGGTAATCGCAACATTAGCCGCAACGCTTTTTACGGTTTTATCCTTGGCAAGAACAATCGCAAGATATATCAGCACTGCAGGAACAACAAAAGCGCAGAATCCAAACAAGCCGAACATACCGTCGTGCATGGCAAGCCATACGCTTTCACCCGGAATAAGCACAACAGCAGCGATGAAAACAGCAACAGCCATAAGGATTATTGCAGACTTCTGCCTTTTAACCGCCGACGAAACCTCAGCTGATGCCGCAGGCTTTTTATTTGAAGCGGATTTTGAATTCGACGGTACCTTCTTTTTGTTACCTGATGATTTTTTGTTTTGAGTATTTGCCATTTATTTCATCCTTTCGGAGTATTATTTTCAGATTTATCGACTAAATTCTCCGTGTTATTTTCAATCATTTCGTAAAGGCAGTTAAGCGCATCGGAAAGGCTGCCCATTGAGTCAATAAGTCCTTCATTAACAGCTGCCTCGCCGCTGAGCACCGTGCCCACATCCATAACAAGCTCACCCGTTGCAAGCATCATCTCACGGAATCTGTCGGGCGAAATCCCCGAATTATCCGACACAAAGCGAACAATCCTCTCCTGCATCTGTTCAAAATACGAAAGTGTCTGCGGCACACCAAGCACAAGTCCGTTCATTCTGACAGGATGAATTGTCATGGTTGCCGACGGAGTTATAAATGATTTATCGGTTGAAACCGCAAGCGGAACACCGATTGAATGACCTCCGCCGAGAACAAGAGAAACAGTCGGAGTGGTCATGCCCGATACAAGCTCAGCAATCGCAAGCCCCGCTTCAATATCGCCGCCGACAGTGTTCAATATCATAATAAGCCCGTCAACCTCATCACTTTCTTCAATTGCAACAAGCTGAGGAATAACATGCTCGTATTTTGTCGTTTTGTTTTGTGCAGGCAGAATATAGTGCCCTTCAATCTGACCGATAACGGTAAGGCAATGAATAAGATGATCGCCTTTTCTGACGGTTATTGAGCCTGATTCGATTATGCTGCTCAGAGCGGAAGAATCATCTCCCCCGCCGCCGTTTCCGCTGCTTAAATCAGGAGATTGCCAAGGCGGTGACGGCAGAAAAAAATTATCTCTTTTGTTTTTGTTATTTTTCATTCAATATACACCCCTTCAGAAAATAAAACAAAATTATTATTCCTCAAAGAGCAGATATTAAACGCAAATATACACGATAAAGATTATACCATTATTCAAGCACCATTGCAACAAAAAACTCAATATTTTGTTGCAAAAAATTTAATTTATATAATATTTTGTATTTGTTATTACATTATATATTGAATTGTTACGGCAAAAGCTGTATAATATAACTGAGGTGACGGCAATGATTTCGCAGACATCTGTTCAAAGATTAAAAGAAATGATAAGCAGCAGCAATAACATAGTATTTTTTGGCGGAGCAGGAGTTTTAACCGAAAGCGGTATTAAAGACTTCCGCTCAGCTGACGGCATATATATGATGGACTATAAATATCCGCCCGAAAGTGTGCTCAGCCACACATTTTATACAAAACACACCGAAGAATTTTTTGATTTTTACAGAAAATATCTCTGCTTTCCCGATGCAAAGCCGAACTCCGCTCATTACAAGCTTGCCGAGCTTGAAAAGCAAGGCAAATTGAAGGCTGTTATAACACAGAATGTTGACGGTTTGCATCAGCGTGCAGGCAGCAAGTGTGTTTACGAATTGCATGGGTCTGCACTTAGAAACTACTGCGTAAAATGCGGAAAATTTCATGATTTTGACTTTGTTTACCGTTCTCAGGGTATACCCGAATGCGAATGCGGCGGCACGGTAAAGCCCGATGTCGTGCTTTATGAGGAAAGCCTTGACAGCGATGTGATTGAAGGGGCTGTGAACGCCATTGCAAATGCCGATATGCTCATTGTTGCAGGCACATCGCTTACCGTTTACCCTGCTGCGGGATTTATAAGATATTATTCGGGCAATAACCTTGTGTTGATTAATAAAGACTCAACCGAAAAAGATGACGATTTCGGTCTTGTGATTCACGGCAAGGTTGGGGAAATATTATCAAAAACATAAAAATTAACCGCTCGGGTTCAAATGAACTCGGGCGGTTAATGATTTTATTCAATCAGAAAAGTCCGCTGATTTTGCCGTTTTCGTCAACATCAATCTTTTCAGCGGCAGGAACCTTGGGGAGACCTGGCATGGTCATAATGTCGCCCGTGAGAACAACAATAAAGCCTGCACCTGCGGAAATTTTAACATTCTTTATTGTTACCGTAAAGCCTTCGGGTGCACCGAGCTTTGCGGGGTCATCCGAAAAGCTGTACTGTGTTTTTGCCATACATACAGGCAGGTTGCCGTAACCCATAGCTTCAAGGGTCGCAATCTGCTTTTTGGCTGCGGGAAGCACGCTGATTCCATCGCCGCCGTATACTTTCTTAACAACAGCTTCAATCTTATCTTCAATTGTGCCGTCAAGCTCATATGAGAAAGTGAAGTCATTGGGCTGCTCGCAAAGTCTTACAACTTCTTCGGCAAGTTCAACTCCGCCTGCGCCGCCTTCAGCCCATACATTTGAGAGAACAACATTTACGCCGAGCTCTTTACATTTTTCAATTATAAGATCAACTTCGGCATCTGTATCAGTGGGAAATCTGTTGACCGCAACAACAGAAGGAAGCTTATAAACATTCTTGATATTTGAAACATGGCGAAGAAGGTTGGGAATACCCTTTTCAAGTGCCTCAAGATTTTCACCCGAAAGTTCTGTCTTGGGCACACCGCCGTGCATTTTAAGCGCTCTGATTGTTGCAACAACAACAACCGCAGCCGGAGTAAGACCTGCATAACGGCACTTGATATCAAGGAATTTTTCAGCTCCGAGGTCAGCCCCGAAGCCTGCCTCGGTAACGGCATAGTCACCAAGCTTCATTGCAAGCTTTGTAGCCATGACTGAGTTACAGCCATGTGCAATATTTGCAAAAGGTCCGCCGTGAACAAGCGCGGGAGTGCCTTCAAGCGTCTGAACAAGGTTAGGCTTGAGTGCATCCTTAAGAAGAGCAGTCATAGCACCGGCAGCTTTGAGTTCACCCGCTGTAACAGGCTTTTCATCATAAGTATAGCCGACAATAATTCTTGAAAGACGCTCTTTGAGGTCTGTAATTGATGTTGCAAGGCAAAGAACAGCCATAATTTCAGATGCAACAGTGATATCATAGCCATCTTCTCTAGGCACACCGTTAACTCTGCCACCAAGACCGTCGGTTACAAAACGGAGCTGCCTGTCATTCATATCAACACAGCGCTTCCATGTGATTCTTCTGGGGTCGATATTGAGAGCATTGCCCTGATAGATATGGTTATCAAGCATTGCTGCAAGAAGATTATTTGCAGCACCGATTGCATGGAAGTCACCGGTAAAATGAAGGTTGATATCCTCCATAGGAACAACCTGAGCATATCCGCCGCCTGCTGCACCGCCCTTAACGCCGAAAACGGGACCAAGTGAGGGCTCTCTTAATGCTACCATAACATTTTTGCCGATTCTTTTCATACCGTCAGCAAGACCGATTGTGGTTGTTGTTTTGCCTTCACCTGCAGGTGTCGGGGTTATAGCGGTAACGAGAATAAGCTTACCTTCTTTTTTCTCATTTTCACTGAGAATTGAAAGGTCAACCTTTGCTTTGTAATTACCGTACTGCTCAAGGTATTTTCTCTCAATGCCCGCCGTATCAGCAATTTCGGTTATGGGCTTCATTTCAACTGACTGAGCTATTTCGATATCTGTCATCATATTTTTCAGCTTCCTCTCAAATGAAATTATACATTATATTGTGCATCAAAAATTAATTTTTGTCAATATTTACTTGTCTATTTTCAGAATTTTGCAAATTGAGAAAAATAACGCATTTTTCTAATCTTTACATAACAAAAAAATACGACAAACAAGGCCGTTTGCCCAAAATAATTGTTGTATTAATTGTATCTGTATGATATAATATTCGACGGAAAAATATATAAAATACGGAGGTCTTGTTCATGAATTATGATGTTGCCGTTGTAGGTGCAGGCGTTATCGGCTCACTGATTGCCCGTGAGCTCAGCCGTTTCAACCTCAAAATTGCTCTTGTTGAAAAATGCAACGACATGGCAATGGGCACTTCAAAAGCAAACAGTGCAATCGTTCACGCAGGTTTTGATGCAAAGCCCGGCTCACTTAAGGCAAAGCTTAATGTCGAAGGCACATCCCTTATGCCTGAGCTGTGCAAAACGCTCGGTGTTCCTTTCAAGCCCATCGGCTCACTGGTTGTCGCTTTTTCGGATGAAGAGGTTGAAACTCTCAACGAGCTTCTTGAAAGAGGCAATACAAACGGTGTACCCGGTCTTGAAATATATGACAGAGCCAACCTTAAAGAAGCGGAACCTTATATCAGCGACGAAGCAAAAGCAGCTCTTTGGGCACCTTCTGCAGGCATTGTATGCCCCTATGAGCTCACAATTGCCGCTGCAGAAAATGCAGTTGTGAACGGAGTTGAATTTATCCGCAATTTTGAGGTAAAGAAAATTGATTTTGACGGCAATAGTTTTACGGTTTCAGACGGTGACACAACTATTTCGGCAAAATATATCATTAATGCCGCAGGTGTTTATTGCGATGAGATTGCGGCACTCATAGGCGACACATCAATTCATACAACTCCCCGTAAGGGTGAATATATGCTTTGTGACAAATCAATCGGTCACCTTGCAAACCACACCATTTTCCAGTGCCCGTCAAAAATGGGTAAAGGAATTCTTGTTACTCCTACCGTTGACGGCAACCTTCTTCTCGGTCCGAGCGCAATAGATATTGAAGATAAAAACGATATTACAACCTGCGCTGACACTCTTTCCGATGTTCTTGAAATTGCCAAAAAGTCAGTCCCCTGCCTTACAACAAGAGAAGTAATAACCTCATTTGCTGGTCTTAGAGCACACTGCGACAGAAATGATTTTATTATTGAACCCAGTGAAAAGAACGCTCAGTTTATTAATGTTGCAGGAATTGAATCTCCCGGTCTTTCATCTGCGCCCGCAATCGCTCTATATGTTAAGGATATAATTCTTAAGTCAACCCCTGCTGAAGAAAAAAACGATTTTAACCCCGTAAGAGAAGAACCTGTTCGTTTCAGACACATGAGCAATGAGGAACGCAAAGCTCTTATTGAGAAAAATCCCGCATACGGCAGAATAATCTGCCGCTGTGAAACAATCACCGAGGGTGAGATTCTTGATGCAATCAATGCACCCGCAGGGGCAAGGGATGTTGACGGCGTTAAAAGAAGAACAAGGGCAGGCATGGGACGCTGTCAGGGCGGCTTCTGCGGCTCAAAGGTTGTTGAGCTTCTTGCTCAGGAGCTTGGCGTTGAGATAAATGAAATAACCAAATTCGGCGGCAATTCCAAAATTCTTTATGACAGAACAAAGTGAGGCGTAAAAAATGCTTAATTATGATATAGTTGTTATCGGCGGCGGTCCTGCGGGCATGGCGGCAGCACTCAAAGCAAAAGAATGCGGAGTTGACAGCATACTCATTCTTGAAAGAGCAGAAACTCTCGGCGGCATTCTTGAGCAGTGCATTCACACCGGCTTTGGTCTTCACTACTTCGGTGAAGAGCTTTCGGGTCCCGAATATGCAGACAGATTTATTCAGCTTGTTGACGAGCAGAAAATTGAATACAAAACAGATACAATGGCACTTGAAATAACAGAAAACAATATTGTTTATGCCATTAACAAAACCGACGGTCTTCTTGAAATTCAGGCAAAGGCAATAATTCTTGCCATGGGCTGCCGTGAAAGGCCAAGAGGCGCACTCAACATTGCAGGCTCAAGAGCATCAGGCGTTATGAGTGCGGGTACAGCCCAGAAATATGTTAATATTGACGGCTATATGCCCGGCAAAAAGGTTGTTATTCTCGGCTCAGGCGACATCGGTCTTATTATGGCACGCCGCATGACCCTTGAAGGCGCGCAGGTCAAATGCGTATGTGAGCTTATGCCTTATTCAAGCGGTCTTACAAGAAACATAGTTCAGTGCCTTGACGATTTCAATATTCCCCTTCATCTGAGCTGCACGGTTGTTAACATTCACGGCAAAGAAAGGGTTGAAGGCGTTACAATTGCAAAGGTTGACGAAAACCGCAGACCTATTCCCGGCACTGAAGAATATATTGAATGCGACACCCTTCTTCTCTCTGTCGGTCTTATCCCCGAAAACGAGCTTACAAGAGCTGTAGGCATCAATCTTGACCCCGTCACAAGTGGTGCGGTTGTTGATGAATACAGAGAAACAAGCCACAAAGGTGTTTTTGCCTGCGGAAATGTTCTCCATGTTCATGACCTTGTTGACTATGTTACACTTGAAAGCCAGACTGCGGGTGAAGGCGCCGCAAGATATGTGCTCGGCAAAACAGAAGCTGCCGAATACATCACCACTAAAGGAGTTAACGGAGTAAGATACATCGTTCCGCAGAAGGTAAATATCAGGAACAGCGGTGATGTCAAGCTCTACTTCAGAGTCGGTCAGGTTTATAAAAATGCCAAAACAGTTGTAAAATACAACGGTGAAGAAATCATCAGCAAAAAAAGACCGCGCCTTGCTCCCGGCGAAATGGAGAATGTTATCATAAAAAATGATATGCTCAAAAATTTCGCTGAAGGCGGCGTAATTGAAATTTCGGTGGAGGTGTGATTTATGCAAAAAAATATTATTTGCGTAGCCTGCCCCATGGGCTGTGCGGTAACGGTTGAAATTGCCGAAAACGGCGATATTCTGTCCGTAACGGGCAACACCTGCAAAAGAGGCGACGCATATGCGAGAGCGGAATGCACAAATCCCGTAAGAAGCCTTGCCACAACCGTTAAAGTAAACGGCGGTATTCATAATGTTGTGCCCTGCAAATCAGCAGGTTCACTCCCTAAAGATAAAATCATGGAGTGCATGAAAATAATCAATGCTGCTCAGGCTGAGGCCCCCGTTTCACTCGGCGATGTGCTTGTCAGCAATATACTTGATACGGGCGTTGATATTGTTGCTACAAACCACTGCCCTGCAAAATAAAAATACAAACGGAGAAGTTTTGCCGCTTCTCCGTTTTCGTTATTTTAATAAATTTTTTCGCCTTATTTTTGCTGAATATGTAACAACTTATATATTGATTTATTCAGGCGGATATTGTAGAATACTTTACGATAAAATTAATACGGAGGAATTGATTGATGCTTATTTCAGCAAACAAAACATCTGCCTGCATCTGCTGCGATATAATCGCAACGGACCTTTCCTCTGTCTTTTCATTTGAAATATTGTCTTTTTAACCGCCGTCATTTTGATTGGCGGTTTTTTCTTAACTTTTTTGTAAAAATATATTTAAAAATCTGTAAATATATGTTATACTGTACTGAATATGTTAATAATTGATTTTTGGAGGCATATATGAAGCACTTACTTAAGCTTATGGATTTGAGCACAAACGAAATCAATGAGATTCTCAATCTCGCAGATCAGCTCAAATACGAAAAAAGAAACGGAATTGAGCATCACCACCTCAAAGGCAAAACTCTCGGCATGATTTTTGCAAAATCATCCACAAGAACAAGAGTTTCATTTGAAGTAGGTATGTATGACCTCGGCGGTATGGCACTTTTCCTCAGTTCGCATGACATTCAGCTCGGCAGAGGTGAGCCTGTTAATGATACTGCAAGAGTTCTTTCGGGCTACCTTGACGGTATTATGATAAGAACCTTCGATCAAAGCGATGTTGAAACCCTCGCTGAGTACGGTTCAATCCCCATAATCAACGGTCTTACAGATTATTGCCACCCCTGCCAGGTGCTTGCAGACCTCATGACAATCCGTGAATTCAAGGGCGGCATAAAAGGCAACAAGCTTTGCTACATCGGTGACGGCAACAACATGGCTAACTCACTCATCGTCGGCGGCATCAAGATGGGAATGGCAGTCAGCATCGGTTGCCCGGAAGGCTACAAGCCCGATGCGGAGATTATAAAATGGGCAAGCAAAAACGGCGACTTTACCTGCACAACAGATGTTCTTGAAGCTGCGAAGGATGCTGATGTGCTTTACACTGATGTTTGGGCATCAATGGGTCAGGAAGCTGAAGCCGAAGAAAGAAAGAAAATATTCAATGGCTACCAGATCAATGACGAGGTTATGGCAGTTGCAAAGAGTGATGCAATGGTTCTTCACTGCCTGCCCGCTCACCGTGAAGAGGAAATCACAAACAAAGTTTTTGAAGCCCACGCAAAGGAAATTTTTGAAGAAGCCGAAAACAGACTTCACGCTCAGAAAGCTGTTCTCGTTAAGCTTATGAAAGACTAATCACACAGGGGGTTTTTAAATATGCCAATCAATAAAAATATCAAAAAGGTAATGGTTATCGGTTCGGGCCCCATCGTAATCGGTCAGGCTGCCGAATTTGACTACGCCGGCACACAGGCCTGCCGTGTGCTCAAAGACGCAGGTCTTGATGTTGTTCTTGTTAACTCAAACCCTGCAACCATTATGACTGACAAGGCTCTTGCTGATGAAATTTATCTTGAACCTCTCACTGCAGAAACCGTTAAAAGAATTATTGAAAAAGAAAAGCCCGACAGCCTTCTTGCCGGCCTCGGCGGTCAGACAGGTCTGACTATCGCAATGCAGCTGAGCAAGGACGGTTATCTTGACAGAATGGGCGTTAAGCTTCTCGGAACAAACGCAGAAGCTATTGATAAGGCTGAGGACAGAAAGATGTTCCGTGACACAATGGAATCAATCAATCAGCCCGTCATTCCCTCAGAAATTGCAAATGATGTTGAAACCGCTCTCGAAATTGCGGAGAAAATCGGTTATCCCATCATCATCCGTCCTGCATTCACCCTCGGCGGTGGCGGCGGCGGCGTTGCAAACAATGCAGACGAGCTTAAGGTTATTGCAAAAACAGGTCTTGACTTATCCCCCATCACTCAGGTGCTTGTTGAAAAGTATATTTTCGGCTGGAAAGAGATTGAATTCGAAACAATGCGTGACAGTGCAGGCAACTGCGTAGCGGTCTGCAGCATGGAAAACTTCGACCCCGTAGGTATCCACACGGGCGACAGCATTGTTGCCGCTCCCGCTCTTTCACTCAAGCCCGAAGAGCTTGAAATGCTTCGCAAGGCATCGCTTGATATTGTTGAGGCTCTCGGCATTATCGGCGGCTGTAACTGCCAGTTTGCTCTTGACCCGAACAGCATGGATTATGCCGTTATCGAGGTTAACCCCAGAGTTTCACGCTCATCGGCACTTGCAAGTAAAGCAACCGGCTACCCCATTGCAAAGGTTACTGCAATGCTCGCTCTCGGTCTTACTCTTGATGAAATAAAAAACGACGAAACAGGTCTCAACTGCGCAAAGTTTGAGCCCGATGTTAAATATATCGTTGTCAAGCTTCCGAAATGGCCTTTTGATAAGTTTGTTAACGCAAGCAGAAAGCTCGGCACACAGATGAAG
The DNA here is from genome assembly GCA_017403185.1 of Clostridia bacterium. Classification (GTDB taxonomy): domain Bacteria; phylum Bacillota; class Clostridia; order Oscillospirales; family Acutalibacteraceae; genus CAG-177. Next base: position 46,270 of record JAFQON010000038.1, read on the forward strand.
GCAACAGGCGAAGTTATGTCAATCGGCCCTACATTTGAAATGGCTATTATGAAAGCCGTAAGAGGTGCTGAGATTTCGCTTGACACTCTCAATGCCGCACCAAAATCGGATAAGCCTCTCAAAGAACGCCTTGCAGAAACAGACGATATGCGCTTGTTTGCTGTGTTTGAGGCAATCAAGAGCGGTATGTCAATTGAAGAAATTCATGATATAACAAAGATTACCGAATGGTTCCTTCTCAAGCTCAAGAATCTCGCAGATTTTGAAAAGTCAATTGAAAACGGCAATCTTGACGAAGAAAAATATATTCAGGGTAAACATTACGGCTATACAGACGCAGCTCTCAAGCGCCTTTCAGGAGTGGACAAGCTCCCCGAGCACAAAGAGGCAGTCTATAAAATCGTTGATACCTGCTCAAGAAACTTCAACACTGCAGCTCCTTACTTTTACTCAACATACGACATTGAATGCGAAGCAAGACCTCTTGCCGCAAAGAGCGATAAAGAAAAAATTATCGTTCTCGGCTCAGGCCCCATCAGAATCGGTCAGGGTATTGAATTTGACTATTCCTCAGTTCACTGCGTATGGACTCTTAAGGAACTCGGCTACGAAGTTGCAATTATCAACAACAACCCTGAAACCGTTTCAACAGACTATGATACTGCAGACAGACTTTACTTTGAACCCCTTACTCCCGAAGATGTTATGAACATCATCAAAGTTGAAAATCCCATCGGCGTTGTTGTTGCCTTTGGCGGTCAGACAGCTATCAAGCTCACAAAGTATCTTGATGAAAACGGTATCAGAATTCTCGGCACATCGGCTGACGGCATTGACACCGCCGAGGACAGAGAACGCTTTGACGCACTTCTCGAAAAGTTTGCAATCCGCAGACCCAAGGGTATGGGCGTTATGACAAAGCAGGAAGCTCTCAACGCCGCAAACACCCTCGGCTACCCCGTGCTTCTCCGTCCCTCATATGTTATCGGCGGTCAGAACATGACTATTGCTCATGAGGACAGCGATGTTGAAAGATACATGGATATCATCCTCTCGGGTGAAATCGAAAATCCCGTTCTTGTTGATAAATACATGATGGGTACAGAGCTTGAGGTTGATGTTATCTCTGACGGCAAGGATGTTCTTATCCCGGGTATTATGGAGCATGTTGAGCGTGCAGGCGTACACAGCGGCGACTCAATAGCTGTTTATCCGCCCTACAACCTCAGCGACAAGATGCGCGAAAACATCATTGATGTATCCGAAAAGCTCGCTCTTTCGCTCGGCACAAAGGGTCTTGTTAACATTCAGTATCTTATCTATCACAACCAGCTTTATGTTATTGAGGTTAACCCCAGAGCTTCAAGAACAATTCCTTATATCAGCAAGGTAACGGGCGTACCCATGGTTGACATTGCTTCAAAAGTAATGATCGGTCAGTCGCTCAAAGACCTCGGCTACGGCACGGGACTTTATAAAACTCCCCCCTACTTCACTGTTAAGGTTCCCGTATTCTCATTCGAAAAACTTTCAGATGTTAACTCAATCCTCGGCCCTGAAATGAAGTCAACCGGTGAAGTTCTCGGTATTGGCAAAACCACTGCTGAAGCACTCTATAAAGGTCTTACCTCGGCAGGTTTCAAAATTCAGCTTCCCACGGCAGAGAAAAACATCGGCATTCTTCTCAGCGTTGACAGTCATGACCTTCTTGATGCCGTATCTCTTGCAAAGAAGCTTGATGACCTCAAGATAAATATTTACGCTACCAAAGAAACCGCAGATGCAATTTCACAGCTCGGTATTGATGTTGAATGTGTTCAGAGCAGAAATGATGACTCGGAAATCTACAAGCTTCTTGAAAGCGGCAAGATTGACTATGTTGTTTATACAGGTGCTCTTCACGATTCAACAATGGGCGATTACATCGCTCTCCACAGAAGAGCAATCCAGCTTTCAATCGCCTGCATCACATCTCTTGACACCGCAAATGCTCTTGCAGATATTATTGCAAGCCGCTTCAATCAGCAGAACACAGAGCTTGTTGATATCAACAATATGCGTTCAGAAAGACAGACACTTAAGTTTGTGAAGATGGATGCTTCAGGCAATGACCACATCGTTATTGAAAACTTTGATAATTCAATCACCTGCCCCGAAAGCCTCTGCGTAAGCCTTTGCGACAGAAATCACGGCGTTGGCAGCGACGGCGTAATTCTTGTTGAAAAATCAGATATCGCAGATGTCAAGATGAGAGTGTTCAACCTTGACGGCAGCGAAGGCAGAATGGGCGGCAACGCAATGCGCTCGGTTGCAAAATACGCTTATGACAAGGGCTATGTTACAAGCGAAACAATGACTATCGAAACAGCAAGCGGCGTTAAGAGCGTTGAGCTTTACACAATGGACGGTAAGGTAAGCTCGGTTTGTGCAAATATGGGCAAGGCAGACCTCGAAAATGCCGTTACAAGCACCATAGGTACAAACAAGTTTATCAATTATCCCGTAACCATCGCTGGTGAAGAACATAACATCACCTGTGTATCAATGGGCAATCCTCACTGTGTTGTTTTTGTACCCAGACTTGATACAATCGAAATAGAAAAGATTGGTCCCAAATTTGAAAAGGCTGATATTTTCGCTCATAGAGTCAACACCGAATTTGTAAGAGTTGTTAATGAAACCACACTCAAGATGCGAGTTTGGGAAAGAGGCAACGGAGAAACTCTTGCCTGCGGCACCGGCGCTTGTGCAGCGGTTGTTGCAGCGGTTGAAAACGGATTCTGCAAAAAGAATACCGATATCACCGTTAAGGTAAGAGGCGGCGACCTTATTGTAAACTACGGCGATGACGGTGTGCTGCTCACGGGTGCAATTAAGCGTGTGTTTGAAGGCACGGTTGAATATTAAAAGCAAAAGAGATGTAAAAAACTTGCGTTTTTTACATCTCTTTTTTCATTTTCTCATAAGTTTTGTTTTCTTAAGCGCCATAACTATCAGCGGAATAATAATGAGGTGACAGATTATGCCGGGTATTGCGTTTGTAAATGCGCCTGCGATAAAAGCGGTCATTCCGAATTCTGAGCCTGAGAGACCCGCCATTATATATCTCGCTATGCCCCATACAACACGCCCGCCAAGCATTGAAATAATTAACGACGGATAAATATAAATATTCTTTTTGGGTAATATATTATACATTATACCGCTCAGCAAACCGTAAGCTGCAAGCTCAAACGCCATTGCGGCAGCCATAGGATACATTACAGGCATTCCGAAAATCATACTCCTCATTATCGGTGCAATAAAACCTACCGCCAATCCGTATTGCCAACCGCAAACAAAACCGCAAATCAGAACCGGAATGTGCATTGGTGCAAGAGCATTGCCAATCTGCTGTATGTTGCCCGTAATAATCGGCAAAACCAAACACAAAGCCAAACATAATGATGAAAAAGATAAATTTCTTATTGTTTTCATTTTTCTCTCCTTTTGCAAACAAAAGGCATCGGCCCCCTTGCGGAAGCTGATGCCTTCTTAGCACTATATGTTTATTAAATTTAATATATAAAGCTTATGCTTTTTTTGCACCTTGTGATGCAATGTGTTGATTGCATTTTATCACACAAAATACGATTTGTCAATCACTCGGAAAGCTCTTTTATTTTTTTGACGGCACTTTCAATCATCTCAGAAACAGTAACATTCTCTATGCCCATTATATAGCTGTCACATTTATTGACGGGAATAAGCACTCTGGCCGCATTGCTTGAACCGACGGCACTTGCCATTGAAGGAGAAATTTCTCCCATAAGCGCATCTGAAATAACAATGCCTATAGGGCCAACTATTATATCTGCTTTTCTGCAAGCAACAACAAGCGCATTTTCACCTGTTGCAGCCGCATCAGCTCCGCCCTTAAGCATCGCCTGCGTCGCAGTGCTGTTGGTGCCGATTGCAATTATTTCTGCATCTTTGATTTCCGCCGATATTCTTTCTACAAGCTGTCTGCCAAGCTTACCGCCCTGACCGTCAACCACAACTATTTTCATTATGTTACCTCTCAGTTAATATGCTAAACAGTGTTTTCCTGCTGCTTTATTCCGAAAATCAATTTCAGTAAACCTCGCAGTGCCTTAGGGCTGCGTACAACCACAATCTTCATAAGTCTGTCCCCTTTCATTTAATATCTGCAAAGGCTCAGACCTGCAAGAATCAAGACTGCAGCAATTACCATAACAGCAAATGTATAGGGAAACAACGCTGAAACAATCATTCCGATTGCAAAAGCAATAATCGTGTTTCCGCTGAAAATACACCTCAAAAAATCACCGCCTGAATATACAGTTTAAGTCTTTGCTTCATTACAGTATAATCAGGTTCCGTCTTTTTCGTTACTTGTTCTTTTTGAGCTCCCACTCTTTAATATTCTTAGCCTGCTCCATCATCGAGCAGTAGCTTTCGTGGCGGCTTGACGGAATATCTCCGTCTTTAACAGCCTGAATAATACGGCATCCCTTATCTTTCACATGAAGACAAGAGCTGAACTTACACTGACCGAAATAAGGCTCAAATTCCTTGAAGGCATACGGCAGATCATCCTTCAAAATAAGCTCGGTTTCGTCAGTTTCAAATGAAGAAAAGCCCGGAGTATCCGCAACATATCCTCCCTCAACTTTAAAAAGCTCGCTATGGCGGGTCGTGTGTCTTCCCCTTCCGAGTTTGTCGCTTATTTCACCTGTTTTAAGTGATAAATCCGGATCAATTGCATTAAGAAGAGATGATTTGCCGACACCTGAATTGCCGCAAAAGGCACTTATATGACCCTTAAGCTCAGCTTTAATCAGATTCACCCCTTCGCCGTTAACGCAGGAAACCGAAAAAGCTTTGATTCCTGCTTTTTTATAAATCTCAACATAACTTTCAGCATCGTCAAGATCATTTTTTGTGAACACAACCACAGGCTCTATACCCTGATTCACAGCGAGAGCCGTCAGTCTGTCAATTATAAGAAGCACGGGCTTTGGCTCACAAACGGAAGAAACAATAAACAAGCGGTCAACATTTGCAACGGGAGGTCTAACAAGAACGCTTTTTCTCTCGTGTATTTGATCAATCGTATTTTCAGCATTTTCATTAATGCTTATCGTCACAAAATCACCTGCAAGTGGCTTTATTCCCGATTTGCGAAAAAGCCCCCTTGCCTTACATTCAAATATTTCCCCGGCGGCTTCAACATAGTAGAAGCCGCCTATTCCTTTAATTATAATTCCTTCAGCTATCGTCATCAAACGCCTTCCTTTACGCCTACAACAAGTGTAATTTCTGTTGTAACGGGATATGTCTGTGTAATACCAATAATTGCATTTGATGACGGATTCTGCTCAAGAACAACGCCGTTCTCCGCATCACTGAAAACAATTCTGTTTTCAATTTTATAATTTTTAAATCCGTGCGCTTCAAGCTGAGCAATCGCACTCTCTGAAGAAAGATTTACAACATTCGGAATTGCCTTTCTTGTGCTCAGAGAGGATGAATAATTCTCGTTTGAAACAACAGCCGGAGTCTGAGTGAAGTCGACTGTGCAGGAATAATATTCTCTGTTGTCAATAAACACCTTAACGCTTGCTGCCGAACCGCTTCCCTCAACGGTGAAAGCATAGCTTGTGCCGTCCATGAGAAGCACCTTGCTGTCATAAGACTCGTTATTGACAAAGACTTCAAAGTTGCCTCTTGTTGAGCCTGATGCAGGAAGGATGATTTCAAGCTCAGCTTCGCTTGATGCCGGAATACCGTTGCTTACCGTTATCTGCACCTTGCTGCCCGGCATAACCTTTTCACCTGCTTCAGGTGACTGAGCTATAACCGTGCCTGCAGGCTCATTGCTGTTCTCTTCAAGGATTTCAGGATCCATTACAAGCTGTACCGACTCAATGAAATCCTGAGCCATTTCAACATTCCAGCCGTCTTTTGATACATCGGGAACTTCAACAAAAGCCTCATCACTCGCAAAATAAACAATAATAATTGTATCGCTGTCTACCTCTTCGCCTTCTTTGGGCTCAATCTGTATAACATCGCCGTATTTTTCCGTGCTTATCATCGGGGTAAGCTTGATATTCTTGAAGCCTTTGCTTTCAAGAGTTTTTTGTGCAAGCTCATAGCTCTGACCGATAACCTCGGGAATTACAATCTTTTTGGGATTGGATACAACCGAAATAACAATTTGATTTTCATCCTTTTCAACCTTGGTGCCGGGCGACGGCTGCTGATTCAATATATAACCGTCATTATAAGCACTGTTTGAAATTTCCTGAATTTCAATTTTAAACTCATCATATTTGTCGTTATCCCTTACATCCTCTTCGTAGTTAAGGCCGATAAACTTCGGAACACTCAAATTATCGCCGTCAAACAAGTCGGTGAACATATAACAGAAGCCGACAATAGCAATGGCAAGAACAGCAAGGCCGATTGCAACACCTATTATAATCTGCTTAACCTTATCGTTAGGTTTACGGTCGCCGTTGTTGCCGTCGGTTTCCTCATCGGAATAAACAGGCTGCTGTACGGGAGGTGTAACAACAGGGGGCTTTGTGGGTGGAACCTGAGTAACAGACGGAGGTGCAACGGGTTTTCTTGCAGGAACATATTTTGTAGGGTCATTATCCACAAAATAATCTCTCTGGAATCTGATAGTAGGATTCCTCTTGAATTCTTCAATATCAAGGAGCATCTCCGCAGCAGACTGATATCTGTTTTTTGTGTTTTTCTGCATTGCGTGCATAACAATCTGCTCAAGACCGACAGGAATGCTGCTGTTTAGCTCTCTCGGTCTTTTGGGATCACTCTGAAGCTGCATGAGAGCAACAGAAACGGAGTTATCCGACTGGAACGGGAGCTGACCGGTAAGCATCTCATAAAGAACAACGCCTACAGAATAAATATCCGCTCTGTCGTCTGTTGTATCTCCTCTTGCCTGCTCAGGGCTTATATAATGAACCGAACCGATTGCACTGTCGGTCATTGTTTTGGTGTCACTGTAGCTGAATCTTGCAATACCGAAATCAGTAACCTTTATGTTACCGTTTGAGAGAAGCATTATGTTCTGCGGCTTAATGTCTCTGTGAACAATACCCTTATCATGGGCGTGCTGAAGAGCTCTTAAAATCTGCATTGTGAAATGCACGGTTTCTTTTATGCCGAGCTTACCCTGCTGCTCAATATACTCCTTGAGAGTAATTCCTTCAACGTACTCCATAACAATATACTGAAGCCTGTCACCATAGCTGACATTGAAAACTTTAACAATGTTGGGATGAGACAGCACGGCAATTGCCTTTGATTCATTTTTGAATCTGCGGCGGAACTCCTCATTTGCAAGAAACTCTTCTTTAAGAATTTTAACAGCTACCGTTCTGTCATCTATATTGTCATATGCTTTATAAACAACAGCCATACCGCCGACGCCGATTACTTCCTGAATTTCATACCGTCCGTCAAGTCTTTTACCTGTATAATTATCCATAATAACATTCCTTTCTGACACAAATCAGATAATCAGTATGTAACAGCAACAACCGTTATGTTGTCCGCACCGCCGTTCTGATTGGCAAGATTAACAAGTTTATCAGCAATTTTATAAAAACCTTCGTTCTCCGAAGAAGCGATAATATCATCATCGCCTACAAAATTACTCAACCCGTCTGAGCACAAAAGAAGCGTGTCGCCCTCTTCAAGGTTTTCCTGACAAAAATCCGCTCTGATTTCACTGTCAACTCCCAGAGCACGGGTAATGATGTGCTTGCTCGGGTGGTCTTTAACTTCATCGGCGGTTATCTCGCCGTTTTCAAGCATCCGCTGAACAACCGAATGGTCACGGGTAAGCTGAAGAAGCTTTCCGCCGGTTATTTTATATGCCCTGCTGTCACCTGCATGAACAACATAAACATACGGCTCCGACACAATTGCAGCAACAACCGTCGTACCCATCCCTTCATATTTACTGTCTGTAAGGGACAAATCATAGATGTGTCTGTTGGCGTTTTCGACGGCAGATATCATCAGACTTTTAAGTGAAATATCGCTCATTCCCGCATAATATCTATCGGAAATTCTGTCTTTGATAACCCTGACAGCCTGAGCACTTGCAAATGCGCCTTCAGCCGCACCGCCCATTCCGTCACAGACAACAGCAAGCACCGCACCGCCATCAAGCTCACATACTGAATATGAATCCTGATTATTGTCACGAAGCAGACCGATATCTGTTCTTGCAACTGTTTTCATGTTATTCATCCCCCTTTTCCCGATTTTTATTTTCTTTCAGACGAAGCTGGCCGCATGATGCGTCTATATCTGAACCGAGCTTTCGCCTTACCGTTGCATTTATTCCGTTTGAAGAAAGTATGGAAACAAATCTTTCAACCCGCTCCGGAGAGCTTGGTTTGAACGGACTTTCCGCAACTTCATTAACGGGAATAAGATTTACATGGCAAAGCATTCCTTTAAGCTTTGAAGCAAGAAGCCTTGCACACTCATCTGAATCATTGATGCCGGAAAGCATCGCATATTCAAAAGAAATTCTTCGTGATGTTTCGGCTGCATATTTTCTGCACGCAGCAAGCAGCTTATCAACATCATATTTTTTGTTGATGGGCATTATTCTGCTTCTGAGCTCATTGCTCGGAGCGTGAAGCGAAATCGAAAGGGTAAGCTGCATTTTTCTTTTAAGTAATTCTTCAATCTTCGGCACAATTCCGCAGGTTGACAAAGAAATATTTCTCATTGATATGTTGAGACCCTTTTCATCCGTCACAAGAGCAAGAAACCTCATTACATTATCATAATTATCAAGCGGCTCGCCCATTCCCATAAGCACAATGTGAGAAATCCTCTCGCCTATATCCTTTTGTGCCCGATAAAGCTGAGAAAGAATTTCACCTGCATAAAGACTTCTTTTAAAGCCGCCAAGTGTTGATGCACAAAAAGCACAGCCCATTTTGCAACCGACCTGCGAAGAAACGCATATCGTGTAGCCATACTTGTATTTCATAACCACGCTTTCAACAAAGTCACCGTCATGAAGCCTGAAAAGATATTTCACTGTTGAATCAAGCTTTGAAACCTGCTTTCTCTCAATTTCACAGTTATAAAGCGGAAACTTTTCGCTGAGCTCATCCCGAAGCGACTTGGGTATATTGGTCATCTCACTGTAATCACAGGCAAGGTGGCGGTGAAGCCATTCATAAATCTGCCCGGCACGAAATTTTTGAATTCCCAAATCAGCAAACGCCTGCGTCATTTCTTCAAGTGTCATCGAAAGTATATCTCTGCTCATTGCGCACCTCCGTTCTTAACGAATGCGGCTATAAAAAAGCCATCCGTAGAATGAATATGGGGCATAAGCGTCAGGTATTTATCACCTTCACCGTATCTCGGCAAATCTGTATGAACACTTACAGGCGTGAACTCAGGATGTTCTTTAACAAACCTGTCGCATACCTCCGAATTCTCCTTGGGGTTAAGCGTACAGGTTGAATAAACAAGCCTGCCGCCATCTTTAAGATATTTTGTGGCATTGCAAAGTATTCTGTACTGCAGTTCAGGCAACCCGTCAATTTCCGATTTGTTTTTGAATCGTATTTCAGGCTTACGCCTTATTATTCCGAGACCTGAGCAAGGAACATCACACAAAACCTTATCTGCAAAGCCGTAATTTTCGTTAAAAATCGATGCGTCTGAAAGATATGAATATACATTGCCGAGACCGAGCCTTTCCGCTCCGCTTTTAATCAGTTCAACCCTTGACTGGTAAACATCAAACGACCTGACAACACCTGTGTTATTCATATGCTCGGCAATTGTGAAGGTTTTTCCGCCCGGTGCTGCACAAAGGTCAAATACCGTTTCACCTTCCTTTGCATTAAGTGCCATACAGCAAAGCTGCGATGCAATATCCTGAGCATGAAAAAGACCTTGTTTATATGAGTCAAGCTCTTCAACGGAACCCGTATTGCTTATAACAAGCGCCTCAGGCACCGAATCAATCTTTTCTGAAACAACACCTTCCTCCGTAAGCTTCCATATCAGCTCTTCAGAAGTAGTTTTTGTTGTATTGACACGAATAACAACCGGAGCAGCCTCAAGCGCCTTTTCGGCAAGTGCGATTGCATTATCAATGCCATAGGAATCAATCCAAAGCTTAATAATCCATTCGGGACAGGAATACTTTACCGCAAGATAAGCCGGGTCTGTTTCACTGCCCTCGGGCAGCCTTATACCATTATCCGACACCCTTCTCAGCACAGCATTGACAAGCGAGGCAGCAAAGGATGATTTGTTGAATTTTGCAAGATTAACGCTCTCATTAACCGCTGCTCTCGAAGGCACCTTATCCATAAACAAAAGCTGATATGTACCCATTCTGAGAATGGTATGAAGCTCAGGCTTGAGCTTTCTTACGGGTTGGTTGAGATACAAACCGAGATTGTAGTCAATGAGAATAAGCCTGTCAAGCGTACCGTAAACAAGGTTGCAGACAAAGGCTTTATCTCTGTCATCAAGCTCCTTGTTCTCTTTTAAAAGGCTGTCAACAACAAGGTTTGAATACGCCCCGTCACGGTGCACCTTAAGAAGAGCCTCAAATGCGACCTGCCTCGCACTTTTCATAAATCAATACATCCTTTCAGAAACATCAGTTTCTTCTTCTGTTAAATCTGAGTATGAGTCTGAGAAGGTTTGCAAGAGCAACAAGCATAGATGCAACATATGTCATCGCTGCAGCTGAAAGAACCTTTTTTGCTCCGCTTACTTCATCTTCATAAAGCAAATTCGTTTCTTCTATAACCTTTATAGCTCTGCGGCTTGCGTTGAACTCAACCGGAAGCGTTGCGAGCTGAAATGCAAAAATTGTGCCGTAAAGAACAAGACCGACTACTATAAGTGGTTCAAATCCCAAAAACAAACCGATAAGCGCAAGAGGAATACCGAGATGAGAGCCTATGTTGCAAACAGGCACAAGCGCAGTTCTGATTTTGATGGGCACATAATTCTCTGCGTGCTGAGCTGCATGACCAGCCTCATGGCAGGCAATACCTACGGCAGAAATTGAACAAGCACTGTAAACACCCTGAGAAAGCCTTATAACCTTTGCCTTAGGGTCGTAGTGGTCACTGAGCTTGCCCGAAACCTGCTCGATTCTGACATCGGTAATTCCGTAGTAGCTGAGCACCGCCTGAGCCGCATATGCACCCGTAATACACCTTGAATTGAGAACCTTAGAGAATTTGTTATAAGATGAATTAACCTTATGCTGAGCTATACCCGCAATAATCAAAGCGGGAACAACAAGGATTATATACCAATAATCTATAAAATAACCGTAATAGAAAGGCATTATATATTCTCCTTTTATTCAAATTTTTCCCCTGCATTCAAAGGATTGCCTCTGAGAAAATCTGCGGCAGACATTGCTTTTTTTCCCTCTGCCTGAAGATTAAGAATTTCAATGCAGTTCAGATCTCCGCAAGCAACAACAAGTCTTTTGCCTGCTTCAACAATCTCTCCCGCAGCGTTACCTTTGGCATCTGCGAGAACACTTTTATGAATCTTTACCGTTTTACCGTTCAATTTCGCATTTGCTGACGGCCACGGTGAAAGCCCTCTGATTTTATTATGCACCTGACGGGCACTCATAGTCCAGTCAATCGGTGAAAGCTCTTTGGAAAGCATGGAAGCGTAGGTAAATTCATCATGGTTCTGCTTTTCAGGGCTGAGCTCACCTTTTTCAAGCGCAATTATTGTTTTTTCAAGAATATCGGCACCGAGTGCGGAGAGCCTGTCATGCAGCTCGCCTGCTGTTTCGTTTTCACCGATTTCAACTTCTCCTTTTATAAGCATATCACCTGTATCAAGACCTTCATCCATCTGCATTGAGGTTACACCCGTTTTTTCAAAGCCGTTTATAACAGACCACTGAATGGGTGCTGCACCTCTGAGCTTCGGGAGAAGTGAAGCATGAATATTGATGCAGCCATATTTGGGATATTCAAGAATTTCTTTGGGAAGAATTTTACCGTATGCAACAACAATGCAAAGCTCGGGGTTGGCTTCTTTGAGCATTTCAAGAGCCGTGCCATCCTTCATTTTAACGGGCTGATACACCTTAATTCCGTTTGCCGCCGCAAGCTCTTTAACCGGAGGCGGGGTTAAAATCATCTTCCTGCCCTGAGGTTTATCGGGCTGTGTAAAAACGCCCGTCACTTCGTGACCGCAATCAATAAGCTTTTGAAGGCACGGCACCGCAAACTCGGGGGTGCCCATAAAAACTATTCTCATTCGGAAATCTCCTTTTTAACAACTCTCTGTGTAAACACAATGCCGTCAAGATGGTCAAGCTCATGGCAGAAGCAGCGAGCCTTAAGCTCTTCGCCTTTGTAGACACACCATTTACCGTTTCTGTCCTGCGCTTTTACCCTCACAACTGCAGGTCTCGAAGTAATTCCGCTCTCACCGGGAAGCGAAAGGCAGCCCTCTTCTTCAAACTGCGAGCCCTCGCTGCTTATTATTTCGGGGTTAACAAGCTCAATATATCCGTCGCCGCAATCAATTACGACAACTCTTCTTAAAATGCCTACCTGCACCGCAGCAAGACCAACGCCGTTTGCGGCATACATGGTCTCTTTCATGTCATCAAGAAGCTGCCAGAGACGGGCATCAAAATTTTCTACTTTTCGTGATGTTTTTGCCAAAATCGGGTCTCCGATTTTTACTATGTTTCTGATTGCCATATTAAATCAGACCTTTCAAAGGAATACTATATTGCCGTATCGGGATTTATATCCGCATATACGGTTATTTTGGAAAACCGTGAATCTTTTCCGATTATTTTCAGAATATCTGAAATCATACGCCTGAATTTAGGCGAATTTCTGCATTTAACGATAAGACGATGCCTGTATTTTTCGCTTATTTTGGCTACTCTTGCAGGCATAGGGCCGAGCACAATTATCTTTTCGCCCTTGTATTCACCCGCAACGCAGTCCTTAAGCATATTCAACGCTTCGTTTGCGGCAAGCTTAACAACGGTTTCGTTTTCACCCGTAAAGCCTATGACACACAGATCACAGTAAGGGGGATAAACAAGCCCTTTGCGAAGCTTTATTTCCGTTTTAAAAAACTCATCATAATCCTGTTTTGCCGCAAGACGGATTATTTCATTTTCGGGGGTTAAAGTCTGAATAATCGCACTGCCTTCATACTCACCTCTGCCGGACCTGCCGACAACCTGAGTGAGCAGAGAAAAGGTTTTTTCAAGGCTGCGAAAATCATCGTTATAAAGCTGTTGATCAACAGATACAACACCAACAAGAGTTACATCGGGAAAATTTAATCCTTTTGCAACCATCTGAGTGCCTATCATTATATCATACTCACCCTTCGCAAAGCTATCCAGCAGCCTTTCGTGTGAATTCCTGCCTGAAGTGGAGTCAGTATCCATTCTCACGATTTTTGCATCGGGTAAAAGATTTGCAAGCTCATCTTCAATCTTTTGGGTGCCAAAGCCCGAGTATCTAACAGCATCCTCTCCGCATTCGGGGCAAACGCTTGAAAACGGAACTGAATAGCCGCAATAATGGCACATAAGCCTATTGTTTGCCGAATGATAAGTCATTGAGATGCTGCAATGCGGGCAGCAAATGACCTCACCGCATGAAGTGCAGGCTGAAAAGGTATGAAAGCCTCGTCTGTTGATAAGGAGAATAGACTGCTTACCGTTTTCAAGGTTGCTTTTCAAGCCTTCATAAAGAGTCTGACTTATCGCTTTGCTGCCGTTTGCCTTTTCAGCTGTGCGCATATCAACGGTTACAACCTCGGGCAAAACAGCATTGCCGTATCTGTGAGTAAGTGTGCACAGCTCATATCTGCCGCTCTGCGCCGCTGCATAACTCTCAACACTCGGAGTTGCCGAAGCAAGCAAAAGCAGGCAGTTATTGTGCGCCGCTCTGTACTTAGCAACATCAATTGCATTATATCTCGGAGTTTGCTCGGATTTATAAGTGTGCTCCTGCTCCTCGTCAATTATTATCAGGCCAATGTTTTCGGCAGGTGCAAACACGGCACTGCGTGTGCCTATTATAATTTTTGCACGGCCTTTTTTTACATTTTTCCATTGGTCAAGCCTTTCCCTGACGGAAAGTGCACTGTGAAAAACTGCTATATCGCCGCCGTATCTTTCACAAAACAGCGAAATCGTCTGAGGAGTAAGACCGATTTCGGGCACCATTACAATTACGGATTTGCCTGACTCAAGCACCTTATCAATAACGCTCATATAAACAGAGGTTTTTCCGCTGCCTGTTACGCCGTATAAAAGAGAAACACACGCTTTGCCTGCCGTTGCAAGCGAAGCAAGCTTTTTGTAAGCTCTGCTTTGCTCGTCGGTAAGCGATATTTCTGTTTTGCATCCCCTTTTGCCCGTAAAATCCGGTAGCTTCATCACTTCCTGCTCATAGAGCTCGGCGGCGCCGTTTTTGACAAGGGCATTTGCAACAGCGGGTGTAAGCCCCGTAAAATAGCAAAGCTCTTTTACGCTTGCAAAGCCGATGTCATTGAGCACATCCATCATTTCTTTTTGCTTTTTGGTAAGCTTTATATCGCCGAAATCCGAAACGGGGCGAAGCATTTTAACGGTTAAATCGCCGATGTTACGCACCGCATCGTGGCTGCATATAAGAACACCTTTTCTGACCATGGAATCAAGCATTGAAGCCCGATTTTCCATTGCAAGTGCCTTGAATATTGCATCAGCCTTAACAAAAACCGCACGCTTGTAAAGATAATCAAGTATTTCTTTTTCGGATTCATCAAGAGCTTCAATTGCTCCGTCCGGTATTTCAGAGCTTACTGCATAAGATGCAACAATGCGATGATTAATGCCCGTGGGCAACATAGCCTTTGCAGCCTCATAAAGTGTGCAGAAAGTTCTGTCCTTTATCCATTCGGCAAGCCCGAGCATTTCATTGCTTAGCAAGGGCTCTTCGTCAAGAACATCAATAACTTTCTTTATTCTTTTGCTTTCGGTTTTATCGGTGATGTCAAAGATAATGCCAATGCGCTTTTTGTTACCGTTGCCGAACGGAACGGTAACTCTGCAGCCTTTTTGTGCAGTTGATTCAAGCTCAGCAGGGATTTCATAATCAAATGCCTTATCGAAGGTAAAAACGGTTGATTCAACCGCAACCTTTGCATATTTCATTTGATTCCCTCCCCTGCAACGATTTTGAGTTATAATCAGATGTTTCTGATTTCCTCGGGTTCAACGATAACATAATCGCCGTCAAGAATTTCTTCAAGAGCCATGCTGACAGGCTTTTCTGTTATGATAATCTTATTTTCTTCTGCATTTTCGGCAATTTCTCTTGCTCTTTTTGCTGTAGCTGTTACAAGCGAGTAACGGCTGAGATGGTTTTTGAGAACACCTCTTAAATCGGGATTAAACATTGTTTATTACCTCACTTATAATTTTTTTATTTCTTGATGCTTTAAGCCTCTCGGCATCAATTATCATGCTGAATTTCTCAACACTGTTTTCTACTGTATCATTGACAACGATATAATCATAATCCGATGATTTGCGTATTTCTTCTCTTGCTATTACAAGACGGTGATTTATCGTTTCTTCATCCTCGGTTTTGCGGCCTCTGAGCCTTTCTTCAAGCACTCTCAGTGACGGCGGCATAAGAAAAACGCTGACCACATCGGGATACTTCTGTTTTATTTTTTCCGCACCCTGAACCTCTATTTCAAGAATAACAACCTTGCCTGCCTTAAGTGCTTCATCAACAGGCTCTTTGGGTGTGCCGTAAAGATTGCCCGCATATTCCGCATATTCAAGCATTCCGTCAGATGAAATCTTCTTTTCAAAAAAATCACGGTCAACAAAATAATAGTGCACACCGTCTTTTTCGCCTTCTCTGACTTCACGGGTTGTCATCGAAATTGAAATTTTGGTATCATCTCTTTTTTTGATAAGCTCATTAAGCACGGTATCTTTACCTGAGCCTGACGGACCTGAAAATGTTATGAGAATTCCTTTGTCAGTCATTTTCTTCCTCCTCTTCTTCAAGCTCGTCCATATCGTCATTAAGCCTGTTGGCCACAGTTTCACTCTGCAGATATGTGAGAATAACATGGTCGCTGTCCGTAATAATAACGGCTCTTGTGCGTCTGCCGTGAGTTGCGTCAATAAGAGTTCCCTTCTCCTTGCACTCCTGAATTATTCTCTTTATCGGAGCAGATTCGGGGCTGACAATAGCCACAAGACGGCTTGCATTTATCATATTGCCGAAACCAATATTTATCAGCTTCATTGCATCACCTTATTCTATATTTTGTATTTGTTCTCGGATCTTTTCAATTTCTGCTTTTATTGCAACAACCCTGCGGGCAATCTCAACATCCTGCGCCTTTGAGCCGATGGTATTTGCCTCTCGGTTGAGCTCCTGAATAAGAAAATCCATTTTTTTGCCTACCGCATCACTCTGTTCAAGGAATGAACGGAGCTGCGAAATATGGCTGCGAAGCCTTACCGTTTCCTCCGCAACGGCAATCTTATCGGCAAAAATTGCGGCTTCGGTAAGAATTCTCTGCTCATCAATGTGGGTATCACCGAGAAGCTCTCTGAGCCTGCCGAGAAGCTTTTCGTTATATTCAGCAACGGTCTGCGGAGAGCGTTCCTCAATAAACTCAACATTGCTTATTATCTCATCAAGCCTTGAAAGAACATCCGCCCTGAGCCTTGCTCCCTCACGCTCTCTCATTGCAACAAAGCCTTCAAGAGCTGACTGTGCAACAGTTTGAACCGCTGCCCATATTCTGTCCTCATCAGCAGCCTGCTTTCGAACAGTAAAAATATCGCTGACCCTTGAAATATCGGAAACTTTGATATTGTTCTCAAGACCATAAGTTTCAGAAAGCTCTTTATAAGCATCAAGATAGCCCTTTACGAGCGTATGGTTAAGACTGATAACAGTATCCGGTTCTTCAACCGCTTCAATCTGAACATAGCATTCCATTTTGCCTCTTGTAAGCTTTCCGTTAAAGAAACTCTTGAGCTTCTCATCAAGAAAGCCGTAGCTTCTGGGAAGCTTTGAGGAAAATTCAAAATATCTGTGATTAACGCTTTTGATTTCAACTGTTATATTCATACCGTCTGCGAGCTGCTGCGATCTGCCGTAGCCGGTCATACTTTTTATCATTTAATAAAACATCTCCCGTTATTGATTGGAATGGCTGCAGGTACAACCTGAAGCAAGCGCCTCCGGGATTTCTGCAGTCAGAACATCTTCACCCGAAAAACCGAGACGCAAGAAAGCATTGCACGAAAGCTCTTTTTTTATGCTTGCAATATAAGCGTTTCTGTTTGCTGCATAGTTCATCGCAGCCCTCGCAAGACCCTCTGTGATAATGTCATCGGAGCATTCAACGCTTACAAATGTCATATTATAGCCTTCAAGCGTAAATTCGCATCTGCCTATTTCCTGCTCACCGTCAAGAGCGGTCATACCCGCCAAAATGCCGTTTTCAAAAGGAATAAATCTTATCATTTTGTGCCTCCGTTTGATTTTGCTCCCGCCGCCTTGAACAGACTTTCAACCTCTGTGGGAGTAAGGTCTCTCCATTCGCCGGTCTGAAGCATTCCGAGTTTAACGGAACCGACAGCGATTCTGCGAAGCCTTGCAACCTCAAGCGAAACAGCCTCGCACATACGGCGAATCTGCCTGTTCCTGCCCTCATAGAGAACAATTTCAAGCACAGCTCTGTCATCTTCTTTCGAAAGAACTCTGACCTCTGCAGGTGCTGTCATTCTTCCGTCAAGGTCAATACCTGTTGAAAGCATATCCACCTGCTCGGAGGTAACACCCGGGCGGACCGTAACACGGTAAGTTTTGGGCACATGCCTTGAAGGGTGCATCATGGCATTGGCGAATGCACCGTCATTTGTAAGAATAAGCGCACCCTCAGAAACTCTGTCAAGCCTGCCGACGGGATAAATACGCTCCTTGACATCACGGACAAGCTCGAGCACGCACTTTCTGCCCAAATCATCGTCTGTTGTTGTTACATAACCTCTTGGCTTGTTGAGAAGAATGTAGCGAAGATTGCTTTCTTTTCTCACCTTTTTGCCCTTCACGGTAACGGTATCCCTTTTAGGGTCAACGCTGTCACCGATTTGTGCAACGGCACCGTTAACCTTGACCATGCCGTTTCTTATCATTTCTTCAGCCTTGCGTCTTGATGCGACACCTGCCTCCGAAAGAAATTTCTGAAGCCTGATTTTATTATCGGCCAATTATTTCACCTCTGAAAATCCGAAAAAATCTTTAATTTTCCTGATAAAATCTGAGAATACACCTTCTTTTGGCGTTTCATTGCGGATTACCTCGGCTCTTTTTCGCTCAACATCTTCCGATGCAATCACCGCCGTTTCGGCAATAAAATCTCCGTCAGCTGCCAAAAACACCGCAGTACCGACGATATCGCCTTTTTTAACGGGAGCATAAACCATAGGTTTTATCAACAGCCGCACACGGCAGCTTTCACCCGAAATCCATCCGGGATGGCCCGCAAGCTCAACGGGTATGCCGCTTTTTACACCACCCGCTATTTTAAGCTTTAATCTGCTCAAATCACAACCGAGATAAACTCCTCTGAGCTTTGAAAAACCGTATTCAAACATCGCAATATGGTCATTCCAGTCATCGGGAGCGTTGAGCGTTACGGCTACAAGCGTTACTCCATCCCTTTCAGCAGCACTGACAAGGCACCTTCCGCTCTTTTTTGTGAAACCGGTTTTTATTCCTATGGAATCGCCGTATTTCCACAAAAGCTTGTTATGGTTTGTCAAAGTCCGTGCGTATGGAGGATTGCCATAGGTGAGCCTTGCGCTTTTTTGAGAGCATATTGAGGCAAACTCAGGGTTTTTGAGGCTTTCGCACGCAAGCAGTGCCATATCATAAGCGGTGGAATAATGATTTTCTTCATCAAGCCCCGAAGGCGTGACAAAGCAGGAATTTTTCATTCCGATTTGCTTTGCGCGTTCATTCATAAGCTTTGCAAACTGCTCAGGTGAACCTGAAATAACATAAGCCACAGTGTTTGCCGCATCGTTGCCCGACTGCAGAAGCATCCCGTACACAAGCTCTCTGAGCGAAACTCTGTCACCGGGCAGAAGCCCCATTGAAGTGCCCTCAACGCTTACCATCTCTTCACTCACCGTTATCTCTGCCTCGGGTTTTGCAGCTTCGAGAGCAAGGAGCGAGGTCATTATTTTTGTGGTGCTTGCCATTGAAAGCTTCTTATCGGCATTCCTTGAAAATAAAACCTCGCCGCTGTTTGCGCACATAAGCACAGCACTCTCAGCAGAAACATACACCGAAGCGTATGCAGTAAAATCAAATGATAAAGCAATAAAACAAACGGTCAAAAAAGCAAGTATTCTCTTTTTCACTCAACACTCATCCTCACATATCAAAATAGTAAAATATATGCGGATGAGCCGAATTTAATTATCAGGCGTTGGGCTCTGAAGTCGCCATATAGTCCTCAATTGCGTTGTCAACGGTCTTGTCCTTATTTGTAAGCTGACCGATAACCTCTGTTGCCTTGTCAACGATATCGGGCACCATACCGATAACTCTTTCAACCGAGCCTTCTGCAGCATTGATGTATCTGACGGTTACATTGCCGTTATTGACAACAAGGAAAGCAACGGGTGAAATTGTGATACCGGCTCCGCCGCCGCCGCCGAAAAGCTCCTGATTATTCTTTGAGGGGAAGTC
This sequence comes from Clostridia bacterium, assembly GCA_017403185.1. Classification (GTDB taxonomy): domain Bacteria; phylum Bacillota; class Clostridia; order Oscillospirales; family Acutalibacteraceae; genus CAG-177. The sequence goes on from JAFQON010000038.1 coordinate 66,111, forward strand.
TGTGCCGCCCGATGCAAAGCCGTAGGTTACCTTTGATACGGGAATAACCTGAAGGGTATCGCTGATACGGATAGGCTCACCGATAATTGTGCTGACATCCACAAGGTCCTTGATTTTCTCAATTGATGTGCCGAGAATTCCTGATGCTGACTGTTCTTTCATTTTGTTTTCCGCCTTTCAAAAAAATTTTAAAAATTATGTATTAACCTGCTTTTCCACATCCGCTTTAGGGTCTTTACTGTGCTTAAGCAGTTTTATTACCACCTTGAACAAGAGCTCAAAAGCCACGATAATAACAGCATTTATAAGTTTTATGGGTACTACGGAAATTTGCGTGTGAAGCTTAGCTTCGTTTTTACCGTAAATAAAATCGGGTGAAATATCGATATTATATTTTTTAACCCGCATATTGTTGACGATAAATCCCATAGCAGGGAATGCTGCCGAGCAGGTTTTGCCGTATTTCACAGCGGTTTCTGCCGAGTCACCCGCACCGACCTTCAAAGCAATATAAAGCTCTTCAAAAAGGAACGCTCTGCCGATTCGCCTGAACATTCCGCCCAGAGCCTTTGCGGCATCCTTGAGAAGCTGAACAACGCCCTCAACACCTCTGTTGCGATAAAATCGGACAAACATATTGTCCTTTTTCTTTTTCTTGGGCTCGGGAATAACCTCGCTCTCTTCTTTCGGCTTCTCTTCCTTTTTCTTTTTCTCCTTCTTGGGCTTTTTCTCGTGCTTGGGAAGGATATTGAACTTGAGGAAAAGCCATCTGAGCGAAACCGAAACATCATCTTCATAATGAACGGTTACACAAACCTTAACCGAAAGCAAAACAAGGAAAAAAGCAATTATTCCGAGGATGATATACAGTGCCGTCAATCTATCGCCTCCTGCTCTCCGTTCTGGAAAAAGTCTCTTATCTGCTCGCCCTGCTCGTTATCAATTTCATCATCACGCTCAACATCAATATCGGGCTTTTCGGGCAGCTCCGGTAAATCGGCAAGCGATGACAGGCAGAAGCATCTGAGAAAATCGGGAGTTGTGCCGTAAAGAAGCGGTCTGCCGGGTAAATCAAGCCTGCCTTTTTCCTCAAGCAGGCCCTTCTGACAGAGGGTTGCAACAACACCCGAACAATCAACGCCTCTTATCTGCTCAATATAAGCCTTGGTGACGGGCTGATTGTAAGCAACAACCGCAAGCACCTCAAACGCTGCAGGCGAAAGCGGTGCGTTCTTTTTCATATCAAGAACATCCCTTACCTGCTGAGCATATTCGACACGGGAGCAGAGTTGGTATTTGCTGCCGAGCCTGAGAAGACATATTCCGCTGCCACGCTCATCAAGACTCCTTGAAAGCTCCCAGAGAGCACCCGAAACCACATCGGCGTCAAGCTCAAGCGCCTGAGCAATCCTTGAAATCTCAACAGGCTCGCCCGAGGCAAAAAGTATTGCTTCGCACGCCGCACGAATTTGTTCATTCGTCAATTTCTATTCTCTCCTCTCCGCCTTCAAGCAGTGTTATGCTTGTATCCTCACCGCTGCCGTCAATGTGAATTCTCTTTGCTTTTGCCATTGCAAGAAGAGCAAGAAAGGTTGCAACCATTTCGGAGCGGGATTCGGATTCTTCAAAAAATGAGATAAAGCTGTGATTCTTTTTCTTTTTGAATTTATCGATTATAAAGCTGATTCTTGAAGCAACAGAAACAATCTTATGAGCAACTATTCCCCTGAATGCTTCAATCGGCGGCGGAAGCTTTCGCTTGCCTTTGCCGACAGCAGCCATATATGCTTTGAAAATTTCAACGGGTTCATGAATTCTTGTGTAGGTCATATCAACCTCAATCTCTTCGGGAGGTCTTCCGTAGAACTCAAAACCCTTAGCCTGATTCTGAAGCTTGCCTGCAACAAGCTTGCAATCCTGATATTCGGTAAGCTCTCCCCTGAGTTCTTCAACAAGCTTTTCCGCTTCTTCATGCACGGGAAGCAGAGAAACCGTTTTAATATAAAGAAGCCTTGCCGCCATTTCAAGAAATTCGCTCGAAACATCGAGGTTATCCTCCTGCATCTGACGGACATATTCAAGATACTGCTCAATGATTTCCATGATCGGAACATCATTGATGCTCACCTTCTTTTTTGCAATAAGCTGAAGCAGCAGATCCATGGGACCTTCAAAAACCTCAAGCTTATACTGTAGCTTTTCCAAATAATTAACCCCTTTCGGTCAATCAATTAAACAACATAAACGGCAAACTCGCCACAAAATCCAGACCCGTCATAACAAGCCCTGTAATAAATCCTAAAGGTTTGTCAAGAACACCTATAAACAGCAAAACAAAAACAGCAATAATAATATAGCGCTCATATTGCATTATTTTGAAATAGTATTTGGTAGGAATGATAAGTGTTGCAATTCTTGAACCGTCAAGCGGAGGAATGGGAAGGAAATTGAAGACCGCAAGGCTCACATTTATCTGTGCCGCAAATTGGAAGAAATAAATTGATGCAACAGCAAAGGTTGAATTAGCCGAAACAAGAAGTATATGCGCAATGTTCGCAAGAATCAAAAAAATCAATGCCATAAGGATGTTTGAAACGGGGCCCGCAAGCGCCGTAACAGCCATGCCAAGCTTGGGATTTTTGAATTTGCGTGGATTCACGGGTACGGGCTTTGCATAGCCGAAGCCTACAAGCAAAATCATAAGCGCACCCATAATATCAATATGTGCCATCGGCGACAGCGTAAGCCTGCCCTTGAGCCTTGCAGTGTCATCGCCGAGCTTTGTCGCAACAAGAGCATGGGCATATTCATGAATCGGAAGCGTGCAAAACACAACAAACACGCTCACAAGCAGACCGATAATAACCTGAGTTATATCACCTGTAGTAATTAAGTCTAAAAGCATTGTTAATCCTTTCTGCCGATAACCGTTCTTTCAATTCCGTTAAAATCCCTTACGGAATAAACATCGGCACACAAATCAGAAAAAAGAGATTTTATTCTTTCCGCCTGACCTTCTCCGCATTCAACCGCAACAGCACTGCAATGAGCAAGCCATTTTTCAGCAATGGCATTATAGAACATATAACCGTCATCACCGCCATCAAGAGCCATAAGCGGCTCATAACGAACCTCCGACTGAAGGGTGCTGATATCCTTGCTTTCGATATAAGGAGGATTTGACAAAATCAAATCCGAAACAGGAATACCGAAGGATTCAAAGCCGTCAAATATATCTCCGCATATAATCCTTGCATTGGCACAGCCGAAGATGTTCAGATTTTTTTCAAGATAAGAAAACGCTTCCGCCGATTTCTCAACAAGTATAACCGAAGCATCGGGGCGTTTTTTCGCAACAGTAAGACCGATACAACCCGAGCCTGCGCATAAATCCACAACAACCGGCTCTTTTTTATCCTTCAGATAATCAAGTGCAAAATCAACAAGCAGCTCGGTTTCGGGCCTTGGAATCAAAACTCCCTCACCGACGGCAAAGCTCTCACCGTAAAAATCCCACGAGCCCACAACATACTGAACGGGAACTCCGCTTGCTCGTTTTTGGATTTTATCAATAAACTCAGCGGATTTTATTTCATCCGCCGTATCATCGGCATGAAAAATCAGATATTCTCTGCCGCAATCAAAAACACTCTCAAAAATCCAGCGGGCTTCGTTTGCAAAATTATCAATTTCTTGGTTTTTTAATAATGATTTACCTTTTTCAAAAAGCTTTGAAACCGTCATTCTTGTTTCTCCGCTTCATCAGCTTCATTTTCGTTTTTGTCGTCGGGAAGCTCACCTGTAAGCGCAGCATTCATCGCTTCAATTGCAACCTCAATAATGTCATCCGTAGGCTCAGCGGTGGTAATACGCTGCATAAGCAGACCCGGTGCAGAAAGAAGCCTTGTAAATTTGTTGGGATATTTGCCGGCAAGCTGAATAAATTCAAATCCGATACCCATAATGAGAGGCATCATAAGCAGCTTGACAATTACCCATATAACCGTCTTTTGGGTAAGCGCAGGAAATGCAACTGCAATTATCGACGAAATAAGTATGCTTAAAAGAATTGTAACAAAGATAAAGCTTGTTCCGCATCTCGGATGGCAGCGTTTTTCATCCCTTATATTTTCAACCGTAAGCTCCTTGCCGTGCTCAAACGCAAATATTGTTTTGTGCTCGGCACCGTGGTACATATAAACTCTGTGGATTTCTTTCATTTTTGAAACAGCGTACATATAGGTTACAAAAATTACCACTCTGATTACGCCTTCTATGACAGCACGCCACTTCAGAAGAATGCCGGTAGCAAAATATGAACGCCACGGTAAAACAACATCTTCAAATACCTGACCGTTTATCAAATCAAAAACAAGGCTTGGAAGATACATAAACAGTGCAAATGCAAGAAAAATCCCGAGCACTGCAGATATAAAGCCGATAACCGCCATCATTTTCGGACCGAAATGGTCATTTATCCATTTATCAAGTTTCGACTCATTCTCCTCAGGCTCCATATCGAGCGAGGTTTTTTCTGCCGATTCCATAAGAAGTTTGTAACCGAATATCATTGATTCAACAAAAGAAACAACGCCTCTTATTAACGGAAGATTGAGTAATTTTATTTTTTTACGAACCGAAACAAAATCCTTCATCTGTGTTTCGATTGTACCGTCAGGCAGGCGAAGCGACATTGCCGTGCCCTTGGGTCCCTTCATCATTATACCCTCCATAAGCGCCTGACCGCCTACGGCAATATAATCACTGCTCTTCTTTTTGCTCATTGATGATAATTTCTCCTTCCTTTTCGGATGTATCATATTCAATCGGTTCGATAGGGAAAGTGATTCTTACGGTTGTTCCCTCTCCGTAAACACTGTCAACATCAAGCTCACCGTTGTGAAGCCTTACGATTTCATCTGCAACTGCAAGCCCTATTCCGGAACCTCTGACCGTTGAATTCGCTTTATAGAATTTTTCTTTAACATGAGGTAAATCCTCGGGCGGAATACCGGTACCCGTATCGCTGACCGATACTATAAGGGTTGCGGGATTCGGAATCTCAGCATAAACGATTATCTTGCCGCCCTGCTCGGTGTATTTCAGCGCATTGTCGAGAATATTGATAAATACCTGCTTGATTCTTGAAGCATCACCCTGAGCGGGGGCAGGGAAATGAGGCACATTGTAAACCACCTCAATACCCTCTTTGATTGAACGCTCTTTGAAGGCAAAAACAACCTCATCAAGCTCGGCAAGTATATCAATCTTATCGCTGTTAAGCTTCATTCTGCCGCTGCTCATGCGAGAGAAATCAAGAAGCTCTTCAACCATATCATTAAGCCTTGATGCCTCATTGATTATAACTCCCATTCCCCTTTTTGTCATGGCAGGGTCGGTATCATCAATCTGAAGCAGTGTTTCGCCCCAGCCTTTGATTGCCGTAAGAGGAGTTCGAAGTTCATGGGAAATGGTTGATATGAAGTCATTCTTCATTCTGTCTGAAACAGAAAGCTTTGTTGCCATATCATTTATCGTTGTGCACAGCTCACCGATTTCATCATTATAGGGATAATGGTCTATTCTTGCAGCAAGGTCACCGCCTGCAATTCTCTTTGCGGTTTCGCCGATATCCTTAACAGGATTTACTATGGAGCGAATAAACACGCTGCCCGAAAAAACAACAAGAACAAACAGACCGATACAAGCAGTGGCGATAATAAGACAGATTCTTGCAAGCTGGTCATCAATCGCTTCAAGCGAAATCATAAACCTGACCGCACCGCCAACATTGCCGTCGGGATAATTATAAGCGCAGGTGGATGCCATAATTTTTTCACCCGACGGAAGCCTGCCTGTCCACTTTGAAACACTTTCTCCGCTGACTGCAGCAACGAAATCGGGCATTTCAACCTTTTCATTAATCTCAAAGCCGCTTGATGAAAGAATAACATTCCCGCCGCTGTCAATAATCCACACTGCCATGATATCTTTGTCAGGGAAGCTCTCTATATAGCTTCTGCCTGCAGCCTCAAAGCCGCCCGACGAGGATTCCATGCTGAGATTAAAGCTTGATGTAATCTCACGGGGTGAATGAGCATCAAGCGCCATATCTGCAACGCTGTAATAATAATTTCTGAAAGAGATAAACAGAACAGCGGAAACCGCAATCAGAATAACAACAATGATTGATGCAACATTGATGAACCATCTTTTGGTTATACCAAGAAACTTCAAGCTGCCTGCCCCCCTTTTTTTTCTGTTCTTCAGTTCATATCAGACAATCCACTTATAGCCGACACCCCATATTGTTGTGAGATGCTTGGGCACCGAAGGCTCATCCTCAATTTTCATGCGAAGCCTTCTTATGTTGACATCAACTATTTTTTCCTCACCGAAATACTCGCTGCCCCACACTTTGTTAAGGATATCCGTTCTGCTGAGAGCGGCACCGTGGTTTGTGAAGAAATATTCCATCATCTGAAACTCAACCTGAGTCAGTTCGATAAATCTGCCGTTTTTTGTTAGAGACCTGCTGCGCAGATTAAGCTTGAACTCACCGAGCTCAATTATATCCGCTGCAGCCGGCTTCTGATTAGTGTTCATTGAAACTCGTCTGTAAATGGCATCAACTCTCGCAACAAGCTCCGAGGGCGAAAACGGCTTTGTGACATAATCATCAGCCCCCATCATAAGACCTGTTATCTTATCCATTTCCTGAGTTTTTGCCGTAAGCATTATTATGCCGATATAATTGCTTCTGCTTCTGAGCTGTTTGCACACCTCAAGCCCATCCATATTAGGCATCATAACATCAAGCAGAGCAATATCTATATCTCCGCCACAGGCGTCATAAAGCTCAAGTGCCCTCGCACCGTCCTCAGCCTCTACAACATCATAACCGCCTCTGCGAAGATTGATGACTATAAACTCTCTTATCGCCGCTTCATCTTCTGCTATAAGAACCCGCTTCATAAACCATTCTCCTTTATGGTGTTCTGGTAATTCTGCCCGTGATATAATCGCTGTTAATTCCGATGTCAGCTCCGCTTTGTGTTATATAAGCACAAATCACGCCGTCATCCCTCTCAATTACAGGGATATATTCTTTAAAATCTTCATTATCCCACCTGTCCGACGGGATTTTGAGAACTGAATAGAGCTCACTCAACGACTTGCCTTTGTTGTCGGTCTTATATATTACCCAACAATTCTGAGCCGTATAGTTTCTTACGCCGGTATTTTTTATTTCATTCTCATCAAGCTGAATCATATAACCGTCAGCATAATTCACAAGTGAATTAAGAACCGTTTCAGCGGTATTATCGGAATAATTTATCCATTCTGTAACATACACATCGCCTGAATCAGGCTCTTCACCAAGAAGTTTATTCTGAACGGGAATATCTATTACGCCGTCATTATTCACATCAGCACTCGCTATAGGTTCATATCGGAGCGTTGCCGAATTTGACATTGTTTCAGCATCAAGAAACGGTGCACAAAGCTCGGATTTACCTGAATCCCAATATACAAGCTCGGTTATCATCTGACTTTCACCCTTGAGGGCATCCACATAGAATTTCAACGGCGAGTCACCCGATGCTTTTTCGGTTTTAACCGAGGTGTAGCTGCTGATATTGGGGTCAACTTTAGCTTCGCCCATAAGTACAACGGCGTCACCCGAAAGCTTTATTGCTCTTGCATATCTTTGTGATATGCCCGAAACCGTGACCTGATTCATATAGAAAATTTCCTCTTTCGAATCGCCGTCCATATCTGCCACCTCGCAGACGGTGCACATTTCGTTGGAAACTTCCTTGTAATTATCAAAATCATACGAAGTTCTGTAAACAGACATTATGTTACCCGAGGAAACACCGGACACGCTCCAAATAATGATAAGCTCACTGTTACCGTCGCCGTCCATATCTGTTATAACCGTTTTCTTTATCTCATTGCCGTATCCGTTAAAATCCCCTCTTGATACCCATTCGCCGTCGATAACATTGAAATAGTGCATTCTGGCAACAGAGCTGTCTGCACTGTCTCTGTAGAAAATAAGCGCCTCGGTTTCACCGTCAGAGTCAATATCCTCAACAACGATTGCCGAGCGGTGCTCACCCTCCTGCGGAGTACAGAACACAACATCCTTACTTACACTTTCGCGAAAAGCCTCGACAAGCTCTTCGTATTCTTCGTGATAAAGAGGAGGTGAAAGAAGAGATTCAACCGGGCGGATTATCTCAGCGGAATCGCATGACGAAAAAATCAAACTTAATGCAAGCACGGCAGCAATGCACAACACAGCCTTTGCTTTCATCTCACCCTCTCCTTACAACAAAATATTTTTTCAAGATATTATAACACAGTAACTATTAATAAATCAATATCTAAACTTATAAAATATATAAAAAATATATAAATTTTATATTAATATAAAAAAGAACCTGCCGTTGAATGACAGGTTCTTGATTTTCGATTATGATATAAGCAGCGTTGCGGTGTATTCTCCGCAAAGCCAGCTGTCATTATCGGTAAGTGTTACGGGAACGGTTACGCTTCCGCTGCTTTCGGCAGGCACATCACTCATGTCAGCTACAAGAACGATATCCTCAGCTTTCAGGCTGCCGATGCTGCCTGCGGGCCCGACAAGCGTAATTTCTGAAAAATCAAGCTTTACAAGCTCATATTCCAGACCTTCAGGAACATTTACATAGTTTAAATCGGTGCTTGGTTTAAATGTTTTTGAATCCATACCGTTCACTGTGACGGTTACAATAAACTCCTGCGTACCGTCCACAACAACTGCATTGGTTATGTCGGAAGCATTAACCCTGAAGGTATTAACGCCTTCCTTAAGCTCCGAAAAATCAACTGTGCGTATTACAAGGGAATCTGTGCTTTCAAGCTTCTTTTCGGGCACTCCCACCTGCGCTATAGCGGGGCTCACGGTATAAATAAACGGCAGGTTTTCATCGTTCACATAATCAGAAGGTCTGTTTACGAATTCACAGGTCAACGGAAGCTCAGCAAGCTTATACACAGGCACTGTAAGGCTGATCACATTGTTGTTTCTATTAAAAGAAATATAGGATGATGTTACGGTTTCCCCATCCTCATTAAGTGCAACAAGCTCTGCCTCAACAGTTTTGTTCCTGCGAAGCTTACCGTCAACACTCGCTCTCGCAACAACTCTTTCAATTTTGTTTATTTCGGTTTCAGGCCCCGTAACTCTAACGGTATTTGACTCAGGAAAAAGGTAGCTGCCTATGCAGTATCCCTCTGCTGCAGGCTTGTCGTCAAAATTCACTTCAGGCTCCACAGCCACCTCTTTTGCGCCGGGATAATCAAAATACACCTTTATTTCATCATCTGATTTTTCAACAATTTCATAAAGAGAACTGTTTGATTCAACTGAAACGGCAAGATAATTATCCCCTGCACTGTTAACATAGCTCGTGTTTGCTCTTACCTCAAAATCGTCAATAATATCATCCGCTTCAACGATATACTTTTTGCCGCTGACTGTAATATCAACGGTAAAATCCTTCTGACCAAAAGCTTCAAGCCCAAGATCATTTTTTATTTTTTCATAGTCAACCGAAATGGGAACTCCTTTGATTTCCCTTTCAACCTCAACGCCGAATTCAACAACAACGACAAGCCAGAACGCTATCGCTGCCACCACGGAAAACACAAGAAGAAAACGGTTGTCATAAAAAAGGTCACTTATTCTTTGCTTCTTCTTCATTTCTTTTTCCCCTTGAAGATTTTATTTAACACTCCGCCTTCTCCCCTGATCTTATGTTCGCCGCCTTCATCGATAAGGTAGTCAATAAGTTTTTCGCGAAGCTCTGCTTCGGTAAGATTGCGTATAAGCTCTCCTCCGACTGCAACAGAAATTATTCCCGTTTCCTCGGATGTAACAACAACTATGGCATCACTCTGTTCACTCATTCCGAGAGCTGCCCTGTGCCTTGTACCCAGATCACTTGAAATTTTGTCACTCTTAGTGAGAGGTAAAACACAGCCTGCACAAAGAAGCCTGCCGTTTCTTACAATTGCGGCACCGTCATGAAGGGGCGAATTCGGGAAGAAAATGTTGCCGATGAGCTGATGGGTAACAACAGCATCAACCGATGTGCCTGTTTTAATCACATCGCCTATAAGCAACTCTTTTTCCATTACAATCAGAGAGCCCGTTTTGCTGTCACTCATGCGCTGAACTGCTTTTGAAATCTCAATTACAGCTTCATTAACCACTCTGTTTTTTTCTTCACTGCCGCCTTTCAACAAAAGACTTATGCTTGCCAGCTTGCTTGTGCCGACCTTTTCAAAAATCTGTCTGATCTCCTGCTGAAAAATTATAACAAGAATTATAAATATATTTTTGAAAACAAACTCGAAAATATATGAGCTTGCTTCCATTTTCAGGGTATTGATAACAAGATAAATAAATCCGAGAAAGATAAGGCCCTTAACAAGCTGAAATGCTCTTGTATCACGAATAAGCTTTATTCCGTTATAAAGAATAAACGCCACAAAACATACATCAAGAAAATCCGACAAACCCGGTTTCAATGACGGAATTCTTGAAAAAAACTCCGTAAAATTATCAAAAACGGCCATTACTCCAACCAACCCTTCTTATATATAATTAAATCATACCATAACGCATATGATGTTGCAAACAATATCTTGAAACTTTACAAAAAATTAATTTTCGCTTTGTATCAGGCACACTGCGTGAGCTGAAATACCCTCTCCTCTGCCGGTAAAGCCGAGATGCTCTTCTGTTGTTGCCTTAACGCTTATCATCTCAACAGCAACGCCGCAGGCATCCGCAATATTGCTGCGCATTCCATCTATATACGGACGCATTTTAGGGCTTTGCGCAATCAGAGTGCAGTCGATATTCACAACGGAAAAACCCTTGTTATTTATAAGCGATACAACCTCTTTAAGAAGCTCAAGGCTGTCCGCATCCTTAAATTTCGGGTCATTGTCGGGAAATATACAGCCGATATCGCCGAGTGCGGCTGCACCCATAAGAGCATCACCAATTGCATGAAGAAGCACATCCGCATCGGAATGACCGAGCAGACCTTTTTCGTGAGGAATTTCAACCCCGCCGATAATAAGCTTTCTGTTATCAACAAGCTTGTGCACATCGTAGCCATGACCTATTCTTATCATTACTGCATCTCCTCCTCAATTTCTTTTACATCGTTAAGGAATTGCTCGTAGGTTGTTATGCAATTGAGCACCTTTACAAGCGAATTTGACGAAAGACGCTCCGGGAAGGAATAATATCTGAGCAATGCGGCACGCTTTTTTGAGCTGTCCGGACCGCCGGTAAAACCAAGCTCATACAAATCGAGCTTTGTGATGGGACGCTCAGGCTCGGAGGCACTTTCACAAAGCACGCCTGCATTCGCAAGTGCCTGCATTATCACCTGCTCAGATACGCCTTCAACGCCGATTTTGCCCTCTTTGGACGGCTCTGTTTTGCGGCTTTCCTTACCGAAAATATCGGGAATATAGGCATGGATAATATCCTTCTGATTCACAGTTGAACCAATGAACGAGCGGATTTTAAAGCCTGCGGAGTCACTGTCCGTAAGCACAAGAATCCCTCTCTTTTCCGCAAGCTTTCTTATCATAAGCTGCAGTTCTTTATCTTTGAAAATACCGAAGCCGTCAGTCTGAATTATAGGTGCATCAATAATTCCCGAAAGCTTTATTTTGTCATATTTGCCTTCAACAATAACGGCTTGTTTAATTTTTATCATATCATCTGCCTACCCTTGCAAGTTTAACTACCGTCTGTTCAAGAACAAGGCGCTTGTTCAGTGCAGAGCTTTTCAGAGTTGTGTCTGCCTGCAGAAGTATTTCTATGCACTCCCCGATGTTTTCGAAAGACAGCGAAGAGCCGTTCCTTGCAGCATTTGATAACCTGAATTCCTTGCCTGCATAGTTATAAAACCCGGCAATCATCTCAGCCCTTCCGCCCGATTTAACCGCCGCTTTTGCCCTGTAAATATCCGAATACTGCGCAATCAGCGCACCGAGAATCTGAAACTCGTCTTCCCTCTGCTCAAACAGAAGAGAAAGTTTACGGAATGCACTGTCGAACCTGCCCGAGGTAAGGTCTTTTATCATATCAAAAACCTTTGCATCAAGGCTTTTGATACATACGGCATCAACATCGCTTTTCAGAACCTCTTCACCCTGAGCATACGCACAAACTTTTTCCGTTTCGTTAAGAAGCGTATTCAAATCGCTGCCGACACAGGAAATAAGATACTGCGCAACTCCCTTAGCAAAAGGTCTACCCCTTCTTTTAGCACCGTTTTCAAGCATTTTTGCAAGCTCGATTGATGTTTTTTTATCAAGCTTTACGGTATAACCGTATTTCTCAAAAAGCTTTACAGCTTTATTCCATTTAGCCCCCTTGGGTTCATATGCAACAAAAGAAAAAATCAGAGCGCAGTCATCGGGGTTCTCCCTGACCACTCTTTCAAGCTGTTCAAACCCGTTTTCATCAAGAGTATCAAGCGGAAAATCTTTGACGAGCACGCATTTCGTTTCAGCCATCATGGGAACAGCCTCAGCGCTCTCATATACCTCAGAAAGAGTGCACTCCTTGCCGTCAAAGGTATGAAAATTAAAGTCCTCAAAAGCGGAATCAACCGTTTTGGAGACGATTTTGTCTGTATATGTTTTTTTGAGATAGCTTTCTTCGCCGTAAATGAGATAAACTCCGACGGGATTTTCCTTGAGTTTATCCTTTAAAGCGGATTCATTCAAAGCAGGCATAAAACTACTCCTATTAAGAATTTACACTTACATTCGAGTCCTCGGCACGAACAACAACATCACCGTTGCCTGTTGTAACGCACCGTACACCCTTCAACATTAATTTCTCTTTGATAATATCAGCCCTGACCCCTTCTGACAGCAACACATAAAGCCTTTCGCTGTCATATTCACAACCGGCAGGAAAATTACCTCTTGATATAATAACATCCGTGTTTTTAAAAGGTTCGGGAAGGCTGTTAAAATCAAAGGAGGGGTCGAAGCATATAAGCGCTGAAATGTCATCTGTCTGTGTATATACACAGCAGCAATCATTCACTACTACACCTTCAGCGTGAATATTTTCAGTTCCCGAAAGCTCTGAAAATCCGCCTTTTTCACTGCCGTAAAGCAGCAGCTCAACACCTTCGGGCAAGGAATCGTAATAAACCTTTTCGGGTTTATTTTCAGCAAAAATCCTGTAAAGATAGGCACTGAATTTTTCGTCTGAGTTCGGAATAACGGCAGCATCAATTCCGCTGCCGGAGTCCGAAATGGCTTCACTTATGCGGGTTGAACCAAAGAAATCCGTTCCTCCGCAGCCGACAAGCATATTTTCTCCGTTGCAGCTTATGAGCACGGAAATACCGTTGCCGCAATCCGCAGCGGTGATTTTTGTTTCTTTATTCTCCGAATTTGAAAATGTAACTATAGAAACCGTGAATATCACGGCACAAAGTATGCTCGTCCATCCGTAAACGGGTTTTATGAAATAAGAAACAAAAACCGACATAAGGCAGAACACAAACAGGCCGCCAAGCAATATAACAACCTTTTCGTCATTTATTCTGAAAACCGAAAAATCATAATCGGCAAGATAATCCGAAGCTTTTATAATAATATTCAATATCAAGTCGCCGGCATAAGCAATAAAATTGTATCTTGAGGGTAAAAAAGCTTCGAAAAGCGCAGCGACAGAACAGGTAACCATACTACACCCCGCCAAAGGAACAATGAGCATATTGGCCGGGAAGCACATATAATTAAAGCTGCCGTAAAGAGCGAGCGATACAGGCAGAGTAAATGCCGTTGCAAAAAATGTTATCATAAAAGATGACACCGCACCCGACGCCGCTTTACGGATAATATTGTGTTTTATTTTAAAAATAATTCTGTTTAAACGCTTTGAAATATATTCATTGTAAAGAATTATTCCGAGCGTTGCAAGCGCTGAGAGTTTAAGTGAAACAGAACCCGCAGCAAAAGGGTTAATTAGAATTATAACCGCAAGAGCGAAGCCGAGAGAATTCAGCGAATCCCGCCTTCGCATAAATATATCACTGAGCAAAAAGACAAGCATCATAACTCCTGCACGGATAACGGAATATGTAAAACCCGCAACAGACATCAGCATAAACACACCGATGCCTGCAAGAATATCCGCAGGCCACCGCTTCATGCCCGTCTTTTTGAGAATATCCAGAATAAGCATTGACCAGAGCGAAAGATGAAATCCGGAAACACAAATAATATGTGATATGCCCAATTTTTTAAAGTCGCCGTAAATCTCATCGGATAACCCGTCACGGTCTCCGATAATAAGCGAAACGGCAAGCCCGCCGCTATCGCCTGGAAAAGCACGGTACAGCGCTCCTTTAATTGATTCTCTCAGGTCAAGAATTTTCTTGGCAAACGGCTTTTCACTTTCAGCCACTTCAATCACGGAATAAACACCGTTCACGGGGTATCCGCCAAGAAAAACACCCTGTGATTTATAGGATTGCATAATGCTCTCATCAGATGCTCCGAGAGCATATAGATTAAAGCTGCCCTCAACAACATCATATGGCTCAGCATCGGGAGGTGTTGAGAAAACAAGCCTGATTTTGAAATCTGCATCTTCCCCGTTAAGCGAAAGAACACGGGAATTTATATAACAATTGCCGTAACGGAACTCAGGTGAACCGATAATCTCAGCTTTTATTGCGCAATTCATCGAGCCGTCATATGAAATGACAGGAAGATAAACGAAACTTGTCACACCGACAAGCAGAGCACATGACACCGCACATGATGCAAAAAACAAAGGCAAAAAGCCATGTTTTCTTATCTGTCCGAATAAAAGACTTACAACCAGAGAAACGGCAAACATCACAAAAGCGCTTGCCGCCACTCCGGTTTCATAATCCAAAAAGAAGGCTGTAACAAAGAAAAGAGTTAAGCCGACCACGGCAAAAGGACGCTTCATAAAGCAACACCCTTTTACTGATATTTTGTATATTATTTCTCAATAAGAGGAATTACACCAAGAAAAACGATATCGTCACGCTCTGCTGCATCGCCCTCTGCAAGCACGCAGGCTTTTGCAACAACATTTGCATCAAATTTTGAGCAAAGCTCTTCAACAGCCCTCAGTGACTCTCCCGTGCTGATAACATCATCAAGAATAACCACTTTTTTGCCTCTTATCTGCTCACCCTCAAGGCTGTCCATAATAAGAGTCTGCATTGATTCGGTTGTGATGGAACGCACATTGACAGAAACAGGCTCCTTCATATAAAGCTTTGCCTTTTTGCGGGCAACAAAATACTTTTTACCGCTCTGCCTAGACATTTCGTATGCGAGAGGAATGCTCTTGGCTTCAGGAGTAACTATATAATCAAACTCAGGAAGCCTTTCAAGCAATTTTTCGGCCGAATGCACCGTAACCTCAACATCGCCGAAAAGAATAAAAGCAGCAATATCAAGCTTATCGTTTATGGGGCATCTGAGCAGGTCTCTTTCAAGACCTGCAATATCAACTTTATAAAATTTATCCATTTTCTTACCCTCCGAATCAGCCTGCAGGCCAGCCGAAATCACGGCCGCTCATAAGATGAAAATGAATGTGCTTGACCGTCTGACCCGCACTGTCGCCGCAGTTATTGACGATTCTGAAGCCGTCAAGATTCTTTTCTTTTGCAATTTTTGCAGCAACTTCAAAAACATGAGCAATAAGTGCGCTGTTGCTTTCGTCAATTTCTGCTGCAGATTTGATATGCTCCTTGGGAATTATAAGAATATGCACGGGTGCCTGAGGCTCGATATCATTGAACGCAACAACCTTATCGTCCTCATAAACCATCGATGAAGGAATTTCACCGTTTATTATTTTGCAGAAAATGCAATCCATGCCAACACTTCCTTTGTTATTTAATCATTTCCTTAACTATATCGGAAACGGCAGCCATAGCCGCACCGATGTTTGAAACATCCTTTGTGCCTGCCATTGCGCTGTCGGGTCTGCCGCCGCCCGAGCCGCCTGCAAGCTTTGACACAGCTTTAACAATATTGCCTGCGTGTGCACCCTTTGCAACGGCAACCTTGCCGCAGGCACACGCAAAGTTTGCGCTCGCTCCGTTTATGCCGCAGATAACGGCAACCGCATTATCATTCTCTTTAACCTTATCGCACATTGAGCGAAGGTCCCCGGGATTAACACCCTCAACGGTTGTCACAACAAGGCTTACACCGTTAACATCAACAGCATTGCCCATAAGATCGCCCGTCTTGAGCTGTGAAAGCTCTGCACGAAGCTGCTCAATTTCTTTATCCTTTGATTTAAGGTCAGCCATAAGCGAAATTGCACGCTTATCAAGCTCGCTGACATTTGCAAGCTTCATTGCAGCCGCCGCACCGTTGATAAGAGCGTTGTTCTTTGCGATATACTCAAGCACTCCGTAGCCGGTTACAGCCTCAATTCTGCGCACGCCTGCTGCAACTGAAGATTCCGAAATAATCTTGAAAAGACCAAGCTTGCCTGTGTTGTTAACATGAGTACCTCCGCAAAGCTCGGTTGAAAAATCGCCAGCTCTTACAACTCTTACGACATCACCGTATTTCTCTCCGAAAAGTGCCATTGCACCAAGCTTTTTAGCCTCTTCGATGGGCATTTCAATACTCGTTACTTCAAGTGCGGAAAGAATGATTTGACTAACTTTATTTTCAACAACAGCAAGCTCCTCGTTGGTGAGAGCGGAAAAATGAGTAAAGTCAAATCTCATTGCATCAGCATTGACAAGCTGACCCGCCTGCTCAACATGTGAGCCGAGTGTTTCTCTGAGTGCAGCCTGAAGAAGATGGGCTGCGGTATGATTTCTTCTTATTGCTGCTTTTGCTTCTTCGTTATACTCTGTTACGGCAGCATCGCCGACCTTTATACCGTCACCTGTAAGAATTCCGTGATGAAGAAATACGCCGTCGGGATCTTTGGTTGTGTTTGTAACATCAAAAACACTTTCACCTATTCTGATTACACCGGTATCTCCGACCTGACCGCCGCTTTCGGCATAGAAGGATGTTTTGTCAAGAACAACAACCGCACTGTCACCGTCATTGATGAAGTCCTTTCTTTCGCCGTCAGAAACAAGAGCGAGAATTGTGCCTTCCGTGCCGTTTTCCGTGTAACCGGTAAACTCGGTTTTGGCAATATTCTTGAACGAAACACCGTTATTTCTCCAGTCTGAATCTGCAGCATTGCCCTTTACACTCTTTGCTCTGAGCCTTGCCTCTTCAACAAGCTGACGGAATTTTTCCTCGTCAACGGTAATATTTCTTTCGTTTGCAATTTCTTTTGTAAGGTCAATGGGGAAACCGAAGGTATCCTGAAGCTTGAACGCATCTTCACCCGAAAGTACGCCGTTTTCGGCTTTTTCCATCATCTGATTAAGCAGGCCGAGACCTGAATCGATTGTTTTATAGAAGCTCTCTTCTTCGGTTGAAATAACTTTCTTGATATAATCACTTTTTTCCGCAAGGTTGGGATACGCATTTGCATTTTCAGCAATAACAGTATCACAAACCTCTGCAAGGAAGGGTCTGTCAATGCCGATAAGTCTGCCGTGGCGTGCAGCTCTTCTGAGAAGTCTTCTGAGGACATATCCTCTGCCGCTGTTTGAGGGAAGAACACCGTCACCAACCATAAATGTTGTGCTTCTGATATGGTCTGTGATAACACGAAGCGAAACATCCTTCTTTTCGTCATCGTGGTAATTGAGCTTTGCGATTTCCATAATGTGCTTCATAATGTTACGCACAGTGTCAACCTCAAAAAGATTATCAACATCCTGCATAACACAAGCAAGTCTTTCAAGACCCATACCCGTATCGATATTGGGGTTTGCCAGACGGGTATAGTTGTTTTTGCCGTCGTTTTCAAACTGTGTAAAAACAAGATTCCATACTTCAATGAATCTGTCACATTCGCAGCCGACCTTACAATCGGGGCTGCCGCATCCCTTTGAAGGACCTCTGTCAAAATAAATTTCCGAACAAGGGCCGCAGGGACCTGCACCATGCTCCCAAAAATTATCTTCCTTGCCGAAACGGACCATATGAGAAGGGTCAACGCCTACCTCCTTGGTCCAGATATCATATGCTTCGTCATCCTCAATATAAACGCTGACATACAGAAGCTCCTCGGGGATTTCAAGAACCTTTGTGAAAAATTCCCATGCCCATGCCGTTGCTTCGTGCTTGAAATAATCGCCGAACGAGAAGTTGCCGAGCATTTCAAAATATGTGCCGTGGCGTGCGGTTTTTCCTACATTTTCAATATCGGGTGTACGGATACACTTCTGGCAGGTTGTAACTCTCTTTTTGGGAGGAGTCACCTCACCCGTAAAATACTTTTTCATCGGAGTCATACCTGCGTTTATAAGCAGGATGCTCTTGTCTCCCTGGGGAACAAGAGAGAAGCTCGGCAATCTCAGATGCTCCTTGGATTCAAAAAATGCGAGATATTTTTCTCTTAATTCGTTGAGTCCCGTCCATCTCATAGTTATATTTCCTCCTAAGGGACTTTTGTCCCGTATTTTTCCAATTAATATAATAAAAAAGATGCAGAATCACAATTCGGCAATGGGACGGCTTTTGCCGCGGTACCACCCAAATTGTACTGCTGCACCACTTTTTAAACCTTTACGGCAATTGTCATGCAACTGCCGTAAAGGTATTTATGCTTATTCCACGGGTTCAAGATTGCTCATCGAAACCCAGCCGTATTCGCCGTTAAGCTTGATTTTAATCCATTTTTTGCCGTTGTCGGCAGTATCGGTTTCATAACCGATTACCACATCACCAAAGTCGATTTCACCGATAACATCATAGTCGGTGCCGACACCCTCTCTGACATTTACTCCATCCTCCGAAGTGACCTCATACTTGCCGAGAGCATTTGCATCGTCAACGGATGATACATCGGCAGGAAGAGTTTCAACAGAGAATTTAACTCCGCTGAAGTTTGTCATTGCATCCCCTGTAAGGATAACGCCCCAGATGCCGTCCTTGCAAGCGATGAACACACCGTTGCTGCCGGGCATAATGTTGCTGTATTCAAACGGTACAACCACATCATTATCAAGGTTTATTATACCCATTTTACCGTCTTTTTTAACGGGAATAAGACCTTCCGCAGTTACGGGACGGCAATAATCGCAAGCGGAGGTTTCGCCGTCTGCAAGCTCATTTACCGCCTCGTATTCATAAGGAATAACCTTTTTGTCTTTCTCCTGGCTTACATAGCCCCACTTATCGTTCTTTCTGGCTGCTGCATAGCCCTCGAAATAGCGGTCACGCTCTTCATATGATGTATCTTCAAGCTCTGCAGTGGAAATGGAGTGTGAAAGATGAGCATTTGCAGAAATCGAAACCTTTCCGTTAACATTTGTAAGCTCATATCTCTCATTACCCAAAATAACAAGGCTGTGATAACTGTCAGAATCATCATATTCTCTTCCGCTGCTGCAACGGACAAAGCCGTCATAGTTGGGCTGAAGAATAACATTGCCCTGATAGTCCATAAGACCGTACTTGCCGGTTGTAACAGATTTAAAGTATGCCGATTCTTCATCAAGATAGCCGATTTCAACACACTCTGAGAATCCGCCTGCAACCCATGAATAATCGGTTTCTCCCTGTGCATCGCCTGAACCGGAGCCGCCCGTGAGCTTGGCAATGCCAAAAATGGCAAGAGCAATTACGGCAACTGCCGCAACAGCAGCTATAATAATCATTTTAGGTTCAAGCTTTATATTTCCCTTTTTCTTTTCGGGAGTCTTTTTCTTTGGTGTATCATAAGGAATGGGCTTGGGAATATCCGAAGTTTCCTCCTGCTTGGGCTTAGAAACGGAAATTCCGCCGAATTCTTCAAGCTCCGAATCCGTAACCCCTGACGAAACAGGGTTTTCGGGCAAATCGGTATTGATTTCTTCATTATGCCTGAAATCAGGTTCAGATGAAACAGAAGAAATATCATCGGAAGCAGGTTCGCTCTGCTGACCGTCAAGAATACTGCTTATACGCTGCTTGAACATCACAACATTATCGGGAAGCTGATCTTCGTCAGGCTCTTTTTCAGCCTGTTCATGGTCGGTTTTTTCTTCTTGATCTGCAGTTTCGGCTTCAGCCTCTGTAACTGCTTTTTCTTTCGCTTCTGAAGGCTCTTCGGGCTGAATATCCTGCTCAACGGAAGCCTTTTCCTTCTCTTCAGGCTGCTGAGCTTCTGAAGGCTCAGACTCGTCAGGAGCTTCTTCTGCAGGCTTTACGGGCTTTGCAGCCATATACGCCTCAATGGCAAAAACAAATATATCCCTTACATCAAAGTTGTCTATAGCTGCCTCGGTTGCTTTCTGCTGAAAAAGTCTTGTAATAACGGGAAGTGCCCCCTCTGCCGATTCGGAGGATGAAACAACACCTGAAGTTGCAAGAACACTGCTTCTTGCCTTGCCGAGAAGAGCATTTGCCGTACTCTCGGATACACCGAGGAATTTTGCAAGCACCTGAACGGGCATACCGTTATTATAGTAAAGCACGAGTGCTGTTTTGAGCTCGGGTCTGAGAGCTGTTACTGCATCAATAACCTTTTTGCTGAGCTCATCACTCATAAGAACCGTTTCGGGAAGAAACTCGGCTGAATTCTCAACCGCACCTGCATCGGCATCCGAAAAAACGAACTTATGGCTTTCTCTGTAAGCCGCTGCCACATTCTGCTTCATCCAGATTTCAAATGCTTCGGGTTTTTTCAGTTTATCAATATTGCAAAAAGCTCTTGCATAAGCTTTTTTTGTTATTTCCGCAGCCTCCTGCTTATTACCGCAAAGGGTTGATGCAAGGAAATAGGATGCTTTCAAAGTTTTTGAGTAGAGCTTGGCCATTGCGTCTGTGTCACCGTTGCAAGCTGCAGTGACAAACTGAATAATATTCTCACTCACTTTTAGAATCCACTCCATTCTGTATTATATAAACTATTCCATTTCACCAAATAATCCATAGTTGTTATAATTTTATACTATATTTGGTTATTTGTCAAGAAAATTAGCAACATTATGCAATACTTTAATCAAACAAAAAACCGGAGATGAATTACAATTATTCATCCCCGATTTGTTGATTATATTCATGTTTCCGCAAACGGTGTGCTGACATGAGTCAGCCTGAAATTCACCGGACTTCTGTTGCGGTTAAAGCGATAAACGCTCATGACAATTCCGATTGCAAAATATATGCAAAGATTCGAAGAACCTCCTGCACTCATAAACGGCAGAGTAATACCGATACTCGGCAAAAGCATAAGGCACATTCCTATGTTTATAATCGTCTGTGCGCCTATCATAAATGCCGCTCCGAAGCAAAGCATACTGCCCGTAAGATTTCTTGATTTTTTGCCTACCGATACGATTTTTGCAACAATAAAAGCAAGAACTGCAAGAAGTGCAATACAGCCCGCAAAACCAAGCTCTTCGCCCACAACCGTAAAAACCATATCACTCTCATTAACGGGAACACCCGCTGCAGACTGAGTATAAGTGCCTTTGAACAGTCCGTCGCCCCAGAACTGACCGGAGCCTATCGCATTGAGACCTCTTTGCTGCTGATAGACAACATCTCTGTATACCTCATCGCTGAGTGCAGACGGGTAATAAATTGCAAGAATTCTTCTTTTATGAAATGCTGCAAGAAATTTTGTCCACAAAAGCGGCATCATCGCAACAACGGCACCGGCTGCAACGGCAAAGTAACGCAGCCTGACACCCGCCACAAACATCATGCCCACAAACATAATTGCAAAAACTATTGCTGAACCGAGGTCATCGGTAAGAATGATTATGCCAATGGGAATCAAAGCGTGAACAGCCAGAAATATAACATTTTTGAGGCTGTTGATATTGTCTTTTACCGCTTCAATATGAGCGGTAAATGTTACCATAAACCCGATCTTAACGAGCTCCGAAGGCTGAAATTTAACAGAAAAGCTTTCTGTTTTTATAATCGGAATCCAACAAATCGCTTCCGGTCTGTCCTCCGTTCCTTCGCCGAAAATAAACAGCGACAAAAGCAAAAGAATGCAAAATCCGCCGATAAACGGAGCAAGACCCACTATTGCATCGTAATCGAGAAATGATATAAAAATACAGGCAACAATACCCACACCTGCCGCAAGAATCATAATCAGACATTCACGGCTTATAAGATCGCCCGCTTCGATTGCATCGTTTCTTGTTGCACTTGAAACCATGAGTGCTCCGAATGCGGTTGTCAGCACGCAAGTGATAAAGAGTAAAAAATCGGTTTCTTTGAGAGCATATTTAATTGTTGATTTCTTCCCCAAACAATCACCGCCTTTGTCGGATTCTTCTGTTAATTATAATGTATCTTTTTTATCAAATCAATGCACACAGCGTTAACTTTCAGTGAAGTAACTCAAGGGGCTGCTTTTACACAGCCCCTTTTTATCAGTTGATTTCGTCGTAAAGTGAAAGATATGCTTCAGCAATAATTGCGCCTGCGTCGGGACCGGTTGAAACAATCTCTTCATTTTCAGTAAGGTATGAACGCCAGTCATTTGAAGTCATCATATAACCTATCTGGTCATTTGTGATACCGAACACGATAACTCTTCTGTCAGTTATGTCGGCAAATGCACTGTAATTCCATGTTGTGCCGTCCCATGAATCCTCTGCGGAAACTGCGCCGCCGTAAGCGATTTCGGGAGCAAGCTCACCGGGAATAATTGCGATGGCAAGGTTTGTTCCGAATTCGGCATAACCGACCTCGGTAACGGTCTCGTATGCAAGACCGTCTCTGATAACGGTGTTTGTAAGAAGTCCGCCCTTTGCAGCAAGCTTGAAAATGCTGTTTTCAATGGGAACGAAAACTTCGGTAAAGCTGATATTAAGAATGGGTGATACGACCTCATCGTTTGCAATTGATGCGGCAAGCTTGCCGAGAAGCTCACCGTATGCTGCCATACGGGCATAGCCTTCATCGTATTCTTTCACAAGTTCGGGGTCTGTGTCGAGAACTTCGGGATACAGCGATGTTATTGCAAGCTCTGCGCCGAGAATCTGAATGAAGTTTGCGTTCTCTTCTTCGTTAAGGTATTTTTCAATAAAATAGGGATAGTCGCCTGTAAGAAGAGTGCCTGCAGCACCGTTACCTACACAATGAACGGGAAGATTGAGGAGCCATGTTTCCCTCTCGCCTTCTGCATGGGGAACAAAACGAAGTCTGTTAAGCTCACCGTCAAACACCTGAGGATCACGCTTGTCTCTGATATACTCAGACATATCAACGCTGCCGTAGTAAAGGTCGCCTTCCTTCATATCCTTAACGGCATCAACCATTGACTGAACGGTTACTTTGTAGAGGTTTTCCATATAGTTCTTGTTCTTACCGCTGGGAACCTCAATGCCGAAAAGATTCTTTATTGATGATGTGAAGAGTGCGCTGATAATATCGCCGTTAAGACCGAAGGTATCAACGCAGCTGTGCTGATGAAGGCATGAAATGTTGATGCTTGTGATTTCAAGATTGTTTGCATCTGCATATGCCTGGAATTTTTCTCTGATAACTCTTACTTCATTGTTGGCAAGACCGAAGGAATCAAGAACAGCAAAAATGCTGATTCCTCTGCCGTCAGAAATTGCTATTGTTCTGACCTTCTGGTCATCTCTTACTTCGTCAGCAAGCTTCTTTGTAACCGAAAGGCTGCCGCCGACATAGTGCTCCTCTTCAAGCTCTTTGCCTGTGAGAAGGGATGCGTTTGAATAGCCGAGAGACCATGCAGCATCCTCTGCGGGTTCATCAAGGAAATCTTTTGCGTCGTAACCTTCATAGAAGTTTTCAGATACATAATCATCCTTGTCAACCCAATCCTTGGGTTCAAAAATGAGTGCTGCGATGCCTGAAACAAGGCCGTCAAGCAATCCGTCAACAAAGCGGTAGAAGCCGCGCTCGGTGGATGATGTCACTTCTGTTGCAGCTGAGGAAGGAATCGCAAAAGCCGTAAGCAGGAGTGAAACAGTAAGAATAATTGCCGTTAATTTTTTTGCCATAATATAACCTCCAAAATTATTTTTTAATTATTTTCAAGCTTCATATCACCGAAGCTTATCCACTTCTTTTTTCTCATAAATTCAGAAATTGCGAGAGTAATGAGCGCAGGTGCAACAAAGTGCATAACAAGTATTTCAATCACAACGAGTGCAGGGTGCATTCCCGAATCCGTCATTGCATCATAAGTCATAAACTGACCAACAAGCCCCGAAGTACCCATTCCCGAGCCCGAAGCATAACATTCCATTTTTAAAACAGCAGATGATATAGGACCGAGAATTGCACTTGTGATTATGGGCGGAATCCATATCTGCGGCCGCTTTACTATGTTTGGCATCTGAAGCATCGAGGTGCCTACGCCCTGAGCAAGCAGACCGCCGAACTTGTTTTCACGGTAGCTTGCAACCGCAAAACCTACCATCTGTGCACTGCAGCCGACAACCGCTGCGCCGCCCGCAACACCCGAAAGTCCGAGAATAATCCCTATTGCCGCAGAGCTTACGGGAAGCGTAAGACATATGCCCATAACAACAGAAACAACGATACCCATAACAACAGGCTGACGCTCCATACCCCACGAGATAACCTCGCCGATATATGTTGTCACCCTTGATGCGGGAGGACCTATAAATATGCCTGCTGCACAGCCCGCAATAATCGAAACTGCAGGAGTGAGAAGAATGTCAAGCTTTGTTTTACCGCTTACAATGCTGCCTGCCTGAATTGCAAAAAATGCTGCTATAAATGCTGCAAGCGGGTCGCCGGGACCGGAATAAAGCATACCTGCATCGGCTATAACCGCACCCGCCAAAAGCTTTGATGCAAATGCACCGACCATGCCTGCAACTGCGGCAGAAACTCCCGTGAGCGGCGCCGCCTTATATTTAAAAGCCATGCCCGTGCCGATGCCTGCACCGGTTAGCGATTTGGCAACGGCAGCAATCATTACAATGTATGTGCCTGCAGCACCGGGCACAAAGCCGCCTATCTGCTCAAGAATCGTTCCTGTTATAAGAGTTGCAAACAAACCGAGAGCCATGCCCGAAAGTCCGTCAACAAAAATATAATTGAATATTCCTTTTACGCCCTTCACTTTATCCGCCTTGCTTTTCCGTTATCTTTTTAAACGCATCAGCGTACACCCTGCCGATAAATTCCGAGCCGTTTTCATTGGGATGAACGCCATCTGCCGACCAATGATTGTAATCAGTGCCTACACACGCCTGAGCCATAATACCGTCAAGGGGAATATAATAATCAGCAAACTCCCTTGCAAGCCTGCGTTCAACATCAATTTTACCGTTGAGATCGACCCTGAAATACTCTTTATCGGGCGCAGGGAGAAGAAACTGCTCAATCATAAGGATTTTTGCATTTGTCTTTTCTTTTATTTCACTGAGCACCTTACGATAATTCGCTTCAAAGATATCATTGCCGAGCCATGCACGGTTTGATGCCCTGTGCCATGTATCGTTAACGCCGATATGAATTGAAACCAAATCAGGCTGAATATCTATAAAATCACTCTGAAGTCTGTCAACAAGATCCTTGGTCTGATTGCCGCTTATACCAAGATTAATAAATTCAAAATCCATATCCGGATTCTCTTCTTTTATGAATTTCGCGGCATAGAACGGATAACCTTCACCCAAATTATGATAATCTGAGCGATCTCTGTCTGCATCCGTTATTGAATCGCCCTGAAAAAGGATTTTCATAAGCTCACCTTCTTAAGTTAAAAACTGTTTCTGACTTTTCTTAATGTATCTGCAATCTTTATGTGCTGAGGACAAGCAGACTCGCACTTGCCGCACTTTTGGCAAAGAGACGCATTTGACTCGATATCGGGAAAAATCTCTTTAACAAGCCTTCTGCCGCCTTCGGTTATTTTGTTGTAAGCCGAGAAAACTTTCGGAATTTCAACCCCTTCAGGGCACGGCATACAGTATTCACAGCCTGTGCACGGAACGAGATTCAACTCATCAAAAGATTTTTTTGCTTCTGAAAGCATTTCAAGGTTTTCCTGCGTAAGCATACCCGCAACAGCTTTATCGGCATATGAAAGGTTATCATTCACCATCTGCATGCTGCCCATGCCGCTGAGAAGCATTGATACCTCAGGCCTGTTCCACAGAAAATCAAGCGCCCATTCAACGGGTGTTTTTTCACATGAAAGCTTTGCTTTTACGCTCTTTTCAGGATTTGCAAGCTTACCGCCGAGAAGAGGCTCCATCACTATGACTCCAAGACCCTTCGAAGCTGCATACTCAAGCCCTTCAAGCCCCGCCTGATAGTCAACATCTATGTAGTTAAGCTGAATCTGGCAGAATTCAAAGCCGTCATAGGCATCAATTATTTTTTTGAACACCCATAAATCATCATGGAACGAAAAACCGAGATGCTTTATTTTCCCCTGTTCCTTAAGTTTCTCGAGTTTCGGAAGAACATCATATTTAACAACAACATTATCCCACGAATCATTATTGACTGCATGAAGCAAATAAAAATCTATATATTCAACATCAAGCTTTTCGAGCTGCTCGTTGAAAATTCTTTCAACATCCTCTTCGCATTTCACTTCACCGAGAGGGAGCTTCGTGGCAAGATAAACCAAATCACGGTAGCCGTCTTTTAATGCTTTGCCTACAAGTCTTTCGCTGCTTCCTCCGTGATAGAAAAAAGCGGTATCAAGATAGTTCACGCCGCTGTCTATCGCATGGCGAAGCATTTCAACGGACTTTGCCTCATCAATTTTACTGTCGTCACCTTCAACGGTGGGAAATCTCATGCAGCCGAAGCCGAGCACCGAAACCTCAACACCCGTCTTCCCCATTTCTCTGTATCTCATTTATTTTCTCCTCTTTATAAAATAGCTTTTGTTATTATATCACAGCTGACAAATAAATACAAGACAGAAAAGGTATAATAAAAACGCTAAGGCAAAAAATATACATGAGGTGGTAAAAATGAATGATATGAACGGTATGCCTCAGGGCTTCGGAATGGCTCTGACAAGAAATGAAAAAGCAATGAACACCTTCTCTTTGCTTAACGAAAACGAAAAGAAAAGGGTTATAGAGCTTTCACGCTCCGTGCGCTCAAAGCAGGAAATGAACAGGCTTGTCAGCAAGCTTGAGGCGGGTAAAAATCAACTGTTTTAAAACAGGCGGTTAAAAAAACCGCCTTTACATAATTATTCGGTATAAACTTTAAGTGTATATTTGCCGCTTCTCAAGGCTTCTGCAACCTGCTTTGAATCGGTGAGATATTCTTCAAAATATACTCCACCCGGTTCAAGTGAAAGATTACCGTGAAAATCTGAACCCGAAAGCTTACGCAGTCCGTGCTTTTCTGCCCATTTCAAAGCAATATCATTCCTCGAATCATGGTCGCCGTGGCCGTTATACACCTCAACACCGTCAAGCAATTCCGGGTCAACAACCGTCATACCTATTCTGAACGGATGCGCCTGGAACATTATAAGATTGTTTGCTTCAATAACCGGTCTGAATTCCTCGGGATCGTTGTATCGTGTCAAATCATTATTAATCACAAAATCCTCATCGAAGCCATAAACAAGATAATCGTTATCATTCTCAAGAAAGCGGAGCTCCATACCGAGAATTATATGAAAATCCTCAGTTTCAAACTCTTTTGCCGCTTTGTAGCCCGAAAGATATTTCTGCACCTGCTCCGCATATGTTTCACCGTGCCTTTTGAACTGTGAAGCACTGAAATGGTCAGTTATAATCAGCCCGTCATAGCCGAGCTCCTTATATCTGTTTACAATATCAGCAGCCCACACTCTGCTGCATGAGCTTGCCTCTTTTGTGTGAATATGTGTGTCAAAAAGATATTTTTTCATTTGCAAATCATCCCTTTTAAAATGTCGGAATTATTATATACCCTCGGTTTTAAATATTCAATAGAAAAGTTTTATTTTCTTACTCCAAGCGACAAAATTCATAAAGAGAAATGAGGTATAATCACAGATGAACACGGAGGGATAATTCTGAAAACAGTTATTTATGCGGATATTCTCGTTATAGTAAATATAATAGTTAATTATCTGATGCTCAGGGCAAGTGCAGCGTTATCCGGCAGCCAATTCAAAGCCGTGCGCTTTCTTTTCGCTTCTGCTGCAGGCGGTGCATTTTCACTTGTGATTTTTATTGAAAATATACCCGTATGGCTTAATATGATTATAAAAACAGTTTTTCTGACAACAATTGTTTTTATCGCATTCGGGGCAAAAAATCTGAAAGCTTTTCTCAAATGCTGCGGTGCATTTTTTCTTTCAAATTTTGCGTTTGCGGGAATTATGCTTGCGCTCCATTTCACTGTTATGCCGAATTCGGCGATTTATAAAAACGGCGTTGCATATTTTGATATTGACATTTTTACACTCACCGTCAGTGCAGTTGCGTGCTACGCCATACTGAGCCTGATTTCACGCTTCACCAAAAGCAGAATTCCGCAAAAAAGTATATACCCTATACGGATAACCTACGGAGAAAGATCAGTTGAGGGCAAGGCTCTTTTTGATTCGGGTAACAACCTTTGTGACTGTTTTTCGGGCAAACCCGCAATAATCGCAGAGAATGATTTTGTAAAAAAAATATACGGCAACAGTGAGCTGACGGATATGAAAAACTTCAGACTGATACCGTTTTCAACCATTCACAGCGGCGGTGCTTTGCCTGCTTTTATGGCAGATAAAGCGGAAGTGATGACAGAGGGAAGCTGGCTTGAAGTCAAAGAAATTTACATAGCGGTTACTGAGAAAAAAATTGTTTCGGGCGGATACTCCGCACTTATAGGAACACCTTTTTTTGACGCAATCGGCAATCAGATTAAAGGGGGTATATCCGTAAAATGAAGCTAAAACTTACCAAATATATAGAGAATATAATTTTCAGGCTGAAAACAAAGCTTTTCGATACAGAGGTTGACTATATAAACGGCCCCGACACACTTCCGCCTCCCCTGCCCGCAAAAAAAGAGCTTGACTGCCTTCAGAAGCTCGAAAACGGCGATAAAGAAGCGAGGGAAGAAATTATTGTTCATAACCTCAGGCTCGTTGTATATATTGCAAAGAAATTTGAAAACACGGGAATTCCCATTGAGGATTTAATCTCAATCGGCACTCTGGGGCTTATAAAAGCGGTCAACACATTCCGCCTTTCAAAAAATATAAAGCTTGCAACCTACGCTTCACGCTGCATTGAAAACGAAATTCTGATGTATCTGAGAAAAACAAATTCAATGAAGGCTGAGGTGTCATATTTTGAGCCGCTGAATGTTGATTGGGACGGCAATGAGCTGCTGCTGTCGGATGTGCTCGGCAGCGAGCCCGATGATGTTTACCGTGACCTTGAAGAGGACGATGAGCGTTCACGACTTTATAAGGCCGTCAATTCACTCAGCAAAAGAGAAAGGCAGATAATGACAATGCGCTTCGGCATAGGCGGCGGCAAGGAATACACTCAAAAAGAGGTTGCCGATTCGCTCGGAATATCCCAAAGTTACATATCAAGGCTTGAAAAAAGAATTATTGAAAAGATAAAAAGAGAGGTGTGAACAGGTCCAGTAAAAACGGACAATGAAAAAAAAGAGCCTCCTATGGTAGAATTAAAGAAACTACCATAGGAGGTTTTGTTATGCCCCGAAGCTATCGGCACATAAAAGATTATGAGAAAGAAATTCTTGAATTAAG
>JAFQON010000039.1 GCA_017403185.1 Clostridia bacterium
AAAAATTCAAATCCGTAGCAGACGAATACAGCAAAAAGAAATTCGGCAGAGATAAGTTCAAAACCGAACACAGCAAGGAGTTAAATTCATTCTACCGGGC
Source organism: Clostridia bacterium (assembly GCA_017403185.1). GTDB lineage: Bacteria > Bacillota > Clostridia > Oscillospirales > Acutalibacteraceae > CAG-177. The sequence goes on from JAFQON010000039.1 coordinate 101, forward strand.
AAAGCGATGGGTTGATGAAAACCCGAACGCAACAACCAAATCTCTGAAAGCCGAACTCGAAAAATTGCAAACAGAAAAAGCTGCCGATGAAGCTTTAATCGAAAGCAACTACGGCAGCCTTGAAGAACTCAAACGTGCAAAATTTATCATTTCAAAAGTTCTTGCAAATGTTAAATATCAGAAACAAGAACAGTCCCGTGAAATTATTAAACCTACCAAAATCCATAATCAAAATATTGAATAAAGGAGTAATAAATTTATGAAAAATGAAAATATCCGTTTTGACGATAACGGCAATATCGTCGCAAAAAATCCGTTACCGAATGAGTTACCCAATATATCGGTAACATTTCATTCGGGCAAAACCACTTATGTATTTGTCGCTGAATTTGACGGTGAAAAAAGTTTTACGAAAAAACTTCTCGATAATCTGGAAAAAGAGGTGAAAAATTAACCAATGTATGATATATTGAAATCAAGCAATCCTGTATTGGCAGACTGTCCGCCTGAACAGGAGGAAAATATGAAAAGACAGTCTGACAAAATTACTGCCTTGTATGAACGTCTTTCAAGAGATGATGAAAATCAAGGTGATAGTAACTCGGTTGTAAATCAAAAGGCGATGCTCGAAAGGTACTCACGTGAAAACGGTTTCACTAATCTTCGTCACTTCACCGACGACGGCTATTCCGGAACAAATTTTAACAGACCCGCTTGGCAGGAGTTAATGTCTCTTGTTGATGAAGGCAAGGTTGATACGATTATCGTAAAAGATATGTCCCGTATCGGCAGAAATTATCTTGAAGTCGGATTGTATACGGAAGTCAAATTCCCGAACAACAACATCCGATTCATCGCAATCAACAACGGTGTTGACAGCGATAATCAGCAAGATAACGATTTCACCCCATTTCTGAACATAATCAATGAGTTTTATGTAAAGGACACAAGCAAGAAAATCCGTGCCGTCAAGAAAAACAAAGGCGAATCAGGAGAATATCTTACATCAACTCCGCCGTACGGATATTTGAAAGATCCGGAAAATCCGAAAAAGCATTGGATTATTGATGAAGAAGCGGCACAGGTTGTCAAACGAATTTTTAATCTTTGCATGGAGGGTTACGGACCTTCACAAATTGCAAATATTCTGAAAGCAGATAAGATTGAAACACCAACCGTACATTGGCATAAAATCGGTGTAAATTCTCCAACCAAACCGACAGAAAATCCATATGGGTGGCACTCACGCACGGTTTCGGGTATTCTTGAAAAATACGAATATGCAGGTCATATGGTGAATTTCAGAACTCGTAAACAGTCTTACAAAAACAACAAGAAGATTGCAAACCCACCTGAAATGTGGAAAGTTTTCAGAAACACGCACGAAGCAATCATTGATGAAGAAACCTTTGAAAGAGTACAGGAACTTCGACAGAACAAACGCAGACCAACAAAGACAGGCAAAACAAATATGTTTTCGGGAATTGCAAAATGTGCCGATTGCGGCAGTAAAATGTATTACTGCACAATGAACAACTATGAAACAAGGCAAGACCATTTTGTTTGTTCCAACTCCAGAAAAGACCCCAATAATCCTTGTGGGTCACATTTCATTCGTGCGGTTGTTCTTGAAGAAGGAACACTTGAAAACATTCAGCTTGTCTGTTTGTGTGTTTCCGCTTTTGAAGACGAATTCAAAGAAGCACTTGGAGCATTGAAATCAAGCGAAACAAAGAAAGAACTTGATACCAAAAGAAAACTGCTTCAAAAGGCAGAAAACCGTTGTTCCGAACTTGACCGATTATTCAAGCGTGTTTACGAAGACCTTGTAAACGGTAATCTTTCAGAAACACGGTTTAAAATGCTTTCTGATGATTACGAAACCGAGCAAACCGAACTAAAAGAAAAAATCGAGTTGTTAAACAAAGAAATTCAGGAAATTCAAGAAAAAACGGATAACATTGAAAAGTTTATCCGCACAGCAAAGAAATATGTCGGCATTGAAGAACTGACTCCTGCCATTCTCAACGATATGGTGAAAGCTGTTTATGTTCAAAAACCTGATAAATCGTCAGGTAAAAGAGTGCAGAAAGTTATAATCAGCTACAACTATGCAGGCATATTACCAAATGAATTATTAAATAAGTTTTACAGCAGATGCACACAAAAAGAAACGGCATAACCGAAGTTATACCGTTTAAAAACTGCTTATGCTGTTTTATTGGAAGACCGCATTCACAGCCCCTTTTTATGCTTTTTGTTATCAGATAAGACCCTGAGCCATCATTGCATCCGCAACCTTGATGAAGCCTGCGATGTTTGCGCCTGCTACGAGGTCGTAGCCGAGGCCGTACTGCTCTGCTGCCTTTGCCGAGTTGTCGTGAATATTCTTCATAATCTGCTTGAGCTTTTCGTCAACCTCTTCTGCTGTCCAGCTGTATCTCATTGAGTTCTGGCTCATTTCGAGAGCTGAAACTGCAACACCGCCTGCGTTAACAGCCTTTGAGGGAGCAACCGCCTTGCAGTTTTCCTTAAGATATGCAAGAGCATCGTTGGTGGTGGGCATATTTGCAACCTCGATGTAGTAGGGTACGCCGTTTGCAACGATTTTCTTTGCTTCGTCCATGTTGATTTCGTTCTGAGTTGCGCAGGGCATTGCCACATCAACCTTAACGCCCCAGGGCTTTTCGCCTGCGTGGAATTCGGCACCGAACTTATCCGCATAGTCCTGAACCTTATCTCTGCCCGAAGCTCTCATTTCAAGCATGAAAGCAATCTTTTCGGGGGTGTTGATGCCGTCTGCATCGTAAACATAGCCGTCGGGGCCTGAGATTGTAACAACCTTACCGCCGAGCTGAGTGATCTTTTCAGCTGCGCCCCATGCAACATTGCCGAAGCCTGAGAGTGCGAAGGTCTTACCCTTGATTTCTTCGCCGAAATGCTTGAGCATCTCAACTGCATAGTATGTTGCGCCGTAGCCTGTAGCTTCGGGTCTGATGAGTGAGCCGCCGTATGAAAGACCCTTGCCTGTGAGTACGCCGTTTTCGAATGCGCCTCTGATGCGTCTGTACTGACCGTAGAGGTAGCCGATTTCTCTGCCGCCAACGCCGATATCGCCTGCGGGCACATCAACATCGGGGCCGATATGTCTGTAAAGCTCTGTCATAAATGCCTGGCAGAAACGGAGGATTTCAGCATCGCTCTTGCCTCTGGGGTCAAAATCGGAGCCGCCCTTGCCGCCGCCGATGGGGAGGCCTGTGAGGCTGTTTTTGAAGGTCTGCTCAAATGCGAGGAACTTCATGATGCCGATATAAACCGAGGGGTGGAAGCGAAGACCGCCCTTGTAGGGGCCGATAGCTCCGTTGAACTGAACTCTGTAGCCTGTGTTTACCTGAACCTTGCCGTTGTCGTCAACCCATGTGACACGGAACGAAATCTGTCTTTCGGGCTCTGCCATTCTTTCAAGAAGAGCACACTTCTCGTATTCGGGATGCTGTGCAACAACGGGAGCGATTGATTCGTAAACCTCAGTTACGGTCTGAACGAATTCGGGCTCGCTTGCGTGTTTTTTTGCCACGGCTTCAATGGTGTGTTTGATGTAATCCATTTATGACACTCCTTCTATAAACCATTTTATATAATGTATGCTGATTATTTTATACCAATACGCATAAAAATGCAACAAAAAATTGCAAACTTTCATAATTTTGTGAAAAATGTTGAAAACGGCGACTATACGGGCTTCGATTTGCAACATTTGACAATAAAACTTTCATTATCTGCTTATATTTTCCTTAAAGAACCAAAATTTTACAAACAAAATTTATCTTTTCACTTGATTTGCCGTCAGGTGTGATATATAATAGTATAGTTATTATATGGTACTGCCCGTACGGGCGAAAGGGTGTAATTGAGTTGAAAAAAACAGGATTTGACAATGCACTGTATATCAGCCGCCAGTCAGAGGAAATCAGAAAGCGCATAAGCGAATTCGGCGGCAAGCTTTATCTTGAATTCGGCGGCAAGCTGTTTGACGATTTTCACGCATCGAGAGTGCTGCCCGGCTTCGCTCCCGACAGCAAGCTGCAGATGCTTAAAAGCCTCTCAGACAAGGTTGAGGTTGTTATTGTAATCAGCTCGGCAGATATTGAGAATAACAAAATCCGCCGTGACCTCGGCATAACCTATGATGCGGATGTGCTCCGCCTTATCGATGCCTACAGAGGCGCAGGCCTCTATGTGGGCAGTGTTGTGCTCTCTCAGTTCAAGCCTCAGCCTGCAGTTACAGCGTTCAAATCAAAGCTTGAGCAGCTCGGCATCAGGGTTTTCACCCACTACACCATAGAAGGCTATCCTTATAATGTATCTCATATCGTGAGCGAAAACGGCTTTGGCAAAAACGAATTTATAGAAACAACAAGACCCCTTGTTGTTATCACGGCACCCGGCCCCGGCAGCGGCAAAATGGCAACCTGCCTTTCACAGCTTTATCACGAAAATCAGCGCGGCAATAAAGCGGGCTATGCAAAATTCGAGACCTTCCCCGTGTGGAATCTGCCTCTTAAGCACCCCGTAAACCTTGCATATGAAGCCGCAACGGCAGACCTCAACGATGTTAACATGATTGACCCTTATCATCTCGAGGCATACGGCGAAACCACCGTAAACTACAACAGAGATGTTGAGGTGTTCCCCGTTCTTAATGCGATATTCGAAAGAATCGAGGGCGTAAGCCCCTATAAATCACCAACCGATATGGGCGTAAACATGGCGGGCTATGCAATCTGCGATGACGATGCGGTGAAGGAAGCATCGAAGCAGGAGATTATACGCCGCTATTTCAACACCATGTGTGACCTGCGAATGGGCAGGGGCAAGCAGGAGGCGGTTGACAAAATCGTGAGCCTGATGAATCAGGCGGGCGTGAGCGTTGATGACAGAAGGGTTATCGCCGCCGCCCTCAACCGCAGCGAAGAGACCGAGGGTCAGCCTGCGGTTGCGATTGAATTGCCCGACGGCAGAATAGTAACGGGCAAAACCTCAAATCTGCTCGGTGCATCAAGTGCGGCGCTTCTCAATGCGGCAAAGGCTGTTGCGGGCCTGCCCGACGACCTTCTCATGATTGCTCCGTCAATCATCGAGCCCATTCAGGAGCTCAAAACGGGCATTCTTAAGGGACATAACCCCCGCCTGCATTCAGACGAAACTCTCATTGCACTTTCAATGAGCGCAAACACCAATCCCGTTGCCAAAAAGGCGCTTGAGGCAATTGAGCTTCTCAAGGGCTGCGAGGCGCATTCAACGGTTATTCTCTCGCAGGTTGATTCAGATGTTTACAGAAAAATCGGTATTAATCTCACCTGTGAGCCGAGATATCAGACCAAAAAGCTTTATCACAAATAAAATCGGAGGTTGAGTATGGGCAAAAAAATAATTGTTGCGGGTCTCGGTCACGGCGGTATCGCCGCTGCGGCTCAGATTTCTCAGGCAGGCTTTGATGTTACCGTTTATGAAAAGAAAAAAGAGGGCACCTTAGGCTATGACTGGACCGATATTTTTGCACCCGATGCACTCGGCATTGCGGGCATGAGTATGCCCCCCGAGGATAAATACGAATACAAAGAGGATATGACCTTTTTCGGTCCCACAAGCCAAAAATCGCTCAGGCAGCACGTGCCCGAGGAGCATCTTGAAATCAAGATGGAGCGCAGGGATATCTATGAGCATTTCATAAATCATGCCCTTGAATGCGGCGTGAAAATAGTTTATGAATGCGCCGTTGAAGGTCCGATTGTGCTTGGCAACAGAGTTGTGGGCATTAAAACGGAGCAGGGCGATATCTACGGTGACCTTGTTATAGATGCCTGCGGCCTCAATTCTCCCGTGCGCCGCAATCTTCCCGACTCCTTCGGCATTGAAAAGGATGCCGCAAGAAACGAAAAAATTTCAATTTACAGAGCATTTTTCAATGTTGCGAGTGACGAAGAGGTTGACGCAAAATTCAAGGTTATGCTCTTCAAGGGCGGCGAGCTCGGCATAAACTGGATTGCCTCCGAGGATGACCACACCGATTTGCTTATGGGCAGATTCGAAGGCTTCGGCATGGAAGAGGTTGAAAAATTCACTCAGCTTCTGCGCAAAGAAAATCCGAGGCTCGGCGAAGAGGTTATAAGAGGCGGTCAGTTTGTTGAAATCCCCGTGCGCCAGCCGCTTTCAATCATGGTTGCCGACGGCTATGCCGCAATCGGTGACAGCGCATTCATGACCGTGCCCATCATCGGCTCGGGCATTGCAAACAGCCTCAAGGCTTCAAAAATACTTGCACAGACAATCATTAAAGATAAAAACCGCTCCTTCAGTGCGGAATCCCTCTGGGGCTATCAGACGGGCTTCTACAAGGCTCTCGGTTCAGGGCTTGCACCCCTTGCGTGTGTGAAGCTTCTGCTTCTTTCACTGAATGCGGCGGAGGTTGATGACCTTTTTGAAAAGGAAATTCTCACCGAGGATATGATGACCATAGGCGGCGATTTCACAGGCATTTCAAACATCAAAATCGACCCCAAGGCAATGGTCAATCAGGCAAAGCAGGTGCTCAGCGATACCGAGCTGCTCAAAAAGATTATTGCCTGCGGTGTGCGCATGGGCAAGGTTTCCGCAGCGTGCACAATGATGCCCAAAAAGTGGAATGCACGCAGAGTGCAGTCATGGGCAAGGGTTTATGAATATGCGTTCAGATGATTAATCAGGAGTAAGGATATGCTTTCATCAAATGAAATTATGCAGCTGCTTGAGAGCCTTATATGGCTGTTGGCAGGCGTCGGCGTGTTTATCGTCGGCATGAATTTTATGGGTGATGCTCTTGAAAAGAGCGCAGGCGGCGGAATGAAAAAGCTGCTTGAAAAAATAAGCAACAACCGTTTTTCGGGCGTGGGAATCGGTGCGGGCGTAACGGCGATAATCCAGAGCTCGTCTGCCACCTCGGTAATGGTTATCGGTCTTGTTAATGCGGGCGTTATGACGCTCATGCAGGCAACGCCGATTATCATGGGCGCCAACATCGGTACAACCGTAACGGGTGTGATCGTTGCGCTGAAAAACGATTATTTCAACATGGCGATGTATCTTCTTGCTTTTGCGGGCGTAATGATGGGCTTCTTTAAAAAGGAGAAGATAAAAATTGCCGGCTCGCTTTGCAGCGGTCTGGGTCTTATCTTTGTGGGTCTTAATGTTATGAGCAGTGAGCAGGCGTTCGGCAATCCTCTTGTTGAGGAGCTGTTCACGGGCATTTTCAGAACGATAGACCACCCTCTGCTTCTCATTCTTACGGGCGTTGTTTTCACCGCTCTCATTCAGAGCTCATCGGCTGCCACGGGCGTTGTAATAACAATGGTGGGCACGGGCGTGCTCTCGCTCGACCTTGCGCTGTTTATCATTCTCGGCGCAAATATAGGCACCTGCGTTACGGCGTTGCTCGCCTCGGTGGGTGCAAATGCCAACTCAAAGCGAGTGGCTCTCATACACTTCACCTTCAATGTTACGGGCACCGCACTTTTTGCGGTTCTCATCTGGCTTTTCAGGGAGCCTGCGGTCAATCTGCTTGTGTCCGTCTTCCCGGGCGACGACCCGATGTCGCTGCAGATGCGTGTTTCACTCTTCCATGTCATATTCAATGTGTCAACAACCCTTCTGCTGCTGCCGTTTGTGAAGCTGCTTGTGAAGTATTCCTGCCTTATCATCAAGGATAAAACGGAAGAGAAGGATTCGCTTTCACTCCGCTATGTTGACGACAGACTTTTATCCATGCCTCAGGTTGCCCTTATGCAGGTCAAAAAAGAGATGGATTATATGCTCGGATTGGTTGAGGAGAATATAAATCTTTCCTTCTCCGCAATGGATACGGGCTCTGCGGCTCAGAGCGAAAAGGTTGCGAAAAATGAAGAGATTATCGACTTCACCAACAGCGCACTCACAAAATTCCTCATCAAGCTGTCGGTTAATCTTGAACAGAGCGACGAAAAGGTTATCGGCTCATATTTCCATGTGCTCAACGACCTTGAAAGAATAGGCGACCATGCCGAGAATTTCCACGAAATCGGCATTGAAATGATAGGCAAAAAGATTTCGTTTTCAGAGAATGCGAAAAACGAAATTAAGGGTATGCGAGAGAGCATCATGCAGATGTTTGATATCTCAAAGGATGCGTTTGAAAATATGAACAAGGAACGCCTGCCTGAGCTGACGGCTCTTGAAGAGGGCGTGGATGTCAGGAAGCAGGAGCTTATCGCAAACCATTTTGAACGCCTTGCCGAGGGCAACTGCAATGTGGATGTGAGCCCGTATTATTCGTCAGTGGTGCTCGGTCTTGAAAGAGTTGCCGACCACCTTGTCAATGTGGGCTACAGTATCAAGAACCCCACAGGCTCGCAGAAATAAAAATAAATTCAACGGCGGGAGAAATCCTGCCGTTTTTTGCAGTCAGAATGACAAAATCGAATGACTAATTAATAATGAAGAATGAAAAATTTCGGATAGGCTCCGCCTATGACTTTTTTGAGTGCAAAGTTCAAAGTGCAGAGTGCAAAGTTTCGGATAGGCTCCGCCTATGACCGATTATATGTTTGTTTTTGGCATTATCGTAGGGGAGGCGTTTCGCCTCCCGTCAAAATTTGCGTTTGTTTTTCGGGCGGCGAAACGCCGCCCCTACGATTTGTGACCGTGAATTATTAAAATTTTGTCATCATGATTGAATGAATAATTAATAATGAAAAAAGAAAAATTCCTCTTGACAAATAAACAAATGTTCTCTAAAATAGGGCACTGCAAAAGTATTTTTGCAGAAAGGAGGCAGAATATTGCCTGAAAATTCAAACACTGAGCAAAAGCACGAAGCGTTTATAATGCTGCCCAAAAAGCTGCTCACGGATGAACGCTACAGCGGTCTTTCGCCCATATCCGTCATGATTTATTCCGCCCTTGCGGACAGAGCATCCCTCTCGCAGAAAAACGGCTGGATTGACGACGACGGAAGGGTGTTTATTTATTTTGCGATAAACGAAATGGCAAAGCTTGTGGGGTGCGGAAAAGACAGGGTGTTTAATTCATATAAACAGCTTGAAAAATATGGAATAATTGAAAGGAAAAGGCAGGGGCAGGGGAAGCCTGCGAAAATATTTGTTAATGACTTCGCAAAAACAGAATTCAAGACTTCTGAAAATCCGAATTCAAGACTTCTGAAAAACAGAACTCAAGACTTCGGAAAATCCGAACCTAATAATACATACATTAATAATAACTACTTTAACAATACCAATCTATCTATCGTGCAGGAGGGATACGATGAGATGCGATTGAGCGTTGAAGAGCAGGTTAATTATGATTATCTTTGTCAGGTGAGGGAGAAAGCCTGTGTTGATGAGCTGATAACCGTTATAACCGACACTCTTTTTTCACCTGCGCAGAGCGTGCGCATAGGCGGGCAGAGTATGCCAAAAAGCGTTGTGGATTCACGCCTTCGCAAGCTTGATGAGGAGCATATCTGCTATGTTATCGACTGCTTTGACGGCAACAAAACCGAGGTGCGCAACATCCGCTCTTATCTTCTCACCGCTCTTTATAATGCGCCTTCAACCATTGACAGCTATTATCGGTCGCTTGTGAACCGTGACCTTAATCTGACGGGTTAAATACAATTTTCGTCAAAATCAAATATTTTTGAAATACCTATTGACAAATTAAAACCAAAGGTGTATTATAGCATCACACTTTAACGCATAAAAGCTTTAAAGCATCAACACTTAAAAGGGATGAATTGCATGGACAAACAATGGATAATCTGGCTGACCATAGGTGTTTACATAGTGCTCATGGCAGTTATAGGCATCACTCAGGGCAAAAAAGCCAAGAGCATTGCCGACCTCACCGTAGGCGGCAGGAATGCGGGCGCATGGCTCTCGGCTCTGTCATACGGCACGGCGTATTTCTCGGCAGTTATGTTTGTAGGCTATGCAGGCGGCACGGGCAAGGGCTTCGCTCTCTGGGGTGTGCTTGCAGGTCTCGGCAACGCAGTTTTCGGCTCATGGCTTGCGTGGAAGGTGCTTGCAAGAAGAACAAGGGATGCTTCGGCTCGCCTTAAGCTCAAAACAATGCCTCAGTTCCTTGATGCACGCTACACAAGCAGCGCAATGAAGCTTTTTGCCTGCCTTGTAATATTTATTTTCCTCATTCCTTATTCGGCATCGGTTTATAACGGTCTTGCCTCGGTTGCCGAGGTTCTTCTCGGCATAGATGCAGGCATCTGCAAGGTGATTATCGCCGTTGTGGCTGCTCTTCTGCTTGTTTTCGGCGGATATCTTGTTCAGGCAAGGGCGGACTTCATGCAGGGCATCGTTATGATGGTCGGCGTAACGCTCCTTATTATATGCGTTATCCGCAGCAAGGCGGTCGGCGGCCTTGAGGGTCTTGCAGAGTATGCACATAACAACGGCATTGTGCCGAGCGCATCAAACGGCTTCCCCACTCTCAATGCTTCGCAGTGGATTTCACTCTGGGCAACAGTGCTCATGACAAGCTTCGGCACATGGGGTCTGCCTCAGATGGTTCAGAAGTATTACGGCATCAAGGATGACAAGCAGGCTAAAAAAGGCATCACAATCTCAACCTTCTTTGCAGTGCTTGTTGCAGGCGGCGGATATTTCATCGGCTCGCTTTGCTACAGATATGAAGAGATTTTTGCAAGTCAGGGGCTTGCAATCACGGGCGACGGCGCAATGCCTCAGGACTATATCGTGCCCCATATGCTTGCAAATTCCGATATTCCCAATGTGCTTCTCGGCATCGTGCTCGTGCTTCTTATTGCGGCATCGGTTTCAACCCTTTGCTCGGTAACCCTCACGGCAAGCTCAACTCTCACCATCGACTTCATAAAACACTTCAAAAAAGATATGAGCGAGAAAAAATCATCATTTACAATTAAGGCATTATGTGTTATATTTGTAATATGTTCGTATCTTATAGCGAATTCGGATACCCCCATTCTTGATATGATGAGCTACTCATGGGGCATTATCTCAGGCTCCTTCCTCGCACCCTATGTTATCTCCCTCTATTGGAAGAAGATGAACACCAAGGGCGCATGGGCAGGAATCCTCGGCGGCTTTGTTATTGCCTTTATCCCCGGCGCAGCCAAGGTTATCAGCGGCTTTGTTGAAAACGGCACGCTCACATGGCTTGCAGGCAAAGGCCCCGTGTTCGCCTGCATCGCAATGATTGTTTCGCTTGCACTCTGCTTTATCGTCAGTGCGGTTACAAAGCCCACCAATGAGAAGGAGACGGAATTCTTCTACACCGGCGAGGTTGCAGCGGAATAATATGAATCGCATGACGGCGATTTGAGTGAATAATGAAGAGTGAATAATGAATAATTAAGGGTCTGCGACGCTTATTATATTCGGGTAAGGGCAGAGCCCTTCCGAAACTTTGCACTCTTAACATTTAATCTTCACTGTTCAGCGATTATTTTTAATTGATAATTACCATTAAACGGATGGTCTTTTCGGGCTGTCCGTTTAAGGTCGTTTATATGAAAGGAAAGAAAATATGCCAATCACAGAATTTCTCGAAAAAAATGCGCAGCTCTACAAGGATGATGTTGCCCTTGTTGAAATCAATCCCGAGCTTCAGGAGAAGGGTCACATCACATGGCGTGAATATTCGCTTATAGAGCAGGGCGCAAACGGCAACGGCAGAAGCGAAATCACATGGGAAGAGTTTGACAAAAAAGCAAACCGCTTTGCAAACCTTCTTCTTTCAAGAGGTATAAAGAAGGGCGACAGAGTTGCAATTCTTCTCATGAACTGCATCGAATATCTGCCCATCTACTTCGGTATTCTCAAAACGGGTGCTCTTGTTGTGCCCCTCAACTACCGCTACACTGCGGATGAAATCAGATATTGCCTCAAGCTTTCAGAGAGCGATGCAATCGTTTTCGGCCCCGAATTCACGGGCAGAATGGAGCAGATTTCTGACCGCATTCCCAAGGTGAAGCTCCGCTTCTATCTCGGTGCGGACTGCCCCACCTTTGCGGAGAGCTACAACAAGCTCGTTACATACTGCACCTCAAAGAAGCCCGAAATTTCGGTTTCGGATAACGAATATGCGGCTATATATTTCTCTTCGGGAACAACGGGCTTCCCCAAGGCAATTCTTCATGCTCACAAGGCGCTCGTTCATTCGTGCCGTGTTGAGCAGGCTCACCATTCGCAGACCAAGGATGATGTGTTCCTTTGCATTCCGCCGCTTTATCACACGGGCGCAAAGATGCACTGGTTCGGCTCGCTGCTTGTGGGCGGCAAAACCGTGCTCCTCAAGGGTGCAAAGCCCGAGGGAATCATCAAGGCTGTTTCTCAGGAGAAATGCACAATTGTCTGGCTGCTCGTGCCCTGGGCTCAGGATATTCTTGACGCCATCGACAGGGGCGATATCGAGCTTGATAAATATACTCTTTCACAGTGGAGGCTCATGCACATCGGTGCACAGCCCGTACCCCCGAGCCTTATCAAAAGATGGCTTAAGGTGTTCCCGCATCATCAGTATGACACAAACTACGGTCTGAGCGAAAGCATCGGCCCCGGCTGCGTGCATCTCGGTGTTGAGAATGTTCACAAGGTCGGTGCAATCGGCAAGGCGGGCTACGGCTGGGAAACAAAAATCGTTGACGAAAACGGCAACGAGGTTGCAAAGGGCGATGTCGGTGAGCTTGCAGTCAAAGGTCCCGGCGTAATGCTCTGCTATTTCAATGACGAAAAGGCAACAAACGAAGTGCTTCACGGCGAATGGCTCCACACGGGCGATATGGCTCAGGAGGATGAAGACGGCTTCATCTACCTTGTTGACCGCAAGAAGGATGTTATCATCTCGGGCGGTGAAAACCTTTATCCCGTGCAGATTGAGGATTTCCTTCGCAAGCATGAGGCAATCAAGGATGTTGCGGTTATCGGCTTGCCCGATGCACGCCTCGGCGAAATTGCGGCGGCGGTTATTGAAATCAAAGAGGGCTTCAAGGCGGATGAAGAGGATATCAACGATTTCTGCCGTGACCTTCCCCGTTACAAGCGTCCGCACAAGCTGATTTTTGCCGAAGTGCCCCGTAACCCCACCGGCAAAATTGAGAAGCCGAAGCTTCGCAAGATTTACTGCGGCGAAAGCCTTGTTGCTTCTCAGGTTGAGATGAAGATGAACAAATAAGTGAATAATGAAAAATGAATAATGAATAATTAAGGGTGGGCAAAGCCCACACCCAATATCTTTCGTTTAAAATGGTCATAGGCGGAGCCTATCCGAAATTTTTCATTTTTCATTATTAATTTTTCACTAATATTTGTCATTCTGAGCGAAGCGAAGAATCTCCGCTTACGGCGGAATAGTTTCCGTGCTTCATTTTACCTGAGATCCTTCACTGCGTTCAGGATGACAAATTATAATAATTCACGGCCACATTCGTAGGGGAGGGGTTACCCCTCCCGAAAAAACAAATGCAAATTTCAGCGGGCGATTCGTGAATCGCCCCTACATGAAAAACAGGTCAGGAGGAAATTAATTGAAAAAACTGTTTTTAGGCAACGAGGCGGTTGCAAGAGGTCTTTATGAGGCAGGCTGCCGTGTTGTATCAAGCTATCCCGGCACTCCGAGCACCGAGGTTACGGAGTTTGCCGCTACATATGATGAAATTTTCTCGGAATGGGCTCCCAACGAAAAGGTTGCAATGGAAGTTGCATTCGGCGCAAGCGTTGCGGGCGCAAGGTCATTCTGCGCAATGAAGCATGTCGGTCTCAATGTTGCTGCAGACCCTCTTTTCACCGCTTCATACACGGGCGTTAACGCAGGCATGGTTATCCTTGTTGCCGATGACCCCGGTATGCACTCGTCACAGAATGAGCAGGATTCAAGGCACTACGCAATGGGCTCAAAAACCATGATGCTTGAGCCTTCGGATTCGGCAGAATGCCTTGATTTCACAAAGAGAGCCTTCGAGCTTTCGGAGAAATTCGATACCCCCGTTATTATCCGTCTCACAACAAGAGTTGCGCATTCAAGAAGTGTTGCTCCCGTTGCTGAAAGAGTTGATAACGGGCTTAAGGAATACACCAAAAATCCGCAGAAGTATGTTATGGTGCCCGCAAACGCAAAGGGCAAGCATGTTGTGGTCGAGCAGCGAGTTCTTGACCAGATTGCTTACTGCGAAACCGAAGCCGTTGAAAACGGACTCAACAAGGTTGAATATAACAGCAAAAAAATCGGCGTTATCGCATCGGGCATCTGCTACGAATACGCAAAGGAAGCCCTCGGCGAAAACGCATCATACCTCAAGCTCGGCTGCGTTTATCCGCTGCCCGTTGAGCTGATAAAGAATTTCGCCGCAGAGTGCGAAAAGGTTTATGTGCTTGAAGAGCTTGACGATTATATTGAAACACACTGCCGCAAAAACGGCATCGAGGTTATCGGCAAGGATGCCTTCACCCTTCAGGGCGAATATTCACAGAGCCTTATCGCAAAGGTTATTCTCGGCAAAGAAACCGAGTGCATGAAGGCTGATGTCAACATCGTGCCCAGACCTCCCGTGCTTTGCGCAGGCTGCCCCCACAGAGGACTTTTCTATGCCCTCAAGCAGCTTAATGTTACCGTCAGCGGTGATATCGGCTGCTATACCCTCGGCTTTGCTCAGCCCCTCGGCATGATTGATACCGTGCTTTGCATGGGCGCATCCGTTTCGGCTCTTCACGGCAGAAACGCAGCAGACCCCGAAAATGCGAAGAAGAGCGTTGCCGTTATCGGCGACTCAACCTTTATCCATTCGGGCGTAACGGGTCTTATCAACATCGCTTATAACGCAACGGATTCAGTTGTTATTATTCTCGATAACTCCATCACGGGCATGACAGGTCATCAGCAGAATCCCACAACGGGCAAGAATATCAAGGGCGAGCCTGCAAATGCAGTCAGCCTTGAAGCTCTCGCAAAGGCAGTCGGTATTCAGAATGTTATCGTTGTTGACCCCTATAACCTTGCCGAAACCAAAGAAGGCATAAAGAGCGCCCTTGAAGCAGACGGCCCCGCCGTTGTTATTTCAAGAAGACCCTGCGCACTTCTCAAAACGGTTAAACACAATCCGCCCCTCAAGGTCAATGCGGATAAATGCAAATCCTGCAAAATGTGCATGAAGATAGGCTGCCCCGCCATCAGCATGAAGGACGGCAAGGCTCAGATTGACTTCACACAGTGCCTCGGCTGCAATGTGTGCAGCCAGCTTTGCAAGTTCGGTGCAATTGAATAAAAGGGGAGGAGAGCGAATATGAATAAATCAATTATGATAGTCGGTGTCGGCGGTCAGGGCACTCTGCTTGCAAGCCGAATTCTCGGCGCAGCACTTCTTGACTGCGGCTATGATGTTAAGGTTTCAGAGGTTCACGGCATGAGCCAGAGAGGCGGCTCGGTTGTAACTTATGTACGCTGCGGCGAAAAGGTTGCTTCCCCCATTATCGAAAAGGGTGAGGCTGATATCATTCTTGCCTTTGAGCAGCTTGAAGCCGCAAGATGGCTTGAATATCTTAAGGCAGACGGCAAAGTCATCGTCAACACCCAGCAGATGGACCCCATGCCCGTTGTTATGGGTGCTGCAGAATACCCCGAAGGCGTTATTGACGCAATCAGGGCTGCGGGTGCGGATGTTGAAACCGTTGACGCACTGCCGATGGCTGTTGAAGCAGGCACCTCAAAGGCGGTCAATGTTGTGCTTATCGGCGCAATGGCAAAGAATATGCCCGAGGTGAGCAAAGAAACATGGCTTGAAGCCCTCAAATCAAGCGTGCCCGCAAAATTCCTTGAGCTCAACCTCAAAGCATTTGAGATGGGATATAATTTATAATTCTTTTAATGAAAAAAGGAAGTGTTCAAAATGAGCAAATACTACCAGCCCGAAATTGAAACCGCATCGGTTGAAGAATTAAGGGCTATCCAGAACGAGAAGCTTGTAAAGCAGGTCAAGCATGTTTATGAGAATGTGGAGTATTACCGCAATCTTATGGACGAAAAGGGCGTGAAGCCTGAGGATATCAAGTCGGTTGACGACCTTCACAAGCTTCCCTTCCTCACAAAGGCAGACCTTCGTGACGCTTACCCCTACGGACTTCTCGGCACAGACCTCAAAAACTGCGTGAGAATTCAGTCCACAAGCGGCACAACGGGCAGAAGAGTTGTTGCATTCTACACTCAGGCGGATGTTGACCTTTGGGAAGAATGCTGCGCAAGAGCAATTGTTGCAGTCGGCGGCACAAATGAGGATGTGTGCCAGGTTGCATACGGCTACGGACTTTTCACCGGCGGCCCCGGTCTCAACGGCGGCTCGCACAAGGTTGGCTGCCTCACCCTTCCCATGTCGTCGGGCAACACCGAGCGTCAGATTCAGTTTATGCGTGACCTTCATTCAACAATCATCTGCTGCACACCCTCATATGCGGCTTACATTGGCGAAACTCTCAAAGAAATGGGTCTTACACCCGATGATATCGACCTTAAGGCAGGTATCTTCGGCGCAGAGCCGTGGACAGAGGAGATGCGCCGTGATATTGAAAAGTCACTCGGCATCAAGGCATACGATATCTACGGTCTCACCGAAACAAGCGGCCCGGGCGTATCCTTCGAATGCGAGGAGCAGACGGGTATGCACATCAACGAGGACCACTTCCTTGCCGAAATCATCGACCCCGAAACAGGCGAAGTTCTTCCCGAAGGCTCAAAGGGTGAGCTTGTGTTCACAAGCCTTGATAAGGAAGCCTTCCCGCTTCTCAGATACAGAACAAGAGATATCTGCGTGCTTTCAAGGAAGAAGTGCTCCTGCGGCAGAACTCTCATAAAAATGACAAAGCCCATGGGCAGAAGCGACGATATGCTCATCATCAGGGGCGTTAATGTGTTCCCCTCACAGATTGAAACGGTTCTTCTTAAGGAAGGCTATTCCGCAAACTACCTTATCGAGGTTGACAGAGCCAACAACACCGATACACTCGATGTATCCGTTGAGCTCACTCCCGATCAGTTCTCAGACACCGTCAAGGACCTTGCCGCTAAGGAGAAGGCTCTTGCAAACGCAATCAAGACCATGCTCGGCATCAATCCCAAGGTTCATCTCGTAGCCCCCAAGACCATCACAAGAAGTGAAGGCAAGGCTGTAAGAGTTATTGACAAGCGCAAGCTTCACGATTAATTGAAAGGAGTTAAGAAAATGAGCGTTAAACAGATTTCGGTTTTTATTGAAAACAAAAAGGGCAAGCTTGCAGAGGCTACCCGCTTCATTGCAGACCACAACATCAACCTCAGAGCTCTTTCAATCGCCGATACTCAGGATTTCGGCATCCTGCGAATCATCTGCGACGACCCGAAGATGGCTGATGCCGCTCTCAAAGACGGCGGCTACATCACAACCGTAACGGATGTTCTTGCCGCTGCTATTTCGGATACTCCGGGCAGCCTTGCATCAATCCTTGAAGTCCTTTCGGATGCAAATGTTGTTGTTGAATACACCTACGCATTCAACTCCTCAAAGGCAGGCGCATACATGATTTTCCGTGTTGACGATAATCAGGTTGCCGCCGCAGCCCTCGCAGGCGCAGGCATAAAAACCGCCAATCAGGAAGATTTGTTTTAATTGATAAAAGCACCCTCCGCCAAGGAGGGTGCTTTTTGCAAATATTGCAGGGGATGGCGAAACGCCGCCCCCTGCGACGATGCCGAAACAAACATACATAATCGGTCATAGGCGGAGCCTATCCGAAACTTTGCACTCTGCACTTTGAACTTTGCACTGAAAATAAGGCGGGAAATCCCGCCTTTTTCTTATATAATTCTGAATGTTTTAACCTCGAAGGGCTTGATTGTGAATTCAAAGCTGCTGCCGCTTTCTGCAATCTGCTCCTTATCCTCTTCAATCATGTTGCACTCGATAACCTTGTCAAAGCCGAATGCCCAGCCAAGCTCAACGGTGCCTCGCTTCTGCTCCTGCTCAACAACACGGATTATGTATCCTCTGCCGTCTTGCGCCTTTTTGATTGCATCAATCATCACATTCTTTTCGCTGATTGAAACAATTGACTGTGCAGCGGTGAGTGCGCCCTCTGTTGCCTCTGCATTATAGACCGCAATCGGCGGCACATTGAAGGTGTGAGCTGTCTGCACCGTGTCGTTGCGCCAATCCTCGGCGTGGGGGTGGAAGGCATACTTGAAGGTGTTGATGCCGTGGTCGCCCGTTCTGTCGGGGCAGGTGGGTGCTCGCATGAGGGTTATTCTCATGTGGCTGTTGTGGATATCGTAGCCGTACTTGCAGTCGTTGATAATGCTGCAGCCGTAGCCGCCTTCCGAAAGGTCAGCCCATTTGTGGGCGGCAACCTCAAAGCGGGTCATGTCAAAGCTTGTGTTCCAATGAGTGGGGCGTTTGATTGCGCCGTGAGCGATTTCGTAGGTTGCGTCGGTGTCGATAACCGCAACATCAAAGCCCGCCTTGAGCACCTTGTCGCTCTCGTGCCAGTCAACCGTGGTGTCAAACACAACGCTTTCGCCGTTCTGATAAAGGGTGATATCCTGAGTAATCTTTGATTTGTTGAAGCTGTAAACTGCCCTGATAACGCCTCTTACGGGATTGCTCTCGGCAACCTCAACGCTTTCAGCCTTAAGCTCCCACATCTTTTTCTGATAGTTGAGCTCAAGATTCCATGCTGTTTCGTGAATGCACTTGTCGAGCGATACGGTGAGGATATTGCCCTTACCGTCAAGACTTTCACGCTCGTTGAGCTTATCGTAAATGCTTGTAATCTGACCGTTTTCGTCAATTTCAACACGGAGAACGGCATTCTCAAGCAGATTTGCCTCGGCTTCAACGGGTGAATAGATGCACTCGCCCTCATGAAGGGTGAACACGCTGCAGCTCATCGGGGGGAGCTCGTCGGGCAGGAAGATGAACTTGCCGTCAATATATGCGCAGGGGAGTGAAAGCCCGTCTGCGGTTGAAGCATACATACCCTCGGGCACGCCCTCAACCTCAATGGGCTCATAGCTGTTTGCCGAGGTGAGATTCCACACGGTGATGCTGTTTTTATCTGCCGAAACGGCGCTGCCGAGCGATTTGAGCGCACCGCTGAGGATATCGTTGCCGATTTTGTTCATGACGGCGTAATCCCTGCGGCAATCCTCAAACACCTGATGGATTGATGAGCCGGGCAGAATGTCGTGGAACTGGTTTGTCATGAGGATTCTCCAGCCCTTTTCAAGCTCTGCCTTGGGGTACTCTTTGCCGAGAATTTTCTCTGCAAACACGCTGAGCATCTCCGCTCTGGTGAAGAGGAATTCGCCCTTTCTGTTGTTCTTTTTAACAAAAGCCTGGCTTGTGAAGGTGCCTCTGTGGTTTTCGTAGTACATTTCGCTGTTCCATACGGGCAGCTCATCCTCTTTGCCGTGATAGGTCTTGAAGAAATCGTCAACATGGCCGATTTCCGTTTTGGGCAGACCGGGGAAGTTCTGCAGGCGTCTGCCTCTTTCAAGCATTGTTCTTGTGGGGCCGCCGCCGCCGTCGCCGAAGCCGTACATACTCATTGAAACATTAAGGTCGCTCTTGTTGTTGCATTCGCTGTCGGCGGTCATAATCTCGGCAACGTTATAGTTGCAGTTGTATGAGGGTCGCATGAGGTGGGCATAGATTCTGTCGCCGTTGTTGCCCTGCCACATAAACATATTGTAGGGGAACTTGTTTGTGTCGTTATAGCTGAGCTTTGAGGTGATGAAATTCTCCATGCCGCAGCCTTTGATAATCTGGGGCAGTGCCCATGTGAAGCCGAAGCAGTCGGGCAGCCAATAGGTCTTGGATACCTTGCCGAATTCGTTCCTGAAGAATTCCGTGCCGTAAAGCACCTGCCTGATAAGCGCCTCGCCCGATGCGATGTTTGTATCAGCCTCAACCCACACATTGCCGCAGATATCCCACTGACCGTTTGCAACCTTCTCCTTAATCTTTTCATAGATTTCGGGGTAGTGGTCCTTCATCATCTGATAAAGCACCGCCTGACTCTGACCGAAGGTCATTTCGGGGAAAACATCCATCAGCGATGTAACATTTGTGAAGGTGCGTGCGCTCTTGCGTATGCTCTCCTGAATTCTCCACAGCCATGCAACATCAATGTGGCTGTGACCCGTGAGCATAACCTTGCTCTGTGCCGACCAGTCAATAGCGGCAATTCTTTCAAGATAAAGCTTTCTTGCCTCGGCAATTGATGCCCTGACCTCAGCCTCGCTGAAATCGTAGTCAACAATGTGCATGCTGTCATCAACAGCGGCATAAACCTTTGCCTTTATGTGCTCATCCTTTATGTATTCAAGAGCCTCAAACGCAACATCTATATCGAGATAATAGCCCTCGCAGGCTTCATCGGCAACATAAATATATGTGTCACCAATGCGGCATTCCTGATGGGTTGCGCCATCCATTGCGGGGTCGCAGAAGCTCATGGAGTCAACCGTTGCCTCAACCTCAAAGGTGAGGATTTCGCCCGCCTTGTGAACGCCGAGGGCAACCTCTGTTCTGTCGGGCAGGCTGTCCCTTGAGGTGCAGCCCGAGATATATTTGCCGTTGCATCTTACAAGGGCTTCGCCGCCGACCTGAAGCTTTGCACGAAGCTCCATGCCGTCCATTTCGTCGGGCACGGTAACGCTTGCCTTGAAGAAGTGCGCCGAATCATATGCGGCATACCAGAAGTCACCGCTTTTTATTTCGCCTCTGAAGTCCTCCATATCGTATGAATCGCCGAGAAACATTCCTCGGGTATATTCCCATGTGCCTATGTCCTTTTTGAGGAGTATGGCATATTTTTTGAGCTGCTGGTGCATATCTCTGAGTACGCCGGGTTTAACAGTGTGCATAACGACACCCCTTTTATATAAGTTTAAGATAATAATAGCAGATAATATGGTGAAATGCAACAAAAAAAGCCCCCGGAAGGGAGCTTTTTTTGAGTGCAAAGTTCAAAGTGCAAAGTTGATTTGCGGTCACAATTCGTAGGGGCGATTCACGAATCGCCCGCCAAAATTTGCTGATGTTCGGGCGTTCAAAGTGCCCCTGCCCAATGCCGTCATTTAAATGAAACAAGGCACTACGCTCACCTTGTTACGGTAATCTCGGGTGCGGAAGCCTTACTGCGTTTATGCTCAATATACTCCAATACACATCTTGCAATCAGGCTTGTGATGAAGGCACCCAAAAATCCCGCGATTTCGTCGCTCATCGTGTCAAAAAGCGGGTATCTGCCGGGGTCGGTGGGAAAGCGTTCAATCAGCTCCGCAGGCGGTGTATCCGACCAGCCCTGAGTGGTTGAGCCCATAATCCAGTCAAATGTGAATTCGTAGCACTCCCAGAAAAGCGTTGCAAAGCACGAAAGTCCAAAGCCTGCAACCGTTTTTGAAAGCGTCGAATGCTTTTCGCCCTCTTTTGAAAAAGCTTCAAGAAGATAATATCCCACGGGCACGCAGATAACGCCTGCCACAAAGTGAATGAATGTGTCATAGTATTCCCACATTCCGTAAACATCAACGAAGTTGCCCAGAAAGCTTGTGCAGATTACCATAAAGCAGACTATGGTCTGAGCCCTGTAGTGCAGCCTTGCGAGAAATGTGAATTTTCTCGGCAGGATGTGAAGATAAGGCAGGATAAAAAGGAAAATTGTATTCGCACGCATCTGCAGGTCAAAATGGCCGCTGCTCGGGTTGATATATGTGGTTACAACGGTATATATCATTATTCCTCTGCAAACCCACCAGAATATGTATTCGGGAATGCTTATCTGTTGCCTGAAAATGCCAAATTCTCTTTTGATTTTGTTTATAATTCTTTCTTTCATCTTATCACCCCTTACCGTAATTATATAACGCCCGACATCATAAAAATGTGACAAAAAAGTTAAAATTCGGGAACAAAAATTGGCTTGCGGTCACAAATCGTAGGGGCGACCCTGTGTGGTTGCCCGAAAAAAGCAAAGTAAACCCGCAAAAACATTGTAGGGGAGGGGTTACCCCTCCCGAAAACGAAATTATATTTTGCGGGAGGCGAAACGCCTCCCCTACGACGATGCCGAAGCAAACATATATAATCGGTCATAGGCG
>JAFQON010000040.1 GCA_017403185.1 Clostridia bacterium
ATAGCAGGGGCGACCCTTTGTGGGCTCCCGAAAAGCAAATCCGTAACAACATTGTAGGGGAGGGGTTACCCCTCCCGAAAACAAATTGTATTTTGGCGGGCGGCGAAACGCCGCCCCTACGAAGTGTGACCGTGAATTATTAAAATTTGTCATTCTTAGCGAAGCTAAGAATCTCCGTGCACGACGGGAGCCCCCGCCCTGCACGGTATTATTACACAGTCCGTAAACCAAATATTAAAACGGGTGTGGGCATTGCCCACCCTTAATTATTCATTATTCATTTTTCACTATTCACTTGTAACAGCTTTGTGTATCACCACAAACCGTCTGCTGTTAATCAAAGTATACTTCATTATCCACACAATAACAATACGCAAAAGGAAGAAAAACCCCACCGAAAAGATGAGGTTTTTGTGAATATTAATCGTTAAAATCTTTTTCGTGAGCGATTACGGAGCCCGTTTTTGCGTTTATCTCATACTCATATTCATATTTGCCCGATACTATCTCAACTTCATAGTGAGGGATTGCATCATCCGCATCAAGCTCTGCTTTTGTTCTTGCATCGCCTTCTTTCAGCCCTGCGTGATTGAGAGCCTTCTGTATTGCTTCATCGGCGCTGATGAAATCATTTTTCTGAGTCGGCTGCTTGGGTGCCCGTTCTCTCTCTTTGCTCTTTTCGATTACATTGTAATTCTTTGCATTGATTTCATAATCGTATTCGTAGCCGTCGGCATAGAATTCGATGTCATAGTGTGGGATAAGATCGTCGCCGTCAAACTCCGCCTTCTCAAAAACCGCATCTGCAGCCTTTACGCCTGCATCCTTGAGCGCCTTTGTCTTTGCCTGGTCAACGCTGATATATCCGTTGCCTTCCGTTGCCGGCTCGTTGGCGTCAACGCCACCCTTTGTTGCTTCGGGCTTCTCCGCTTCCGGTTTTGATGCTGCGGGCTTTGTTGCGGTGGGTTTT
Source organism: Clostridia bacterium (assembly GCA_017403185.1). Taxonomy (GTDB): domain Bacteria; phylum Bacillota; class Clostridia; order Oscillospirales; family Acutalibacteraceae; genus CAG-177. The sequence goes on from JAFQON010000040.1 coordinate 971, forward strand.
TCAACCAATTCCGATTCGCTTTCAAGGATTCTTCCGTCGCTCACGGCAACCTCATAGTCATATTCCTTGCCGCCTGCGAGAAAGTCGATTTCGTAGTGAGGAACCTTGTCTTTGCTGTCAAGCTCTGTTTTCAGGAAGCTTGCATCATCCCTTGAAACTCCTGCGTGAGCAAGTGCGGCATCTATTGCTTTCTCGAGTGAAACGATGCTTTCAGCAGCTTTTGTTGTTGCCTTGCTGCCTGCCGCCTGATTAACGGGTGTTTCGTTTGTATGAGTGTCTGAGCAGGCTGCTGAAAAAGCCAATGCTCCAACGATTGCGACTGCTCCGAGTACCTTTAATAAATTATTCTTTTTCATATGGTTTTCTCCTTTCTTTAAGGGGTGTTCCCTTGTTGTGTCTACATAATAGCCTGCGAAGATTAAAAGAAGATTAGAAAATCAAACTTTTTTAAAAATAATTTTGAATTCCGAGCCTTCGCCCAAAACCGAGCTCACCTCAGCCTTTGCGCCGTGGAGTGCTGCAATTCTGTCAACAAGCGCAAGCCCCAGTCCGAAGCCTTCACTGCCGCTGCGTGAGGAATCAGCTCTGTAGAATCTGCCCCATATTTTAGGGATATCCTCTTTTGCAATGCCTATGCCGTTATCTTTGACACATAGGGTGATGCCGCCGTCTGTTTCTTTTAAAGAAACATTTATATATCCGTTTTCTCTGCCGTATTTCACGGCGTTTGAGAGCAGGTTTTCGAGCATACGGCTTATAAGGGATATATCCATATTATAATATATATCCTTTTGTATATCCGTATTCACCGTGATTCCCTTTGACGGAACAAATGATGCACAGACCTCTTCAACAAGAAGGCTCATGTCTGCTTTTTCAAAGCGGAATCGCTGAGTGCCCTGCTCTGTTCTTGTGAGCGAGAGAAGTGCGTTTACGAGCTGCGTCATTTTGTCCGCCTGCTCATTGACGGAGAGCAGTGCCTCCTGCTTGTCGTCGCTGTCCGCTTTATCTGAAAGGGCAAATTCGCATTCCGCCTTGATAACCGCAAGGGGAGTGCGCAGCTCATGTGAGGCATCTGAGGTGAACTGTTTCTCGCTTTCAAATGATGACTGCAGCCTTTCAAGCATAGCGTTGAAGGTGTCGGCAAGCTGAGCAATTTCATCCCGTGAGCCCTTGATTTCAATTCTCTTTGAAAGGTCGCTGCCCGAGCTTATCTCACGGGCGGATACTCCTATATCCTCAACCCTTTTAACAGCCTTTTTTGAAATAAGGTATGCACCCGCCGCTGCAATAAGAATGAAAAACGGGATTATATATGCAACTGTTTTTGCTATTGCGTTGAATGCGCCTGCCGTTGCATCCGCAGGCACAATTCCTCTCACCCACACACTGCCGTAAAGCGGCTTTTCACAGGTGAACTCAATTCTGAAAACCTGCCTGTTTGAGTAGCCCGGCAGCTCAGCAGCGATAACGGTTGCATCTTCTTTTGATGTGCCTGCGTGTTCAAGAGCAATGTCAATTGCCTGCAGGGTGCTTATTCCGTTTTCAAAATGTACGGATGAATATTCCGAAGCATTCAGCGCCTCGGGGCGTGAATAATCCGCCTCGTATTTTATTATCTGCCCCGAAATAACATCTATTTCATATTCGTAGCGGTTGAAGTCTATCCGTTTATCGTATACATAATATTTATCAGAGCCGCTTTCGACGGTGCGCAGCTCGTTGCTTATGAAGTCCGCACTGTCTGCAAGTGAAACGGGGATTTCACCGTCAATAAAATCAAGCTTCTCATTGTATACATCCGTATAAACGCCGTCGGAGTAAAAATCAAAATCGCTTTCGATAACAAGAATGCCGTTTTTGTATTCAATTTCATCCGCATTGCGTTCAACCGCTGCGGAAAGCAGCTGCCTTGTTTCGTTTGCGGAAACACTGCGGCTCATGATGAGCAGACCCGAAACGCTCAGTGCACAAACGGCGGTTATGAGCAGAGTAATCCATATGGTTGTTTTTGTTTTGAAAGAAATATGCTTCATTTTTTCACCTCAGAACATAGCCTGCGCCTCTTACAGTGTGTATGAGCTTTGTTTCAAAGTCATCGTCAATCTTTTTGCGAAGATAGCGTATGTAAACATCAACAACATTCGTGCCGCCCTCATAATCGTAATTCCATATGTGATTTTCGATTTTTTCACGGCTGAGAACAATACCCTTGTTCAGGGCAAGATATCTGAGCAGCTCGTATTCCTTGGCGGAAAGATTGATTTCCCTGCCTGCTCTTGATACCTTTCTGCTTGCAATGTCGATTGTCAGGTCGTCTATTGTTATGATGCTTGTGGAATGGTTGGTGTTTTTTCTCATAAGCACTCTCACCCTTGCGAGAAGCTCCTCAAAGGCGAAGGGCTTGATAAGATAATCGTCTGCACCGAGGTCAAGGCCTTCAACACGGTCATCAATGCTGTCACGGGCAGTGAGAAACAAAACGGGCGTGTTTATTCCCTCCGCACGGATTTTTTTAACGAGTGTGAAGCCGTCATACCCCGGCATCATCACATCAAGCACGGCAGCATCATACTCGGTCATTCTGAGATTGTCATAGGCATCAGTACCGTTGAATACGCTGTCAACGCTCAGCCCTGCCGAAGCAAGCTGCTTTGTGATTATTCTGTTGAGGCTTCTTTCATCCTCTGCAACAAGTATTCTCATAAAACCACTCTTTCCCGAACAATATATTTTTATTTTACATTCAAAATGCTTTGGTGTCAACAAATAAAGGGCAGCCTGTGTGACTGCCCTTTAAAAATTATTATTCGTCCTCTTCGTGAGCGGGTTCTTCCGAATTCTCCTGAGCTTCTTCTGCAGGCTCTTCGGCTGTTTCTTCGGGCGATTCTTCTTCAACGATTTCCGCAGCTTCCTCGGTCAATTCCTCTGCCGCTTCTTGTGTGACGGAGTCCTCGGCCTCTTCGGGAATTTCAAGTTCAAACTCGATTGCCGTGGGTTCATCATCCTGAGCGTCGGGAATTTCGGGCACGAATGCGGGGATAAGTGCAAGCTTTCTTCTGCGCTTTGCAAAGAATACTGATGCAATAATCAGCACAAGAACGGTGAATGCCGAAACGCAGGCGCCGAGAATGAGACCGTCGGGCATAAAGCTGAGCTCAATTGTGTGTTCGCCCTCGGAGATGTTAAAGCAAAGATAAGTGTATATGGAGTTGCCGTCTTCATCCTCACCGAATGATATGAAGTCCTCCTGCGGAATTTCTTTGCCGTCAATTTTCACTGTCCAGCCCGAATCATACGGGATTGAGGTGAAGAATACGCCGTCATTATCAAGTGTTGCCGTGCCGATAATTTTTGTTTCTTCAAATGAGGTTACATTGAGCTGACGGCTTTTGAGAATTTCGTAGCCCTTGTTGAGCACATCGTCATTCACATAGTAGGGGTAGAAGTCAATGTAGCCGTATTCGGAATCCTCAATATTAATTCTGACCCTTACATCCTCTTCGGGGGTGACGATGCCCAGATCATAGATATAAGGCTCGTCTGTGGGCTGAACATATTCGTTATCGTCCTTGGTGATGGTGATTTCCTCAAAATCTCTTGAATTAACATAAAGATAGCAATGCTTTGTTTCTTCAGTCTTGAGGATAAAGGTGAGCTCGCCCTCGCCGTCACCTGTTTTTGTGTAGTAGATATCGCCTGTTTCAAGACCTGAGGTGATTTCGTCCATGTTGTAGTACTGAACCTCATCAATCGTCATCATGCCGAAAACATCCGAAAGCCCCGTTGCGTATTCAAACCAGTCGCCCTGAACCACAAAGGGGTTTGTGAGGTCGGTGTACCAATTTTTGTAATCGCTGTTAACGCCGAAGCCGATGGGCAGGTAATATTTGTTTTCAAACGCCGTGAATTTGCCTTTGGTCATAAGCTCGTTGAAATAGTCGCTTTCAACCGTAACCTGAGTGTCGTTGTTAACAACATATTTCAGCGAGTGCATCATGTTGTAAACGGGGGTCTGCAGGTGATAGGTGTAGCTGTTTATATAGTTGCCGTAAAGACCGAGGTCGCTCTGGGTGTTTGCTATTTTCTCATATGCCATTGAGGTGAAGGTTGAAACGCCGTTGTAGCCGTACCACGCAGGGTCCATTCTTGCTCTGTTGTAGGTGAGGTCCATACGGTACATATCATCGCCGCTGTGCTCGTCAAGCTCATCCTTGAGGGCACGGAAGTCGGCGTAATCGCCCGTGAAGTTTGATTTGGGCTGATCCATGCTGTAGCGGTCTGTGTTTGCGCAGGCAAGCTCGCCTATAACGCAGCACAGCAGAAGCACCGCAACGGTTGATTTCTGGTATCTTTTATCCTTCATCAGCGCAAAAACAAGGCAGTAGGTGACAACAAAGATTATGCTGATGAGAACCGTTACTTCCTCAACATTCTTTGAGCCGATTTCCTGAATAAGAATTATTGCGCCGAGCACCGCAACGCCCGTGCCGAGAATGGCTCTGCCGCTGAATTCATGAAGCCTTGTGAACGCTTTGTATGCGAGAATAAGAAGTATGAACGAATACATGAATGACCAGCGGTAGGGCAGGTCATTGGGGTAATGGAAGCCATGCCAGATATAGTTGAGAACATTGATGTTGAAGCTGAAATAAAGCACTCCGAGCAGCCCGACATAGGCAACCTTTTCTTTGAGCGGAACGGATTTTGTGAAAAGATAGAGGGGCACAAGCATCAGCGTTGCCATGCCGCAGTATACATTTGGCAAAACATCCTCGCCGCTGCTGCGTATGGTGGGGTCAACGCTCGAAATGTGGTTTGCAAGAAAATCAAAGATTGTGAAATATGATTTGTAATCCTGCGGGAAGGTGCCTGAGGTTGCGGAGCAGTTTTTGAGAATGAAAAAGGTAGGAATGAGCGATATTGCAACAAGCCCTGCCGCCGCAATGCTGCCGAAAGCGAAGGTGAAGCCGCTTCGCAGGAAGTTGCTGCCGAGAATTTTGTTTTTGAGCGTATAAATCTTATTGCCTTTTTCATCAAGCGTATAGGGTGTTCTCAGGTCATAAGGCTCGTTCTGGCAGCCGATATAATAAACAAGGAAATAGAGAACGGAGAATATGCAGGTCATGTAGCCCATATAATAGCTTGAAAGAAGCGTGAGGGCGAGGAATGCGATGTAAACTCTCGGGTTTTTCTTGTTGATTATATTTTCTATTCCGAGGATGACGAGAGGGAAGTAAACCATCGCATCAATCCACATAACATTCCAGTAGTATGCGATAAAATAGCCGCACATTGCATAAAGCAGGCCGAAAGCGGCTGTTGTGAAGTCATGCCTGCCCTGAGATTTTTTGAGGTAGAATGCGAAGGTGAATGCTGAAAGCGCCGCCTTTGTGATAATCATGCCCGCAATCGCCTCGGGCATATTTTCGTGGCCGAGAAGGAGCATGATAATCATGGTCGGGCTGGAGAGATAGTTGAAAAAGTTGCCGAGGAACGGCGAACCCAGACCCGTCTGCCACGAGTAAAGGAAGCTCTTTAGCTGAGTTACTCTGTCATAAAGCTCCGCAAAAAGAGGGCCGTACTGATGGTAAAGGTCCATGCGGAGAATTGTTGTTTCACCGAAGGGGAAGAGGTCATAGCAGTAATAAACAAGCATCATAACGCCTATTGTGCACAGGCACGCCAGCCAGCAGTAGGCATTATTTGAAAATATGCGCTTGAATATTGACTCCTTTTTATCAAGCCTTGTCATAATTTTTCCTCCAAAACAAGTTATTGCCATAAACATTATTAATATATCATAATAACCCTCTTATTTCAAGTGAACATTTTGTGAAGAGTTCTACTTTCGGACAAGGGCACATATATTTAAGCAAAAGGAAGGTTTGAAAGCATGGATAACATAAAACGCTTTGATATTGCGGCTCAGAGCCTGTCAGGCAGACTTACACGGATTTTTACCTCGCTTGACGATTGTGATAAGCAGAGAATAAGGGAAATCCGCCTGAGAAGCCGCAGACCCGTTGCCGTGATTACGGATACGGGCACGGAATTCATCTCACGGTCGGGCAGGCTAACTCAGGTATATACCGATCTGACGCTCAGAACCGATGAAAGAGAAATCGAAGAAATATTCAAACGGCTCTGCGGCTATTCGGTTCACAGCTTCAGGGATGCGATAAACAGAGGCTACATAACCATTGCAGGCGGTCACAGAGCGGGTGTTGCGGGAACTGCCGTGTGTGAAAACGGACGGGTGACGGCTGTGCGTGATATATGTGCGGTCAATCTGCGTATAGCCCGTGAAATAAAGGGCGCCGCAAACGAAATATACAGAAGTGAATTTGCTGACGGGCTGAAATCCGTAATAATAGCGGGTCCGCCGTCAAGCGGCAAAACAACGGTTCTGCGAGACCTTGTGCGCTGCCTTTCGGGTTCAGACAGAGGATATATATATAAAACCTTCGTGTGCGACGAGAGGGGAGAAATTGCCGCCTGCGTTTCGGGTGTTGAACAAAATGATATGGGCATAAACAGCGACATAATCACCTCATACCCCAAGGCTGAGGGAATAATGATAGGTCTGCGCTCGTTTTCGCCCGATATAATTGTCTGTGACGAGATTGCAACCGATGAAGAGGCAGCTGCGGTTGAAGCAGGTGTCAACAGCGGAGTGTGCTTTGCCCTGAGCGTTCATGCAAGGGATGAGCGGGAGCTTAAAACAAAGCCCGTGTTAAACAGATTGCTGCTTACGGGTGCATTTTCAAGCGTTATCCTGCTCTCGGGCAGGCAGGTTGGCAAAACCGAAAAAATATTTTCGTCAGGTGATATTCTTGCTTAAATTTGTTTCAATTCTGCTTATCGCCTCGGGCTTTTTCTCGGGCGGAGTTTATTTTGCATCAAGGCACACAAAAAAAGCACGGGTTATCGGCGACATTCTGCTGATGCTTTCGGTTATTGAAACTCAGCTTCGCTATGCCTGCCTGCCGGTTCCGGATTTGCTCAGAGTGCTTTGTGAAACGGATAAGCTGTCATCTCTCGGCTTCATAATAGAATGCAAAGAAAAAAACGGCACGGGTGAAGCTTTTCCCTCGGCGTGGAGGCAGGCGGTTGAAGATGACCGTGAGCTGTGCTCTCTGTTAGGTGAGCATAAAAAGTATCTTGTGCAGCTTGGTGCGGATATCGGCGCAACAGATATCGACGGTCAGCTCGGCTGCTGTGAATATTATAAGCAGATTTTTGAAAAAGAACTTGATTTGCGTGAAGAAAATGAAAAAAAGTATTCAAAGCTCTATCCTGCTCTCGGGCTGATGCTTGCGGTTTCTGCCGCAATTATAATAATTTGAGGTGTGCTTATGGATTTCAGCGTTGTTATTAAAATTGCGGCTGTGGGTATCATAGTTGCAATTCTCAATTCTGTTCTCGCCCGTGCGGGGCGTGACGATTATGCTCTCATAACCATTCTTGCGGGAATTGTGGTTGTGCTGATGATGCTTGTGCCGCATTTTTTAAGCCTGCTTGACACGGTTGAAGATATAATGAACTTCTGAAATGGATATCGTAAAGATTTCATTTTTCGGCATAATAACCGCAATGCTTTATGCTCTTATAAGACATCTGAAGCCCGAGATTGCTCCGCTTGTTGCAATAGGCGGAGCGGCTGCCGTGCTTGTTATGCTTGCGGAAAATCTGCTCGATGTTTCAGGCAGTGTTGATGATATGATGAAGCTTGCGGGGATTGAAAAAGAGAATGTTTCCGTTCTCATGAAGTCGCTCGGAATCTGCGTTGTAACACAGTTTGCGGCGGATATATGCTATGATAATTCGTGCTCTTCAATGGCGGCGGCTGTTGAGCTTGCGGGCAGGATTGGCGCAATCGCCCTTGCCATGCCGATGCTTAAAGCCGTTGCCGAGCTTGCGATAGGACTGATAAACGGATGATTTTCAAAAGAATACCGTGCGTTTTGGCGGCTGCGCTGCTGCTGTGCGTTTTTTCGGTGACTGCATTTGCATCAAATATTGACGAATATGCCGAAAACGGGCTTGAAGCGAGCGGAGCGGCTGAGCTGTCGGAATATCTTTCCGACGGTACAAACGAATATCTTGACAGGCTGGGCTTCGGTGACATTGAGCTTGAAGCGATGCTTGACACTTCACCCAAAGCGGTTTTTGAGCTGCTTTTTGATATTCTCAGGGGCGGAATGAAGGAGCCCATGAAGGCTTTGCTGAAATCAACGGGTGTGGTGCTTCTTGTGAGCATTTGCTCGGGATTTTTTCCTGATGATGAAAAAAGCAAAACCGTTCTCAATCTTGTTTGCGGCTGCGTTACCGTTATGAGCATATTTGTGCCTGCCTTCGGCAGTATAAAGGCTGCTGTTTCGTCAATAGGGATATGTGCGGCGTTTGAAAAAGCGCTTATTCCCGTGCTTGCAGGTGTAATAACGGCAAGCGGAAACCCGACTCTTGCCCTTTCTTTCAAAGGTGCTGCGTTTGCCGCTGCGGGATTTGTGGAAAGCTTTTCACAAAATTTTGCCCTGCCGCTCATTGGAATTTCGGGAGCTCTGAGCATTACGGGCGCAATGCTGCCCACTCTGAGGCTGTCATCGGTGAGTGAGATAATAAGAAAAACCGTAACAACGGCACTCGGCTGCACGGCAGGGCTTTTTACGGCTTTTCTCGCTCTCAAAAGCGTACTTGCATCCTCTGCGGATGCCCTCGTCGTAAAAGGCGTCAAAACCGCTGCATCGTTTATACCCGTTGTGGGCGGCTCACTCGGTGAAGCATACACCTCGGTTACCGCCAGCCTTTCACTGCTCAAAAGCACCGTCGGAATATACGCCGTGGTTGCCGTTCTTGTAACGGTAATCCCCGTTGCGATAAATCTTGCACTCTGGACTCTTTCAATGCGTGTTGCCTGCTCCGTGAGTGACCTTCTCGACTGCAGAGTTTGCTCCGAGATACTCAAAGGCATTGCTTTTGTGTTTTCAATGGCAAATGCCGTGCTGCTGCTGTGTACGGCTGTGTTTGTCATATCGTCGGGTCTTGTTGTGTCAATAAAAAACGGAGGCTGAAATGGATGAACTCAGGCAATGGGCGCTTTGCCTTATCATCGGTGCAGCGGCAGGCACATTCGTTATGGCTGTGTCGCCGAGAGGGTCAATGGATAAAACGGTGAGAGCCGTTGTGGGAATATTTGTTGTTGCGGCAATCTGCTCGCCGCTTGCGGAGCTTTTCAAAGCTGATTTTGCCGCAGATGCTTTTGCTGTTTTTGAGGATGATTTGCAGAGCGAAGAAGATATGCGGGATTATCTGCTTGAAGCATACCGTGCAGAGCTTGAAAAGCAGATTGTATCGGCTGCACGGGAGAGAGGAACGGAGATTGAAGAAATATTCATTTCGGCGCATATTGATGCAGATAACTGCATAATTATACATGATATAACGGTTACCGTGAGCCCGGAATGTTTGGAACAAGGCGGTGAATTGTCACGCTTTCTTTCCGAACGCATGGGGGTGAATGTGACCGTCAATGCGGAGTAAGGAACGGTATTTCAATGTGAAGAAGCCTGACGGAGAAATAAGAGAATTCATAAATAAAATATCCGAAAAAACGAAGCTTAATCCCAAGATGCTTCTTGTTGTCGCTCTGCTCGTGTCAGGCATTGCCGTGCTTATGCTCAGCGAGCTTTCAGGCGGCGGTGAGCCCGTTGCCGCACAGGCTCAGACAAGTACACCCGCCGATTCCCGTGAATATGAAAAAAAGCTTGAAGAGCGTTTGGTGTCAATCATTTCAGCCATTGACGGCGCAGGCGAAACACGGGTTATGGTAACGCTTGAAAGCGGCAGCGAGGATGTGTATCTCAACAATTCCGATTATGGCGAAAATATTGAGCCGAGCGGTGAAAACAGCTTTGAAAAAAGGGATGAATATATTATTGTGGACAATTCCTCGGGGCAGGGCGGGATTGTTGTTCGCCGCACGGAGCCGAGGGTCAGGGGCGTTGCCGTTGTGTGCAAGGGCGCAGGCAGCGAAACCGTGAAGGCTCAGATTGTTGAGGCGGTAACGGCACTGCTTGATATCAGCAGCGCAAGAGTCAGCGTAGCTAAAATGAATTAATACATTCATTTTGCATAAAATTACATTTATTTTTGGAGGAAACGGATATGATTATCAAAAAAAGACAGCTTTTGCTTGCAACGCTTATTATGGCTCTTGCGGCGGCGGTGTTTGTAAATTGGTATTACACACGGCCCGAAATCGAATCTGCAAATGCCGGCTCGGGCACAGTCACATCTCAGCCCGAGGTGCAGGAGGGTGCAAATCTCGGCGATGCACGCTATGTTATTTCATCCGATGCTTCGCTTGACGATGTCGCCGCTCAGGCTCAGGCGAGCGAATATTTTGTGAGTGCGAAGCTTCGCCGCCAGACAGCGCATGATGAAGCCGCAGAGGCGCTTAACGATGTTATCAAAGACGGTTCATCCTCATCCGAGGCAGTGTCAAAGGCATCGGCTGCGCTTGAAGAGCTTGCAAAGGCGATATCACTTGAAAGCGATATTGAAAATCTCATCACGGCAAAGGTCGGCTGTGCAAATCTGGTCATACTTAACGGCGGCAATGCCGAGATAATCGTTGAAAACGGCTCGCTTGATGATGTGAGCATTATCAAAATCAAAGAGATTGCTCTTGAGCAGACGGGCTATCCCGTTGAAAAAATTTCAATATCCGAAATGGAATATTAATAAATATTTTCAAAATATATTGTATATTTAAGCAAATAGTGGTATAATCCTTCGTATAAACGGGTGTTTAACCTTTACGGAGGAATTATTTTGACAAGAAGAGAAGAGAGAGAGCAGGCATTCATTCTGCTTTTTGAAAAATCATTCAATCAGGAAATTGAGCTTGAAGAGCTTTACGCTTTCGCCGTTGAAAATGAAGCGATTACGGGCAGCGAATTCGTGAAAAAACTTCTTTTCACAACATGGGATAATGTTGAGGATATTGATTCTGTTATTGAAAAATATGCTCACGGCTGGAAGATAAGCCGAATTTCAAAGGTTGCGCTTGCAGTGCTCAGGCTTGCAATATGCGAAATGAGATATCTTGACGATATCCCCGTCGGTGTTTCAATCAACGAGGCGGTTGAGCTTTGCAAAAAATATGCAGCCAAGGATGATTCCGCATTTGTCAACGGAATCCTCGGCTCGGTTTCAAAGGAAGCGAAGTAATGCGCACTCTCGGAATTGATACGAGCAATTACACAACCTCGGTCTGCATTTATGACAGCGAAACGGGTACGGTTATTCAAAAAAAGCTGCTTCTGCCCGTCAGGCAGGGCGAAAAAGGTCTGCGTCAAAGCGATGCCGTTTTTCATCACACTGCAAGGCTTTATCCGCTTGTGCGGGAGCTTTTTGAGGAATTCGGCGGTGAAATTGATGCCGTGGGTGTTTCCGAAAAGCCGAGAGATGCCGAGGGCTCATATATGCCCTGCTTTCTTGTAGGTGTAAATGCTGCAAATTGCATTGCCGCTGTTACGGGCAAGCCGCTTCACGGCTTTTCCCATCAGGCGGGTCATATTGCCGCCGCTCTTTATTCAAGCGGCAGAATGAACTTGATAAACGAAAAATTCATTGCCTTTCATGTTTCCGGGGGTACGAGCGAAATGCTGCTTGTCTCTCCGGATAGTGAGAGGGCTTTTGATGTTAAAATCATAGGCGAAACGCTTGACCTCAACTGCGGACAGGCTGTTGACAGAGCGGGCGTTATGATGGGGCTTGCCTTCCCTTGCGGCAGGGAGCTTGAAAAGCTTGCGCTTAAAAGCAGCGAAAAATATAATCCCAAGGTCTGTGTTAAGGGCGGCAGCTGCAGCCTCTCGGGGCTTGAAAATCAGTGCAGAAAAATGCTCGAAAACGGCGAGGCAAAAGAGAATGTTGCCCGCTATTGCCTTGATTATATCTGCAAAACGCTTGAAAAGATGACGGAGTATGCACTTGAGGAATACGGCAATCTGCCGCTTGTATTTGCAGGCGGCGTGATGTCAAATTCAATTATCAGAGAAAAAATTCAAGGCAGATTCGGAGCGGATTTTGCTCAGCCCGAATTTTCCTGCGACAATGCGGCGGGAGCTGCGATTCTTGCAGCGTTAAAGGGGAATGCAAATGGGTAACGGAGTTGTGCTGAGCGTCAGCCAGCTTAACCGATATGTTAAATCAATAATTGAGCAGGATATGAACCTGCAGACGGTTTTTGTTCAAGGCGAAATTTCGAATTTTACCAATCACTACAAAACAGGTCATTTTTACATGACGATAAAAGACGAGTTTTCGTCAATCAAGGCGGTTATGTTCAAATCCGCCAATATGCGCCTTAAATTTATGCCTGAGAATGCAATGAGCGTTATCATCAGGGGCAGAGTCGCCGTTTTTGAAAGAGACGGTCAGTATCAGCTCTATATTGATGATATGCAGCCCGACGGCACGGGTGCGCTCAGCCTTGCCTTTGAGCAGCTTAAAGAAAAGCTTGCGAAGGAAGGGCTGTTTGATGCTCAGAGAAAGAAGCCGATTCCCGTTTACCCCGAAAGGGTGGGTGTTGTCACCTCGCCCACGGGTGCGGCGGTCAGGGATATAATCAATGTTATTTCACGCCGCTTTCCGCTTGCTGAAATCGTGCTTTGCCCCGTTGCCGTGCAGGGTGATTATGCGGCGCCGCAGATAAAAGCGGCAATTGAGCTTTTCAATGAATGCGAAGCTGCAGATGTGCTTATAGTCGGCAGAGGCGGCGGCTCGGTTGAGGAATTATGGGCATTCAACGAAGAAATCGTTGCAAGAGCCGTTGCGGCAAGCGAAATCCCCGTTATCTCCGCCGTAGGGCACGAAACGGATTTCACAATCTGCGATTTTGTTGCCGATTTAAGAGCGCCCACTCCGTCGGCAGCGGCGGAGCTTGCCGTGCCTGACAGCTTTCAGCAGCGTGAAATGCTTTGCTCACTTGTCAGGCGAATTCACGGGGCGGTAAATGATAAGCTTGGCGGCGAACGGGCTTTGCTTGAGCTTCGCAAGGCAACTCTTCAGAGGCTCAGCCCTCAGAATTATATTGACGGTCTGCGTATCAGATGTGACAGAGCGTCAATGGCTATGGATTCCGCTGTCAGAAGCGGTTTTGCGTTCAAATCGAATGAGCTTTCGTCGCTTTGCGCAAGGCTTGATGCTTTGAGTCCGCTTAAGATTCTTGCAAGAGGCTACGGCGTTGCGAGCAAGGATGGCAAAATAATATCAGATGTTTCGTCGGTTGAAAAAGGGGATTTGATAAATCTCAGGCTCAGCAACGGCGATATTGAATGCGAAGTCAAAGAAATAAGAGGATAAACGAATGGAAAAAATAAATTACGAAAAATCCGTTGCAAGGCTTGAAGAAATTACGGACAAGCTTGAAAACGGCAATCTTCCGCTTGAGGAAATGATGAAGCTCTATGAGGAGGGCACGGCACTTGCCGCAAAATGTGCAAAGGTGCTTGATGCTGCTCAGCTTAAAATAACCGAGCTTTCGGCAGGAAAGGCAAAAAACGATGACTGATTTTGATAAAAGGCTCAACGGCTATGTTGATGAAATAAACAGGGCAGCGGATTATTATGTATCTGCCCGTGCTTTTGAGGGCAGGGAGTCCGACGGGCTCAGCGTTATGCTTGATGCAATGGCTTATTCGCTCGGCAATGGCGGCAAGCGCATAAGACCGATGCTTGCTCTTGAATTCTGCCGTGTGTGCGGCGGGGATTATAAAGCGGCAATGCCCCTTGCAATCGGTCTTGAAATGGTGCACACCTATTCTCTTATTCATGATGATTTGCCGTGTATGGATAATGACGATATGCGCCGCGGCAAGCCGTCAAGCCATAAGGTTTTCGGCGAGGCGAATGCACTGCTTGCGGGTGACTCACTGCTTACACTTGCGTTTGAAACCGTGCTGTCAGCCGATATTTCAGCCGATAAAAAAGCAAATGCGGCGCTTGAGCTTGCAAAGGCTGCAGGTGCATCGGGTATGATAGGCGGTCAGGTTATGGACCTTGCAAATGAAGAGAAGGCGGCTTCTCTTGATGAAATCAAAACAACAGAAAGGCTCAAAACGGGCGCACTCATAAAGGCTGCGGCGGCTATGGGCTGCATTGCGGCGGGTGCAACGCATGAGCAGATAAATGCGGCGCAGACTTACTGCGAAAACATCGGGCTTGCGTTTCAGATTGTGGATGATATTCTTGATGTGACAAGCGATGAGGAAACTCTCGGCAAGCCTATAGGCAGCGACAGCGAAAACGGCAAATCAACCTTTGTTTCGCTTCTCGGTCTTGAAGATTCTGCGCAATATGCCCGTGAGCTTACCGCACGGGCAAAGGCGGCGCTTGATATATTTGGCGGTGAAGGAGAATTTCTTTCGGAGCTTGCAGACAGACTCTCCGAGAGAAAAAAATGATATATGAACGGTGAATATTCAATTCTTGAAAATATAAAAAATCCCTCGGATATCAAAGGGATGAGCGATAAAGAGCTTGAGGCTCTGTGCGCCGAAATCCGCAGGATGCTTGTTGATACGGTGGCATCAACGGGCGGTCATCTTGCTTCAAATCTCGGCACGGTTGAGCTTACCGTTGCTCTTCACAAGTCCTTTGATTCGCCCGAGGATAAAATTGTGTGGGATGTGGGTCATCAGGCTTATGCTCATAAGCTGCTTACGGGCAGGTATTCTTCATTTTCCACTCTCAGAACCGAAAACGGAATATCGGGTTTTGTGCGCCCCGATGAGAGTGTGCATGACAGCTTCTATGAAGGTCATGCAGGTGTTTCCGTTTCTCAGGCTGCAGGCATAGCTGCTGCAAATGCGGTTAAGGGCTCAAAGAATTTTGCCGTTGCGGTTATCGGTGACGGCTCCTTCGGCAACGGAATGGTTTATGAAGCGCTCAATCATGCAGGCTCTTCAAAATCAAGGCTGATTGTTATTCTGAATGATAATGAAATGTCGATTTCAGAGAATGTGGGCGCAATGGCGAGGTATCTTGCCGCCGTGCGCTCAAAGCCCGAATATTACAGATTTAAAGCGGGTGCAGAAAAAACTCTCAGAAAAATTCCTCTTGTGGGCAAATCGCTGGCTTATCATCTTGTCAAGCTTAAAACACTTTTGAAAAACGCAATGTACCCCAGCCTCTTTTTTGAGGATCTGGGTTTCCGATATATAGGACCCATTGACGGTCACAATATAGAAAGTCTTTGCGAGGCTATGGACGGCGCAAAGACCATTGAAGCCCCCGTTGTTATTCATATCAATACGCTTAAGGGCAGGGGATACGATTATGCGGAGTCCTCGCCCGAAAAGTTCCACGGAATTTCAAAATTTGATATAAATACGGGTGAACAGCTCACTTCGGGTGACAGTTTTTCGGCTCATTTCGGCAAAACACTCTGTGATTTTGCATCAAAGGATAAGCGCATATGCGCAATAACCGCCGCAATGTCAATCGGCACGGGGCTTGAAGAATTTTCGAAGAGCTATCCCGAGAGGTTTTATGATGTCGGCATAGCGGAGGAGCACGCCGTAACCTTCGGCAGCGGTCTTTCGGCAGGCGGAATGATTCCTGTTTTTGCAGTTTATTCCACATTTTTGCAGAGATGCGCCGACCAGCTTATTCATGACGGTGCACTGCAGAGAAGGAAAATGGTTATCGCTGTTGACAGAGCAGGCTTTGTGGGCGAGGACGGTGAAACGCATCAGGGTCTTTTTGATGTGTCGCTCATTCAGAGCATTCCCAACACAACGGTTTATTCGCCGTCAACCTACAGTGAGCTTTCAAGGGCGATATATAACGCTTTATATAAAGACGAAAATCTTGTTGTAATCCGTTATCCGAGAGGGAGCGTGCCTGATGCGGGCGAATTCTGCCAAACAAGCGGAGCGGATTATGAGATTATCGGTGATGAGCTTGCGGATATTGCAATCGTTACCTACGGCAAGCTGTATTTCAATGCGGCTTCTGCGCTTGAAATGCTGAAAGAAAAAGGCATAAGCGCAAAAATTATCAAGCTCCACAAGATTAAGCCGCTGCTGCAGGGTGCGGTTGAAGAAGCGGCAAAGTGCAAAAGCGTATTTTTCTTTGAGGAAGGTATGCGTGCAGGCGGAGCGGGTGAGGTGCTTGCCTCACGGCTGCTTGAAAAAGGCTTCGGCGGCAGCTTTTCTCTCACTGCGGTTGATGATGAATTTGTCAGCCATGCAAGCGTTTCAAGGCTTATGGAAAAATACTCACTCAGTGCGGAGAAAATTTGTGAAAAGATTATCAGCGAGGTTGAGCAATGAGCGAAAAATTACGGCTTGATGTTGCCGTCTATGAGAGAGGCTTTGCCGAAACAAGAGAAAAAGCCAAGGCAATGATTATGGCGGGCAGTGTTTATGTTAACGGTCAGAAGGCTCTCAAGGGCGGCGTGAATATAAAAGAAACCGATGTTATCGAGGTCAGAGGGGCTGTGAATCCCTTTGTCAGCAGGGGCGGTCTTAAGCTCGATAAGGCAATGAAAAGCTTCGGTCTTGACCTTTCGGATAACATCTGCATGGATATCGGAGCATCTACGGGCGGCTTTACCGACTGTATGCTCACAAACGGCGCAAAAAAAGTTTATGCAATTGATGTGGGCTACGGTCAGCTTGCGTGGAAGCTCAGGTGTGACGAGAGAGTAGTCAATCTTGAAAGAACAAACTTCAGATATGTTACCCGTGAGCAGGTGCCCGACGAGATTGACTTTGCTTCGGTTGATGTTTCGTTCATTTCTTTAAAGCTTATTCTGCCCGTAATGCACACCCTTCTCAAAAGCGGCGGCAGGTCTGTATGCCTTATCAAGCCGCAGTTTGAAGCGGGTAAAGAAAACATCGGCAAAAAGGGCGTTGTGAGGGATAAAAGCGTTCACGAAGCGGTTGTTGAAAACATAACCTCTTTTGCCGCCGAAAACGGCTTTAAGGTGCTCGGCGTTGATTTTTCACCAATCAAAGGCCCTGAGGGCAACATAGAATATCTTATGTTTATTGAAAAAACCGATAACGGTGAAATGCTCTGGGATGGCTCTGTTGCGGAGCTTGTGGAGCGTTCACACGAAAATCTGGATAAATAAGAGGGGAAAAGCATGAAAATCACTCTTATACCTAATCTGACACGTACCGAGGCTGCGGGAGTTGCCGCAGGGATATGCAAAAGCCTCAAATATCTCGGTGCAGAGTTCAGCTTTTTTAACGAATACAAAGACGAATTTGAATTTACCGGTGCCGATTTTTTGCCCGAGGCTGAAGCGATTGACGGCTGCGATGCCGTTATAGCGGTTGGCGGTGACGGCTCGATTATCCACGCAGCCAAGCTTGCCGCAGTCAGGCAAAAACCGATTCTCGGCGTCAATGCGGGGCGGCTTGCATTTATGGCAGGGCTTGAAGATAATGAGCTTCACCTGCTCTCACGCCTTATTGAAGGGGATTATTCCCTTGATAAAAGGCTGATGCTCAAAGCGAACATAATAAACGGTAATAACGAGGTCATATACGGTGATTACTGCGTGAATGACTGCCTGATTACCAACGAAGAAAAGCAGAGGATGACGGCGATTGATGTGTCGCTCGATTCAAGCCGTTTTAACAGCTATCTTTGCGACGGTGTGCTTATTTCAACGCCTACCGGCTCAACAGCTTATTCGCTCTCTGCGGGCGGTCCCGTTGTTGACCCCGAGCTTGAAAGCATTCTGCTTACGCCGCTTTGCCCGCATTCTCTTGTTGACCGTTCGCTGATTTTCAGACCCGATGCGGTGCTTACGGTGAATTCGGGTGAAAAGCAGACTCTCTGCCTTTCTGCCGACGGCATTGAGCCCGTCACGATAGAAACCGGCTGCCGTGCCGAAATTTCAAAGGCGGAATTCACGGCGAATTTCATAAGAATCAAGTCCGATAATTTCATCGACATTTTATACAAAAAACTCGCACAAAGAAGATAACAAAGCTAAGGAGTGTAAATTGTGAAAAAGAAAAGACACGAGGCGATAATAAGGCTTATTGACAAGCATTGCCTTTCAACTCAGACAGACCTTCTCGAAATGCTCAGAAGCGAGGGCTTTGACACCACACAGGCAACCATCTCAAGGGACATCAAGGATTTGAGGCTTATCAAAAAGGTTGACGAGATGGGCAGAAGCCGCTATGCAGTGGATACCGGTGATTCGGGTGAGCTTCTCGGCAAATACAAAAGCATCTTCAGCCACTCCGTTATCTCTGCGGATTATGCGGGCAACACGGTTGTTATACGCTGCTACACGGGCATGGCTCAGGCAGCTTGTGCAGCTCTTGATGCAATGCACTGGGAGGGGCTTGTAGGCACTCTTGCGGGCGATGACACTATTTTTGCTCTTTGCA
This sequence comes from Clostridia bacterium, assembly GCA_017403185.1. Taxonomy (GTDB): domain Bacteria; phylum Bacillota; class Clostridia; order Oscillospirales; family Acutalibacteraceae; genus CAG-177. The sequence continues at coordinate 19,399 of JAFQON010000040.1, forward strand.
GAACACCCGAGCTTGCAAGTCAGATGAAGGATGCAATTGCGGAATATGCAGATTGAGTTCCCGAAAGGATAGATTTTAAGATATGCTTATCGATTTGAAAATCGAGAATATTGCCGTTATTGAAGGTGCCGAAATCAGCTTTGATTCGGGGCTGAATGTCATGACGGGTGAAACGGGTGCGGGTAAATCCATCGTCATTGATGCGATTAATGCCGTGCTCGGCGAGCGCACATCAAGAGAGCTTATACGCTCGGGTGCCGAGAGTGCACGGGTCTATGCTTCCTTTGCAGATATAAGCGAAGCAACCGAGCAGATTCTTGACGATATGGGTATTGAAAAAATGCCCGATAAAACTCTTGTGCTCAGCCGTTCAATCAGCTCATCGGGCAAGAATTCGTGCCGCATCAACGGCTGCCCCGCAACAGTTTCCGCTCTCAAAGAAATCGGTGCCGGTCTTATCAACATTCACGGTCAGCACGACAGTCAGGCACTGCTTTCACCCGATAAACACTGCGGCTTTATTGATTTGCTTGCCGAGAATTCGGAGCTGCGCAGTGAATACAAAAAGGTTTTCACAAGCCTTGTAAGCGTAAAAAAAGAGCTTGATGCTCTTTATGACAGCAGGGACGAAAAGGCGGCAAGGCTCGACTATCTTAATTATCAGATTAATGAAATTGAGCAGGCGGGTGTTTATGACGGCGAGAGGGATGCTCTTTCAAAAGAAAAGGAGCTTCTTCAGCACAGCGGCAGGGTTATAAAATCGCTTGAAAAGGCGTATGCCGCACTCAGCGACGACAGCGGAATTTTAGCCGGTGTTGAGGATTGTGCCCGTGAGCTTGAAACGGCATCAAAGTATTATGACAATGCAGAAAAAAGTGCCAAGGGAATAAGAGGCATCTCCTATGAGCTTGCCGATTATATGGCGGAAATCAGGGCGCTTATCGAGGGGTTTGACTACAGCCCCGAGCGGCTTTCGCAAATTAACGAAAGGCTTGATTTCCTTTACCGTCTTTCTATGAAATACGGCGCAACCGAGGCGGAGATTCTTGCAACTCTTGAAAAAGCGGTTGCAGAGCGCAATGCAATAGAAGTATCCGACGAAAGGATTTCGCAGCTTGAAGAGCAGCTCTATGCTCTTTCGGATGAAATCAAAATTCTTTCGGCACAGCTTACCGACAGCCGCATGAAGGCGGCACGGGAATTCGAAAAAAGCGTTAAGGCGGAGCTTGAATTCCTTGATATGCCCAAGGTCACTTTTGTTGTTGACCGCAGGCAGACTGCTCTCACCTCACGGGGAGCGGATGCGATAGAATTTCTTATCAGCGCAAACCCCGGTCAGGAGCCGAGACCCATTGCAAAAATCGCATCGGGCGGCGAATTGTCAAGAATTATGCTTGCTATAAAGAATGTGCTTTCTGATAAGGATGAGATTGCAACGCTGATTTTTGATGAAATTGATACGGGCGTGAGCGGCTCGGCGGCGGAGAAAATCGCTCTTAAGCTTCATCAGGTTTCAAAGGGCAGGCAGGTTATCTGCGTCACTCATCTTGCAAGAATTGCCGCTCAGGCGGACAGGCATATGAAAATACTGAAATCCGTTGATGAAGATAAAACATATACACGTATAGATACCCTTGATTTTGACGGCAGAGCCGCCGAGATTGCAAGGATAACTGCGGGCGGCAGTGTTACCGCTCTGCAGCTTGAAACAGCAAAAGAAATGCTGATTAATGCAGGAAACGGAGGTAATGCACAATGAAATTCGGAGTTTGTGCAGGCACCGATATTGAAAAAATGAAGCTGATAAAAGAAATCGGCTATGATTATGCCGAGAGCCACTGTCAGGAGCTTGCATCAAAACCCTATGAGCATCTTGATGCCATGAAGGCAACGGGGCTGCCTGTTGCTGCGGCAAACTGCTTTATAGGAATGCGTGTTGTAGGCGAAGAAAAGGATTATGCGGCAATTGACGGATATCTTTCAACGCTGTTTGAAAAAGCAGCATATCTTGGCATCAAATATCTTGTATTCGGTTCATCGGGTGCAAGAAGAATTCCCGAGGGAATGAGCCTTGAAGAGGGCAGAGCGGAAATAGCGGATTTTCTTAAAAATCATGTTGCTCCTCAGGCGGAGAAATATAATATTCCCGTTGCGATTGAGCCCTTGCGCCCTCAGGAGTGCAACGCAATCAACACGATTGATGACGGCGTTGAAATTGCAAAAAAGGTTGCTTCGCCCTATGTTAAGGTGCTTGCCGATGTGGCGCATATGTATTGCCAGAATGAGCCGATGGATAAGCTTATTACATATAAGGATTGGATTATTCATGCACACACCTCAAATCCCGACCCCGACCCTTCAACAGGCAAAAAAAGAATTTATCCCAAAGCGGGCGATGCCTTCTCTCAGTCATCGTTTGTTGAGCCGCTTAAGGCAATCGGAGTTGAGTGCTGCTCAATTGAGGCGGATGTTATTGATTTTGAAAGCGATGCAAGATCTGCTTATGAAATACTGAAGGAGCTGAGGTGATTATATGAAACTTACCAAAGACGATGTTATTCTTTTCTCGGGTGACTCCATAACAGACGGCGACCGTGGAAAAAGCATGGACTGCAACCATATTATGGGTCATGGCTATCAATATATTGTTGCGTCAAAGCTTGCTCTTGAAAATGCGGAGAATATGCCTAAATTTATCAATAAAGGCTATTCGGGCGAAAATGCAAAAGGTCTTTATGAAAAGTGGAAAGCCGATGTTATTGACAACAAACCGACTATACTCAGCATACTTGTAGGAGTGAACGACGGCGGGTACGGATATTTTGCTGAAATCACTCCGGATGAAGCTGCAAACCGTCACGAAACAAATCTCCGCGCAATTCTTGAAATGACAAGAAAAGAGCTTGGAGATATTAAAATTATAGTTTGTGAGCCGTTTTATTTTCCGCTTGATAAATCGGATTACTCTTATAAATTCACGCCGCATCCGGACGGCGTTGAGGGTCCTTTCAAAAGACCCGACAGCAATGACCCTGAGGATTCCGTTGCTTACCGTGATGCTGCAAATTTCAGAATCAGAGCGGCAACAAGAAAGCTTGCAGAGGAATTTGGCTGTGTTTTTGTGCCTCTCTATGATAAAATCAAAGAGCAGGCGGCAAGGTCAAGAATAGAGTATTTTATCTGGGACGGCACTCATCCGAGCATTGCAGGGCATCAGATAATTGCAGAAGAATGGATGAAGGCTTTTAATAACTTATAATTTTAAATAATTAAATTGTCAAAAATACCGAAAGGAATGTTTAATATGCAGATTTATGAAGAACTTGTTGCAAGAGGACTTATTGCACAGGTAACAGACGAAAAAGAGATAAGAGACCTTATCAACAACGGCAAGGCTGTTTTTTATATCGGCTTTGACCCCACGGCAGACAGCCTTCATGTTGGTCACTTCATGGCACTTTGCCTTATGAAACGCCTTCAGATGGCAGGCAACAGACCCATCGCCCTTCTCGGCGGCGGCACAGGCATGATCGGCGACCCCTCGGGCAGAAGCGACCTTCGTCAGGTGCTCACCAAGGAAACGATTGAGCACAATGTTGAATGCTTCAAAAAGCAGATGAGCCGTTTTATCGAATTCGGCGAAGGCAAGGCAATGATGATCAACAATGCCGACTGGCTTCTTGACCTCAACTATGTTGATGTTCTGCGTGAAGTCGGTGCCTGCTTCTCGGTTAACAATATGCTCCGTGCAGAGTGCTATAAGCAGAGAATGGAAAAGGGTCTGAGCTTCCTTGAGTTCAACTATATGATTATGCAGAGCTATGACTTCTATCACCTCTTCAAGGAATACGGCTGCAATATGCAGTTCGGCGGCGATGACCAGTGGTCAAATATGCTCGGCGGCACAGAGCTTATCCGCAAAAAGCTCGGCAAGGATGCTTACGCAATGACTATCACCCTTCTTCTCAACTCAGAGGGCAAAAAGATGGGCAAAACCGCTTCGGGCGCAGTATGGCTTGACCCCGAAAAGACTTCACCCTACGAGTTCTATCAGTATTGGCGCAATGTTGCCGATGACGATGTTCTCAAGTGCATCCGTATGCTCACCTTCCTTCCCCTTGAAGAGATTGATGCAATGGATTCATGGGAGGGCAGCCAGCTCAACACAGCCAAGGAAATCCTTGCATTTGAGCTCACAAAGCTTGTTCACGGCGAAGAAGAAGCAGCTAAGGCTCAGGCTGCCGCAAAGGCAATTTTCAGCGGTGCTGCAGACCTTGACAATATGCCTTCAACCGCTCTCAGCGATGCAGATTTCACAGACGGCTCAATTGACATTCTCGATATCCTTATGAAGGCTGAAATCACAAAGTCAAGAGGCGAGGGCAGAAGACTTGTTCAGCAGGGCGGTATCTCTGTTGACGATGCAAAGGTAACCGATTTCACCCTCAGCTTCACTCAGGCAGCTCTTAAGGAGAAGCCCGTCGTAGTTAAGAAGGGCAAGAAAATCTTCCACAAGATTGAGGCATAAAATGCTGAATTCCAACGAAAAATGCGCCGTTTTTCTTGATATTGACGGCACGCTTATCAGCAACAGCTTTATAATTCCCGAGCGCAACAAAAAGGCGATTGCCGCCGCAAGGGAAAAGGGTCACATGGTGTTTATCAACACGGGCAGGTCATGGGGCAACATACCGCCCGTGCTGCATGAGCAATTCGATGTTGACGGCATAATTGCGGGCAGCGGCGTCATGATAACTCTCGGCGGCGAAACCGTGCACCGTGCCTCAATGAGCGGTGATTTGGTTAAGCGTTTAACTGAATATGCTTTTGAGCACCGTGAATACTGGTACATATTCGAGGGTCTCAAAAGAGTTTATGTTGTGTCAAACAATATCAGAGGGCGTTCGGATTATCAGATATCGCTTGAAAAGCCCGAAGATTACACGCTGATGCTTGATGATGAAATTCAGGTTATCGCAATGGGTGTTAAGGTGCCCGAGGATTTCAAAGAAGCCTTCGCAGATGAAATCACCGTTTTTCAGTTTGATACCTATGCAGACTGTGTTATCAAGGGCTTCAACAAGGCAACGGGCATTGAAAAAGTGCTCGGATTAACGGGCATAAAAAAAGAAAATACCGTCGCAATCGGCGACAGCAACAATGATTACGATATGATAAATTATGCCGGAGTCGGCGTTGCAATGGCAAATTCTCAGCAGAGCATAATTGATATTGCCGATTATGTTACTTCATCTGCAAAGGATTGCGGAGCTGCCGAAGCGATAGAAAAATTTTTGCTTAAATAATTACAGAAAAGGAGTGCGGGAATATGAAAAAATCGGTTAAAGCGGCAGTCGGTGTTGCCGCAGGTGCAACTGCTGCGGCTCTTGCTGTAGGCGAAATAATGTATCATTGCGTTCTTAATATGGATATTCAGCTTTGGGCGGCAAAAAAAGGCATTATGCGCAACCCCGAGGAAGAAAAATTCTGGGCTGAATGCGAGCTTTACCAAAGCGGCATTTCGTGGTACAGGGAAGAAGCAAAGCCTGAAATTCTCACCATATATTCAAGGCTCGGCAGGGATATGAGAGCTGATTTTATTCCTGCCGATTCTCCGAGTGATAACTGGGCAATCGTCATTCACGGCTATTCAGCCGATACTGCGGTTATGTCCCACTATGCGTGGAAATATCACACTCTCGGCTACAATGTCATTCTGCCACATATGGTCGGTCACGACAGCGACAGCGTCAGATATTGCTCAATGGGCTATTACGATAAGCTGGTTATCGTTGACTGGATAAATTATATTGTCAACAAAAACCCGAACGCAAAAATTCTTATGCACGGTGTATCAATGGGCAGCGCAACAACAATGCTTGCAACGGGTGAAGAAATTCCTGACAATGTTGTTTGCGCAATAGCCGATTGCGGCTACACAAGCTGCTGGGATGAATATGAATATCAGGCAAAGCAGATGTTTCATATTCCCGCATTCCCTGTTGTTCACTATGCGAATGTTGTTTCAAAGCGCAGAAAGAATTTTGATTTCAGAAAATGCGCACCCATAGAGGCTGTTAAAAAATCAAAAACCCCCACCTTGTTCATTCACGGTGAGGATGATGATTTTGTGCCCTATCACATGATGCAGCCGCTTTATGAAAGCTGTGCAGCACCAGATAAGCAGACGCTTTCGGTGCCCGGATCATTCCATGCAAACGCTGCTTTTGCAAACAACGAGCTCTATTGGAGCACTGTTGAGCAGTTCATTTCAAAATATTTTTAATGCGCTGAACAGCCGGGCGGGCAAACCGCTTTGGCGAAAAATGAAGATTAGATGTTGACAAATCAGTGCAGATACTTTATAATAATAACGCTGAATTGGTGGAATTGGCTTTTTCTGCCGAAACGGCAAAGTTGCCGGTGTGGCGAAATCGGCAGACGCAAGGGACTTAAAATCCCTCGGTGGCAACACCGTACCGGTTCAAGTCCGGTCACCGGCACCAGAATGTCTTCCACTTGCGCAATCGGAGGCATTAATTAATGAATGATGAATAATGAGAGCTTTTCGGCCTGATACATAGTTTTCTCAGCAAGGGAACAACAATTGTAATTATGTGTCTGAATCGGAAAACTCAAAATTATTCATTGTTCATTTTTTTTTATACTTTGATTAACAGCAAGCCATAAGGTTATGAAAGGAATATTTCCGCCCCGTCTGCGTTAAAAATCTTCGAAATAGCCCCGTATTCCTTCAGATTTTCGCCTTGCCGTGACGAAAATCTTCTCTTTCAAAACTGCTTTGCATCTGAAATGCAATAGATTGCGTGCAGTCG
>JAFQON010000041.1 GCA_017403185.1 Clostridia bacterium
AATTCAAGGTTGTATATGACGGCAAAGAAATACCCTGTTATAATTTCAATTCATATAAGCCCAGCGACAGTGCATATTTTCTTTATAAACATGGCAGTAACGGCAAAGCAATGTGTATTATCAGAATCAAACTCGGTGATTTTGCAACTCTCGGCACCGGTGTTACCGTTGAAAACGGCAAGGCTTCTGCTTCAAGTGCGGTTATCGGCAACGTTGTAACAATCACGGCAGATCAGATTGACGGTAAGATTTTTTATTGTTGGAATATCACAGGCGCAACCCCCGAAGATTATTATGATTCCGAAACAACATTCACAATGGGAGTTTTCAATGTTTCTGCAGAAGCAGTTTACAAAGATTGTGAATGCAAATGCCATAAAGGCGGAATTGAAGGTTTCTTCTATAAAATTGTTCTTTTCTTCCAGAATCTTTTTGGCAAAAACCTTGTATGCGAATGCGGAGCAGAGCACTAAAATTTAATGCTTTATCGGACGGCAGAGAAATCTGCCGTCTTTTTTTTAAAAATTCACTAAAGTACGATGAAAAAACGAAAATATTATGATATAATATAATTTATAAAAAACGGCAAACGGATGTGATGTTATGAAAGATTTCAGCAAAGTAAAGTTCAAATGGACATTCCGTGATTATCAGCAGGCAGTGCTTGATAATTCGCAGAAGCATCTGAAAGATAAAAGAATACATATCGTTGCCGCACCCGGCAGCGGAAAAACCATTCTCGGTCTTGAGCTTGTCCGCAGGCAGAATGCACCTGCGCTCGTTATGTCGCCGTCGGTTACAATCCGTCAGCAGTGGGGTGAAAGATTTGTCGAGGCTTATCTGCCCGAAACCGAAAATCCCGATGAATATATATCTTATTCGCTCATAAAACCCAAGCTTATAACCTCAATCACATATCAGGCGCTTCACGCCGCTTTCACAAAATCCGTTATGGAATCCGAAGCGGATGAAGATGGACTTGCAACCGAAGAAACGCAGGATTTCAGTAATTTCGATTTGCTTTCCGAAATCAAAAAGGCAGGCATAAAGACAATCTGCCTTGACGAGGCGCATCATCTCAAAAGCGAATGGCAGAAGGCTCTTGAAAAGTTTGTTGCAATGCTTGGAGAAGGCGTAACAATCATCGCTCTCACCGCAACGCCGCCCTATGACAGCACACCTGCCGAATGGAACAGATATCAGACTCTCTGCGGCGATATTGACGAGGAGATTTTTGTTCCTCAGCTTGTTATGCAGAAAACTCTCTGCCCCCATCAGGACTATATATATTTCAGCTATCCGACAGCGGTAGAATCGCAGATTCTTGCAAATTACAAGGCAAAAGCAACGGCTGTTACCGATGAAATAATCAGAAGCGGTCTGCTTTCAAAGGCTCTGCAGGTTTCAAATGCGGCAGGTAACGAAGATATACTCTATGATAACCTCGCAGGCTTCAAATCGCTTGTCTGCGTTGCAAAACAAGGAAATGCCAATATCTCAAAAAGCCTTGAAGAAAAGGTTTTTGAAGGCAGAAAAGCTCCTGTTTACTCAATATCCGAAGCCGAAAAAGCATTTCAGTTTATCATTGATAAGCCTGATGTTTTTACGGAAGAAATCAGCGAAGAATTAAAGGCGATTCTTTCAAAAGAGGCTCTTATTGAAAAAAGAAAAGTCCGCCTTGCATCGAGCGATAAAATCAATAAAATGCTCGTTTCCTCAACGGGAAAACTCGGAAGCATAAATAAAATCGTTGCAAGCGAATATCAGAATCTCGGCGACTCTCTGCGTATGCTCATTCTTACCGACTACATCAAAAAGGATATGCTGAAGCTTGTCGGCACGGATGAAGAAATCCACGCTCTCGGCACGGTACCCGTATTTGAATCAATCCGCAGAACAAATCCCGATGCAAAGGTTGCGGTGCTTTCGGGTACGCTTGTGATTCTGCCCGATTCCGCCGTTGAAGCTGCGCAGGAAATCGCATACAACGAAGGTGTGCCTTGCAGAATAAAGAAGCTTGAAAACACAAATCACACCGAAATCATTTTCAGCGGCTCAAACAAAAATAAGGTCAGCATTATAACAAAAGCATTTCAGCTTGGCGTTATCAATGTACTTATCGGCACAAAATCCTTGCTCGGCGAAGGCTGGGATTCACCAAATATCAATTCGCTCATTCTTGCAAGCTTTGTGGGCAGCTTTATGCTCTCAAATCAGATGCGAGGCAGAGCAATCCGAATTGATAAAAAGAATCCCGAAAAGGTGTCGAACATCTGGCATCTCGTGACTGTTGAGCCCGATTCAAAGGATGAAATCATCAGTGATGATTTTGAAACGATGAAGCGACGTTTTGCCTGCTTTCAGGCACCTGCATATAACAGCGACGTTATCGAAAGCGGAACGGACAGAATTGATATTCTCAAAGCACCCTATGATGCACACGGACTTGAAAGCATCAATAATCAGATGCTCTCGCTTGCCGCCGCAAGAAACGTTATGGCAGGCAGATGGAATGCCGCCGTCAAAGGCAAAGCAAGACCCGAAATTGAAGAAGTCAGCGAAATCCCTGCCGAAGTTCAGCCTGCAAGTGCCGTTCATAAGAACAAGATTTATGCAATTGTTCTTGCCATACTTATCGTTTTGGCGATAATCATAATCGCAACGTCGGGATTCTTCGGTGGACTTATCGGAGGTATCATAGCGGCAATATCTTCTGTATTGCTCATCAAATCCGCATCGGTTGTGATGAAGAATTCATCGCCCGAAAAAACAGTTTCCAACATTTCAAATGCTATTCTTAAAACGCTCAAAGAAATCGGCGAAATCGAGAGCAGGGGAGCAACCGTTTCTGTTAAGGAATCCGAAAAGAAGAATACGGTTAACTGTTCTCTTTCAAAGGCAACTGTCAGGGAAAAGAACGTTTTTGCAAAGGCGGTTTCAGAGCTTCTTTCACCCATTGATGACCCGAGATATCTTCTCATCGGCACAAAGGGTATTTCAAAACTCACAAGCAGAAACTATGTTCAGAGCTATGCCTGCCCGTCGGTGATTGCAGTCAATAAAGAAACGGCGGAAATTCTTGCAAAGAATCTAAAATCCGCAGGCGGAAAGTTTGAACTCGTTTTTACGAGAAACGAAAACGGCAGAAAAGAACTTTTCAAATGCCGAAAGTATTCTTATATAAACGCAAACAGCAAGCTCGTCAAAAATAAAAAGATTGTTAAAAGATAATTATTGTCTATAATAAGCCCTGTTTCAAACGGATCAGGGATTTTATAGCGAAGTCCTAAAAATTTATTCCTTGTTTAATGACATATACTTTGATTAACAGGAAATGATTTGTGATAATGCACAAGGCCGTAACAAGTGAACAGTGAAAAATAAATACTCAAGAGTCTGCGATGCTTATTATAATTGGGTAAGGCAGAGCCCTTCCTGAATTTGTCATTCTGAGCGAAGCGAAGAATCTCCGCTGACGGCGGAATGGCTTCTGCGTTTCATTTTACCTGAGATCCTTCACTGCGTTCAGGATGACAAATTTTAATAATCACGGTCACAATTCGTAGGGGAGGCGTTTCGCCTCCCGCCAAAATACATTCTTTTCGGGAGGGGCGACCCCTCCCCTACGGTGATGCCGAAACAAACTTACATAATCGGTCATAGGCGTAGCCTATCCGAAATTTTTCACTTTTCATTTTTCACTGTTCATTTTGTTAATCAAAGTATATATTTATATACCTTAAAATATGCTTCCAAATGCTTATGGATAAAAATCTTTAGTATTTATATATAATTACCAATAAAAGCATAAAGCCCGATTCCATTGTATCGGAGCAGGTGCATTTTTTTATGTAATGGTTTGAAATATAATGCTTTGCGGTGTTTGGTAAAAAATAGTTTTACAGTTGATTTTTAGTTGCAAGAAATCATATTTTGAGTCCTGCGTTTTTTCTCTGATAATTATGAAACTGGTTTCAAAAGAAAAGTTTCATTATTGATTTTCTTTCAGATTGGTGTAATTTGATAACGATTTTAATGTTAATTCGTCTTGTTTTCCACCGTAAAACTTCTCAAGCACTTCTGCAAAAAGTTTGTCTTTAGTGGCGTGATAGAATAAGGTCATACTTGAACACAGTTTTAGATTGTCGGGATACCCGAGCACCTCAAGGGCGTCGTCTGATTCGCATTCAAGAAGTGCATGGCATATTTCTTTGAGATTATTTCCGAGATAAGGATTATTATAGAATTCCGTTGCTTCTTCGGCATTTTCAAGTCCGTAGTAAATTGCATTATGGCTGTAACCCAAGGATTTTAACTGCGGAAAAATATACCACATCCAATGCGATTGCTTGCAGCCTGCTTTTATTTCTCTCAACGCCACATCAAAAAACAATTTCTGCGGTTCATAAAAGCGTTCAATATACATCTTATCATTCCTTTAAAAAATATGTTGTAAACTGTTAATTGTCCGATATGATTTTTCCGCTAAAAGATGGATGATATATTTCATAAACAACCACTTCACACGAATTGCAAATTGTTTTAAATTTTTTTAAAGTTTTTTTCTGGTATTTTATTCCTTCTTCATCTTTTTGAATAGGTTTAAAATAGTTTTTCAGGCTGTTATATATGTCTATGCAAGTAAATATAGTAAGAGCTTTTCTGTTATGAGATAAAAAGTTAATTATTGTTTCAGAGCGAGATTGCAAATATTGACTGTATTCCGCTGTCTTATATGTGTCGCCATATTCCGGATGAATATTGCAAAATACGGCGTTATTTAAGCTGTTTTCAGAACAGCCAACACTTTTGAGCATTTCCGAAAAACGATTTTTATATTTTGTTGATGCTCTTTTGCTTTTGCATATATTTTTATAGCTTTCACCGTTTAGTAACAGCTGATTATGGTACTCGTCAGAATCATCTAAGACCTTTTTAAACCAGAATTCTTCAGGTTGTTCCCTGTTGCTGTTAGGTTCCCTGAGTATAAAAACAAAGCCGTTAAAACTTTCAGCAGTTCCAAGATACCCTTCAATAGTTTCTCCTTGAGTGTTTTTATAAAACTCGTACATATTTCACTCTCCGTATTTTTCCACCGCTTTTTACAGTACATTTTTATTTTATTTACAAGGCTTTCGTGGGATGTGACGATTATATGCTCACCGTACTGCACAACCCGAAAATTCATTGCCGTAAAGTTACCTCGTTATTATTCTAACATCATTGACATCATTAAGCAATATACTCTGGAACCTTTTCGGCGCATCTCTGTGTTTCTGAAAGAATAAGGTACTGTTTTGCATGAACAGTCCCTTGTTTCTTTTGTTTTTACTCCGCAGTAGCCTAAGAAAATATAATCGGTAACGGTGCATTTGATTGCTGTGTAAAAGCCTTGTAAGCGATAAAATTTCTGACAGCGTGAGAACGGTAGGGGAGGGTGAATTGTAAATACAATGAAACAATCCGATAAAATTTTTGCTTGCATTACTCAGGCGTTTATGATTAAATGGTTTTAATGTTATTACGAGGTGATTTTATGTTTGCAAAGATTTATGATACAGAGATAAAGATTGATTATAACAATGTTGATTCGCTTAACAGCTATCCGTCAGATTTGAAGAAGGAGTATGTTCAGTGTATTGAAGAGGGACTTGATGTTGAAAAATATAAGAGTCTTTTTGATGCGGTAGCCGCTCTCGATAACGGCGAATACAAAACCCAAATGAGTGATATTCTTTATGAAATGGTCATTAATGCGGAGATGCAGCCCGATTATAAATATAACGAGCCTTCAAAGTATAAAGAAATCAAAAAGCTGAGAGCATCTTTTGCCCTTAACGGAGCGATGCCTGACAAGGAAACTCTCAGAAAAAAGCTTCTCGGCGCATGGACGGGCAGAGCCTGCGGCTGCCTTCTCGGCAAGCCCGTTGAGTGCATCAGAAGCGACGAGCTTATACCTCTGCTTAAGGAAACGGGTAACTATCCCATGCACAGATACATTCTCAGCACTGATATTACCGATGAGATTTGCTCGCATTATAAATTCTGGCTGAAGAATAAACCGTATGCAGACACCGTTGACGGTATGCCCGTTGACGATGACACAAACTATGTTGCTCTTGCGCAGAAAATTGTTGAGGATTACGGCAGAAAATTTGACTCCGAGGATGTTGCAACGGCATGGATGAAATATCAGTCGGTTTTTTCATATTTTACCGCAGAGAGAACAGCTTTTGTTAACTTTACAAAGTGTATTATGCCGCCTGCATCGGCAATGTATAAAAATGTTGCCCGAGAATGGATTGGTGCCCAGATAAGAGGCGATTATTTCGGTTATATCAACCCCGGCGACCCTGAAGCTGCGGCTGAAATGGCGCACAGGGATGCAAGGATTTCTCATGTGAAAAACGGAATCTACGGTGAAATGTTTGCTGCGGCAATGATTGCCTGCGCCGCCGTGACAAATGACATTGAGCAGATAATCCTCGGCGGGCTTTCTCAGATTCCGTCAACCTCACGGCTTTATGAAGCTGTTATGAAAATTATTGACGGCTATAAAAACGGAGTTACGGTTGACGAGTGCTTCAATATCATTCACGCTGCTTATGATGAGCATACCGACCATGGCTGGTGTCACACAATATCAAATGCAATGATTGTTACCGCCGCCTTGCTTTACGGCGAAGGCGATTTCGGCAAGTCGATCTGTATTGCTGTCGGCATGGCTTTTGATACCGATTGCAACGGTGCAACAGTTGGCTCGGTTCTCGGAATGTGCAACACAATTGACGGAATTGATGAATATTGGAAAAAGCCCGTTAACGGCAAAATCCACACATCAATTTTCGGAGTGGGTACAGTTGATATTGAGCAGGCGGTTGAAAAAACGCTGAGCCATATTGAATAATATTTTTTTAAGTCTTGACTTTGCTGTCAAAAAATTTATAATAAATAAATATATAATCGAATATTTCAGAATACGGTTTGAAAGGCTGCGGCCGAGTAAATTAAAAGGGAAATCGGGTTGAAATCCCGAACAACCGCCATTACTGTGATTGATAAATCTTATCATCAGTCAGAACACCTGCCGTGTTTATGGTTCAACACAACTTTGGTGAGAAGAGTGCAACCGATTTATCGCAGTAAAGGGGTGCTCTCTTTTGCTGTTTTGTTTGATTTGCGATAAATCTGTTGTGCTCTTCCGGCTTTCGGGTCGGAGGAGCATTTTTGTTTTTGAGGTGAATTATGGTTAATGATGAAAAAAAACAGTGGGCAGTGCAGCAGCTTTTACTAAAAAGCGAAGAAGTCGGCAGGCTGCCAAAGAAGAGTGATTTTGATGCCGTTGAGGTGTCAAGAATCAAAGCTTTTCTCGGCCCTTGGCCGAGAGCTCTTGAAGCGGCAGGGCTGAAGGAAGTGAAACAGAAGAAATGCGGGGGTGACAGGTGATGAGAGCGTTTTCAAGCCTGCATCCTGCAGTTTCAATGCTTCATTTTGCTGCCGTAGTGGCTGTCGGAATGTTTTCAACAAATCCTGTTATTGAGGTGTTGTCACTTGCGGGTGGGGCGTTGTTTTGTGCAACGCTTACAAGCCCTGAGCAAAAGAAAAAGGATGCTGTGTTTTATGTGTTTATGATGCTTGCTGTGGTTATTACAAATCCGTTGTTTTCGCACAACGGTGTTACCGAGCTGCTTTTTATAAACGGCAATCCCATAACACTCGAGTCTGTGATTTACGGCTGCTACATGGCTGTGACGGCAGCTTCCGTTATGCTTTGGTTTAAAGTGTTCGGAGAGATTATGACAAGTGATAAAATCGTGTTTCTCTTTGGTCGGCTTCTGCCGCAGATTTCGCTTGTTTTGTCAATGGCATTCCGCTATGTTCCGCTTATTAAGAGGCAGGCGGTAAAGGTGAGCAGAGCGCAGAAGGCGATGGGGCTTTATTCCTCTGAAAAGGTTGTTGACAGAATTCGTTCGGCCGTGAGCGTCATTTCCGTTCTTATCGGGTGGTCGCTCGAAAACGCTGTTGAAACTGCAAAATCAATGAAAGCAAGGGGCTACGGGCTTAAGGGTAAAACAAATTATTCGGATTTCAGGTTTACCAAAACTGATTTTTGCTTTGTTTTCGGTTGCCTTTTTCTTTTAGTGATTACCGTGTCGGGTATGGCAATCGGCAAGCTGGATTTTTACTATTATCCTTCAATAACAGCGGTTCCTTCAGATATATATTCTTTAATTTGTTATGCGGCATACGGCTTGCTTGCGTTTTTGCCGTTCACATTTGAATCAGGGGAGATGATAAGATGGAAATATTACAAATCAAGGATTTGAGCTTCAAATATCCCGAAGCCGATAAAAAAGCCCTTGACGGCATAAATATTTCCGTCAAAAAGGGTGAGTTTGTGCTTGTCTGCGGTGCCTCGGGCTGCGGAAAAACAACACTGCTTCGCCTGCTGAAAAATGAAATCGCACCGTTCGGAGAAAAAACGGGTGAGATATTATACGACGGTGTTCCTTCAGAGACACTTGATAAAAGAAAATCTGCGTGTGAATTGGGCTTTGTCGGTCAGAATCCTGATGAGCAGATTGTGACGGATAAGGTTTGGCATGAGCTTGCTTTCGGGCTTGAAAATCTGGGCGTTGAGAAAAACGAAATCCGCAGCAGAGTGGGTGAAATGGCAAGCTTTTTTGGTATTCATAATTGGTACCATCGCAAAACTGATGAGCTTTCCGACGGTCAGAAGCAGCTTTTAAATCTTGCTTCGGTTATGGTGACACAGCCAAAAATCCTGCTTCTTGATGAACCGTCAAGCCGGCTTGACCCTATTGCGGCTGCCGATTTTATTGCAACTCTGCAAAGGCTAAACCGTGAGTTGGGGCTTACGGTTATTCTTGTTGAGCACCGTCTTGAAGATGTTTTTCCGGTTGCCGATAAGGTTATCGCAATGGAAAACGGAAAAGTGCTTTTCTTTGATGAGCCGAGAACGGTTTGCAAAAAAATGAAGGGAAATCCGCTTGAATCGGGGCTGCCGAGTGCCGTGCGTATATTCAACAGTCTGAATGTTTCGGATGAATGCCCGCTTACGGTGAGGGAAGGGCGAAACTTCCTTGAAAAGAATTTTGCCGATATCAGAGGCGCGGTTTTTGAGGAAAAAACGCAGATTGAGCGTGAAACGATTCTGGAGGCAAAGGGTGTTTGCTTCCGCTATGAAAAAAATCTGCCGGATGTTGTGAGCGGGCTTGATTTAAAGGTAGGTAAGGGTGAAATACTCAGCATTCTCGGCGGCAACGGAAGCGGCAAAACCACAACTCTCAACATTCTTGCGGGTCTTGATAAGCCGTATAAAGGTAAAATCAGGCTTAACGGTAAAAAAACATCCGATTATAAAGGGGGAAGTCTTTACCGCAAAAACCTTGCGCTGCTGCCGCAGAATCCCAAAACCGTATTTATTAAAGACAGGGTTGACGAGGATTTTATCGCATTGCTGAAAGCAACCGGTGTTCCCGCTTCAGAGCACGAAAGCCGAATAAACGCTGTGGCAAAGCGTTTCGGAATATTAAATCTGCTTGATAAACATCCCTATGACCTGAGCGGCGGCGAGCAGCAGAAATGTGCCTTGTGCAAGCTTTTGCTTACTCAGCCGCAGATAATTCTGCTTGATGAGCCCACGAAGGGTTTTGATGCCTGCTCAAAGCTTCAGCTTTCAGGATTGCTGCGTGAACTGCAGAGTGACGGCAAAACGATTATTGCGGTAACTCATGACATGGAATTTGCAGCATCGGTTTCAGACAGATGTGCGCTCTTTTTTGATGGCAGAATTATTTCACAAGGCACACCTGAAAGCTTCTTTTCGGGTAATAGTTTTTACACAACCGCAGCAAGCCGCATATCCCGTGATATAATTAAAGGTGCGGTTTTATGCGAGGAGGTTTCGCAATGCTGCAGGAGGGCGGACAGATGAAAAGAAAATTGTCTTTTTTGATTGTGCTTTTGCTTGTTCCTGCAGTTGTTCTTGCAGGGCTGCTTCTGTTTGACGGTAAGCAATATGCTTTTACGAGTGCTGCCGTTGTAACGCTTGCTGTTTTTGCTTTTTTTCTTTCGTTTGAAAAAAAAGAAAATGCAGGCACAAAGCTTGTTCTTATTGCGGTTATGACGGCTTTGTCCGTGGCGGGCAGAATTGTTTTTGCGGCAATACCCGCCTTCAAGCCCGTAACGGCTGTTGTAATAATAACTGCAATTTATTTCGGCAGGGAAGCGGGCTTCATGACAGGTGCCCTTTCTGCCGTCTTGTCCAATTTCTATTTTGGTCAGGGCCAGTGGACTCCGTTTCAGATGCTTACATGGGGGCTTATCGGCTGGCTTGCGGGGCTGCTTGCCGCAAAGCTTAAGACAAGCAGGGTTTTGCTGTCGGCATACGGCTTTGTGGCGGGTATAAGCTTTTCACTGCTTATGGATATATGGTCAACGCTTTGGTTTGACGGTGGCTTCAATTTGTCAAGATATCTCACTCTTGTTGTGAGTGCCTTACCGCATACGCTTTTATATGCGGCCTCAAACATTGTTTTTCTTTTGATGCTCAATAAACCCGTGGGTAAGAAGCTTGACAGAATAAAAATCAAATACGGTCTTTAAATCAGACACAGCATAAGTGCAGCAGCCGCTTGTGCTGTTTTCTTTTGAAAAATATGGTGTATTTTAATTGAAATCTATGATGTAATGTGATAATATAAAAATAGCTATTAAAAATAAGCAGGTGAGGAAATGGAAAAGAAAAAGCTTTATATCTTAACCTATGACCACGGCGGCTATGTTCTTTGGAAGGATGAGGTCAAGCCCCGTCTTAAAGAAATATACAGATGGATGGAGGAATATCCCAAGCTCAAAATCGGTCTTGATTATGAGTCATTCACTTTCGATGAATTCTCAAAATGCGACCCTGAAATCGTGGAGATGGTTGCGGATTTGCTTGAGAAATACCCTGACAGAGTTGGGCTCGGAGCTACAACCTACGGTCAGCCGCTTTCGCTTACGATATCAGAGGAGTCAAATGCCCGTCAGCTTATTTATGCTGTTCGAACAAACCTGAAATATTTCGGCAAAACTCCGTCAGTTTATGCGATATCTGAGTTTGCATTAAACAACCAGACACCACAGCTCATCAAAAAATGCGGATATGAGGCTGCAATACTGCGTTCTCATGTTATGGGCTACGGATATCCGAGAACCTTCGATTCCGCATGGGGCAGATGGATAGGCAAGGATAAAACAGAGATTCCTGCAGTGCCGACCTATGATAAACAGGGCAGGGGTTTCAACTGCACAACGGTTGACAACTGGATTCTCTCAAGATGGCCGAGAAACCGCCTTTATTCCCTTGAGGATTTTGAAGAGATGTTTTCAAAATATTCGCCTTTGCTTGCTTCAAGATATGACGATTTGACTCAGAATATTGAACCCATAACTGCTTACACCGAGGCTAAGGAGAATTACGAATATGTTCTTCTTGAGGATATTCCGTCACTCTACGGCGAAGCAATTGATGAGCTTGCCACGACTGATAATGATTTTGCCGTGCAGATGCCTTGGGGCTATTGCGGCAATGAAATTTTCAACGGGGTGCGTCAGGCTGAGGTTGAAGCTGTTCAGGCTGAAAAGCTTAATGCTCTTGCCGTTATGCTGGGAGCACCTTCAATGCAGGAGGAACTTGAAGAGGCGTGGAAATATGCCCTTGCTGCTCAGCATCACGATGTAACAATCTGCGGTCTTCTTGATCTTTCACGCCGATTTATCCCCGAATCGCTCAGATTATCCGAAAATGTAAAAAAGAATTCTCTTGATGCAATTGCCAAACGCTTTGCAGGCAACGGATTTGCGGCGATTAATATGCACTCGTTTGGTGTTGACGAATGGCTTGAGGTTGACGGAAAGAAAATTCATGTAAAGCTCCCTGCTTTTACAGCAAAAACGGTTTGCGAAAATACCGATACATATAATTATTCATGGTCTGCAGATGAGGGTGAGCTTGTAACACCCTGTTACCGCCTTAAGCTCAACGGTTCGGGCATTGCATACATCGACGATACAAAAAATAACCGCCGTATTCTTGATAACGGCAGCGGTGAGCTTTTCAGTGCATATATTGATGAGAAAAACTGTGTTTCGTCAGGTGTATGGAGCGTTGAAATTTCGTCCTGCGGTGCCGTGGCTGTTCAGAGCGGTAAAATCGGTTCGGTTCCTTACGAATTCAAGATGATTTTTAACGGCGATTCACCTCGCATAGACTGCAAAACAAGGTTTGAAATTCACGGCGAACATATCGGCAGGAACGATGAAAAAGCAGGGCTTCAAAAATCGCTTACCGTCAACGGTCACATTCACGAAGGCAAGCTTTGCTTTAACATGAATCTCTGCCTTGATAAGAGCAGGCGCATGGTGCGTGACCTGCCCTATTCAATTTCCGAATGGAGCGGTGACTTAAGAGTTACTGAGGATTATTGGTACAAAGAGGATTATATCATAATAAACGAAAAAGCATCGCAGGAGGAGTCTTTTAACTCCGAAACCTTCCTTAACGGAATTTATTGGCTTTCTCTCAGGGATGAAAACAACGGCTTTGCGGTTATGAACAGAGGCTGTATGGGCTCGTCTGTCAAAGGTAACCGCCTTGCAATTCCTCTTGTTTATGCAAACGATTATCTTTGCGGCACAAAAATGCTTGACGGTATTTATGAGGATGAATTTGCTCTTCTTCCGTTTGACTCAACTCTTACCGATGGGGATTTGCACCGCAAAGCAGTTTCATATGCTTATCTGCCTGCTGTTGTCAAGGCTCAGAACGGTGATATGAACGATTATACCGCCGCAACGCTGAATGCTCAGGGCGGCGAGCTTGTGCTTACTGCATTATACCCTGAAAACGGAGGAATTATGGCTCGCTTCTGCAACTATTCGGATGAAGCGGCAGCTGCGCAATTCAATTCTGATTATATTTGCGTGAAATGCGAAACAGACCTGCTCGGCAATGAAATTTCGGCTGTGACGGGCGGTGAATTGACATTTAAACCGTGGGAAATTAAAACGGTATATCTGAAATGAGTGATAAAATGAAAAATATCAGCTTTTATCTTGTGACTGATACCCATTATTTTGAGCCTTCGCTCGGCGCAAGCGGTGCGGCGTTCAATGAATATATGAATCGTGAGCAATATTTCATGGCGGAAAGCAGTGATATCGTGAAGGCTGTGTTTGCCGATATGGCGGCAGACAAGAGTGTTGATACAGTTATTATTCCCGGAGACCTCTCAAAAAACGGCGAAATCGAAAGTCATAAAAGCTTTATAAAGGAGCTTGACAAGCTTAAAGCATCGGGCAAAAAGATTTTTGTTATCACGGCAGGTCACGATTACAACGGGCACTCGAGAGCCTTTGTGAATGATGAACAAATTGAGGTTGAGGGCACTCCTTTTGAGCAGCTTTATGATTTGTATTATGATTTCGGCTTTTCGCAGGCACTTGCCGTTGATAAGCGCACTCTTTCTTATGTTGCCGAGGTGGCACAAGGTGTGAGAATGCTTGCAATAAACTGTGACAGTGAAGGCAGAAAAAAAGGCACGATAGACGATGAGATGTATGAATGGATGCAGGCTCAGCTTGATGATGCAAATAAAGCGAATTGCTCTGTTTTTGCGATATGTCACTATCCCGTTATTCCGCCCGTGCCTGTGTTTGACCTTGTGGGCGATGCCAGGCTCCGTGATTGGCGAAAGGTCGCAGCTTTTCTTGCCGATAACGGTGTGGAGCTTGTGCTGACGGGTCATATGCACATACAGAGCATCAACGAATTTGTTTCTGAAAAAGGCAACAAGCTTATTGATGTCTGCACATCCTGTGCTACGGGCAGCCCTGCAAAATACAGAAAAATATCAATTGAAGATTCCGTCATGAAGGTTGAATCACTTGATATCACTTATGTTGGCGATACAAACGGACTTTCTTCAAAGGAATTCTTTGATAATCAGTTCAGATACTCAATAATAAACCGCATAAACGGTGCTCTCAGCGGCGGCAAAGGAATTGCCAAAATCGGCAAAAAGCTTGGCAGAAGGATAGTTAACAGAATCACAGTGGGCGGCCTCGGCAGGCTTCTGTTTGTTAAGGTTGATAAATCACTCAAAAAGAAAAAATTCATTGACCTTGCAGGCGATATCGGGGTCGGCATTTTTGCGGGTGACGGTGTTTATGTTGAGGGTACGCCCGTGCATGATGCTTTTTCAAAGGCACTTAAAAGGCTCGGCTTTATTTTGAAAAAGGTGGAACCCAAGCTGAGCAAAAACGGTGTTGAGGTCAATCTTAACGATATGCTGCTCAACACAATAGGCAATAACAAAGGCTATTCCGATAATAATGCGGAAATAAAACTCGGAAGATAACGGAGGATTATTATGGCAGAGATTAAACAGATACTTTCTTACTTGCTTTCTGTAATTCAGATTATTTTGCCCATCGGTGCTCAGTTCTTTGTTGGTGAAGATGCTTTTTTTACCGAATGGTCAGTGACCGATGAGTTCGGCGCAGATGATTATATCGCAATCGAAAAAGACCCCGACGAGGATTTTGTTGTGCTTAACCTTGCGGATATTCAGCTTAAGGATAATGTTGTTTACGGCACGGCCGGTGAGTACACCGAGGTTATGGTTGAAAAGCTCATTGAGGAGAAAAAGCCCGACCTTATAACGCTCACGGGCGACAACGCATGGGGCACCGCCGCATATCTCAGACTGGTTAAAATGATGGAGGCTTATGAAATTCCGTGGGCACCCGTAATGGGAAATCATGACGGTCAGGGCTGTGCGAACGAATTCTGGGCGGCGTATCATCTTTATAAAGCGGAGCATTGCCTTTTTGAATTCGGTCCGAAGGATATGGGCTACGGCAACTACATTATCAACATCACCGAAAACGGCAGAATAATCCACACACTCTTTATGATGGATACTCATAACGGTGTGACCTTCACCGATTCAAGCGGCACTCAGGTCAGCGGATATGACGGACTCTGGAATAATCAGATTGAATGGTACAAATGGGCCGTGAAGGGCATTGAAAAAATTGAAGGTAAACCCGTTGAAAGCACGGTGTTTATCCATATTCCTCTGCCTGAATATGAGGCTGCATGGAGCGAAGCATACAATGAGGATGCAGGCTGCTTTAACCCCGATTATGCAGTTGATTCCTTTGGCGGAAAAAGAGAAGCTGTGAGTTGCTCGGTGCAGAATAACGGATTTTTCAGCGTGTGCAAAGAGCTCGGCAGCACAAAAAATGTTGTTGCGGGTCATGATCATGTCAACAATTTCTCTGTTGTATATCAAGGAATAAGACTTTCTTATGCGCTGAAAACGGGCTACGGAGCTTATTATGATGAGGATATGGCGGGTGCGTCAACAGTAACGGTCAATAAAGCGGGCAATGCGGTTGTTGAGCATAATTTTGTTGACAAAGCATCTCTTCAGCCTCACAGCATACCTCTTATCAATATTTTTTAAGGGAAGGGAAAAGCTATGTATAAAATAAAAAGTCCTTATGAAAATGTTGCTGCACTTATTGGGAATAAAGAAAATCACTACAAAACCAATCTTCACACGCATTCAACCTACAGTGATGCCAACAACACAATGGCGGATATGATATTCGGCTTTTACGATAATGATTTTGATATACTTGCTTTTGCTGAGCACGGAATTCTCGGCAAGGAGTGGGATAAGGAGCCGTCTATTATTCCTCTTTTCCGTTTTCAGTATCTCTGGCACGGCAAGCGCCGCTACCTCACAACCGAGGAATACAGAGCAATCCTTGACGGAACTTACAGAACTCAGAAAAATTCAAGAACACAAAAAAGAGGGCTTATGTGTGTGCCCGATACCATTGAAGCGAATATGTTCACGCTTATGAAAAACCATGTGAACGGGTATTTTACGGATGATGCGATGGAGGGCGATTACGGTAAGGAAAACGATTTTGAGGGCCCCATTGCAACAATCGAAAAAAGCGGCGGTATTTCACATATAAATCATCCTACCGACTGGCTCGGAGCTTACAAAGACCCGTCGTGTGCAAAGGTGCCCGAGAATGTGAATTTCTTTGCGGATTTGTTCAGACGGTATAAGTCGTGTGTGGGTATGGAAGTGCTCAATATGTATGACAGACCCAACCGCAGTGACCGTATTCTTTGGGATGAGCTTTTGAAAATTCTTATTCCCGAGGGTGAGAGATGTGTGTGGGGCTTCGGCAACAGCGATGCACACAGAGTAACCGAAATTGACACTGCGTTCATGGATTTCATTCTGCCCGAATACAGCCTTGAAAATCTCCGCAAGGCAATGGAAAACGGCAATTTCTTTGCTGTAGCACGCTATGCAAAAAACGAACTCGGCGAGGATTTTGAGGGCAAAGGTCCGTGGCCTAAGGTTATGGGTCTTGAGGTTGATGACGAAGCGGATGAAATAACCGTAAAGGGTATCAACTGCAATGCAATCGAATGGATTGCAGACGGCGAGATCATTCAGAGTGAAACTTCAAACACAAACGGTGAAATGGTTTCAACAATAAAGCTTGGTGATTACAGCGACAAAATCAGCTGTTATGTGCGCTGCCAGCTCAAGGGTGACGGCGGCATCTGCCTCACTCAGCCGTTTATCTGCGACGACGGTGATATTGCAAGGTTCAAAAAAGAAATTCCCGTACCCAAGGTGCTTTCAAAGAAAGAACAGCGCAAAAAGGATTTCGGTGATACCCGATTGGGAGTTATCGTAAACAAAATCAAAAGCAAATAAATTATGAACAGAGAAGAACTGATAAAGCACATATCAGAAAGCTACGGCACGCAGGCGGATTATCCGTTTATGCAATACCCCGATGTTGCAGTGTTCCGCCATGTCAATAATAAAAAGTGGTTTGCCGTGGTTATGAATGTTCAGAAGAGCAGGTTGGGAATAAAAAGCGAAGGAGCCGTTGATATCCTCAATCTCAAATGTGACCCGATTCTTGTCGGCTCATTGCGTAATGAAGACGGATTTTATCCCGCTTATCATATGAGCAAAACCAATTGGATTTCTGCTGCGCTTGACGGCAGTGCGAGTGCCGATAAAATAAAGTGGCTTATTGATATAAGTTTTGAGCTGACAGCACGAAAAGTCAAAAGCAGGCAGAAGGACGATAATTAAATACCCCAAAATAAAAAACAGCCGATTCGCAAAATGCGGATCGGCTGAAATTTTTATATCGGCAGATATTCTTCGAAAAGCAGCTTTTTGATTTCGTAAAGGTCGGGCACGAGCACCATCATTCCGTTTATTGTTTCGTTTCTGTAGTTGCCTTGTGACGGAATTCCGTAGTTTTCAACCTTGAGCTCCGAAAGAGAGGCCGCAAGGCTTGCGGCAAATGAGAGCAGGTCCTCGTCTGCCATATCCGTCGTTATAAGCGGCAGAATTTCGCTCACAAGGCTCATAAGCTCAGTCATTGATGAATCCTTCATTTTTGTGAATACCGAGCTTAAAACCTTGCGCTGCCTTTCGGTTCTTTGAAAATCGCTGTCAATTTTTCTTATCCGTGCGTATGTCAGTGCGTGTTCACCGTCAAGGAGGCAAACTCCTTCGTGTGCATCACCGCCCACTATTTTTGCCTCTGCAGCGGTAAGCTCAATATCAACGCCGCCCAGAATGTCAATAATTTTCTCAAAGCTGTCAAAGTCAACCTCAAGGCAGCCGTCTGCGGTTATGCCGAAGTTTTGTTCAAAGGTTTGCCTGATAAGCGGGAAGCCGCCGTAAGCATATGCGGCGTTCAGCCTGTTATCCGAATAGCCGGGAATCTGAACATAAAGGTCACGCAGAAATGAAATTACGGCAAGCTCATTTGTTTCGGGGTTGAACGAACAGAGAATCATTGTGTCAGCGCGCTGCCTGCCTTCACCGGGGCGTTTGTCCTGACCGATAAGAAGAATGTTGAAAAGTCCGCCGTTTTCTTTGGCTTTGAAGCTGTCACCGTTCCATTCAATCTCGTCGGGGCTTACGGTGTCGGTCAAAGCGGTGGTGTTTTGTGAGTTTTCCGTCACGGCAGATGACGAGGAGGTGTCTGCCCCCGTATTTGTTTTGTCTGAAGCGCAGTTGGTCAGAAGCACCGACATTCCGAATAAAAGCGCAGCCGTAACAATCATGGATACAAAGGCTTTGAATTTTTTGGCTTTCATAATAATCACCTGAATTATAATTTGACATAGCAGCGGCAAAAGCCCTGCCAATGAATTATAATTCCGTGAAAAAATAATGTCAATATGCTCCCGGAAAAATCATATTGCACAGTTATAATACACAAAAATGCGACTTTAGATTTGTGCAAAACAGAGAAAACTAATTTTTTTGAAAAATTTTTGCGTAACATTTTGCGATTTTTGTCATTTGTATATGAGAGCAAAATTCAACAAGGGATATTTTGCTCTTTTGAATGCTTAAAATGACGAAAGAGTTGAGCCCGATGTTTTGATTACAAAACGGTATCAAACTATAACAAAACTGTAATTTGACACCGTTATTGCAGAATGATACAATTTAGGAGATGAAAAGTTTTGTTTAAAAAGAAAAAGGTAAAATTAATGGCTTTTGTTTCGCTGTTTCTTTGTTTTTTAACAGTTTTCAGCACAAGCTCGTTTGCAGTTAAGTCTCAACCCGATGAAGTTGTTGAAAGTATCTCTGTTTATAAGCAAAGCGGTATACTTGAAGGAGAAGAAATTCAGCTTAAAGCAAATGTTGAAGCAAGCAGTTCAATATTTGAGGCTGTTGAATGGAGTTCAAGCAATCCTGATGTGATATCCTGCACAAAGGGCGGAGAGATAGAAGGTCTTAAAGCAGGTGAAAAAGCAACAATAACCTGCAAAGCCAAACACGGTTCAAAAAAAGCAAGTATGACGGTTTACTGCGTTGAAAAAATCCCCCAAAAAGTGAAAGTATCATCAAAATATATATTTTTATTCACTTCACCGCGCCCCGGACCAGGAATAAAAGATGTGTGGTTTGATTGGTTTGACTATGCGAATATTTTTACATCCATTTTCAAAATGTTAGCAGGAATGCCTCAATATCATTTTGGTCATCAGGTAACCGCTTGCGGAAGAATTGATAATTATGTATACATAAGGTATGGAGAATCAAATGCGCAGGACGGCTTCGTGAAGTATTCAAGTATCAACGAAGAAATAGCAGGCTTTCTTAGTGTTACCCCGACCGATATGAATGTGTGGGGAAACGGTGTGGTGAATACGGATAAGAAGCTGACGGCAGACCGTGACAATGTAAAATGGTCATATGATAAAAATTATGTGGATTTTGATGAAGAAACGGGTCAGGTTATCGGATTGAAACCCGGAGTAACAACAATAACCGCCAAAGCCGACGGAATGACCGCAAAATGCACGGTGCACCTGCTCTACAAATGGCCTCAGGCATGGGTGACGGAAACGAACAGGGCAACATCTCTTCGCAAAGCAATAGGTGACGGCTTTGAGTCGAAAAAGGATTTGGCAAAAGGCACTGAGGTCACGGTTTACGGTGATTCGGGTATGTCAGACGGTTGGGCTTTTGCTTGCTATGATGACGGAGAAAAAGAGTGGTGGGGGCATATTCCCATTGCCGATGTTTCGACCAAAGGAACCATTTCGCAATATAATAATATGACCACAACTATAGTAAAAAACGGAAAAGAAAAGAAAGTTCCTTGGGTTTGGCCGATGTATGACGAGTCGATAAAAAATATTAGCTCCCCTTATGGCCCGCGCAACATAACTTCTTCAGGAACCATACATCACAGAGGTTTTGATATCACAACAGGAAAAACCGGTGAAATAAAAGGAGAATATGTTGTTGCGACTTGCTCAGGAACTGTTACAAAGATTTTTAAAAACACTTCTGATTGTGGGTATTGTATTTGTATAAGTACAGACTGCATTGATCCTATTACAAACAAAAACATTTCAATTATATATATGCATTTGTTGAATGTTCCTCAATATGAAAATGGTGATAATATATTAAAGGGAGATCACATATCCGTTGGAACGGTGATTGGTAAAGTCGGAAATTCTAACGGTAATACAGACTCTGGGATGGGATATCATTTGCATTTTGAAGCAAACAGTCAAAACGCTGCTGTCGGAGATCCCGGAAGAAGTGACTTTACTTATAC
Source organism: Clostridia bacterium (assembly GCA_017403185.1). Classification (GTDB taxonomy): domain Bacteria; phylum Bacillota; class Clostridia; order Oscillospirales; family Acutalibacteraceae; genus CAG-177. The sequence continues at coordinate 20,227 of JAFQON010000041.1, forward strand.
ATTAAATCCGATGTACTTTTTTGTGGACAAAAATGTTACTTTCAGTAGCACAAATTCTTATAAAAAGTATGGCGGTTATTGGTATGATTTGAACGGAGGATATCAAAATGAAGAAATTTTTAAGTCTTATTTTAACTTTTAGTTTGTTGTTTGTTATAACCTCTTGTGCACAGAATACATCAAATGATAATTCTTATAACACAACAATACCTACAAATTCTTTTCATGAAACCGAAGTTAACAGCAAAGAGCCATTAAAGATAAATGATGTTGGCGGCGGTAATTTACCTTTGACTAAATACAGAAGCATTTATTGTGATATTCCTAGACCATTTGCAAATCTTGTGGATCTTTATGAGTTTGAGAATTGGTACGAAGATATTATGGAAAATGACCCCAATAAAACAGATATAATGCCAATGAAACTGTTTGTTCAGGAGTTCAATATTTCACGCGAAGATTTTGACAGAGCAAATCTTGAGTTGACAAAAATAATTATCAGCGGATTCAAAGGTAAGCCGTTGATGAATCCACAGGATTTTGCAAATCAGGAAACCGATGAGGTTTACAACGCAGATATAATTTATACATTTGACGATGAATTGATTAACAATTACTATCTGAGCCACGAATATCCGTTTGTTTATATCTCCGACTATGAAAATGCCGTCTCAGACGGCACCTATCAGACACGCACAACTGATTGGATTGACATTGAACAAATGGAAGCGGAGATAATCGAAAAATACGGTGAAGCGGAAATTGTTATCGAAACAACACCTGCAGAAGAAGCATCAACTGCCGCAGAAGATACTGCTATCCCCGAGGAAACAATTGCATAACCGTCAAAAAGTCTGCTTTTAGTTGGCGTTTATCGGCACAGATGGTTAACTAAAACGGAGGATATCAAAATGAAGAAATTTTTAAGTTTTATTTTAACTTTTAGTTTGTTGTTTGTTATAACTTCTTGTGCACAGAATACATCAAATGATAATTCTTATAATACAACAATACCTACAAATTCTTTTCATGAAACCGAAGCTAACATCAAAGAGCCATTAACAATAAATGATACTGGCGGCGGAGAATTGACTCTGCAAAAATACCGTTCAATTTATTACACTATTCCCTCACCGTTTTGGGATGTTGTTGATGAAAACAGCAGAGATGATATATACGGTGAATATTGGGAACAGCCATACAGCAAAATAAATATAATGCGTATGAGAATTTTTGTTGAGGAATATAATGTGCCTCGAGAAAAGTTTGATGCCGCAAATGCAGAGTGGGCAAGAATTGTTAAAGAAAAATTATATGGTTCTCCTGTAATTAATCCGCAAGACTATGCAAACCAAGAATTTGATGAAATATATAATGCAGACATAATTTACACTTTTGACAACGAAATAATAAACGAATATTATTTAAGCCACGATTATCCCTATTGCTATGAGAGTGAGTATGAAGAAGCCGTTGCAAGCGGCGAATATACTTCAAAGACCGAAAAATGGATTGACATTGAACAAATGGAAGCGGAGATAATCGCAAAATACGGTGAAGCGGAGATTGTTGCCGAAACAACCACTGCAGAAGAAAGTTCAACTATTGCAGATAATACAACAATCCTCGAAGAAACAACAGCATAAAAATAACTCAGGCTGTCTCGTAAGAGGCAGCCTGAACTTCATTCAACCCATATTATCAATCGGTTATTGTCAAGAATACCGAAAAATACGATTAATCTTTCATAGAGCGGCTTTGCGGCATCTCCGAAGTGCTTTTCAACCGAAGCCGCAATGTCATAAACGCTGTTTTTGCCGTCGATTAACAGCCACACAAAGCTTCCCAAATCATCAAGATGAATATGACTGATACGGGGCTTTTTGAAAAGAGTTTGTGCGATTTTATTCATAATGCCCCTGTTTTCGGCTTTCAGCGTCACAAGTCCGCTTTTATCGGCATCGTATGAAATATGCGGCGGTATGCACGGGATTTTATCAAGATAATTTGTTCTCTTTTTCATGCTTTTTGCTCCGTGTTGAGAAAATGACAATCAGCAGAATAATTGCTATCAGAACTGCAGTGCCCGAGACGGCAGGGGGGATATTCAGCAGACCCGAAATGTCGATTGCCTTGTCTAATCCGAATACGGCAAGCAGTGCAAGAGCGATTCCCGCAATACCTTCACCTGCAATCATGCCTGAGCAAAAAAGTGTTCCCTTGCCTTCGCCGTTTTTGGATTTATCTGCGGCAAACCTTATTGCACCTCCCGTCATAACGCACGCACTCAGATGAACGGGCAGATATATGCCTATCGCAAACGGAAGCACGGGTATTCCCGTGAGCTCCGCCGCAACGGCAATGAATACGCCGATAAGCACAAGATTCCACGGCAGGCTGTTGTCGATAACCCCTTCAACAATCATTTTCATAAGTGTTGCCTGCGGTGCGGCAAGGGCATCCGTGCCGAAGCCCCACACACTGTCAAGCAGGTAAAGAGTGCCGCCGATTGCAAGTGCAGACGCTGAAACACCGATTATTTCCGCAATTTGCTGCTTTTTTGGTGTTGAGCCGAGAATATAACCTGTTTTCAAATCCTGAGAGGTGTCGCCTGCAATGGCAGCAACAATGCAGATGATTGAGCCTATGGCTATTGCGCTCACCATTGCCTGAGCACCCGTGCTGCCTGTGATTTTGAGAATAACCGTTGCAATAAGAAGGGTTGCTATTGCCATGCCCGAAACGGGGTTGTTGCTGCTGCCGACAAGACCGACCATTCGTGATGATACGGCGGCAAAGAAAAATCCGAAAACAACAACAATAACTGCTCCCGTGAACGAAACAGGAATAGCGGGCACAAGCCACACTGCAACGGTAAGCGCTGCAATTGAAATCAGAACCGCTCTTGTGCCGATGCTTCTGCTTGTTCTTTCGTCTGTGCAAGTACTGCCGCCGATGCCTGCTACGGCGTCTTTAAAGGTGCGTGCAATAAGCGGAAAAGATTTGATAAGGCTTATTATTCCGCCTGCGGCAAGAGCACCTGCGCCGATATAGCGTATATATGCGCTCCATATTGCGCCGGCTCCGCCCTGTGCATACATTTCACCCACAGGGATTTCACCGGGGTACAGCGTGAGCGTTTCTCCGAAAAGAACAATAACAGGTATCAGCACAAGCCAGCTGAGTATTCCGCCGCCGAACATATATGATGATATTTTTGGACCGCAGATGTAGCCCACGCTAATGACTGCGGGGTATATCTGTGTTCCGATTTCGCCTGCAAAGCCTTTGAATCTGAATGAGATTTCACCCGGAACAACCTTCAGACCGTCAATAAGAAATTTGAAAAAAGCGGCAATGCCCATTCCTGCAAATACCGTTGATGCACTCGAACCGCTCTTTTCTCCCGAGAGTAAAACCTCTGCACAGGCGGTGCCCTCGGGATAGGGGAGAGTGCCGTGTTCCCTGACAATCAGTGCGTTGCGCAGCGGCACCATGAAAAATACTCCCAAAAGCCCTCCTATAAGAGCAATAAGGGCAATTTCAATAATATCGGGAGCTGTTGTTTTGCCTTCTTTTGCCCAAAGAAATAAAGCCGGCAGTGTGAAAATAGCTCCCGCAGCAAGAGATTCTCCTGCCGAGCCCATGGTTTGAACGATGTTGCTTTCAAGCACCGAGTTTCTGCGCATAACAACTCTTAATATGCCCATTGCCATAACGGCAGCAGGGATTGATGCTGACACCGTTATGCCCACACGCAGCCCGAGATAAGCGTTTGCGGCACCGAAAACAACGGCAAGGATTACACCTGTTATTACAGATGTTGCTGTAAGCTCAGGCGTTATTTTGTCTGCTGATATATACGGTTTGAACTGTTTGTTTTCCTGCATCTTAATCTCCTTTTTTCTATTTTATCAAACAATACAAACCATATTACACGAAAATTTCATATAACACAAATGTAAATAAAGGAAACAAAAAAGGAACACCGATAATCAGCGTTCCTTAATAACCGTTACATATTCAATTCCGTAGTATTCAAAGCATTTTACGGCACTTTTATCAATTTTTTCTCCGCAAACAACAATCGGCACTGCAGGCGGGCAGGCAACCGTTGCGGCAGCAAGAATTCTGCCTTCACTTTCGCTTGCACGGATTATTTCACTCGGAGAAAAAACAGCTTCTCTTATATTCATAACCTTTTCGGGAAGGGCAAAAGCAGGCGGGTTATCTGCGATGCTTTGCTTTTTTGGTATGGAAATCAGTGCTTTTTCAAGCGCTGCGAGCTCACTGTCACGGTTTTCGGGGGTGAGCATACACACGATAAAGTCTTTGTCTGCAAACTCGCAGACAAAATTTTCTTTTTCAAGAATATCTGCTATTTCAGTACCGCAGTAACCGTATGGCTTTGCATTAAGGGTTATTTTTGTCGGCTCATTTCCGCAAAGAGTGAAGCCGTTTTGAATAAGTTTATTTTTCAGTGATTGGACTTTTAAACAAAAACAGTCAAGCTTTTCTTTATATCCGTCTGCAATGTATTTGTTGGCGGCATCAAGCGACTGCATAATGAGATATGACGGGCTTGTGGAGCCGAAAAGTGCAAGTGCCGTTTTTGCCTGCTTGGAAAGAGTGTCGTTTGATATGTGAAGATATGCGCCGCCTGTTAAAACGGGGAGAGTTTTGTGAGCGGAATCACAGCATATATCAGCACCTAAATCAATCGGATGAAGCGAGTCTTTCAGGAATTTAAGATAAGCACCGTGAGCGTTATCAACAAGCAGCAGCACTCCGTGCTTTTTGCAAACAGCCGAGATTGCTTTTATATCAAGCACATTGCCGAGGTAGTCGGGGCTTGTGATGTATATGGCGGTAGGGGAATTGAGAGAAACAGATTTTTTTATATCCTCTGCCGTAACATTACATTTGAGGTATGAGCCGCCGTTTTCGGAGTGAAGCCACACAACATCGACATCGCACAGTGCCGCAGCGCTTAAAAAGGTTTTGTGCGCATTCCTGCCTGCTGCAATGAGCGGCTTTTTACCCTGCTGTTTTGCGTGCATTGAGGCAAGATAAATCATTGCCCTGATGCACTGCGATGACCCTTCCGTTGAATAAAAAGTGTCACAGCCGAAGAGGAAAGAGGCGTTTTTTTCACTCTCTTTGATTATACCGCAGGCTTCGTAGAGACTGTCTGCACCGCCGATTTCTGTTATATCCTTCTCTTCAAAGCCGAGAAATCCCAGACCCTTGTGCCCCGGCATATGCAGGCGCACAGAGTGTTTTTTTGCATATTCATTTACAAAATCGCAAATTGGAGTGTTCATTATTCATCACCGAAAGCTCGTGAAACCGCAACCATGATTGCACATTCCATTCTCTTCTTGAAAAGCTCACAGCCGTATTTGTATACACCTTTGACCGAGCCTGTTGAGTGATAGGCGTTAGCTGCACAGCCGCCTGAGCAATAAAGCCTTGCCCAGCATTCACGGCATTCGGGGCGTGAATATACATTACATTCGGCAAATTCGTTTTGAACATCGGTGTTTGTAACACCTTCCCATATATCACCGAGTCTGAATTTTTCTTCACCCACAAACTGGTGGCAGGGGTAAAGCTCACCCGTGGGGGTTACCGCCATATATTCCGTGCCCGAGCCGCAGCCTGAAATACGTTTGTAAATACAAGGGCCGCCCGTAAGGTCAATCATGTAGTGATAGAAAGTGAATGGCTTGCCTTCCTTATCTTTTTCAAGCATAAGCTCAGCGAGTTTTTCGTATTGCTCCATAACAACAGGCATATCCTCTGCCGTGAGTTCGGATTCCTCACCCGGTGCGCAGACTACCGGCTCCATGCTCAGCTCAGTGAAACCGAGGTCGAGCATCTGTTGAATGTCCTTTAAAAAATCGGGGTTTGCGTGGGTGAAGGTGCCGCGCATATAGTAATTTTTGCCGCCTCTTGCCTCAACAAGCTTTTGAAATTTGGGCACAATCTTATCCCAACTTCCGTTGCCTGCGTAGTCAACACGGTATCTGTCATGAATTTCTTTCCTGCCGTCAAGGCTGAGCACAACATTGCTCATTTCACGGTTCGCAAAGTCGATAACATCATCATCAATGAGCACGCCGTTTGTGGTGAGGGTGAAACGGAAATTCTTGCCGTGTTTCTTTTCGATGCTTCTTGCGTATTCAACAAGCCGCTTGACAACATCAAAATTCATAAGAGGCTCACCGCCGAAAAAGTCAACCTCGAGGTTGCGGCGTGTGCCTGAATTTTCAATAAGAAAATCAAGAGCGCGCTTGCCTACTTCATAGCTCATGAGCGCACGCTCACCGTGATATTTTCCCTGACTCGCAAAGCAATACGAGCAGTTGAGATTGCAGGTGTGCGCAATGTGCATACAGAGTGCTTTTACAACGCCTGCCGTTTTTTGTTTAAGATGCCCTGCCATTGGCTCAAAGGTTTCGGGCGCAAAAAGCTTGCCGCTCTCTTTGCGAGAAGCAACCTGCTCATAGCATTCTTCTATATCCTGCTTTGAAATATCGGCATATTTTTTTGAAATTTCGCAAATGACTGAGCTTTTTTCTTTATCCTCAAACATTGCAATGATATCATAGGCGATTTCATCGACAACATGAACAGAGCCCGAGCAGATATCGAGCACTATATTGTAGCCGCCGAGTTTATATTGATGTATCATAAATACTCCTTTACGGATAACACAAAAAATGCCGCCGTTTAGGGCAGCATTCTTGTTTTATTATTTGTCTTTCTTCTGAGTGCTTTCACACTGCTGGTTAGCAATACCGCAGCTGGTTTTGCAAGCTGACTGGCATGATGTCTGGCATTCGCCGCAGCCGCCGTTCTTTGCGCTGTCACAAAGATTACGGGTTTCAAGAGTCTTGATGTGTTTCATTGTGCAACCTCCGTAAAAATTCATTGTAATAAATGATATCACATAATATTTTTAAAGTCAATATATTTAGAACAATTAATCTTCAATTGCTGCCTTGCGGCTGTTGATTTTTCTGAATATTTCTGTGTCGAATTTAGGTGTGCGGTCATAGTAGTAAAGACCGTTTTGCTCCTGCTCGATATCATAAAGCTGCGTGTAGCAGAAGCCGAACATTCTGTAGTTATCAAGAAGTGCATCGGTAAGACCTGCATATCTTTCAACAAGCTCTTCCTCTGTTTTGGGAGCATTGCCGTAGCCCCATGCGTCACCCCTGTCGCCCCTCGACCACTGAAGACCGCCGTATTCGCTTATCCATGCGCAGCCCTTGCCGCTGTAATTCTGCCTGTCGGGGAAGCGCTCATAGAAAACATTCTCGGTCATGAGTCTGTCATAATTCTTTTTGAAAACCTTGTAATCCTGTTCATAATCGTGAACATCATAAATATCGGTGATTGTGTGGAAATTACCGCTTGTGTCAATGCAGGGGCGAGTTTCGTCCATATGCTTTGTAACCTTATAAATGGTTGAAATCACATGGTCATACTGCTTTCTGCCTGCGATATCCCATGTTTCGTTGAACGGGCACCAACCGATGATTGAGGGATGGTTGAAATCTCTTTCAACGCATTCGCACCATTCGGGCAGCATTGCGGCAAGAGAGAAGGGGTTTGACCAATCCAGACCCCAGTTGGCGTATTCACCCCATACTATATAGCCGAGTCTGTCGCAGTGATAGAGGAATCTTTCCTCAAAAACCTTCTGATGAAGCCTTGCACCGTTGAAGCCGACTGCAAGAGAAATTTTGATGTCATTCTCGAGTGCTTCGTCCGAGGGAGCGGTGTAGATGCCGTCGGGGTAGAAGCCCTGGTCGAGAACAAGCCTCTGGAACACCGATTTGCCGTTGATAAGGAATTTATAATCGTCAAGCTTAACATTTCTCAAACCGAAATAGCTTTTAACTTTGTCTTCGCCGAAGGTCAGCTCAAGGTCATAGAGTCTGCCGCAGCCGACTTCCCAAAGATGAATTTCATTAAGCCTGATTTCGCCTGTAACCGTTGATTTTGCGCTTTTTGTGAAGCTGCCCATTGCTTTGCCGTTATATGAAGCGGAAACCGAGAATTCGCCTTCGCCTTCAACAACAGCTGAAATTGCAACAACTCCGTTAACATAATCAGGATAAATCTTAAAACTTTTAATATGTGATTCAGGAACAAATTCAAGCCAAACGGTCTGCCAGATACCCGTTGTTCTTGTGTAGTCACAGCCACGGGATTTGAGCTCTTCGCATTGTTTGCCTCTGGGAACGAGAGGATTTCTTACATCGTCAACGGCGTGAACGATAACTGTGTTTTCGCCCTCGTTGAGAAATTCCGTAACATCAAATTTGAATGAAGCGTAGCCGCCCTTATGCTCGCCTGCGTTTTTGCCGTTTATGTAAACTGTTGTTTCGTAATCAACTGCGCCGAAGTGAAGAATCACTCTGCCGCTGAGCTGCTCCGCTGAAATGTCAACGGTTCTTCTGTACCATACGGCAGGAATAAAGTCTGTGTGCTCAATGCCGGAAAGCTTGCTTTCGGGGCAGAAGGGAACAACGATTTTTGTTTCCCATTTTTCTCTGTCAATAATTCCCGAAGCCTTTTTGCTGTTGCCGAAATCAAACTCAAAATCCCATTCTCCGTTGAGATTGAGCCAATTTTCTCTTTCGAATTGCGGTTTTGGGTGTTCGCATCTTGGAATATTCATAATATTATCTCCTTATACTTCATAAAAATAATCTTCAAGCATTGCCGCTATGCAGTGATACACGGGTAATGTTAGTTCCTGAATTTTAAATGTCTCTGTTTCGGGCAGTTTTATGCAGATATCGCATATTTCACTCAGCTTGCTTTCTTTTTTGCCCGTTACTGCAATTGCTGTTATTCCTGCCGCTTTTGCTGCCTGAGCAGCATATACAATGTTTTCTGAATTGCCTGAGGTGCTCAGACAAAGCAGAATATCGTTTTCTTTTGCATACGCATAAACCTGCTGAGCAAAAACGAGAGAGGGGACCGCATCGTTTTCAAAAGCTGTCATAAGTGCAGAGTGTGCACAGAGTGAAATTGCCGGCATACCTTTCTGAAGATTGTCCGCAACAAAGCTGTCGTTGAACTTCTGCTTTTCTTCGGCACTCAAAGGTCTCTTTTTCAAAAACCCCTTCATAAGCTCGCCCACAAAATGGTCACAGTCTGCCGCAGAGCCGCCGTTTCCGCAGCAAAGTATTTTGCCGCCGCTTCCGATGCTTTCCGCCATTGCCGAAAACGCGTTTTGTATATCTTCTTTGCATTTCTTCAGGCATGGATAGCGAAGAAAAAGTCCGTCAAAAATATGTGAAGTGTATTCCATTATTTTTTGCCCTCCGCAAAATCCTTTGCAACGCCTATTGCAGCAAAATCTCCGATTTCGTCGCCGAGCATTGCAGGCACTATTTTACAGCATTGAGCTGAAATTTCAAGAGCCTCTTTTTTGATTGCATCGTTCATGCTTTCAATCAACAGATGACCCGACCGCTGAAAAATGCTGCCTATAACAATTCTTTCGGGGTTGAGGATATCAATGAGGATTGACAGCCCAAGCCCGAGCTTTTCTCCGCATCGGCGGTAGATTGCATTTGCAAGCTTGTCGCCGTTAATCGCTGCATCCGCAATGGTTTTTGCAGTCACATTATCACGGGGGATTGTGGTTGTTCCGTTATAAATCGAAAGCATCTTTTTGCCCATTGCGGCAATTCCCGCACCGCTGCAGAAACCTTCGAATGAGCCTGCTTTGCCGTATGCCGCAGGGCCGTCTGCATCGAGCCTTATGTGACCTACTTCGCCTGCAGTGCCGCTTGTGCCTGAATAAAGCTTACCGTCAAGAATAAGTCCTGCGCCCATTCCTGTGCCGAAGGTGAGAAAAATCATGTTTTTTGTGCCTCTGCCTGCGCCGAACTGCCACTCGGCAAGTGCGCACGCATCCGCATCGTTTCTCACTTTGCAGGGGATTCCGAGAGCTTCGGATATCATATCGGCAAGCGGAACATTATCCCAGTCAGGCAGATTGGGCGGGCGCATTATCACGCCTGTATCTGTGTTCAGAGGGCCGCCGCAGCTTACCCCGCAGGCAAGCACATCGCTGCTCTCAATGCCGTTGCGGCTGATAATTTCTTCAGCAGATGAAACAAGCTCTGCAATAACAGCCTCATAGCCTCGCTCAACCCTTGTGTAAAATTTTATTTTGTCCTTAACTGAGACTGCGCTCTTTTCGCTGAGGATAACCGCACACTTTGTGCCGCCGATATCCATTCCGAGGTAATACTTCATAAAACACCTCTTTACAAAATAATATACATATAAGTATACATTATTTTCTTTTTTCAGTCAATCAAAAGGTAATATTATGAAAATATTTGCGGAAACTAAATATGAAGGGGCTGATGATATGGCGGTTACGCTTGTCCGTGCAACAATACTGTATATAATTGTTATATTTTTAATAAGGCTTATGGGTAAAAGACAGATCGGGGAGCTTCAGCCCTCCGAGCTTGTTATAACAATGCTTGTTTCGGAGATTGCATCAATACCCATGCAGGATAACAGCATTCCGATTTTAAACTCGGTTGTTGCTCTGTTTGTTCTTGTCGCATTTGAAATAATATCGTCTGTGCTGAGCCTGAAAAGTCATAAAATCCGCTCATACATTCAGGGACATCCGGTTATAGTTATACGAAACGGAATCATAGACTATAAAGCACTCAAAAAGCTCAGAATGACTGTGAATGACCTTGTTTCCGCTTTGAGGCAGAAGGATGTTTTTGACTTTTCGCAGATCTCTTATGCAATATTTGAAACAAACGGAAAAATAAGTGTGCTTTTGAAGTCTGAATTCAGAAATTCAACCGCAGCGGATGTGAACTCTTATCCCAAAGATAAAGGAATGCAGTTTGCCGTTATATGTGACGGTGAAATTATTGAGGATGTGGTAAGGGATTCGGGCTACGATTTGAGTGCGGTGAAAAAGCTTGCTCTGACAAACAGAATTCCGATTGAGAAAATCCTTATTATGAGCGTTGACTCTGACGGGGTTGCATATATTGCGAGGAAGGATGATAACGGGTGAAAAGACTGGCTGCGGCTTTTGTTCTTATTGCAGCTGCCGTTGCAATAACGGTATGCACGGGTTATTTTTTTAACAGAGAAATGGATTTTTTTGAAAAGTCGCTGAGCAGGCTTGTTGATATTTCTGCCGTAAGCACGGATGAAGCACTGCTTGATGAAGCAAAAAGGCTTGAGCGCAGGTGGAGTGAAGCATCGGGGCTGCTGCGCTCCGTTGTGTTGCATGAAGGAATAGATGAGCTTGGCAGAAGCGTTTCTTCATTGCCACGGCTGATTGAGTATTCGGGCAGAGAAGAAATGATTACGGAATGTATCGAAGCGATAAATTTAATAAAAAATTTAAAATCCTGCGAAAAACTCAGCTTAGAAAATGTTTTATAGAATGAAAAGGCAAAAAAACAGTTGTAAAACCTTTTCTGCAGTGCTACAATAAAAAGGAAGGAGAGTGATAATGTGGCAGAGTACGCAATGCTGATTTTTTGGGTTGTGCTTCTCATTCTTCTGATTGTTGTTGAAGCTGTAACCGCTCAGATGGTTACTATCTGGTTTGCGGCAGGCGCAGCAGGTGCAATCGTTGCAGAGCTTCTCGGGGCGCAGGTATGGCTGCAGTGGATCGTGTTTATAGCGGTTTCCGCAGTTGCTCTTGTGGCAACCCGTCCGCTTGTGAGAAAGCTTACCAAAACAAGAGTTCAGCCCACAAATGCAGATCGCTGTATCGGTCAGACTGCCGTAGTCACCGAAGAAATAGATAACATAGCGGCAAAAGGTCAGGTAAATGTAAATGGAATTATCTGGTCCGCACGCTCTTCGGACGGCTCGGTGATTCAGAAAGATGCAAAAGTTACCGTTGAAAAAATAGACGGCGTAAAACTGATTGTAAAAACAAATTGATTTAAGGAGGAAATATTTATGTTATGGATTATTCTCGGCGTGCTTGCAGTGTTTATTATCGCACTTGTCATTGCAAACATCAAAATCGTTCCCCAGTCAAAGGCGTATGTTGTTGAAAGGCTCGGAACATACAGTGCCACATGGCAGACAGGTCTTCACTTCAAGATTCCCTTTATTGAGAGAATAGCAAAGCAGGTTTCTCTCAAGGAGCAGGTTGTTGACTTCCCGCCCCAGCCCGTTATCACGAAGGATAATGTTACAATGCAGATTGACACTATCGTGTTCTTCCAGATAACAGACCCCAAGCTTTTTGCTTACGGTGTTGAAAGACCTCTTTCGGCTATTGAAAATCTGACTGCTACAACACTCAGAAACATCATCGGTGAAATGGAACTTGACCACACCCTCACATCAAGAGATATCATCAATGCAAAAATCAGAGGTATCCTCGATGAAGCAACAGATCCCTGGGGCATTAAGGTTAACAGAGTTGAGCTTAAGAACATCCTTCCTCCGAAGGAAATTCAGGATGCGATGGAAAAGCAGATGAAGGCAGAGCGTCAGCGCCGTGAAGCTATTCTTACCGCAGAAGGCGAAAAGGCAAGTAAGATTCTTGTTGCCGAAGGTCAGAAGGAGAGCATGATTCTTTCCGCTGAAGCTGAAAAGCAGAGCGCAATCCTTGCGGCTGAAGCTATCAGGGAATCAAAGATAATTGAAGCTGAAGGTGAAGCTGAGGCTATCCGCAGGGTTGAAGAGGCAAGAGCTCAGGCGATCGCACTTATTAATGAGGCTGCACCCGGTCAGGGCTATCTTACAATCAAGAGCCTTGAAGCGTTCGAAGCTGCGGCAGACGGTCAGGCAACAAAGCTTATTATTCCCAGCGATTTGCAGGGTCTTGCAGGTCTTGCAGCAAGCGCAAAGGAAGTCCTTTCGGATAAGTAATTCAAACAAAAAAATACGGCTTGCACAATTCGTGCAGGCCGTATTCTCATATAATCAATTATTCAACAGTAACAGTACCGTCTTCTTCAACGGTAATTTTCATGCCGTCTTTAACATAGTCAAGAAATTCCTGACCGAGGCAGTCAACGGTTACCATCGGCTCGTCTGCCCATACCGCTGCAAGAACTGCACCTGCGCAGGCGAGGGAGTCAATGTGCTCTGAGAAGAGCATACAAGCGGGATTTCTCTTCATAACATTTGCGCAGTAGAGAACCATACCGCCGGTTGTTGAGCCGATTGTCTGGGGGAGGCAGAGAGCCTTGCCGCCCATAGGCTTGCCGTAGAGGTCGGTGTTGTTCTGGTCGCCGCATTTTGTTTCCTTGTTCTTATCACCGATCAGGGGCATATCGCCAAACTGAAGGGCATTCTGGAATGAGGCAAGTGTGTTGAAACCGCCGTGTGAAACAAGAGCTTCAGCTGTACATTTTCCCGCAACAACGGGTCTGCCTTTAAACTGTTTCATCTTATTTTGCCTCCTTTGTGATTATGTCAAGAATTTCATCGCTTCTGTAGTAGCGTGAGGTTGTGTATGTTCTGAGCTTGTTTGAGTTAGTAATAACGGGCATGGATTTGCAAAGAGGATTATTCATATACATCAAGGGGCAGATGTAGCTGAGAATAACGCCTGTTGCTTTGAGCTTTTCAGCATAAGGTGTTTTATTGAATTCTTCAACAACTGCAGGCGCTGCTGTGAATACGGTGGGGATTGAAACCTTCTTAAGACCGTTCTTCTTGAGACCTGCGGCAACATTATCTGTCCATTCAATAAGCTGAGCGTGTGAAAGATGGGGGCAGCCTACAAAGCAAAGCTTGGGAGTTGCGTTTTTGTCCTTCCACATAACGGGGTAGTTTGCCTGAACTCTTTCAAGTTCAGCGTCGTCGACAACATAAACCTTTGCACCTTCCGCGATAAGGCTTTCGCCCATTTCAACAGCTTCGGGAGTGAGGCTTTCGATGTGATAAAGACCAACAGCGCCGTTTGATGCGGTAGCAGCACCGAAGTCCTTGAGATATGCCTTGGTGTCGCCGTCAAGCTCTGTGCCGATCCATTTATCAAGACCCTTGATGAAGGGGACATCCTCCATAACCTTCATGCCGATTGCCGAGCCGAGAATCTGTGCTTCGGGCTTCTTGGTTGTCTTAACTTCGACAATCCATGTAGCCTTTCTGCCCTCATCGGTAACAAGACCGAAGTAGGGAACTCTGCCTACGATTGAGCCGAAAAGCTCGATGATGCCTGAATTCCTGTTGCAGCGTGCGCCGAGAACGGAGTTTGCAAAAACAACGGCTGATGACTCTGCCCATGAAAGAATTTCGCCCTTCTTGGGGATGTTACCTACTTCATCCATGTAGCAGGTGCAGGTGTATGACTCGTTATCGATAAGACCGAGCTTGTTAAGCTGAGCATCGTAGCTGTCCTGCATACTATACATGAATTTGTTGAAGATGAGTTTCTGAAGGAGGTTTGCGGGAACATTGGGATCAAGGGGCTTGGGGTCAACAGAAAATTTCTGCTGAGAAAGTGCACCGCCTTCAATAAGCTGGTCCATAAGGTCGTAAACGGGTTTCATAACCTTAAGACCGAAGCTTGTAACAAGGTGACCCATCTTGCTCTCAACGGGAACCATCTTTGTTGCGCCGAAGGCTTCACCGTAAAGCACAAGAGTTTTCATGACCTTTGCCATTGCTTCACCCTTGGAGCCGTTGAGAATGTCAAGCTCTTCTTGGGTGAGATTCATTTTGTACTCCATAATAACATATCCTTTCAATGTAAATCGGAGAGCATTTTGCCTGCAAATCCGTATTTACACAAATTTTCACTTTATTTTAACATTTTACAAATGCAAATTCAATATGAAAACAAAATTTTATATAAGTATTTTTATTGACCGCATATAATATATGGGGTGATGCAGGTGAAATACAGATATTTTTACCGCCGCAGAAGCGGAGTGTTATTCAAAATTATCTGCTTATTTCTTGCGGTGCTTACAGGTGTTCTTCTGACCGATGCAAAGCTGCGCCCCGCAATATATGAACTTGCAGCTCTTGAAGCGAAGGCGGTTGCATCAAGTATAATACATAATGCAGTTGAAAAAGTGCTGTCGGAAAGCGGCGTTGCATACTCCGATATAGTAAGCATCAGCCGTGCCGAAAACGGCAGTATTACAGGCATAACAACAGATATTGTGAAGCTGAATTTGTTTAAATCAAAGGTCACAAAAGCTGTTGACGATGAATTCAAAGAGCGGGGAAGTGCAACCGTTTCCGTAGCTCTCGGTTCGGCGACGGGCATAACCTTCCTTTCGGGCTGCAGACCTTATGTTGATGTTAAAATCGGAATGTCATCGTCAACGCAATCTGATTTTGAAAATGTTTTTGAAAGTGCGGGCATAAATCAGACTCAGCACAGCGTCATGCTCAATCTTGAAACACAGGTTATCCTCACAATGTCGGGCAGGCGTGTTACAAGCAAGGTCGCAACTTCCTTCTGCGTTGCGCAGACGGTTATTGTCGGCTCAGTGCCCGAAGTTATGGTTGAATGAAAAATTCATTGATTTTATTGATGAAAATTGGTATAATACATTCATAATCAAACAATAAGGAAGTAACGGCTATGCAGTTTGAAAACGCAAAAGAAAGGGCAAGGGAGCTTCGTGACCTGCTCAATTATCACAGCCATAAATATTATGTTGAAGATAACCCGGAAATAGGGGATTATGAATATGATATGCTTCAGCGTGAGCTTGCGGCAATCGAAAAAGAGTTTCCTGAACTTATAACTCCCGATTCACCCACTCAGCGAGTAGGCGGCAGTGCAGACGGCTTGTTTGAGCCTGTTGTTCACACCGTTCCGCTTGAAAGCCTTCAGGATGCCTTCAGCATTGAAGAGGTGCGTGCATTCGATATAAGGGTGAAAGATGTTTTCGCCGATGCGGAATATGTAGTTGAGCCTAAAATCGACGGTCTTTCCGTTGCTCTTGAATATGAAAACGGTGTGTTTGTGAGAGGTTCAACAAGAGGTGACGGTATTATCGGCGAGGATGTTACCGCAAATCTGAGAACGGTCAATTCAATACCTCTGCGCCTCAAAGAAAATGTCACAATTGAGGTCAGGGGCGAGGTTTATATGCCCAAAAAAGTTTTTGCCGCTCTTGTTGAAGAGCAGGAGCTTAACGGCGAAAAAACCTTTAAAAACCCCCGAAATGCGGCGGCAGGCTCACTTCGCCAGAAGAATCCGAAAATCACCGCTTCAAGAAATCTTGATATCTTTGTTTTTAACATTCAGCGTATTGAAGGCGTGAATATCACGGGTCACAAGGACTCCATTGATTATCTTAAAACTCTCGGCTTCAAAACCATTCCGTTTTATAACAAATTCAACACCGTTGATGCCGTGCTTGATGAGCTTTCAAGAATAGGTGAAATCCGTTCGAGCCTTCCGTTTGATATTGACGGTGCGGTAATCAAGACGGATTCTTTCGCGCAGCGTGCCGAAATCGGCAGCACGGCCAAATTCCCCAGATGGGCGCTTGCTTTCAAATATCCGCCCGAAGAAAAAGAAACAACCGTTGTTGATATTGAAGTTGCAGTCGGCAGAACGGGTGTTTTAACTCCCACGGCGGTTTTTGAGCCGGTGCTTGTTGCAGGCTCAACGGTTTCAAGAGCAACGCTCCACAATCAGGATTTCATTGATGAAAAAGATATAAGGCTCGGTGACAGAGTCCTTATCCGCAAGGCGGGTGACATTATTCCCGAGGTTATAAAGGTTGTATCCCACGCCGTAAACAGTGAAAAATTCATTCTTCCTTCCGTTTGCCCTTCCTGCGGTGCAAAGGTTATCCGTGAAGAGGATGAGGCGGCTGTGAGATGCGTTAATCCCGAATGCCCTGCACAGCTTTTGCGCAACCTCATTCATTTCTGCTCGAGGGATGCAATGGATATTGAGGGTATGGGCGATGCTGTGCTTGAAAAGCTTGTTTCAAACGGGCTCCTGAGCAAGGCGAGCGAGATTTATACCCTCAAAAAAGAGGATTTCATGACCCTTGAAGGCTTCAAGGATAAATCATCACAGAATCTTGTTGATGCGGTTGAAAAGTCAAAGCAAAATGACCTTTCAAAGCTTGTTTTTGCGCTCGGCATACGCCATGTCGGTCAGAAAGCAGGTAAAATCCTTGCGGATTATTTCGGTACAATGGAAAATATAATGAATGCCGATATGGAGCAGCTTACCGCAATTGAGGGCTTCGGCAGTATTATGGCACAGAGTGTTGTTGATTTCTTTGCACTGCCGCAGACCAAAAACGAAATTGAAGCCCTTGCCGCATACGGTGTGAACATGAATTCTCAGAAGGAGAAAATTGACAACCGTTTTGAAGGCAAAACCTTTGTGCTTACAGGCACTCTGCCTACCTATTCAAGAAACGAAGCGAGCGAAATAATTGAAAAGTTCGGCGGAAAAACCGCATCGTCTGTTTCAAAAAAGACAAGCTATGTGCTTGCGGGTGAGGATGCCGGCAGCAAGCTTGTAAAGGCGCAGGCACTCGGCTTGGCAATTATTTCCGAAGCGGATTTTAATGAGATGATAAAATAAATAATTCGAAAACAGCAAAAACCGCCGTTCACAATCCGTGAATGGCGGTTAATCTTTGGTATATCTTATTATTTCTGCAGGGGTACAGTCAAGAATGCTGCAAAGGTCATTGAGCGTTACCGTGCTGATAGGCTTGTTATGCTTAAGGCGGTCAAGCAGGCTTCGGCTGATATTGAAATCTTTTATCAGTTTATATGTGGTTATGCCTTTTGCTTTCATGGTTTCGTAGAAAGGCTCGTAAGTTATCATTTTTATCACCAAGTCAATTATATTTTATACTCTTACTATTGACAATTATCTATAAAACGAGTATAATTGAGTAAAAATTGAAAAGGAGAGTTTCAAATGAAAATCAAAAAGCTTTTATCAATCGTTATGGCTATGGTGCTGTGCTTTTGTTCGTTGACTGTGGTTGCTTATGCGCAAGAAAGCACAGAAGAGGTTGATGTTTCTGCGGTCTACCGACCTTTGAAAAGCTTCGTTTCCTTTGCGGATTACGGACCTTTTTTAGACGGAATTGTTCTGAAAATAACTTATTCCGACGGTACGAGCGAAACCGTGAAAATAGCTCAAAAAGATGGCGATCCGCTGGAGTATGTTGCGGGGAAGTATGATATACACACGAATTTCTTTAACACGGCAGAGGTCAGAAGCCCCGGGATAAATAAGAAAAAAATCGTTGCGGAAACTTATGAAAACGGCGTAGAATATTCAGGAGCCTGTGAGATTGACTATCTTTATATTCCGTCTCCTGCAGAGTTGATTTATCTGTTTTATGCTGTAATAAAAATTTATAACCCCTTCAATTAGTTTTATGCTTTGAAAATTTTATTGTAAAGAATAATAAAAACCCTTGCAATTTTTATATCCTTGTGCTAAAATGCTATGGATAAATAAAACGCAGAGATCGGGAGAGTAGGCATATTTCAAACACTCAAGAGAAAATCCGTCGGCGGCTGGAAGCGGATTGTGTGAGGATTTGCCGAAGTTCACCCGTGAGCGGTGCGCCTGAAACAGCAGTAGGGCGCAACGGCAGTCCCCGTTACGGATAAATGAGTGCACGGCTTTTGCCGTGAATGCAGGGTGGTACCGCGAGTTAATTCGTCCCTCGTCATCGTTTGATGATGAGGGATTTTTATTATGCAAATTATGAAAGGATTGATATAAAAATGACCCAAAAATCCCTTGAGTTAAAGCAGCTTTTTGAAGAAAAGCTTGCCGCAGTTACCGCAACAGCGGATGTTGAGCAGCTCAGAATTGAGTTCCTCGGCAAAAAAGGCTCAGTTGCTGCTCTTATGCAGGAGCTCCGCAATGTTCCAAACGACCAGAAGAAAGAAGCAGGTCAGAAAATCAACGAAACAAAGCAGTTCATCGAAGGCGCTATTGCATCAAAAATTGAGGAGCTTAAGGCTCTTGAAGAGCAGAAGCTTATCGACAGCGCGGAGAGCTATGATGAATCAATGCCCACAGATGCAGACCTCGGCTCATACCATCCCATCACTCTTACCCGCCGCAGAGTTGAGAGCATCTTCCTGAGCATGGGCTTTACCATTGAGGATTATTCCGAAATCACAGATGACTATAACTGTTTTGAAGCTCTCAATATCCCCAAGCACCATCCCGCAAGAGATATGCAGGATACTTATTACCTGAGCACGGGTCAGCTTCTCAAGACTCACACTTCCGCTGCTCAGAACACAATTCTGCGCAAATACGCTCAGAATCTTGAAAACGGCAACCCCATCCGCGCAATCTTCCCCGGCAGATGCTTCAGAAACGAGAAGATTGACGCTTGCCATGAAAACACATTCTTCCAGATGGAAGGCATGATGGTTGATAAGGATATCTCAATCTCAAACCTCATTTACTTCATGAAAACAATGCTTTCGGAAGTGTTCCAGAAGGATATCACCGTAAGACTCCGTCCCGGTTTCTTCCCCTTCGTTGAGCCCGGCTTTGAACTTGATATTCAGTGCACAATCTGTAAGGGTAAAGGCTGCCCCTCCTGCAAGGATTCGGGCTGGCTTGAGCTTTGCCCCTGCGGCATGATTCATCCCAATGTTCTCACCGCAGCAGGCATTGACCCCGAAAAGTATATCGGCTTCGCATTCGGTCTGGGTATGACAAGACTTGCTATGATGACATACGGCGTCAAGGATATCCGTGTGTTCAACAGCGGCATCCTTAAGTCACTTTCACAGTTCACCGAAAAATCATTCACCAGACCTGAAGAAAGCAAGGAGGCATAAGCAATGTTTGTATCAATTAATTGGATTAAAGACTATGTTGACCTTGACGGAATAGACATCAAAAAGCTTATCGAAAGCTTTACTCTTGCAACCGCAGAGGTTGAAGATATCATTGAAAAGGGTGCCGATGTTGAAAATGTCGTAGTCGGCGAAATCCTTTCTGTTGAAAACCATCCCAATTCAAAGAAGCTTCATCTTCTCAAGGTTGATGCAGGCTCAAAGGTCTGCAATATCGTGTGCGGCGCGCCCAATGTTGCGGTCGGTCAGAAGGTTGCTCTTGCGCTTGCGGGCGGCAGAGTATGCGGCGGTGAAATCAAGGTTGCAACCGTTGCGGGCTATGAATCCGAAGGTATGTGCTGCTCAGAGAAAGAACTCGGCATCAGCGATGATCATTCGGGCATTATGGAGCTTGATCCCTCGCTTGCAAACGGAACAAGCATCAAGGATGTATTCCCCATTGACGATATCATTTTTGAGGTTGATAACAAGTCACTCACAAACCGCCCCGACCTCTGGGGTCACTACGGCATCGCAAGAGAGCTTGCTGCCCTTGCAGGCAGAGAACTCAAGCCTCTTGAACTCGGCGATCTTTCATATGACGGTGACGAAAAGGTTGATGTTAAAATCGGCAGAGAAGACCTTGTTTACAGATATTCCTGCATCAAGATGGATAACATCACAAAGAACAAGAGCCCTCTTGATATGAGAATCCGTCTTTATTACTGCGGCATGAGAGGCATCAATCTTCTTGCAGACGTAACAAACTACATCATGCTTGAAATCGGTCAGCCCACTCACGCATTTGCGGGCAACGCAATCGAAAATATCGTTGTTACAACTCCCAAAGAGAAAACAACCTTCAAAACCCTTGACGGTGTTGAAAGAATTATTGACGAAGAAACTCTCATGATTTGCAACGGCGACACACCTGTCGGTATTGCAGGCATTATGGGCGGTCTTGAGTCCGAAATCGTTGAGGATACAGGCTCAGTTGTGCTTGAAAGTGCAAACTTTGACGGCGTAAGCATCCGTAAGTCATCATCAAGACTCGGTCACAGAACAGATGCGAGCGCAAGATACGAAAAGATGCTTGATCCCGAGCTCACTCTTGATGCAGTCGGCAGATTCGTGAAGCTCGTTAAGGATATTGACAGCGGCGCAAGAGTTGCATCAAAGCTCACAGATGAATATGTAAGGAAATATCCCGAAATTTCACTTTCGTTCGATAAGAAATATGTTGACCGTTACACGGGTATCGATATCAGCGATGAGCAGATTAACAAAACTCTCACCGCTCTCGGCTTTGCCGTTGACTATGCAGACGGTAACTACACTGTTAAGGTTCCCTCATGGCGCGCAACAAAGGATGTTACAATCAAGGCTGATATCATTGAAGAAATCACCCGTATTTACGGCTATGATAACTTTAAAATTTCAACCACAAGCAGCCCTCTCAAGCCCGTACCAAACGATTATGCAAGGCTTGAGGATGCCGAGATTAAGGATATCCTTGTTCAGAAATACGGCTTCCATGAGGTTCATTCCTATGTATGGTGTGACGGCAGAAAATTCAAGAAGCTCGGAATTGAAGTTGAGGATAATGTAAAGGTCCTCAATATTGAAAATTCCGATAACGGCGTTCTTCGCAACTCAATGCTTCCCACGCTCCTTGTTATGGCTCAGGAAAATAAGGATTTTGCTGATAAATACAGCATTTTTGAAATCGGCAGAGTTGTTGACGGCGTAACTGCAGACGGTCTTTGCAATGAGAGAAAACGCCTCGGTGCAGTCATATATGATAAGAGCGGCAACGAAAAGGCGGCGTATCTCAAGGCTGTTGAAATCATTAACTGCATTATCGGTAACATCAAGCAGAAGAAGGCGGGCTATGCAAAGATTGCTCCCGTTCACGCATGGCAGCACCCCAAGAATACGGCAGAAATTCTTATTGACGGCGAAAAGGTGGGCGTGCTTTGTGCACTTCACCCTGCAAACCGTGCAAAGCTCGATAAAACAGCAGCTGCAGTATGCTTTGAAATTGATATGGATGCTTTCAGCACAATCGATGCAAACTCGATTATGTTCCGTGAACCCAGCACACAGCAGTCAACCTGGTATGACCTTTCTCTCGTTCTTGCAGAAAACACAAAGTATTCAGACATTGCGGCTTGTTGGAAAACTCTCGGTCTTGCAGAGCTTGAAAGTGCAAAGGTCGTTGATACTTATGAAAAAGACGGTATCAAGAGCATTGCCGTACGCCTTGTTTTCTCCGCTATGGACAGAACCCTCGAAATGGAAGAGGTTCAGGGCTGGATTGACTCAATTCTTGCAAATCTCGGCAAAATCGGCGTGACACTCAGAGCGTAATTATTAATGATTTACTAATATAGTGTATTATTTTTCGAAAAAACCTTGTTTTATTTTGAAAGGTGTTATATAATAAGCAGGTACGGAGGTGACCGAAATGACTGATAAAACAATTAAATTTTCAATCAAGGATGAAAATGAGGCAGAAATGAAAAAAAATCTTCTTGCCGTTTATGAGGCTTTGAATGAAAAGGGTTATAACTCAATCAGCCAGATTGTAGGCTATATCCTCTCCGAGGACCCGACCTATATTACAACACACAATAATGCACGCAGTCTTGTCAGAAGGCTCGACAGAGATGAACTTCTTCAGGCCATGGTTAAGTGCTATCTCGGAATAGAATGATTTGAAGGAGTGATATTATGGCAAAGAAAAAGTTTCTTATGTATAAAGGCAGGCCGCTCGTCAGAAGCGGAAAGACCATTTACTACGGCTATATGAGTGACCCTTATGTTATCATTATGCAGGTAACAAGCACCCGTGAAATCAAGGGTGTTGAGGTTGCTGACAGAGTGGTTGTTCAGCTTGTTAACACAGATCCCGATGTAAGAATGAAGGATAAAATCGTTAAAAAGGCAGAACGCAAAGGTCTTTACAACGCAATGGATATCGGCTGCATCTGGCTCGAAAGAGAGCTTAAAGAAGGCGCATAACAGAACAAAACCCGAAAACGACTTGCATTTTAATGCAGGTCGTTTTTTGCGTGCAAATTGTAGGAATTTTTTGCTTTTTGCGAAAAAAATGTTTTGAAAAATGTTTAATGGTTGCATTACGAAAACAAGGGAAAATCAATAGTCTAAATCAACAAAAATCAGTGTGTAAATTTTGTTATTTATACAAAAATTTTGTTTATTTATGTATTCAATTGACAAAACAATATTAATAAAATATTATATATATAATTGTATATTTATGTCGATTTTTTTGACTTAAAACAGCGGCTTCGTCTTTAAAAGACGAATAAAAGAAAAGAGAGGTAATGCGTATGAAAAAACAGCAAAGGGCGGTGCCTGTAATGAGCAGAGGAGGTGATTGCGTGAAAAGATCGTTTGCAGTAAAGGTTGTCAGCGTTGTCCTTGTGCTTCTGGTGGCTTTCTCGTCTGTTTTTGTTGCATCTGCAGCGCCTGAAAGCACATCGAAAATTGAGAAAGTAACAAAAACATACGATATTGCGGTTGTTTTTGATAATTCAGGCTCAATGTATACTTTGTCAGATGACAAAAATAATACAAGATGGTGTCAGGCGAAGTATTCAATGGAAATTTTTGCTTCTATGCTTGACTACAAGGGCGGAGACAGGCTTACGATTTATACGATGTGGCCTGTATCCGTAACCGGAAAAAGCGGTAAGACATCATATAAGGTTGAAATAACCAGCAAAGATGATATTGATAAAATCAACAAAATGTACACTGTGTTCGATAAGAATATGGGAACTCCTTATAAACCTGTTGAAGAAGCAACCGCCGCATTGAAAAGCAGTGATTCCAAGTATGAAAAATGGTTGATTGTTCTTACTGACGGCGATTTCAACTATGAGGACAGAGAACAGACTGTCAGATTTGATGCGGGCAAGACTGTTAAATCACGACTCGGTGCGATTGCAGAAACAGGAATAAATGTTCAGTTCCTTGGTCTTGATTTGATAACATCCGATGATTCGAATATATCAATCTCAAATTTTTATTGGGATAATGCAACAGCAAGCAATCTCAAAGATAAGCTTATTCGAGTTTGTAACATGATTTTTCAGCGACACGAACTTGATACGGATGAGTATCTTGATGACGATGAACTTGATCTTGAAATTTCGATGAGCAAATTGATTGTTTTTGTTCAGGGCAACAACAAAAAATCTCCCGTATTAAAAAACTCAAATGGTGAGGTTGTCCCTTACTATTTGGATTGCGGCATGAGACAGTATAGTGAAATGAAAGCTAATGAGTATGACGGCGCAAAAGCTAAGGTTGATAAAACACTTTTCGGTCAGGTTGTAACATTTGAAAACCTTCCTAAGGGTGAATATACTCTTGAATATCCCGGCGAAAAAGATAAAGTTAAGATTTTTTATGAACCGGATGTTACTCTTTTTTATGAACTGAAAGACAGAGATGGTGAAGTTGCAACACCGGGCAGCAAAGAGCTTTATCCCGGACAGTATACGGTAACATATTATGTTGTTGATCGTGTTTTCCCTAATGAAAATGTAACAGAATCACCTCTTATGGGCGAAAACGGTGTTACAGATCTGAATTGTGTTGTTGAAATTGTTAACGGAGACAACACAACAAAGGTTCCTGTTGAAAACGAAGGTTCTGTTGAACTTAAACCCGGCGATTCGGTTTTCCTTAACATAAACGGAACATACCTCAAAAACTTTAAAATTTCAACTGAAGACAACAAAGGAAGTTACACTTTCAACATTTCTCAATTCCCTAAACCTCTTGAGCTTGAGGTTGATGCCGAGATTGAGCAGGATGGCGACTGGTATCAGCTCAGCAAAAAAGACGAATGGAAGCCGATAAAGGTTAGTATTAAATATGGTGACAAGGCACTCACTGATGAAGAGATGGCAAAGGTTGTTCCCTCTTTCACATTCTCACCCGAGGTTGCTTATACATATAAAATGCTTCCCGGCGAATCTGCTTATGCAGTTTATATCGGCAAGGATAAAGACGGCAAGGATGCCGATGTCGCAACAGGTTCATATAAGATTACGGCATCTGCCGAATTTGTTGACGAATATGAGCGCACGGTAAAAACAGAAAAGCCCGATGAAGAGAGCTTTGCAGTCAGAACGCAGTCCCTTCCGGCAGTAATTATCGAAATATTGCTTCTTATCCTTTTGATTACAGCTATTATTCTGTTTATTATGAGCAGAAAGGTTCTTCCCAAAGACCTTATTGCAGATAAGAGAGAATTTAAGCTCAGAGGCAGAAATGCGGGCGACGGAAATTATAATTATGACCGCAAGGGCAAGACTCTCAGGCTTGAATCTCCGCCCGTTCCCACCGATATGTATGCTGAGTGTAAGGTTACACTGAGCCTTTACCCGGTTGACAGAAGATGGACTCCTTCAAGAAGGCGTAAGGTAGGCATCAAGGATATCACGAGCCCGAGTATGGGTGTTGTAAGAGTCAGAATTGACGGTACAGCATACGAAAAAATGGAAAACGGCAGGTTTGCCCAGAGGCTTTCACCTGAGGATCCCATTAAGGAAGAATCGGTAAATCCCAGCATCAGAATCGAAAGCAAAAAGAATTCGGTTTATGATATAAGTCTTACAAGCAGTTGATTTGAAAATTCATTATAAAAGAGGAGAATTATTATGGCAGAAAAGTTAAAAATCAACACCACTCCGGCAACCCTTTTTGTCGGTGTAGGCGGTATCGGTTCGCAGATCGTTGTTAAAGTTGCAGAAAGATGTGCTCCCGGCGAAACAAAGAACATCCGCTTTGTTTCAATGGATACAAACGCAAATGACCTTAAGCAGGTAGGCAAATCAAAGGCAAAAATCGTTTCGGTTCAGACTTCATCAACACAGAGCGTTCTTGATTACCTCAAGAACGATGATGATGCAAGAAACAATTGGTTCCCCAACAACACAACCCTCTATCCCAAAACCGTTTCAGAGGGTGCGGGTCAGGTAAGAGCTATTTCAAGACTTGCTCTTAACGCAACAATCAAAACCGGTGAAATCACAAAGCTTTATAAGACAATTGATGAGCTGTTCCTTAAAGACGGCAGCGAGAGCAAGCAGGCTCTCAGAGTAGTTATCGTTTCATCCGCATCGGGCGGCACAGGCTCGGGTATTGCAATGTCAATCGGTATGCTTATCCGTGAATACCTTCACAAGCACTACCGTGAAAAGTCAGCCATTATCAGAGGCTTCCTCCTTCTTCCCGGCGTTATGGATACCGTTATCAGAAGCGAAAAAGAGCGTCAGAGCCAGCGCAGAAACGGTTATGCAACCATCAAGGAAATCAATGCTTTCATGATTAAAGCGAGTGGTTTCTGCGGCGTAAGAAAAGACCTTGAAAGATTCAAGGGCCTTCATGCAGATGTTCCCACAACAACTCAGGGCGTTGAAACTCTTGAATCACTTCCCTTCGATTTCTGCTTCCTTCTTGACAGAATCGGCAAGGATCAGGAGAGTATGCAGACTCTTGACCAGTATAAGGAATTTGCAGCACAGAGCCTTTATGAGCAGAATATCGGCCCCATGCAGGGCAACGCATTCAGCATTGAAGATAATATCATCAAAGAATTTGCAGAGGCGGATAACCTCGGCAGAAACCGTTTCGGCGGTATCGGCGCATCAATTATCCGTTATCCCTATGAAGATGTTGCGGATTATATTGCATACGGCAGAGCCATGGAGCGCATAGGCGACGGCGAGTCCGCAGGCGATTGGCTCAAATACGATAAGAAATTCAAGGAAGCAAGAGCCGAATTCAAGAAGAGAAGAGCAACAACCATCGAAAAAGAGCCCACAATCGAGGATGTTTATACTTCAGAGCTTGAAAACGATGACAAGCGCTTCGGCATTGATGTGAAGAGCTACCTTGCAAGAAACCTTGATGATGTTGCATCCGAGGTATCTGAAAAAATTGATACATTTATCGCTTCCTACAAGAACGAAATTCTTGAAACCTTCGTTTCAATGCCTGAAGTAACAAGCCTCAACACTCAGGTTGAAGAGCTCAGAAGAAAGAAAGAATACGAAAACCAGCCCAGCGAAAGAAACAAAGCAAACGATAATCTTTCAGTTATCAGAAGTTACGAAGTAATAATCAAAAAGCTTGCAAATACCGTTGCAAAGGCAAAAGCGAAGGGCATCCTTCACAATGCTCCTTCAGTTGCAATTGAAGTTCAGCCTTATCATCTCGAAAGCCTGTTCAAGACAACAAAGGGCGCAATGCACCCCAATGCTGTGCGCTACATCCTTTATAAATTGAAGGCTGCTCTCAACTCGGAGTATGAAGAGGTAATTAAGGTTAACCTTCGCAGACTTATTACAGAGGATCTTCCCGTTTATTCACCTGCGGCAAACAATCCCAAGCTCTTTGATGTTGACTTCAAGGCGGCAAAGCAGGAAGAAAAGTCGATCGACGATGTTTGTGCACTTGAGAAAAAAGATCCTTCAACAATCGAAAAGCTCGGTGGCTATAAGCATGTATGGGATGCTCTCAATAAGCACCTTCCCGGCTACAGCACAACTCTTCTTGAATACAGAGATGCTGTTGTATACGATGCTGCATATGCAATCGCTATCGAATACATTAACAGAATCTGTGCAGAGTACGAGAAGTTCTATGCAAGCTTTGATGCAAAGGTTGTAGGCCTTCAGAAGCAGAGAGAAGAAATAGTTAACAAGCTCGCATTCAAGAAGGGCAACAATATCCGCTATGTATGCGGTGACAAGGAATATCTTGACCGCTTTGCAGATATGTGCCCCGAAGGCGACAGTGGTCTTCTTCTTCCCGATGAACTTAACGCAGAAATCTTTGAGGCTGTAAAAGTTAATGCAGAGAGCGACAGACTTGCACAGTACGATCCCTACGGAGAAAATCAGCGTGCGGATATCTTTGATAAGGTTCTTATCGGCTATTTCCGTGATTCAATCCGTGAGGATTGCGATGAAATCATCAACATCAATATCATTCAGGCTCTTGCAACAGAGCAGAAGTTCAAGGCTTATTTTGAAGCAAAGAGCCTTGCAGACGATGATGAAGCCGTAATCATGAGCCCCATTGATGACGAGAAGAGAATTGATTATCTTATTGATAATATCAAGCTCGGCACAAGACTTGCATCTCCCGGTGTAGGCTGCGCAAACTTTGGCGAGCCCAGAGATATCAAGGCCTGCTCGTTCAATCTCGAGCTTCTTAAGCTCCGTGATATCGAAATCAAGAAGCTCATTGAGCCTTATGTTTCACCTGTTGCAACCGATACTGTTTCAAAGTATGACTTCAGATTCTACAGCGCACTTTACAACATCACTCCCGACCAGCTCGCAAAGTTCAAGAGCCCCGAAGAGTGCACCGTTGATGACCTTTACACAGAGGGCGCAGGTATCTACTACCAGGCATACCACGATTACATAAAGAATATCGGTCCCGACTCAACAAAGAGCGCAACAATTTCTCTTCATATCGACAAGCGTTGGGATTCGCTTACCGAAATGCCCGAAATCTCAATGACCGCTCATTACAAGGATATGATAAAAATTCACTCAGCTCTTGTTTACGGTATTGTTTACGGAATGATCAAGACTCATCAGTCATCAAAGTATGATGCACAAAAACGCATCTATGCTCTTGAAGATACCGAGGGCGAGCTTACCACACTTATCGTTTCAAATAACACCGAGTGTGACGAGTTCTATGAGGTTCTTGATGCTCTTTACCGTGACAGAGCTTCGGTTGCCAAGATTTATGAAATGGCTGCTGAGCGTTGCAAGTATGATGTTGAGTGCAACCGCAGATACTCAGAAAGTGCATTCCTTAAGG
Organism: Clostridia bacterium; assembly: GCA_017403185.1. Classification (GTDB taxonomy): domain Bacteria; phylum Bacillota; class Clostridia; order Oscillospirales; family Acutalibacteraceae; genus CAG-177. The sequence continues at coordinate 48,925 of JAFQON010000041.1, forward strand.
ATACCAGAATTTTCAAAATCGGTGACGGCCATGCAGCCCCCACCAGCCTTTTTGAAATTCCTCTTATGTATTACAACTCACTTCCCAAGGCAAAGATGGATGATAACGAGCTTTCCGTTATGATTGAAAGCGTTATCAATGTTATTGAAACAGAAGTTAACAGATATGAGCAGGAGGTTGACAGAGCTCCCTTCCTTGCAAGCCGCCTTGAAGATCAGTTCAGGCTTCTTATCGATAACTTCAACAGCAAGGCTTTCGATATCAAGAAGAACACAACCATCGAGGAAAACAGAGTTATCAATATGGTATTCAGAAAGGTAAGCAACAAGATCAAGGCTCTCAATATCTATAAATTCAGTGATAAGATTGATGAGCTCCGTGCTCTTATTGTTACACCCGCAGATGAAACTGCAGCTGAGGGTGCAGAAAAATAATCAGGGTACTTAAAAAGAAATAAGGAGGTGAAGTTTTATGTTTACGGTTATTATTGCCGAGCAGGAGATTCTGGATATGTTTGAAGAATTCAGAATGTTTCTTAACCCCTTGCTCAACAACAAGGATATTGCGTTCTGCGCATGGAAAAGAAATGAGCAGTCCCTTGAAAAAATGCTGCCTGATATCTATGAAAAGGTATCATTCCAAAAGGAATGGAGAGCGGTTATCGTTAATAACGATATGATAAACAGCCTTAATCCTTTTGATTATACAGGCTATGAGGATGATGTCACTCTCAGCAGTGAACACGATTGGGAGGGGATAGCCCTTCGAAGAGAAGCAAGGTTTTCCTGCTACGGCAAAGCACTTAATAACCCATTAACAAAACTTACATCAGCTCTTTGCGGTACCCCGGTATTTAACTCGGTTATAGAGGATAAAGAAATTTACGGCAGCATTATTTCAGGTGAGACAGAGCTTTATGAGTATATGCTCGATCTTCAGCTGAAGGCTCTTAATCTCACCGAAATGGCTGCACGGCTTAACACCTATCACAGGAGCAATCTCACAAGATTTGTTCCGGAGGATAAGATTGACGAGCTCATAAATTGCGTGAAGAGCAGTCAGACAAAAGAGATAACAGAAATGATTGCGCCTGACAGAATTGTCAATTTTATCAGCCTTATAGGCAATAACGATCCGTTATATTCGGACCCTGAATATATTGAGTGTATGGTTGAAAACACAAAAAAGACAGAAATGTTTGATGCCATAGCAAGCGATTTTACATTCAAGGATAAGTTACCCTCTGAGGTGATATGTGTTTCTCCCAGAACTTTTGATTGCAGCGTGTATAATGAAAATTCAAGCTGGGAAGCCGAGGATGAGAGAAACTATTCCAATTTCTGTGAAAACAACCTTTATAATGAAAAGCTGAAATTTATTCTGTTTGATTTGCTCCCGGCTGATAACAAGCAGTATTTGTTTGAAAGAATACGCATGATGTGTTTCCTGCTTATTCTTGCGGGTAACAGCATTCCCAACGGTGTTGTCAGCCCGAGAAGAGTCTACAGAGCAGAGTTCAGCTTTGACCCTAAAGCCATTGAAGATACCTGCACCGAATATATCAGCAAGCTTAAAGCGACAAGCCTGCTCATCAAGGAGTATTTCAAGGGTGCTCAGAGTGAAATTGAAGAAACTCTTGATAAAGAAACCTTTGAGCAGCTGTTTGAATCTGATGTCACCATTCCCATTGATGTTTCGGAGTATAACAGAAACGATCTTTATGCAAGGGGCAACAATATCGGCCTTGCATCTGATTGTCCCACAGATGAAGAGAAGAAATGGGATGAAGAATACAGATTAATTTCGCGAAGGTTTGTTAAATATCTGAAAGAGCCCCGCAGAGCTGTAAAAGCAGCTGTAAATAACGAGTTCAGACTCAACAATTGTGTTGAGGATGACCGAGCATTAAGAATGACGGGCGGTCAGGCGGAGGATATCGCAGACCGTCTGCATACTGAAGAGCAGTATATGATAGAGTCATCGGCAACACAGCTCTTCAACAATACAAAATTCAAAAAAGAGATAGATAAGGCAGATAAAGAGGTGCGCAAATCGATTTCTGAGCGTGTTACAAGAAAAGGAACGGTTCTTGTCGGTTCGGTTGTGCTTGCTGCTTATCTGATAGGCTTTCTTCCCCTTGTTTTCCGTAATTTTGAAACAGAAAAAGCAATTTTGTGTGCACTGGGAATAACAGGTGCATCCCTGCTGATTCTTGCCCTTGTAGGAATTGTCAAGCTCATAATCATGCGCAAAAAGCATATGAAGGCTTATGATAATTTCAACCAAAAAGTGTCGGGCATATGTATGGAAATAGAGGACGGTCTGAGAGGCTATTCCACCTATCTCGGCCATGCGTGCAATGTTATGCGTGCATCGTCTGTTTTGCAGACAAAGGAATCACAGTCATCCAAGGAGCAGAAAATCCTTACTTATCACGCAATCAGAGTATCTGATAAAACCAAGGATGCGTATGAGCTGTTCTCAAAATACATTGACTGCGATGCAATTGTGCTCACGGATGTTGAGCCGTATTTCTATGATTACAGCGTAATGCGTGATTATAACTTTGATATGCCTTATAAGGAGTCAAAGAGAAAAATTGCTTTTATGCAGGAGGATAACATTGTCACCATTCCCGTTGACTATGTAAGCTCCGTAATTCTTGTAAGGGAGGAATTGTATGTCTGATTTCAAAGAGATTCTTACTGAAATTCTTAAAATGCTTGCCATGATTTCTCCCTTTGTGTTGATTTGCGCACTTAATAATAAAAGCAATCTTCCTCAGATAAATCGCAGCAGGCAGTTCCTTATGCCTCCTGTTGCATTAGTTATAATGGTTGCGGTTATGTTCTTTACGGATGATATCAACCGTATCCTGATTAACTTTATCAGGTTTATCCCGAATATCTTTATCTGGGTTGATTCTCTTTCGTGGATACCCGAGATTATAGGAGATTTATTCTATCAGATAGGCGTTAAGCTCAGAGCGTTTTTCGATTCACTCAATCTCAGCTTCTGGATATTCTTTATCAGCAATTGGGTGATTCTTGCTCTGTATGTGTTAATCAAAAAATCGGTTCTCAGTATTCTTTCGGGTCTTTTCAATACGGACAACGAGCCTTATCACAAGCTTTATGATGCCGTGGCGGGCGAGTTTTATGAGTTCTTCCCCGAAAGAGAAAAATGGTGTGTAAAGAATGCTTATTCACACACAAGAAAGCTTCTCAAGGCTCTCTATATTTCATCCGTTGTTATCTCGGTAGCCGTTATGCTGCTGAGCAGAAAATTCTATGACGATAAAATATTCACTGCAATGTTTTATCCCGTTTTCGGCGTTGTAATAGTCGGTGAATTGTATTTCTTCCTTGACGGACTTACAAAGCGTGAATACACACAGAATATTCTCGGCGAGGATGAAAATGCGCACAAAACCGTTAACTACTCGCTTCTCAGAAAGTTTTTGAGAAATCTTTTCAAGGATAAGCTTTTGTCAGAGAGCACAAATGTAAACAATGCTCTTGCCGATGAAATGACAACAACGGATATCATCCGTAACCTTGAAAAGGATGAAGACCCCAAGGTTGTGACCTTCGCAACCTACATGGAGGCTCTTAACAGAACGGGCTTTGAGATTGATAATAACTATCTGTATTCTTCGCTCGATTTACTTAAAGGCAAAAGTATACTTTTCAACAATCCGTTCTATAATGACCACATCCCGTATGCCTTCTATCCCATGAACAGAGCTCTACTCACCCACAAGAAGGTTCTGGTTATTCTCGGCAGGCACGCTATTGAGGATGATATCAGGGAATGGATTGAAAAGGGCATAGAGTCCGTTACAAACATTCCTTTTATGTGGAAAATCGGTGTTCTCGGTGATGAGCAGCAGGATGCTGATATCGGTATCATCACAAGGTCGGATGTGCTTAACATCAAACTTCATGAGGCAAATGCAGATTTTCTTGAAAAGGTTGAATACTGCGTTATCATTGAGCCCTCAAAGCTTATATCAACAGCGCAGATTGGTCTTAATCTTATTGTTAAAAAATGCCGCAATAAGGGTGACAGAAACATAGTTTTCTGTATGTTTGATAAAAACTGTGACGGTCTTGTTGATGCTATGTCACATATACTTATGACAAGCATCAGCGAGGTTGCGGCAACACCTAAGCACCTCGGCACATCATCCTATATGAGCTGGGAAGCTGACGATGAATATGTTCATCACCGTATGTTCCCCAACATATCAAGATACCTCGGCATGGGTACGGAGCTTTCATTTGCAGGTCTTAAAAATCAGGTGTCAAGGACAACTTGGTTCGGCGGCGAAGCCTTCCCCGTAACGGATATGAACTGGATTGACAGGCAGTATTATTACGAGCTTATGAAATATGCGGGTCTGCCGACAAATCAGGAATCCATGGATGAACGCTTCAAAACCACTCCCAATTATTGGAGTGCAACCGTTGCGAAAAACAATTATTTCACCGTTGAAGACGAAAGCTTCAATATGTTTGAAATTCTTCGTGAGTTTGAAACAAGGTCAACCGAGCAGGGCTTCATCAATGTTATATCATCCGATTACCTGCTTAAGGATTATATGGCAGATAACGCTTCAATTTTTGAGGCGGATCCAAAGGCGATTCCTTATATTGTTGCGGACTACGCCAGAACGGACAGGAATGTTATTCTCAGGCTCGTTCTTATGATGTGCACGCTTCCTGTAGCGGAAGAAGAGATTATCAAGGAGCTTTCGCTCATAGGCATCAAGGTGTATGACCTCAAGAAGCAGCTTTGGCATGAAATTTACAAATGCTATGCCGATACAAAGTCAATAGCATCTCTTTCTTCTGACTATAAGCAGGCGGTTGAAGAGACCTTTACCCGTTCTCTTGACATTGAGAGTGCGGCTGAAGCGGTGTTCACATCCAAAATCCTCAACTGTAAGGAACGCTATAATATGCGTTCGGGTAAAATGGAGACAGTTTATTCCATTGTTGACCCTGTGTTCATTTCGGTTTGTGCAGCAGAGCTCAGATCGGCGGGTTATGTTGCTGAGGATGAAAAGGGTGAGAAGTATTATCTCGGTTCTGAGCTGAGCGGTCACATTTATCAGAAATATCTTCCCGGTCAGTTCTTTACCTTTGGCGGCAAGTATTATGAAATGCAGTATCTTACCGCTGACGGTCAGGTGCTTGTGCGCAGAGCTGCGGATCATATTCACGGCAGACCTGCTTACAGGCAGATAAGAGAGTATGAAATTTCAGGCACAAGACCTATCGTGAAAATCGGTGCAAGCCGCAGCATAGCAGGTATGAAAGTTGTTCGTGAGTATGCGGATATAAGGGTAAAAACACCCGGATATCACCTTATGGACAGATACAATAACTTTGAAAGCGCAAAGGAAATTCTTTTTGAAGAGTCGAGCGGAATTCCCGAAAGAGTTTATAAAAACAAAGAAATTCTCAGGATTGAGCTTCCGGGTGAAAACGGCGGACTTGCCGATGATGTGCGTTACACAGTTGCTGTGCTTTTCAACGAGCTTTTCAAAACCCTGTTTGCGGATAACCAACATTTCATTACCGCTGTGACCAATGCAGACCATATTGAAGAGGGCATGAATAAGCCTCTCACTGCATCCGTAATCGGCGGCGACGGATTTGAAGTTTCACGCAACAGCATTTATATTATTGAAGACAGTCAACTTGACTTGGGCCTTACTGTTGCGGTTGAAAGAAATCTTAAGAGAATTTTCAGAATTATTCAGGATTATCTTTCATGGCACGCAAAAACTCTTGATGAGAGTCTTAATCCTCCGCCTGCGCCCAAGCCCTATATTCCGCCCGAAGAACCCGAAGAAACTCAAGAGGGCGAAGACAACAAAAAGGGCAAAAAGAAAGGCTTTTTCAAGCGGATTATTGATGCTATAGCAAAGCCGTTCAGAAAAATCAAGGAATGGTTCAAAAAGCGCAAAAAGAAGAAAAAGGGTGAGCCTCAGGATGAAGCTGTACCCGAAACGGAGAACGGAGAGGTGACGGAAATGCAGGAAGAAAGCGAAGTAAAAGCATCTGTCACTCCAAAAATCAGGCTCAACATAAGCTATAGCGGCATTGACTCGTCAGATGAAGATGAGCAGGGAAATGCTGAAATTGAAGCCCCCGAAGAAATCGAGAAAGTCCCCGAAGAAACCGAGGAAGCTCCCGAAGGAATCGTGGAAGCCCCCGCAGAAATCGAGGAAGCCTCCGAAGAAATCGAGGAAGCCCCCGAAGAAATCGTGGAAGCCCCCGAAGAAATCGTGGAAGCCCCCGAAGAAATCGAGGAAGCCCCCGAAGAAATCGTGGAAGCCCCCGAAGAAATCGAGGAAGCCCCCGAAGAAATCGAGGAAGCCCCCGAAGAAATCGAGGAAGTTCCCGAAGAAATCGAGGAAGCTCCCGAAGAAATCGTGGAAGCTCCCGAAGAAATCGAGGAAGCTCCCGAAGAAATCGAGGAAGTTCCCGAAGAAATCGTGGAAGCTCCCGAAGAAATTGACGCTATCCCTGAATTTGCAGAGGTGATTCCTGAAACGGAAGAAGAAGGCTTTGATGCTCCTTACCCCGTTGAAGAAGATCCTGAGGAAACCGTTGATTCCTATGGCTTTGAAGGGGAAGAGGCGGTGCATAAGAATCCTGCGGAGCCGTTTGAGAGAAAGAAGTACCATGAGAGGCACTATCTTCTTTTCGGTGGTGAGAACGACTCGCCGTGTATTAATGCTGCAGCTACATTGGATTATCTTACATCGCTTGGCTTTGATAAAAGCAATCCTCTCAAGCAGGCGAGAGACGGCAAGAACATTGCCGCTCAGATAGAAGCAACATATAATCCTGATCGCTCGGGCATCAGACTGTGTGATTTCTGTTACTGTGAAATTCTCGGTGTTGAGTATGAAACTCTTGTTGACGGAAGAGACCGCTGTATGTCCTGCGGAAGAACCGCTATTAAAACCGAGGAAGAGTTTAAAGCCGTTTTTGAAGATGTCAAGAGAAATCTTGAGTCGTTCTTTAATATCAAAATCAACGCAGGTGTGCGTGTTGAAATGGTTAATTCCAAAACTCTTCACAAGCGAATAGGCAGATCTTTTGTTCCCACAAACAACGGTGACGGAAGAGTGCTCGGCGTTGCTATCAGTGATAAAAACGGTTTTTCGCTTCTTGTTGAGAACGGTTCTCCCAGAGTTGCATCGATGCTTACCATGGCTCACGAACTCACTCACATATGGCAGTATATCAACTGGAATGAAAAAGAGCTTGCCAACAAATACGATAAGGCAACGCTTGACGAGGTTTATGAAGGTATGGCAAAATGGGTTGAAATCCAATATGCTTATCTTATTAATGAGCCTGCATATGCAAAGCGTGAAGAGATACGCACTGCCAAAAGAAAAGATGAATACGGAAGAGGCTTCCTCAGATTTACAGAGGTTTATCCCTTCTCAACCGGCACTGTAATAACAGGACCCACACCCTTCCTTAACACTCATGACCCTCTTGATCCTAACATTTCTCAAAGAGAGAATGAAGATACTGCGGCTCAGGCAGATAAAACGGGCAAGAAGAACAAAAAGAGCAAAAAGAAGGGCGGCAAAAAGGACCGCACTGCAGGCCGTTCCAAAAGGAATAAGGACTCAAAGGGCAGCATAATAAAAGGAATAATCCTGTTGCTTATTGTTGTTATTCTTTTAGGCTTTTTTGTGACGAAGTTCAACGAAGCTATGCCTTCAGCGACGACAACAACCGGCAGCACTACGGCTGCTTCTGCCGTAACTCAGCAATCTCCTTGACTGTTAAAGAATAATTAATTGAAAAAGGCACTGCAGCGATGCAGTGCCTTTTTTGGTTTATTGTGATGATTTGCTTGGTTTTGTTTCGTTAAAATCCGTGAATATAATATGCAGCTTTGCGCCGTCAGCCTTGAATTCAAGCCAGGCTCCCGTTTCGGCATCTCTTGTAATGGTGAAAGAGCCTCTTTCGCCTGTACCTTTATAAGTCCATATTCCTTCCGAATAAGTTGTCTGAATTTCAAATCCCTGCACGGTGTCCGAAATTGCCTGAGTAAGAAGTGCACCTATCTCAGCCTGAGGGAATCGGTTGATGTCTGTCTCAAATTTCAATCCGTCATACATTACCGTGCAGCTTCCGCTTTTGTATTCCAAAGACAGCGGAGAAAGTGCCTCAGGAGTCAAAAAATCAATAATAAACTCCTCGGCTGCAATTTGTGTGAGTAAGGCGGTCATTTCAATATCACCGTATACCGCTTTTATGTTTGATGTGAATGAAGACGGGGCGGTAGGGGGACTGCTTTGTGTGTTATTCTGTTTTTCACATCCTGCCGTAAGCATAAGCATAAAAACGGCAAAAACAGAAAATGCTTTTTTCAAAAAATCACCTGCTATTCAAATTTTGAAAAAAGCTCGGGCAATATGTTGAGCACATCACTCGGCAGCATACCTCTCATGGATGTTCTTTCGGCAACCGTATCTGCAGCAAGACCGTGAAGATACACGGCGCAGACTGCTGCGTTAAACGGCGGCATTCCCTGAGCGACAAGAGAAACGGTCATACCTGCCAGCAAATCGCCGCTTCCGCCTCTTGCAAGCCCCGGGTTGCCTGTTGTGTTTATGTATATTCCGTTGGAGTCGGGGCTGCATACAACAGTGTTAGCTGTTTTTAATACAACGGTGACTCCATACTTTTTTGCAAAATCATGTGCGATGGCAACAGGGTTTGAAATTATATCCGCAACGCTTCTGCCGCACAGGCGGCTCATCTCTCCGGGGTGGGGAGTGAGTATAATCGGTGCCTGAGCTTCTTTCAATATATCTATATTTGTGCTCAGCGCATTTATTCCGTCTGCATCAATAATCATCGGTTTTTTCGCATCTTTAATTATATTGTGAACAAGCGTAGTTGTGTCCTTGTTGAAGCCGATACCGCAGCCTATGAGCATTGCGTTTGCTCTTTTGGCTGCTTCATTTATATCCGCCATTGCCGAAAAAGCGAAGGTTCCTTCAAAATTTGATTCGAGAGGCAGAAGAAGCGGCTCTGTAAGCTTCGGAGCGATTGCGGGATATGCGCTTTGAGGGAATGCTGCGGTGACAAGCCCCGCCCCTGTTCTGAGCGCACCGCTGACTGCAAGATAAGCTGCACCCGTCATTCTCATGCTTCCGCAAACACAAAGTGCATGGCCGTAGGTGCCTTTGTTTGAAACGGGCTTTCTTTTCGGCAGCATTGAGCGTATATCCTTTGCATCAAGAGTGAAGCAAAGAACACTGTCCGCCTTTTTAAAATCATTATTCGTGATGCCTATGTCGGCAACGGCAAGCCTTCCGCACAACTGATTGTAAGGCTTTATGACATGAATGGGCTTGTATGCCGAAATTGCGATTGTCATATCTGCTTTGAATGCCGCACCCTGAACGCTTGCTTTGTCACAGTCTGCGCCGGCGGGAACATCTATTGAAACAACCTTGCTTTTAGCTGAATTTACCGCCTGAGCAAGAACGCTGAGCGAGTGGTCAAGCGAGCCCGAAAAACCCGTTCCGAAAACCGCTTCAACAATGATATCCGCAGTGTCGAGCAAGGGCCTGAGCAGAGTGAGATTATTGTTGTATCTTACAACATCTATACCTGCCGCTTCAACGAGCGAAAACATTTCAATTGCATCGGCCGCCTTGGGCTCTCCGCAGGCAAGCATAACGGTCACATTGCAGCCGTATTCCCACATTGCTCTTGCGATAACAAAGCCGTCACCGCCGTTTTTGCCTTTTCCGCAAATAACGAGAACATTCTTTGAGTTCGTCTTATCTATTGCAAAATGCTTCTTTATCAGCTTTGCGCAGGCCTGACCTGCGTTTTCCATAAGCTGAAGAAAAGATGTGCCTCTTTCAACAGCGCTGCATTCAGCCTTATACATTTGCTTGCTTGTAACAACAAACATATGCTTCACCCCATAATAATTTATCTATTATAATATACCATATATAAATGTTCATTGGAAGAAGAAAAAACAAAATATTGTGTAAAAAATTGATTTTTTTGTTGATAAGGTCAAATTGCAGTGGTATAATTTATATTGGAAATTTGTGCGGGAGGGTTCCTATGGAAGAGTATATCAATGAATATATCAGACCCCGGCTTCAGGGCGACGGCGGCGAAATAACCTTTCTTAAGCAAGAGGGGAATGAAGTTACGGTTTTGCTTCAGGGCGAGTGCTCAAAATGCCTCATTCTTGACCGCTGCCTTAAGTGGATAGAACAGAGAATAGAGGTTGACCGTAATGAAAAAGTGAAAATAATCGGAATTCGCAAAAAGCCCTATTTTCAGGATGTGTGAGGTAAATTATGGCACATATTAAAGTCGTAAGAAGAAGTATGCGCCCCGAAGAGTGGATAAATCTGCGCTTTGGTTGGCTCAAAAGATACATATATAAAGAAAAGCATGAAATTGATACCTTTGTGATAAAGGATGCCCGTCAGGTGTCAGAGATGAATTTTGAATTCTATGATGACGAATTCAGAGCACTGAAAAAGGGTGATATGTATTTCACGCCTGACGGTACGGCTTTTATAGAAGCCGATTACGAGCTTCCCGCTCATCTTGAAGGCAAAGAATTCTGCTTTGCGCTCAAAACGGCAGCTGAAATGATTGTTAAGGTTAACGGCGTATATGTCGGCGGCATTGACCCCAACAGAGAGAGGATAAATCTTTCGGATTATGTTGAAGGCAAAAGGCTGCATTTTGAAATTATGGGCTATAACCGCTCAAAGCCCGATGATGAACGCAATCCCGAAAGCCTAAGTGTAAGGGGCTGCAGGCAGATCTTTGAGGGTGGCTATATTGCCGTTGTGAATAAAGCGGTGCAATCGCTTGTATATGACCTTGAGCTTCTTACAGATGCTGCACTCAGTGAGGTTTTCAATGAAGATTTCAGTGCGCTTGTTATCCGTGAGCTTGATGCAGCACTCAACCTTATTGATTTTGACGATGTGAGAGATGAGGATGTGCGTGCCGCTTCGGAGTATATTGATAAAAACATCTTTTCAAACAAAGAATATAAGGGCAGCGGCAGTGTTGCGCTTGTTGCACATTCGCACCTTGACATCGCATATTATTGGCGCAGAATTCATGCGGTGCAAAAGAATCTCAGAACGGTTCTTATTCAGCTTCGTCTTATGGACAAGTATCGGGATTTTAAATATGCCCATACACAGGCGTATACTTACGAAACAGTTGAAAAATACTATCCGGAAATTTTTGAAGAGCTCAAAAAACGCATTGCAGAGGGCAGGTTTGAGCCTGTGGGAGCAATGTATGTTGAGCCCGATTGCAACATACCTTCGTGTGAAAGTCTTATAAGGCAGTGTCTTTACGGTCAAAGCTATTTCAGAGAAAAATTCGGTTTAACCGTCAATAACTGCTGGCTGCCCGATGTTTTCGGTAACAGTTGGATTCTTCCGCAGATTTTAAAGAAGAGCGGCGTCGATTATTTTGTGTCAAACAAAATGTCAACATGGAATGACACAAACAGATTCCCTCATAACAATTTTATCTGGAGAGGCATTGACGGCTCCGAGGTTTATGCTTGCGTGCCGCCGACCCATTTTATTTCATGGAATATGCCAAGCCAGGTGCAGGAGAATTGGGAGGCATATCAGGATAAAAACGAAGGCGGTCAGACCTTGCAGATGTTTGGCTACGGTGACGGAGGCAGCGGCGCAACAGAGGAAATGATTGAACTGATGCACCGATTTGAAAAGCTTTCCGTAATGCCTGAAACCGAGCACACAACGGGCAGCGAATTTTTAAAAAAGAATTTCGAAAGCAATGACAAGCTTGCAACATGGGACGGTGAGCTTTATCTTGAAATGCACAGAGGCACCTTCACAACAAAATCGAAGCTTAAGGAATATAACCGCAGGCTTGAATTCATGCTTCGTGACGCAGAGCTTCTCAGTGTGCTCAGAATAAAAAAAGGCGAGGCATATCCCGCCGAAAAAATCAGAGAGATTTATAAAAAGCTGCTGATAAATCAGTTTCACGATATTCTCCCCGGCAGCCATATTACACCCGTTTACCGTGACGCAATTGCGGATTATGAGGAGATTGAAAAAGAGCTTTGCACAATAATCGGCACAGGTTCTGAATACTTCAACACCCTTAATTTCAAGCGAAAAAATCTCACCTTTATTCCCGACGAAAACGGAGAGGTTATCCGCAGGGGAGAGAAGGGCTATTATGCAATTCCTGATATTGATGCTCTTTCAAGCGGCAAAATATCTGCCAAAAATGCGGCTGCTGATTGGATAAGCGTTAACGGATATAATGTTGAAACACCGTTTTATTCTGCAGAATTTGCCGCAGACGGAAGCTTTGTATCACTCAGGGATAAATCGCTTTGCCGTGAATGGGTAAATGGTGATTTCAATAAGCTTAAAATGTATCATGATACCCCCGGCAACTATGATGCGTGGGATATTCTTCCGAATTATAAAGACAGACCTTGCGAATTTACCGTAAAAAAACCTGTAGAATTCGTTAAGGCAGACGGTGAATGTGCTGAGTTTTCCGTGATTTTTGCAACCGAAAAGAGCGAGTGGCAGATGATAATCCGCTTTTTCCGACAGGCAAGAGGAATAGAGGTTGAGCATATCGTTGATTGGAACGAAAAGCACAAGCTTGTCAAGGCGGAGTATGGCTGCAATGTGCTTTCAAGAGAGCTTATATGCGACACCTCGGCAGGTATCATCCGCCGTGAAACCCACCGCAACACAAGCTGGCAGCAGGCCCGCTTTGAAGTTTGTCACCACAAATGGTGCGATATGGCAGAGCATGGCGGCGGTGTTGCTCTTATCAATCAGGGCAAATACGGTGTTTCAGCTGAAAATAATGTGATGGCTCTCTCACTTCTGCGCTCAACCATAAGACCCGACCCTACCTCTGATATGGGCGAGCATGATTTTTGCTATATGATTTATCCTCATGCAGGCGATGCAGTTTCGGCAGAAATCAACAAAAAAGCATTTGAATATAATATCCCTCTCAGAAAAGCGGATGTTACCGCCAATCTTCCTGATTTCGGTGCTTTGTGGCTTCAATCGGTGAAGCTTTCCGAAAACGGCAAAAAAATTGTTGTCCGTCTTTGCGAGCAAAACGGCGAAAGGGGAGCGATTACTCTTCCCGAAGAGGTTGAGGTTCTCAATATGCTTGAAGATGAAATCGGCAAAACAGACAGAATAGAATATTCACCCTTTGAAATAATTACCATAGCTATGAACAAGGAGTGTTAAAATGAATACTTACGAATACTGGCTTACATTTGATGAAGAAACAAAAAATGAACTTGAAGCAATCACAGATAAAGCCGAAATTGAGGACAGATTTTATAAAGAACTCGAATTCGGCACGGGCGGTCTGCGCGGAATAATGGGTGCAGGTCCGAACCGAATGAATAAATACACCGTTTCAAAGGCAACAAAGGGCCTTGCAGATTATCTTATTGCAAATTTTGAGGGCGATAAATCTGTTGCGATTGCTTATGATTCACGCAATAATTCTCAGGCGTTTGCTCAGTTTGCTGCAGGCGTTCTTTGCAAGGCGGGCATAAAGGTTTATCTTTTTAAAAGCCTTATGCCTACCCCCGTGCTCTCATTTGCAGTAAGGTATCACGGCTGCACAGCGGGCATTGTTATCACTGCTAGCCACAATCCCAAGGAGTACAACGGCTATAAAGTATATGACAATAAAGGCTGCCAGCTTGTGCCTGAATTTGCGGATAAGGTTATTGAATGTGTTAATGCGGTAACCGATATAAAGAATATTTCTTCCATGACTCTCAATGAAGCAGAAAGGGAAGGCAGACTTGTTTATATCGGCAACGAAACGCTTGATGCCTTCATTGCAGAGGTGAAGAAGCAGAGCATATATAATGAACCCTCGGAGCTTAAAATTGTTTATACACCTCTTCACGGCACGGGCAATATTCCCGTGAGAAAAATCCTTGAAGGCAAAAAGGTGTCAATCGTAGCATCTCAGGAGCTTCCCGACGGCAATTTTTCAACCGTACGCTCACCCAATCCCGAAGAAAAGGATGCACTTAACCTCGCCCTTGAGCAGGCAAAGGCAGAGGGAGCAGATATTGTTATCGGCACAGACCCTGATTGTGACAGAGTCGGAGTGGGCGTGCTTCATAACGGAGCTTATACACTGCTTACGGGCAATCAGACAGGCGCTTTGCTTGTTGATTTTATACTTAAATTCAAAAAAGATTCGCTGCCCGCAAACGCTGCGGTTGTAAAGACAATTGTTACAAGCGGAATAGGTGCAGCCATTGCGGAAAAACACGGCGCAAAAACTGTTCAGACACTCACAGGCTTCAAATACATCGGCGAAAAAATCTGTAAATGGGAAGAAAACGGCGAAAACACCTTCCTTTTCGGTTATGAAGAAAGCTACGGTTACCTTGCGGGCACTCACGCAAGGGACAAAGATGCGGTTTCCGCTTCAATGCTGATTGCTGAAATGGCATCATACTATAAAAATAAAGGTAAAACTCTTGTTGATGCCCTTGATGAGATTTATTCCGAATACGGCTATTACTTTGACTGTCTTGAAACCTTTGTGCTTAAAGGCAAAGAGGGTGCAGAAAAAATTCAGGCAGCAATGGCGGCGATGAGAGAATGCGGAGAAACACTTTTTGATGATCTTGAAGCACTTCTCGATTATTCGAAGGGTATTGATGGTTTGCCTAAGGAGAATGTGCTGAGATTTGACTTTAAAGACGGCTCATGGGCTGCTGCAAGACCTTCGGGCACTGAGCCTAAGCTGAAGCTTTATTTTTCGGTTAAGGGAGAAAATGCAGAGAAGGCGCAGCTCAGACAAAAGGCTGTCCGTGATGTGCTTGCACAAAAAGTTCTCGGATAATATTTACAAAAATCAAATTATATTGTAAAATATAAGAAATCTAAAAAAACGGAGGAAAATTTGATGAAAAAGATACTCTCATTGTTTCTTGCTTTTATTATGGCATTTTCTGCCTTTGCTCTCTGCGGCACCGCTGCGGATGATGCTCTCTCGGGCGTTTACGCCATGCAGGATGATTTGACAGCCGATGACGGCGTTGACAGAAAAATCAGCCTTTATGAACACAACGGAACATATTATCTGTTTGTTCCCGCATCGGTAAATGCTTATCTTGCTGATTTTGTTGTTTCTGATGCAACAGCAAAAATCAACGGCGTTGCTTACACCGAAACCAAAAAGCTTGCAGAGGTTTTCGGCGATAAAGCAGAAATCACCCTTTCGCTTGGCGGCACTGATTACAAAATTGTCATGCTCAGCGAATCAAAGGTAGCTTCAGTATTTATTGCCACAGAGTCGGGCAGCCTTGATTTTATTCACGCTCAGAAGGGCAATGAGGAAGAGGGCTTTATCGAAATTGCTGATCCTGCAGGCATAACCGTTTATGAGGGTGAGCTTGAAATCAAGGGAAGAGGCAACTCGACATGGGAAATGGAGAAAAAGCCTTATAACATCAAGCTCGCTGATAAGGTCAATCTTTTCGGAATGGGCAAAACAAAGAAGTGGAGCCTTATTGCTAATCACGGCGATAATTCTCTTATCAGAAATGTTCTTGCTTATGAAGCTGCAGAGAGAGCAGGCATGCCCTATACTCCGCAGTTTACTCCCGTTGATGTCTATATAAACAGTGATTATATGGGTTCATACCTTCTCACAACAAGAGTCGGCATTGACGGTTCAAGCGTTGATATTGACGACCTTGAAGGCGAAACCGAAGATGTTAACAAAGAAGACCTCGACACTTACGCAAGAGGCGGTGCTTACGGCACATACGCAGGTTTGCTTGAAGGCACACAGAAATGGTACGAAATCCCCAATGACCCCGAAGACATCACAGGCGGCTACATTATCGAAATGGAGCTTGCAAACAGATATGCTGCTGAGGCAAGCGGCTTTGTAACCACAAGAAGCCAGCCCTTCACAATGAAAACTCCCGAATATGCGTCAAAAGCCCAGATTCAGTATATAAGCAGCTATTATCAGAAGGTTGAAGATGCGATTTATAACGGTGCATCAATGACAGAGCTTGATAAGCTTGTTGATGTTGAGTCGCTTGCTCAGATGTATCTTATTAATGAGTGGGCATCAAATCAGGATGCTTCTCTCACGAGCACATATTTCTATAAGCCCGCAGGCGATAAGCTTTATGCAGGCCCCGTATGGGATTTTGATATCGGCTTCGGCAATAACGATTCAAACCGTTTCGGCAACGATTACACAGACCCCGAAAAGTGGACTGTATGCTATAACAGAATGTACAGAAACACTGTTTTCGGCTCATGGGATATCGATGAGCAGCCCACTGTTTTCAATGTCCTTACAAAAAATGCGGGCTTTGCTGCTGAAACAGAAAAGGTATGGAACAACGGCACAAAGGCTGCTGTTGCAGACACAATAAAATGGGCGACCGATGTTTATGTTCCCTTTATTGAAGGCTCTGCCGTTGCAAACGCAATCCGCTGGAATGTTTTTGACACAACGGATGTTGCTGCAATTAAAACAGCATTCAGCAAAGAAACTCAGTATGTAATCGGCTTTGCAGGTGTAAAGGCAAACACAATAAGCGAGGGTGTTGGCAAGGTTCAGACCGACGCACCCGAAACAAATGCTTTTGTAAAATTCTTCAAGGGCTTCCTTGTCGGCATAAACGATTTGTTTGAGAAGCTTATTGTAACATTTGACCTCGTTAACAAAATCTGATTTGTAAATAATTCCCCGTATCAAAAGATGCGGGGAAATTTTTTGAAAAATCATAGACCAAACAGTTTTTTCAGTCGTCTTATAGATGAAGGGGTCAAAAAAGAGCCCCGAACGGAGGTATAATTATGAAAAAACTTATTTCAATTCTTATGGCGGCAATTCTTTCTTTTTCAGTTGTTTCACTGAGTGCTTTTGCGGCTGACGGCGGAGCAATATCCGACTTTTCGCTCGGAATGTCGGCGGAAGGCGAAGAGGGCACCGGTATTGAGATTGAATGGTATGAAAGCAGCGTCGATGGCTGCAGGTATCTTTTTGTGCCGCAATATCTGGATATGAACAGTATGAATATTTATTTTGAGGCGGATGCTGATGTTTATATCGGTGAAAACAAGCTTGAAAACGGTTGCTCTGCAGCATTGCTTGCGGATAAAACAGAGTTTACGCTCAGCTGTGCAGGTGAGAGCTGCAGCGTGAAGCTTTTAAGGGATTCCGCTGTTTCATCGGTGTTTATTGAAACTGCAAGCGGCAGCCTTGATGCGATTCATGCCGATAAGGAGCATAAAGAAGAGGGAAACATAACGATTATCAATTCTGACGGCGAAGAGGAGTGCTGCGGAGAGCTTGAATATATAAAGGGCAGAGGAAATTCTACATGGGGATTTGCCAAAAAGCCTTACAATATCAAGCTTGACAAAAAAGCAAATCTTTTCGGTATGGGTAAGAGCAAAAAATGGAGCCTTCTCGCCAATTACGATGACGCATCTCTTGTGAGAAACGCACTTGCCTACACTGCTGCAAAGAATGCGGGATTGCCTTATACACCTGAATTTGAAGCGGTTGATTTATATATCAACAACGAGTATCAGGGCGCATACCTGCTCACAACCCGTGTTGAGATTGATGAAACAAGAGTTGATATAACCGATCTTGAAAAAGAAAATGAAAAGGTCAATGAAGATGTTGATTTTGAAACTCTCTCAAGAGGCGGCACATACGGAACCTTCTCGGGTTATATCGAAGGTTCGAAAAAGTGGATTGATATTGAAAACAATCCTGCAAATATAACCGGCGGCTACCTGCTTGAAAACGAGCTTCCGAGCAGATATTGCGACGAAATAAGCGGTTTTGTTACAGAAGGCAGTCAGGCTGTTGTGGTGAAATCCCCCGAATATGCCTCAAAAGCTCAGGTTGAATATATCAGTGACTACTATCAGCGGTTTGAAAATGTGATACGCAGTGAAAGCAGCACTCAGGCGGATGTTGCAAAGCTTTGTGATGTCGATTCTCTTGTAAAGGTTTATCTTATCAATGAATGGACTGCAAACCACGATGCAGGCATAACAAGCTCATATTTTTATAAGCCCGTTGATGATGTGCTCTATGCAGGCCCCGTATGGGATTTCGACGGCTCATTCCCGACTTCGGCTAAAAGCAGATTCGGAATTGATTACAGCAATCCCGCCACATGGACTGCGGCACACAGCAGACTTTATGCCATAACTTATTTCGGTGCGGGCAATACTACAAATGATTCACCTACTTATCTCTCATCGCTTGCAAAAAAGCAGTGGTTTGTAACTCTTGCAAAAGAGGAGTGGGAGAATGTAATGAAGACTGCCGTTCAAAAAGCAACAGAATATATCGGCACTGAATATTATGAGCACATTGAAGGCTCGGCAGTCAATAATGCAATCCGTTGGAATCGTTTCGGAACAACTGATACGGCAGCAATTAAAACCGCTTTTGCTTCGCAGGTGAAGAAGGTGACGGATTTCTCGTCCGCCAAATCAGCTTTTATCAGCGGCAATATCGGCACGGTTGCTCAGCCGTGGAGTGAAAAAACCGTATGGGATAATATCAAGGATGCTTTTAACATCTTTCTTAACGATGTGTTTGAGGATATCCTTGTTATCTTCAGGCTTATAAATGTTGTATAATACACAGCTGAAAAAAGATTTTATCTTATAATCACAGAGGATAAAATTTAACCTTGGAAAGGGGAAGGGAAATGACTTGTCCGTATTGTAATGCAGAAATTCTGAACGAAGCTAAAACATGTAAGTTCTGCGGAGCCGATGTCACGGCGAAAAAGTCACAGGTACAAGCGATTCCGGAAGCAACTCTCTTGCAGGAAGCTCCGTCAGGATTAGGAATGAAATGGTTTAAATTGCAGATATATTTCCTGCTTTTTGCAGATGCTTTGTCATTGGCTGCCGGCGGCATAATAAATCTGAACGGGGGATTATCGTTTGGCGGAATTTATTCGGACTTTGGCATTTTGAAGCCTGTTGATATTATTTTCGGAGTAATTGCTCTGGGACTTGCCGCATTCTGTATCGTCACAAGATTTCAGCTTTCAAAATTCAAAAAGAACGGTCCGAAACTCTTCTATGCGCTTTCGCTTGCTGCTTTTGTCAGATCATCTGCATATGAAATTATCTGTCTTGCCGTGATTGCGCCGACTGCGGATGTCAGCGTGTTTTCAACGGTCAGGAATATTCTTATCGGTGTTGTGGCTGAGTTTATTTATATCGTGGCTAACAAGATTTATTTTGACAGACGAAGAAATT
Source organism: Clostridia bacterium (assembly GCA_017403185.1). Lineage (GTDB taxonomy): Bacteria > Bacillota > Clostridia > Oscillospirales > Acutalibacteraceae > CAG-177. Next base: position 68,309 of record JAFQON010000041.1, read on the forward strand.
TATTTGTGAATTGAAACCGTACTCAAGCATAGGGTTAAATACTTTGTTTAGGAGTGAGTAAAGTGAAAAAGAAAAATCTTTTTGCTGCAATTTTGGCTGTTATTCTGGTGTTTTACGGTGTGAATACATATTTTATATTCAGCGGTGTCAGGAGAAGCTTTTTGGAGAATTTCAACCGCAGCACACATTATTTGGATGAATTCCGTCTTGATATTGTAAACAGTGATTACGATATTGAGCGCACAGCGAGGGAAGTCAGAACAATAGAATCCGGCTTTCCGATCGCCGCAATTCTCTATGATTCCGAAGGGAATGTTGTTTCGCAGTCGGGAGCATATATCAAAATTTTAAATGATGAAAGCTTTTGCAGAATAGACGATTATCTGACCTCGGATATCAGAAAACAGATTACGGATTTTGAAAAGAAACACGGCTTTTGGATCAGTCAATTGGATTACAACATAAAAAACGGTGAAATTGTTCCTGTCAGCATTTTAATTGATGGTACCGGCAATCAGGAGGAATTAACGGAGAAAGTAGTCTTTTTGAAAGAAAAAGCTGAATGTTCGTCTGATCAGGTTACGAATTATTTTAATCCGACAAGCTGGGAAATCGACGAAAGCCATCATAATCATAAATTATATAAATCGCTCTGTGAGAAAGCATTCAGCGAAGATGTTTGGAACAAAGTTTCAGCTGAATTTGCCGATTGGACAGGCGATTCCATAGAGATTGCGGATTATTATTGCAGCGGAAGCTTTGATGAATATTATTCCACCGAATTTTATAACATTGACGGAGAAAAATATGTGCTTCATATCTGCTCCGAATTCAACCCCTTCGTTGAAACTCTTTTCTCATATGATTTTATATTTTTTCAGTGTGAACTTACTGTTATCTATCTGCTGATTGGTGCCGTGATTTTTATAATTGCAAATAAAAAATACAAAAAATATAAAAACAATTGAAAAGCTTCAGACCAAATCAGTTTTTAAAGCATCTTGTATAACGAGAGTGATAAATAAAATGATTTTTTGATTTACGTCTTCTCGTAAATGCCTTTTTACATCGAAGCCCTGTGTTTTCATGCAGCACAGGGCACTCCCTTTTTTTATAAAAAACTATTGACAAATTAATTTCTGAGTGTTATTATTACTCACATAAAAGCTATGACGAAGAAGGCAGAATCGCAAGGTTTTCAGAGAGGCGGCGTTTGGTGCGAGCCGTCAGCGGAACGATTCAAGGCTATCCCTTCCGAGCAGAGGCTCCGAAAACCTTGTGTTAGTAGACAGCTTCCGTAATCGCTGCGTTAAAGCGTAGGGCTTGATAGAGTCCGTTGAGCGGCACTGAAAAGTGCAATTTGAGTGGTACCGCGGGTTTGATTTTACTCGTCTCAAAGCAAAACTTGCTTTGGGGCGTTTTTTTATTTCCTCGAAGCGAAAGGAGAGAAAAATATGATAACTTTTGGTCAGGGTTCAGTCGAAAACAAAATAATGGAGGTTGCTCAGCGAATTATTGCTCTTCGTCTGGATATGGGTCTTACTCAGGGCGAAATGGCCAATAAAATCGGTATGAGTGAAGAAGAATATTGCTATTATGAATCTGGCAGCAGGGATTTCAGCTTTACATTTATCTATAAGCTTGCTCAGGTTTGCAATGTTGAAATTACCGATATCATGGAAGGCAGCAGCCCCAGCCTCACTGAATATACTCTCACAAGAAAAGGCGAGGGGATGCCCATAACAAGAAGAGAGGGCTATGTTTATAACCGCCTTGCACCCTTCTTCAAGAATAAAATTGCAGAGCCCTTCAGAGTTGTTATCCCTTATTCGGAAGAAGCTCTTAATCCTCCTTATCACTGTGTTTCTCACGAGGGTCAGGAAATTAACATTGTAACAAAAGGCGCTCTTAAAATAATTATCGGCGACAGAACGGAAACCCTTAATGAGGGCGACTGTATTTATTTTGATTCGGCTGTTCCTCACTGTGAAATCGCAGTCGGCGGTCAGGAATGCGAATTCTATGCAATTGTTATTTCGCCCGACGGTTCATCTGAGATGACGGAGTGTGTTGAAGAAATCAAGGTTCCCAGCACAACCAATGTTGACCTTGCAAATCTTCAGAATCCCGTTTATGCAAAGTTTATTGAAACAACTCTTGATGAAAACGGTGTTCTTAACGGTATCACCTTCAAAAATGACGATAAATTTAATTTTGCTTTTGATGTTGTTGATGAGCTTGCAAAGAAATGCCCTGATAAAACCGCAATGCTTCATATCGAAAACGACGGAACAGAAAGACGCTTCACATTCGGTGATATGAGCCGTGAATCTGCAAGAACTGCAAACTACTTTAAGTCACTCGGCATCAAAAAGGGCGACAGAGTAATGCTTGTTCTTAAGCGTCACTATCAGTTCTGGTTCTCAATTCTTGCTCTTCATAAGATCGGAGCAATCGTTGTTCCCGCAACAAATCAGCTTGTTGAGCACGATTTTGAATACCGCTTCAATGCAGGTCAGATAAGTGCAATCGTCTGCACTGCAGATGGAGATGTAGCCCGTCAGGTTGAGCTTGCTGCCGAAAAGAGCGAATTCCTTAAAACAAAAATCATTGCTCACGGCAAGCGTGACGGCTGGCACAGCTTTGATGACGAATACTGCACCTTCAGCGATGTTTACGAAAGACCTTCGGCAGAAGAAGGCGCATTCGGTTATGACCCGATGCTTATGTTCTTCACCTCGGGCACAACAGGATATCCCAAAATTGCAATGCACAGCCACAGATATCCTCTCGGTCACTTTATCACTGCCAAATATTGGCACAATGTTGACCCCAACGGACTGCACTTTACCATTTCCGATACAGGCTGGGGTAAGGCTCTTTGGGGCAAGCTCTACGGTCAGTGGCTCTGTGAAGCGGGTGTATTTACCTATGACTTTGACCGTTTTGTTGCCGATGATATTCTCAAGCTTATCGGCAAGCACAAGATAACAACCTTCTGTGCTCCCCCCACGATGTACCGCTTCTTTATCAAAGAAGACCTCTCAAAATATGACCTCAAGTCAATCAAATATGCAACAACTGCAGGCGAAGCACTCAATCCCGAGGTGTTCCAGCAGTTCCTTAAGGCAACGGGCATCAGACTTATGGAGGGCTTCGGTCAGACCGAAACCACTCTTGCAATCGGTAATTTTGTCGGCTCATCAATCAAGGTTGGCTCAATGGGCAAGCCCAGTCCGCTCTTTGATGTTGACCTTATCACATCGGAAGGCACTGTTGCCAAGGTCGGTGAGGTTGGCGAAATCGTAGTCAGAACAGATGCAGGCTCACCCTGCGGTCTGTTTATGGAATATTACCGCGATGAACAGAAAACAACCGAAGCGTGGCATGATAATATCTATCATACAGGCGATACCGCATGGAGAGATGAAGACGGCTTCTTCTGGTATGTGGGCAGAGTTGATGACCTTATCAAGTCATCAGGCTACCGTATAGGCCCCTTTGAGATTGAAAGCGTTATCATGGAGCTTCCCTATGTTCTTGAGTGTGCGGTTTCAGCTGCACCTGATGAAATCAGAGGTCAGGTTGTTAAGGCAGATATCGTTCTCACAAAGGGCACGGAAAAAACCGATGAACTCAAAAAAGAAATTCAGAAGTATGTTAAAGAGCGAACCGCTCCTTACAAATACCCCAGAATTGTTGAGTTCAGGGATGAACTTCCCAAAACAATCAGCGGAAAGATCCGCCGCGTAGACCTCAGAGCGGGTAAATAAGATTTAAAACTGCGGAAATTTCAAAAAATTTCCGCAGTTTCTGCTTTTTTACAGACCAAACCGTAAAATTATTCGTCTTTAAGGTGTAAGGCAGAAAAAGGCCTTGAAACACAGTCTGAAAGGATGAAAATTATGAAAACAAAAACAAAGAAGAATATCATTAAGGCGGTTGTCGGCACGGCGGTTGCGGGTGTTGTTGCGTTTGCAGGTTGGCTGGGCTGTGCGTTTTGGGGGAATCCGTTAGAGATGCATAAACTCAGTAAATCAGCCGAAGAATATGTTGAGAAAAAGTATCCGGATGAAAATTATGAAATTTCAAAATGTACATTCGATTGGAAGTTAGGTGATTATTATGTTACGGCACAGTCTCCGACAAGCGAAGACACACGCTTCACAATCCGTAGTGACTATGACGGAGGATTTACCGATAATCATTCTGCAGAGACTTTCCAGCGTAATGCTGTTGAACGGTTTCTTGATGCACTGAAGGAAGATGTCAGATTGCTTGTTGAAGATGAATTCGGAAGGAATATTGAGTTGACGGTAGGCATAATATCAGATGATGAATCTCCTGTTGTTGCCATTGACCAGCCGGTTGACCTTGAAAATTTTCCGTGGGAAATAAGTATTCAGATGCGAACAAATAAAGGCGATAAAACTGAAGATGAGATGGTTGAAGAAACGGTTGACAGAATTGCAAAGACATTGGGTGATAAATACACCGTTGGTGAGTATACTTTTTATTACAGCAGAGGTGACGGAGGCAATAACTGGGTTACCCTGACAGCAGAAGAGGCGGCAAGAATACAATAAAAAATCCCCGAGTTTCAAAAACTCGGGGATAAATTTTTGTTATCTGAGTGTTTCAAATCCCGGCTGATATGCCATAAAAGCATTTTTCTTTGTGCCGTAAGCCGTGATTGAGAAATCGTCGCTGTTTGCGGCAACGAGTGCTCTTACGGTTGCTTTATCAGCCATGTTTTCTGCTGTCATTGTGCCGCCGAGAAGATCAAACGAGCTGTGAACGGCTGCTCTGAGAAGGATTGATGCGAGCGGAGTTTTGTAGATGCTGAGCCTTGCCGTGCCGCTGTTGTCAGCTTCAACGGCATCCTTTGCGCTCTTGATATAGGCTGCAACATCCGTAATGCTTTCGGGCTTTGCAATTTCATAAACCTCGCCGAGTCCGTTGTAGGCGGTGGGGAATGAGGGGCATACATATATAAGTCCTCTGCTGTTTGCCTGGTTTATGAGTGTGGACTGAACGGCGCTGTCTGTTGAGAAAAGAGCAACATCCTTACCCTCTACTGTTTTGTTGAGATAGAGTCTTGCAACTGCTTCGTCAATATATTTCTGAGCTGCTGAAATACCGCCGGTATTGTTGGTGTCAACGCTGCTGTTATAGATATAAGTTATTCCCTGTGCATCGCAGGCGTTTTTGAAAGCATCAATTTCGCTTCTGATAAGGGGGTTGGAGGAAATATGGCGGGAAATCGAGAATGCAACAAAATATTTTGCTCCCTGAGCCTTTGCCTGAGCAACAATGTCTTCGGCAGCCTTTGCCCAGTCAACGCAATAAACAAGGTTTGCGAGGTCTGAAATTTCTTCGATATCTTCTTCGGGTTCTATGCAGACCGTTACGATTTCGGGGTTGATTTCTTTTGCTTTGTAGATGGCGTTTCTTGTGTACTGAGTTGCTCTTGCATAAACGATTGCACCTATGTCAGGGTCATTTGCAAGCTCTTTTGAGAATGTGATGATGCCGGGGTCGCCGCCTTCAAGAATACGGCTGTCCTTGTATTCTTTGATTACAATGTTGTTGGGATATTCGCTTTCAAGCTCTTTGGCTGCCTTGTAATCTTCGGGGAACTGTGCCTCGGGTGCAACAAGAATTGCAACCTTTTTGTCAGGAAGCACAATTTCATCGGCGTTATATTTTACTGCAGGATCTTCGGGCTTTTCATCTTTGCAGGAAGCGAGAGAAAAGAGCAGAACAAAAACAAGCGTTGCTGCTGCTATTCTTTTGAAAAGTCCATGTTTCTTTGTGAGTTTCATAATATTACCTCTTTGTTGATTAATTTTTGGTCAAACAGATTTTTTAACCCGTTCGGAGCAAGGATTTCTATTTTATCGCTTAATGTAAGCAGCCAGCCGACCAATGAATAGTCAATCACGGTGAAAACTTTGGCTACACAGTACCCTTCGGTATCATCCTTGCGGAATTGAACGGGAAAATTGAAGCGGTTTTCTATAATATCAATATATTCCGTTTTGGTTCGCAACAGAAGCCAGCTTTTTTCGGCCAAATTCATTTTGGAAGGTTCGCATCCGAAATAGTTGTCTGCCGATGTGAGGTCATCGGTGAATTCGACTGACTCATTTTCGGTGATAACGGCATCCTCGATGCGTGAAATATGAATATATTCTGCCTTTTTCGGGCAGGTTGCCTGAGTAAACACAAGTGAAACCGTGCCGTTGGCCACTGCAAGCACTATGGGGTTAACCGTGATGCTTTCAATTTGCCTTGCTTCTGAAAAGCTGTCCCCCGGAATTGCTCTTGATATTTTCAAAACAACCTGTTTTTTGTCTGTTACAGCAATTCTCAGCGTGCGTATGACACTGCTTAATTCCTTGCGTGATGACGGCAGAGAATTGAGGTTTACCGTAGTGTTTAGCACAAGGTCAAGGGTAGGTACGCATACGCATTTGCGCAGATATTTTTTTATATATTCGACATCATTTTCGGTGAGCATTTCTGAAGAAAAAACCGATTCAAGAATAAGACCTATGGCATCCTGTGAAAAATACTTTGCAATGTAATATCCTTTTTTTGGCTTTGTAACGCTGATTATTTTTATTGGCGTTGTGTTGATTGCTTTTATATCGGATAAAACATTTCTTTTTGTAACCTCATATCCGTAGTCGCACAGCCAATCGCATATTTCTTCAAGCGAAAGAATGTTGTGCTCGTCCGAATACATGGTCATGATTTCCACGAGGCAAAGCAGTCTTGTTCTTGCATTGGTGTTTGCTGCCAATGTAACCACCGCCTTTTTTATTTTTATCTGCCTTAATATGTGAGCTTTTTGTTTGTTTCGATAAGAATATTTTTATCTATTTTGAGCACTTCTCTGTCATAGCTGTAAATTCCGTTGACTTCGAACTCAACATCGCTGACCTGAGTATATACCGTTGCACACAGACCTTTTTTGATGAGCCTTACAATCTGAACATCATGCAGATGCTTGTATGCGGCTGAAAGCTTCTCGCTGTTGGGGAACATAATATATCCGAAGGATTTTTTTGCATTCCACACATGGTCTTTTATATTCCAGCTGTATCCGCCGTATTCGCTGAGCACATAGGGGCGGCCCTTCTTGGTGAACCAAAACGGACCCGTGACGGGAACGATATATCTGTGCATACTCTTGAAGTCGGGGCCTTTCTGGTCATGCCAACCGCTTGCGTGATCAACAAAACGGGTCGGGTCGAGCTCCTTTACTTTTATTGCGATTTCCTTTGCATCAAACTGGCCCCAACCTTCGTTGAAGGGTACCCAGCAGCAGATTGAAACGCAGTTGTAAAGGCTGTCAATCATGCGCCAAAGCTCCTGCCTGAATTCTTCACGCCACTCGGGTTCACCGCGCTTGAAGCTCTTATACATATTATCTTTTACATGAATGCTGAGATTGGGCAACACGCCCGCAAGAACATTGCCGATGTATTCACCGCCGCTCACCATATCCTGCCATACAAGCATTCCGAGGCGGTCACAGTGATAATACCATCTGAGAGGCTCAACCTTGATATGCTTTCTGAGCATATTGAAGCCGCATTCCTTCATTTTTTCAATATCAAAAATCATTGCTTCATCGCACGGGGGAGTGAGCTGGCTTTCAGGCCAATAACCCTGGTCAAGCAGACCCTTCTGAAAATAGGGCTTGTTGTTGAGAGCAAGCCTCGGGATACCCTTGTCATCTTTAACTATTGAGAATTTACGCATTCCGAAGTAGCTCTTTACTTCGTCTTTTTCTCCGTTGCAGTCAAGGGTGAGATAAAGGTCATAAAGGAACGGATATTCGGGACTCCAGAGCTTTGCATCGGGAACGGGGATTTCAGCATCGGCGGAGATTTCGCCGTCAAATACAACCTTATCACCGTCAAGAATTTTTGCAAAAAGCTTGCCGCCGCATTCGCAGGTGGTGTTAACCTTAACGCCTATAACGCCTTTATCAATATCGGGGATAAGCTTGATTTTTTCAATTCTGCAGTAGTTTACCGGCTCAAGCCATACAGTCTGCCATATACCTGAGGTTGCGGTGTACCAGAAGCCGTGAGTTTTGTTTACTTGCTTGCCTCTCTGCTGATGACCCGAATCCGTGGGGTCATACACCTTGACGACAAGCTCATTTTCACATTCTTTTAGAGCATCTGTGATATCAAAATAAAACGGATCATAGCCGCCTGTGTGCTCGCCCACAAGAACCGAGTTCACCCATACGCTGCACTGCCAGTCAACCGCATCAAAATGGAGCAGAGTTCTTTTGCCCTTGAAGTCATCTGAAAGCGTGAAAAATCTGCGATACCAGAGGCGTTCATCGGGGCTGAGAGCCTTCTCAACACCCGAAGCGGCAGATTCAATTGAAAAGGGCACAAGAATTTTGCCGCCAAAGCTTTCGGGCTTTTCTGCGTTTTTGTCAGTTACGGCATAGTCATAGCTGCCGTTAAGACACATCCAGCTTTCTCTTTCAAGCTGCGGTCTGGGGTATTCGGCAAGCGGGCATTCCTGACTGATTTCTTTAAACCATCGTGTTCTTAATTCGCTCATTATATTTTTCTCCTATGGATTAATAATATATGTTTTCAAGACGGATATTTCCGTCAACGGTTACTGCTTTAATTTCAAAGGTATGGTCTTTGCCTTTTTCGGTTTTAACCGTAACCTCAAGCTCATATGTGCCTTCGGCTGCGGTTATAACTTCAATTTCGGGTGCGCTCCAATCATAGTTCTTTGCTTTTACAGCGGAGCTTTTGGTGTTGAGGTAAAGCTGACCGTAAATATCTTTATACATATCAAACTCCTCAAGGATGCTTTTGGCAGCTTCATCAGTGTAGGTTGCATTGAGCGACTGCACAAAATCCTCGTATGAATCGAATATATCGGATGAAACAGGGGCGAATGTGCCGCTTTTATCAGAGATTGACTTATCGGCATCCACGGGCAGGAATTCTTCAACGAAAACTTCTTCAACAAAAAGCGCATTGGAGTTGATAAGTGAACGCAAAACTGTCATCTGCCCCTCGGCCACATAGTTTGGTGCAAGGGCATCTTTTTTTGAAGTGCTGTCGGTATTGCCTGAGTCTGAGCAGCCTGCAAATAAAAACAAGATACAAGCAAAAATCAAAACAAATCTTTTCATAAACGCATTCCTTTAATATAAATGTTTATAATTAAATATATTATATAAAATAATATTGATTTAGTCAACTGTTTATCGGTAATATGAACAAAAATTCACAAATAAAAACTGCCTCACGAAAGCAAGGCAGTTTGTGTTGTTATTTTTTTGAAGCTTTGTTCTGCTTTATTATTTCGCCCGCAGCGGGATTGAGTACGGTTAATATTATGATTATCAATATTATACGCCGTGGTGTAAATATAAGGAAATCATCTCTTTAAAAGGTTATTGATTGTTTCCATTTCTTTTTTAGAGGAGCACGCAAATGTATATACAGGACGGTTCATTGAGTGAACGGTCACGAGAGCAGTTAACAGTGTTTTCTTTGCTTCAACAGAGGTTATTTCTCTTATCGGGATAAGAATAATGTCGTTTTTCATATCAGCTGATGCCGACATTGCTAAGCCGATAAGTCCGCCGATACTGTTACCCAAAAGGCTGCCTTTTTTAAATGCGAGATATTCTTCGGTTATTTCGAAGGCACAAGGTCTGTAGCCTTTAGTGTTATTGTCGGTGAATTTTATAGTCTGTGAGTAAAAAAGTGTCTGCATTGTGTCATCTCCTGTCAAAATTTGTTGTATATATTATACTGTATTACAATAAAAAAATCAAGCAGTCTGCATAAGCAAACTGCTTGACTGTAAAATTTTTAACCGATATATCTCACGGAAAATATGCCGAAAGAACTTGCTGAAAATTATCTGAAATCAAATAATTCCTTCGGGGTTATTTCAAGAACCTCGCAGAGCTTGAAAATAACATCAAACGATACACCTACCTTCCCGAGCTCAATGGCACTTATGTGGCTTCTGTCAATATCAGCAAGCTCTGCCAGCTGAAGCTGAGTCAGCTTTTTCTTTTTGCGGTAAAACACAACATTCAAACCGAATTTTTCATAAAGCTCTCTGTATTCCTGCTTCAAAATAATCCCCCCAATAATTCTTTATTTATATTTTAGGGCGACTTACACAAATAATAAACCTTGTCACAGTCTCATAACGCTATTGACACAAGTCAAATGTTGGGGTATAATAGTCAAAACACTCGAAATGCGTAAAATGAGCAAGAATTTTGCGCGGTATCTGTTGTGTTATTTCTATTTTGAAAAGAAAAGGGGATTTTATTATGTTTTGTAATAAAGCTTACTGTCATAAGTATTTGTTCATTTTTGTTACTGTATATCCCGAAGCATATATATATAATCCCTATGACACAAAAAATATATAATGTTACTCATAAAACCCAAAAGGAGAAATACATATGGTTATGACAAAATACGCCTGGATGTTTACAAAATACGGTTGGATTGCGCTTATGGTGATTTCGGTTCTTGCTGTTGCAGTGTTGTTGATTCTGAACTCTTCAAAAAAATCATCCGTCAAATCCAAGAAAAAATTCAAAATACTGACAGCGATATTTCTTGTGATTGCACTTGTTGCAGGCTTTTTCTCGTTCGGATACCCCGCGCTCAAAGACTCTCAGTCAGAAAGAAAATATGAAGACCTTGAGGATTGGGAAAAGGAAAATGCCAAGTGGGCATATCAGGTTCAGCAGGAAATCAACGAAAAATAACAAACAAAAAACGGAGCAGAATAATCTGCTCCGTTTGTTCATTTATAGGGTAGGGGATTAACCGAAATATCTCTCAAGAAGACCCTGGAATGCCTTGCCGTGTCTTGCTTCGTCACGAGCCATTTCGTGAACGGTGTCGTGGATAGCATCAAGACCCTGCTCCTTAGCCATCTTTGCAAGCTCAAACTTGCCTGCTGTTGCGCCGTTTTCTGCGTCAACTCTCATCTCGAGGTTCTTCTTTGTGCTGTCAGTGATAACTTCGCCGAGAAGCTCTGCAAACTTTGCTGCGTGCTCTGCTTCTTCGTAAGCTGCTTTTTCCCAGTAAAGACCGATTTCGGGGTAGCCTTCACGGTGAGCAACTCTTGCCATTGCAAGGTACATACCTACTTCCGAGCACTCGCCTTCAAAGTTAGCTCTGAGACCGTCGATGATTTCCTGGCTTACGCCCTTTGCAACGCCTACAACATGCTCTGCAGCCCATGACATTTCGCCTGACTTCTGCTCATTGAACTTCTCTGCAGGAACCTTGCACTGGGGGCAGAATTCGGGAGCCGAATCACCTTCGTGAACATAACCGCAAACTGAACATACAAACTTTTTCATAACATTTTTCCTCCAAAATTTAAATTTAATTTTTGTCGATTTATGATTATCCCGCTTGTTTTGAACAAGAAGGACAATATCCTGTGAATAATACCGAGTGTGAAACGATTTTTCCGTCAAAGGACTCGGCGGCCTTTTGGCATAATCCGCAATCATCGTTCAGAAAGATATCAAATACTCCGCCGCAATCAAGGCAGGTGAGGTGATAATGAAGGTTGATGTTGCCGTCATATCTTTTGGTGGTGCCTGATTCAATGCGTATTATCTTTCCGTCGGATTCAAGCTGTGCAAGGTTTCTGTAAACCGTTGCAAGGCTTAGTGCGGGAATCTGAGGCTTTAATGAGAAGTACAAATCTTCAGCCGTGGGGTGGTCGTATCTTGAACAAAGATTTTCAAGAATTGCATCACGCTGCTTGCTGTGCCGCTGTGCCTGCATTCGTCTCACTCCTTTCGTTAACGATAATCGTTATCGTTAGCATTATTATAGCGTGCAGATTTCGTTTTGTCAATAGTTTTTTTAAAATTTTTTTGGAATTTTTTGCGCAAAAAAAGCCTGTGCGGTTTGTTACGCACAGGCTTTAAAATATTAATACATCTCCATATGTGCTCTGATAGCTTCCTTTGCAAACTCAAATAATTCTTTATAATCAAGAGTTAAAATGTATTCAAATATCTCTTCATAAAATTCAGGGTCAAAGAATGACGGAAGAGCATGAAGCCCCATTCCGATAACAGCTACAAGAAAACATAAAACAAATATCGGCCCCGCAGTGACAACAATAATAATCGTTCCTAACAGATTCATTGAAATTACCTCCTTTTTGGAGAATTATATCAAACAGGGTGAGGAGTGTCAACAAACTGCGGTTTACATTTATGTAAATTTCGCTTTGCGTTTTCAGGTTGCATTAAATAACCAACCGAATACAGCGTAATAATTGCAATCCGTTTGAAATTCGGTTATCATTTCGGTTGTAAGGAGGCTTCTTATGAAATTCAGATTGATTATCGATAAAAACCGTGAAGAGGAAGTGATAGTTTATTCTCATAACAAAACAAAGCTGACCGATGAAATCGAGAAACTCGTTGAAAACGATTCGGCAGAGCTTATCGGGTATATTGAAAGAGAAATGTATAAAATCCGATTGTCTGAGGTTTGCTGTTTTGTTGCGGAAAATAATAATGTATATGCAATAACTGATGTAAACAGACTCAGAGTGAAACAACGCTTATATCAGCTTGAAGAAATGCTCGGTGATGATTATTTAAAAATCAATCAGTCCTGTATTGTCAAGGTCAAAGAAATACGCAAGTTTGATGCCTCGCTTTCAGGCGCACTAAGAGTAACTCTCAAAAACGGATATTCAGATTATGTGTCAAGACGAAATATCAAAAAAGTTAAAGAAAGGTTAGGTGTTAAATGATGAATAAATATTTAAAGGAATTTTTTCTCAGAGGAATGATGTTCGGCGGGTTTGGACCGATTATATTGGGGATAATATATTTTGTGCTTTCAAAATCATTAAGTGATTTTTCGCTCGGCGGTTCTGAGGTTTTTCTCGGGATTGTTTCAATTTATCTTCTTGCTTTTGTTCATGCAGGTGCCAGTGTGTTTAATCAGATTGAGCATTGGTCGATAGCAAAATCCCTTTTATGTCATTTCAGTTCACTTTATGTTGCATATGTTGTTTGCTATATCGCAAACTCATGGATACCGTTTGATTGGGGAGTTATAGGAATCTTTACTGCGATTTTTGTTGTGCTGTATTTTATTATATGGTTTACCGTTTACTTTATTGTGAAAGCAACAGAGAAAAGATTGAACGCAACCTTAAAATGAAAGTAAAAAGACAAGGCGGTTATCCGTCTTGTCTTTTTGCAAATTCCGTGAGTTTGTTGCCTGCCATGCGGTAGGTTGTCCATTCATCCATAGGCGTTGCACCGAGTGATAAATAAAAGTCGATGCTCGGTTTATTCCAGTCAAGGCAGCACCATTCAAGCCTGCCGCAGTCTCTTTCAACCGCAATTTCGGCAAGCTTTTTCAGCAGAGATTTGCCGTAGCCCTTGCCTCTGTATTCAGGCAGCACAAACAAATCCTCAAGGTAAATTCCTGCTCTGCCGAGAAAGGTTGAAAAGTTATGAAAGAACAGTGCAAAACCAACCTTTTTGCCGTTTTCAACAGCAAAAACAACCTCGGCTTTTTTCTTCTCAAAAAGCCATTCCTTCAGCAATTCGGGTGTGGCAACAACCTCGTCAAGCATGTTTTCATATTCCGCAAGCCTTGTGATAAAATCAAGAATGGTTCCTACATCATCTTCGGTTGCGTATGTAATTTCAAAATCATTCATATATCATCACCCGGAAATAATATAACATTATATTGCGTTTTTTGCAACAAATTAATCGATTTTAAGGATGCTTCGTGTATGATTGATCAGACAAACAAGCCTGAAACCCGGATTACTCTTAACACAAACGGAACAGCCGCAAAGGATGATTTTGTCAGCGGGCAAGCTTAAAGTTTGTCCGTCTTATTTTTTCTTTTGCTGTTGACTTTTTTTATTAATATGGTATACTTAATAAAGTAACTGATGAAAGGGTTAGACCATGAGTTTTACTGTAAAGGGTTGTAAAATAAACGGGCAGGGCAATTCTGCTGATATATTTGTTTCAGGCGGCGTCTTCGGCGGTGCCTGTGATACCGTTTTTGAATTTAATAATTGTGCTGTTTTTCCCGGCTTTATTGATGTTCATGTTCATCTCAGAGAGCCGGGATTTTCTTATAAAGAAACGATAAAAACGGGCACAAAAGCCTGCGCAAGGGGCGGCTACACAACCGTTTGTTCAATGCCCAATCTGAATCCTGTGCCCGACAGCGCCGAGCATCTCAATGCACAGCTTGAACTGATAAAAAGCGGTGCGGTGATGAATGTTGCACCCTACGGCTCGATAACAGTCGGTCAGAATGGTGAAAAGCTCTCCGATATGGCGGCTATGACGCCTTATGTGTGTGCTTTCTCCGATGACGGCAAGGGCGTGCAGAGTGAGGATATGATGCGTGAAGCGATGATAACCGCAAAGTCGCTCGGCAAAATGATCGTTGCCCACTGTGAAGATAATTCATTGCTTAACGGCGGATATATTCATGCAGGCAAATATGCGGCTGAGCACGGTCACAGAGGAATCTGCTCCGAAAGCGAATGGAAGCCCATTGAGCGTGACCTTAAATTAGCTGCCGAAACAGGCTGTGCATACCATGTGTGCCACATCTCAACAAAAGAGAGTGTTGACCTTATCCGCAAAGCAAAGGCTGCAGGCGTTGATGTTACCTGCGAAACAGCTCCGCACTATCTTATTCTCAGCGATAAGGATTTGCAGGAGCACGGCAGATTCAAAATGAATCCGCCCCTGCGTGACGAAAGTGACAGACTTGCTCTTATCGAGGGCATCTGTGACGGCACAATCGATATGATTGCCACCGACCACGCACCCCATTCTGCCGAAGAAAAGGGCAGGGGTCTTGAAAAAAGCGCAATGGGAATAACAGGCATTGAAACAGCCTTCCCTTTGCTTTACACACATCTTGTAAAAGAAAAAATCATAACTCTTGATAAGCTCATCGAGCTTATGAGCACAAATCCCGCAAAGCGTTTCGGCTTTGATAACTCAATTGAAAACGGCAATTTCAACGTGTTTGATTTAAACAGCAAATATACAATTAATCCCGATGATTTTCTTTCAAAGGGCAGAGCAACTCCGTTTGAAGGGTATGAAGTATACGGCGAATGTGTTATGACCGTATGCGGCGGAAAAATAGCTTGGAAGAAGGGAGAAGACAAATGAACAGAGGAATATATGAAATAATCGAAAACAAACCCCTGACCAAAGATATTTATGAGATGAAGCTTGCGGGCGAAACCTCTCATATTACCGCACCGGGTCAGTTTATAAATATTCTTCTTGAAGGCTTTTATCTTCGCAGACCCATCTCAATCTGCGATTACGACGACAAAACAATAACAATAATTTATAAGGTGGTCGGTCACGGCACAGAGGCAATGGCAAGGCTTTCA
Organism: Clostridia bacterium; assembly: GCA_017403185.1. Taxonomy (GTDB): domain Bacteria; phylum Bacillota; class Clostridia; order Oscillospirales; family Acutalibacteraceae; genus CAG-177. The sequence goes on from JAFQON010000041.1 coordinate 83,786, forward strand.
AAAGGTGAAAAGCTCGATATTCTCTGCGGTCTCGGCAACGGCTTTGACACTTCAAAGAGTGGCAAAAAAGCAGTGCTCATCGGCGGCGGGGTAGGCGTGCCCCCGATGTATAATCTCTGCAAAAAATTGCTTGCTGAGGGCAAAGAAGTTTCTGTTATTCTCGGCTTCAACACAGCAAGCGAAATTTTCTATAAAGAAGAATTTGAAGCGCTCGGCGCAAAGGTTTATGTTTCAACCGTTGACGGCAGCGAGGGTGTAAAAGGCTTTGTTACCGATGTGCTCAAAGACCTTGAATATGACTATTTCTTCACTTGCGGCCCGATGCCGATGTTCCGTGCAATCGAAAAGATTGCCGCAACGAGCGGTCAGTACAGCTTTGAGGAGCGTATGGGCTGCGGCTTCGGTGCCTGCATGGGATGCTCATGCAAAACAAAATACGGATATAAGAGAATCTGCAGGGACGGCCCCGTGCTTGAAAGGGAGGAGATAATATGGTAAACACAAAGGTTAATCTTTGCGGAATTGAGCTTGATAACCCCGTTATTCCCGCTTCGGGCACCTTTGGTTTCGGCTACGAATTTGCAGAGCTTTATGATATCAACTGCCTTGGAACTTTTTCGTTCAAGGGCACAACAAAGGATGCGCGCTTCGGCAATCCCACTCCCAGAATTGCAGAGTGTGACAGCGGCATGATAAATGCTGTCGGTTTGCAGAATCCCGGCGTTGAAACGGTTATAAGCCACGAGCTTCCCGAACTGAAAAAATGCTTTTCAAAGCCCGTTATGGCGAATGTAAGCGGTTTTTCAATTGAAGATTATGCTTACACCTGCGAAAAACTTGATAAAGAAGAGCAGGTCGGTTGGCTTGAGGTTAATATAAGCTGCCCCAATGTTCATGGCGGCGGTATGAGCTTCGGCACATCGCCCGAGGCGGCAGCAGAGGTCACAAAAGCAGTTAAGGCGGTAACGACAAAGCCTGTGATTATCAAGCTTTCACCGAATGTTACCGATATCGTTTCAATTGCAAAGGCTTGTGAGGAAGCCGGTGCAGACGGCGTGAGCCTTATAAATACTCTTCTCGGCATGAGAATTGATCTGAAAACAGGAAAACCCGTTATTGCAAATAAAATGGGCGGATTTTCAGGCGCAGCAATAAAGCCCGTAGGCATAAGAATGGTTTATCAGGTCAGCAATGCCGTCAAAATTCCCGTTATCGGTATGGGCGGCGTTTCAAATGCAGAGGATGTAATTGAATATATTATGGCAGGCGCAACGGCCGTTGAGGTCGGCGCTGCAAATCTTGTCAATCCATATGCGAGCAAAGAGATTGTTGAAAATCTTCCTGCAGTCATGGCTAAATACGGTGTTAAAAATTTAATTGATATAAAAGGATGTGCACACAATGGGTAAAGATGTAATCGTAGCTTGCGATTTCAGCAGCAAGCAGGCAGTAATGGATTTTCTCGATAAGTTTACAGAGGAAAAGCCTTATGTAAAAATCGGCATGGAGCTTTTCTATGCGGAAGGTCCTTCAATTGTTAAGGAAATCAAGGCAAGAGGACACAAGATTTTTCTTGACCTCAAGCTTTGCGATATTCCCAACACAGTCAAGAAAGCCATGAGCGTGCTCAGCGGACTTGATGTTGACATGACAAATCTTCACGCAAGCGGCACAATTGAAATGATGCAGGCTGCACTTGAAGGTCTCACAAGACCCGACGGCACAAGACCTCTTCTTATCGCAGTAACTCAGCTCACCTCAACAAGTGAAGAAAGAATGAGGGAGCAGCTTCTTATTGATAAGCCTCTTGATGAGGTTGTTATGCACTACGCTTCAAATGCTGAAAAGGCAGGTCTTGACGGTGTCGTTTGCTCGCCTCTTGAAGCAGGCAAGGTTCACGACAGATGCGGTGCAAAATTCATCACCGTTACTCCCGGTGTACGCTTTGCAGACGGCGATATCGGTGACCAGGTAAGAGTTACCACTCCCGAAAAGGCAAAGGAGCTCGGCTCGGACTACATCGTAGTCGGCAGACCCATCACAGCTGCCGAAGACCCCGTTGCGGCTTACAGAAGATGTGTTGCGGAATTCGTAGGTTAATCAGTAAATAATTCTCAGGAGGTTAATATATATGGAAAAGCTTATTGCAAAAGATTTACTCTCAATCGGTGCTGTTTTTCTTCGCCCCGAAGAGCCCTTTACATGGGCAAGCGGCATCAAAAGCCCCATTTACTGCGATAACAGACTCACTCTCACTGCACCGGCAGTAAGAACAGATGTTGAAAAAGGTCTTGCAGAAATCGTTAAAAATCATTATCCTGATGCAGAGGTGCTTATGGGCACTTCAACCGCAGGTATTGCTCACGCAGCAATCACTGCTCATCTTCTTGATATGCCTATGGGCTATGTGCGTTCGGGTGCAAAGGACCACGGCAGAGGCAATCAGATTGAGGGCAAGCTTGAAAAGGGTCAGAAAGTAGTTGTTATTGAAGACCTTATCTCAACAGGCGGCAGCGTTATTGAAGTTGTTGATGCTCTTCGTGAAGCAGGCGCAGAGGTGCTTGGCATTGCAAGCATCTTCACATATGGCATGAAAAAGGGTCTTGACAGACTTGCAGCAGCCGAAGTTAAGAATGTAAGCCTCACAAACCTTGATGTAATAGCAGAAGTCGCAGCGGAAACAGGCTATATCAAGCCTGAGGATGTTGCCCGTCTTATTGCTTTCAGAAACAACCCCTCCGACGAAAGCTGGATAGGGGGAGCAAAATGAGAAGTCTTATAGACATTCTTTCGCTCACAACAGAAGAAATTGACGAGCTTATTGCCGTTGCCGAGGATATTATAGCAAATCCCGTGAAATACCGCGATAAGTGCAGATACAAGAAGCTTGCAACCCTTTTCTTTGAGCCCTCAACAAGAACCCGCCTCAGCTTTGAGGCGGCTATGTATGAGCTCGGCGGTCAGGTGCTTGGCTTTTCTGAGGCTAATTCATCATCAGCCGCAAAGGGTGAAAGCGTTGCCGATACCGCAAGAACGGTAAGCTGTTATGCGGATATCATAGCCATGCGTCATCCCAAAGAGGGCGCACCGCTTGTTGCATCAATGGCGGCAAGCGTGCCTATTATCAATGCGGGTGACGGCGGTCATAACCACCCCACGCAGACACTCACCGACCTTCTCACAATCAAGCGTGAAAAGGGCAGGCTCAATAATCTCACCATCGGCTTTTGCGGAGACCTTAAATTCGGAAGAACCGTTCATTCTCTTATCGAAGCTATGTCAAGATATACCGGCATAAAGGTTGTGCTTATTTCACCTTATGAGCTTCAGCTTCCCGGATATCTCAAAAAAGAAACTCTTGATGCAAAGGGCATCGAGTATAAAGAAACAACGGATCTCAGTGCGGTTATGCCCGAGCTTGATATTCTTTATATGACAAGAGTTCAGCGTGAGCGTTTCTTCAACGAAGAGGATTACCTCAGACTCAAGGACAGCTATATTCTCACCCCCGAGAAGCTTGTTGATGCAAAAGAAGACCTTGCAATTCTTCATCCGCTGCCGAGAGTTAACGAAATCCATACATCCGTTGATGCAGACCCCAGAGCCTGCTATTTCAGGCAGGTGCTCAACGGCAAATTTATCCGCATGGCTCTTATTCTTAAACTGCTGGAGGTGGAGTAATTGCATATTGATTCTATCAAAAACGGCGTTGTAATTGACCATATCAAAGCGGGCAAAAGCATGGAGATTTATAACCATCTTGAGCTTGATAAGCTTGACTGCACGGTTGCAATCATAAAAAATGTCAGCAGCAAGAAGATGGGCAGAAAGGATATTATCAAGGTTGATTCCGAGATGGAGGTTGACCTTGATGTGCTCGGTTATATTGACCCTGATATCACGGTTAATATAATCAAGAATGAAGTGCTTTGCGAAAAGAAGAAGCTTACTCTGCCAAATCAGATAAAAGATGTTGTAAAGTGCAAAAATCCCCGTTGCATCACTACCACCGAGCAGGATTTGCCCCACATTTTCAAGCTTACAAATGCAGAAACCAAGACCTATCGCTGCATTTATTGCGAATCAAAAGCAAAATAATTGTTCTCAAAACCTGTACGGCTGACCGTGCAGGTTTTTTGTTACAAATTGTTACATATATATTACAACAATTACGGTTTGATTTCAGTTGTGTAATAAATATTTACAAATCGCAAATTAATGCTAAAATGGAATTACAAAAAGATTTAAAAAATTTTAAATTTTTTCAAAAAAAACATAGACCAACCGCAGATTTGTATCGTCTTATAGGTGAAAGGGGTTAAAAAGACCCGAAAACCAACCTTACGGAGGTAATGAAAAATGAAAAAAACAATGAAATCAATCATCGCAGCAACACTCGCACTCGTTATGCTTCTTTGTTCAGTGCCTGCTTTTGCGTATAATACAGGCGATACGGTGGAATGGCTTGTTTCACGCTATGAATATATGGATTCATATTTATATGCCGGTGAACTCAAGGTTGGAAATAATACCGTTACTTGTGAAAAAAATAATATTTGCTGTAATATTAATGTCGACAAAGCAGGATATTATCTTTTTACCGGTGACGAAATGGGAGATGTTTACATTTCCGAAAACATTCAACCGGACGGCTCTCCGCAGGGTTATATTGATGTGTTGGAAGTATATGAGAGTGAAAAGAATGAATCGGTTGTTTATCTCCCTGAAGGCGAATCATTTATCGGATTTTATACCAATGATTCAACTGATAAAACTGAAATTACTGTTTCTTACTTCGACGAAGAAATAACTGCTGTTGAGTTTGAAGAGAATTCATTTAAAGACCTCATTTTCTGGGAGGATTATTGGATATCACCAACCGATGACGGCGAAAAAATAGGTATGTATCGTGATGCGAAAATTACTTTTTCAAACGGAAGCGTATATGAGGTTTGTTTTGGTAAGTTTGCATTTGATTATGAAATGATATCTGAAAATGAATATAACCTCACCGTTATCCTTCCCGGTTACACAGAAGAATTCATAATGACCTGTTGTGAAGTCAAAGATGTTGTAAAAAATGTTGAAATTACGAATATAGATAAATATCTCAATTCTGTTTTGTTCTATGATAATACAGCTTGTTCAGCGTTTGAAGACGATGCTCTCAAAAATGAGAAAATGACACTTACTTTTGTTGATGGAAGCACATACACTATTGATAGCATATATGATTTTGTTGATTATGTTGATTTCCCCAACGGCAGAGGATATGAAATGTTTATTTTTGATGTGGTTGAAGAAAATGGCTCAGTGAAGCTCGTGGTTGAAATAGCAGAGCAGAGTGTGGCAGAATTTGAGTGCAAAGTAAGAAAAGCCAGCTTTTTTGAAAATTTATCAGTTCTTGCAGACAATATCACTGAAAACTTGAATTTAATAAAATACGAGTATGATATGTTTACATGTGTTTTGAATGCTGAGGATGCGGATGTAAATGAGATTGTTGAAAGCATCAAAAATCTTATTGATATAATTAAAAGAGAATCGGCAGATGTTTATGAAAAGGTAATTAATTTTGCGGATTTTTACATTAACGGAGGTAATTAAAATGAAAAAAACAATGAAATCAATCATCGCAGCAACCCTTGCACTCGTAATGCTTCTTTGCTCAGTGCCTGCTTTTGCGGCAGGTGCGGACGAAACAGTGAAATGGTATTGGTGGGAGGATAATTACCACGAGTATCACTATGAAGGAGTCCTTGAAGAAGGCACTGTTGAATTCGGCAAAGATACTCCCGAGTATATTTATTACACTTTTGATGCTCAGGAAGAGGGCTATTATCTCATGACAGAAGAAAATGAGTGGCTCGGTGCTATTATGCCCGAAGAAATAAAAAACGGCAGCTTTTACGGTGAAATATATTGTGATGAGCATATCGGAAAAATTGCAGAAACAGGAGATTTTGCCTCTCTTTGGTATCTTGAAGAAGGCGAGCATATCATAGGCTTTTATCTTGGCGGCGGCACGGGATCACCTTCAACGCTTGCCGAATGCGGCGGATTTTCGCTTGAATACTGCGGCAAGGAAATAACAGACCTTGAATTTGATGAAAATTCACTCGACGGATTGGTTATTGATTACGATCTGTGCTTCAACGAACATTCGGGAAGAGAAGACGAATATCATATGTCTGATGTTGACGGTGTTACGGTTACTTTCTCAGGCGGAAAGAGCATCACAGTTGATGACAACGGGTATTATGTTTACCCTCAGGGTGAAATAAAAGAGGGCGTCAATGAATTTGAGGTTGATTTTCTCGGATACAAGGAGAATATCACCGTAATCGCTTATTCTTTGTCCCATTATATTAAGTCGGCAGAGCTCAACAATGTTGAAAAATACACTGACATAAAAATGCTTTATGATTGTAACTATGAATATAACGGCGATTTCAGCGGCGAAACCGTGACCGTTACTTTTGCTGACGGCACAAAGAAGAATTATGTGCTTGATGAATTCAACGGTGCAGAAATCAAGCTTGACAACGGAAGAAAATATTATATTGATGTTTATTATACATTCAATCTGACTGAATGCGATTTGCACATATCTTTCGGATTTTATGAAACACTCTGCAAGTATGAATGCAATGTTGAGCAGGCTTCTTTTAAAGAAAACCTTGAATGGTTCAAGTTCAATATTGAGCACGGCACATATTGGAATGTCAGAAACATCAGAGAAGCCTTCAATAATATTTTTGATGTTGATTCACCTTTTGAGCTTATCAATAATATTGCAGTATTTGCAGATGTGTTGATTGTTAATACATCAGTGATTCTTGATTTTGTAAGCACAGAGCTCGGTATGCTTATATAATTTGATTTAAATAACTTGGTTTGTGTTTGTTCCCCCGACTTCGGTCGGGGGATTTTCTTTGCAGAAGCTTGAAAACAGAATAATAATATGTTACTATATATAAAAATATATTATGGAGTAGTGTATTTATGATTAAGCATATTGTTTGTTTTAAATTAAAGGACAACAGCCCTGCGGAATGTGAAAAGGCAAAGGAAGTGCTTCTTTCAATGAAGGGCAAGGTGCCTCAGCTCAGAGATATTTCGGTTGGCGTAGATTTTCTTCATTCCGAGCGTTCATATGACCTCATTCTTGAGGTTGTGCTTGACGATGCAAAGGCTCTTGAGGACTATCAGAATGACCCTTATCACTGCTCAGCAGTAAAAACTCATATGCACGCCGTGAGAGAGAGCTGCGTTGCAATAGACTATGTTATTGAGGGGTAGTTGTTATGCAGCTTCTTGAAATCAATAAAGAAAAATATATCGGTCAGGCGGACCCGTTTATTCTTGAAAGCAACGGAAGATTTTATATTTACACCACCGGCAAAGACGGCATTTATGCCTATTCTTCAAACGAGCTTTTAAACGGTTGGAAGTTCGAGGGCAAGGTGTTTGAGTATGACGATCCCGATGTGCACGATTATTGGGCACCGTCCGTTATTGAGCTTGACGGTGTGTTTTATATGTATTGCTCATTTGAATACTACAAAGATACGCCCGATATCGGCGGGCACCATCAGACGATGTTTGTTTCTTCAAGCAAGAATCCGCTCGGACCGTTTGAGAATGCAAAGCAGCTTCTTCATCCCTTCTCAATTGATTCCCATGTTGTGAAGAACGAAAGCGGCTTGTTTATTTTCTATTCAACAAACACTTTTGAGGGCGAAAGGATAGGTACATATATATGCGTTGACAGACTTGTTACTCCTGAAAAGGCTGAGGGCAAGCCTGTGCCTGTTATAACCGCATCTATTGATGAAGAAATTTATTGTAAAGACAGATACAAAAAGGGTGTTCACTGGCATACTCTCGAAGGAGCTTTCTATTTCAAAGAAGGTGATTGGCAGTATGTTATGTATAGCGGAGCCTGCTATGAAAATGAAAAGTATTTTATCGGCTACGCAAGGGCTAAGACTGATGAAACCGATCTTACAAAAATAAAATTTGAAAAATATCCCGATGACAAAACCTATGCGCCCGTTCTTAACAGCAACGAGTGGGAAGAGGGCACGGGTCATCACTCGATGATTAAGCACGGCGGTGAGTGGTATGCGATATATCATGCAAGGAATTCTGAGGATGACGGGCTTGAGGGTGACAGAAGAAACGCAAGAATCTGTCGCCTTGAAATAAAAGACGGCATTATCACGGCAGACAGAAAACAGTTTGAAATTTAAACGAGGTGTTGAAGTGGCTGAAAAGAATACTATTGTTGAAAAAGTCCGTTCCGTAATAGAAGAGGTTTTTCTCTATTGGAACCACCCGAGACCGGGGGAATATGTGCCTTATAAGGAGATTGTTATGCTCAGTCTCGGCTGGATGGTGCAGTATTTTACCGTTCAGTTTTCAATAAGCTTTGGTGTGGGCAATGTGTTCACAGGTCAGACCCTCAAAATGAATAACAACGAGCTGCTTGTTATGGGTTATGTGTGCCAGATTATCGGCTATGCGATGGCACCGTTCAATTCATGGCTTGTTGATAATCTGAGAAGTGCAAAGGGTAAATACAGGGTTTACATACAGCTTGCAATCCCTTCAATGATTCTGACTCTTATCGCTTTGTGGCTGCCTTATGAGCAGCTGCGAGACGGTGTATCCCGTTATGTGATGATTGCCGTTTTGTTCCTCATCGGTCAGATTCAGGGCACCGTGCAAAGCTGGTTCCAGACGGGAATTACAAACATGGTTTATGTTATCACTCCCAACTCTCAGGAGCGAGCCAAAATCATGTCAATAACAGGCATAGTTTACAGCTTTGCACCGACTCTTCTTAACATTTATATGCCTGCAATGGTAGATATACTGAAGGTTGACAAATTCAGCATGGCTTATTACAGAGGCACATATACACCTCTTGCTCTTTTTGCTCCGCTTGCACTTGTGGCCTTCTTCGGCACTCAGGAACGCCTTGTGCTTCCTAAAAGCCGTATAACCAAAATGAGCTTCGGCAATTCAATCAGAAGCGTTGCGGGCAACAGAATTTTCTGGATTAAATGCTTTGATGCGTGGAACGATTTTCTTGAAGGTGCCAAGGGAAATGTTTGGGAGCAGCTTGTATACCGTGCTCACATAGTATCAAGCACAACCTACGGCTTTTTAAATACACTTTGCCATAATGCACAGCTGTGGTCTATGATATTCTCGCCGTGGTTTATTAAAAAATTCGGCAAAAAGAAAATCAAGGTGTTCAAAAACATTGTGCAGGTATTTGTTGTTGCGGGCATAGGTCTTGTATACAAATCTAAATTTGCCATTGTCTTTTTGTTTATACTTAATTATATCAACAGATTTGTAGATTGTGCCGAGGTTATCGATAAGGCTATTGAATCCGATATGAGAGATACTCAGCAGTATCTTGTGGGCGAAAGAATAGACGGCTCGTTCGGTATGATTTCAACCTATGCCAACGGATTTGTCGGTATGTTTACAGGACTTTTCCTGCCGTGGATTTACGCAAAATGCGGCTTTGACGGCAACGATTATTCGGTTCTTGATGTTTATATTGATTATAACCCCGATTTGCCGCTGAGCCAACAGCAGAAGAATCCCAATTGCGTGCTTTACAGTATGCTTGATGTTCTGATTGCGGTTTCTGTTTTCGGTGCAGTGGTCGATGTTATCCCGTGGCTTTTCTATGATGTAAGTGAAACGGGTCAGAAGTCAATGCTCAGGGTTATTCGCCTGAGAACAATGGTTGAAGACAAGGATTCCGGCAAGGAAGATGTTGAGAATTATCTTGAAGGCTGCAGGGCGGTTATGAATGCGCAAAAGTATATCGGCCTTGAAAAGGTTGAGCTTCCCAAGGATGAGCTTAAAAAGGCAAAGCTTCTGCCCAAAAACACCGATGAAGAAAAAGAGCTGAGAGAAAAAACTATCAAGGAGATTAAGCAGCGTATTTCTCAGGCGGAAACAGATAATGAAGAAATTGAAATTGCAAAGTTCGTTATGTTTGAAATCAACAGATTTTCAACCGAATTCGGTGCAAAGCAGCTTGAACTTGCAAAATTGATTGTTAATGCCGGCAGCGAAAGGTTTTATGAGGTATATGAGCAGGCGGTTGAGCTTGCAACAAATCTGCCGAAGTCAAGCGTTAAGGAAGAGAAGATCTGGCGCAGGCAGGAGGTAAGAAATGCCAATTCGCTCCGCAGAAGCATGAAGCTTGCATATAAATATTATCCCGACGGAAATATCAGTTTTGACCCTCAGTGCATCGAGGATGCCTATAATATGCCCGATGAAACCCGTGAAGAGCAAAAAGCAAGAAGAAAGGCAATGAAAAAGGCAAACAAAGAGCAGAATATCTATTCAAAGGTTGCGTTTGCTTATCTTTCAGCGTTGAGAACCGTAAAGCTTGCGGAAGGATATGAAAACCTTTCCGATATCATGTCGGATTACGATGAGATTACCGAGAAGTGCGAGCTTGAGCGAAACGAGCAGCTGCTCAAAGATAAAAAGATAGCCGAAGAACGCAGGCTTGATATGGAACGCAAAAAGGCTCAGAAAAAACTGAAAAAGTGAGGTAGCTTTTATGAGTGTTATCAAAAAGAAGGTTATGAAATATGTGGGCAAGGTAGTTAACTTTGTGACTACAACAACTTCACAGGGCACCTCCGACGGCGCACTCGGCAAAAGCTTTGTGCCCGATGAAGAAATAATCCGTCTTTGCCGCAAAGTGGGTGCTGAGGGCATTGTTATGCTCAAAAATGAGAATAACACTCTGCCTTTGACACCGGACAGAACAGTTTCCGTTTTCGGCAGAGTGCAGAATGACTATTTCTATGTAGGCTACGGCTCAGGCGGTGATGTTAAAGCTCCTTATAAAGTAAGCCTTATGGAAGGTATACGCAATAACGGAAAAATAAAGTATAACGAGCTTCTTGCAACCGCATATGTGAATTGGGGTAAACAGAATCCCGTTGACGACGGATTCTGGGGCAACTGGCCCATGTGCTATGACGAAATGCCCGTTGATTTTTCAATGGCAAAAACAGCCGCCTCAATGTCCGATACGGCAATCGTTGTTATCGGCAGGTCAGCAGGTGAGGACAGAGAAAATAAGCTTGAAAAGGGAAGCTATTATCTTACAGATACCGAAAAGCAGGTGCTTGACAGTGTAACATCCGCCTTTGATAAGGTTGTTGTGCTTCTGAACTGCGGCAGTATTATGGATATGGCAGAGATTGATGCCTACGGTGATAAAATTTCAGCAATCCTCTATGTGTGGCAGACGGGAATGGAAAGCGGAAACGCCATCGCCGATGTGCTTTCAGGTGACTCTTTCCCGAGCGGTAAGCTTACCGATACAATCGCAAAAAGCTATGCCGATTATCCCGGCAGCAGCGATTTCGGCGACAGAAAGTTCAACAACTACACCGAAGATATCTATGTTGGCTACAGATGCTTTGAAACCTTTGCAAAAGATAAGGTGATTTATCCTTTCGGCTTTGGCCTCGGCTACACTGAGTTTGCTGTTGAAAATGTAAGCTGTGCCTGTGAAAACGGAGAAATAACAGTTTCGGCCGATGTGAAAAATATCGGTGATTCCGAAGGCAAAGAAGTGCTTCAGCTTTATTATGAAGCGCCTTGCGGCAGACTCGGCAAGCCTTCAAGAGCACTTGCTGCCTTTGCTAAAACAAAGAAACTGCTTCCCGGTGAGAGCGAAAGCATAACTCTCAGATTAAAGTCAGCCGATATGGCATCATATGATGACGAAGAAACGTTCTCATATATTCTCGAAAAGGGTACATATAATATCTACCTCGGCACGGATGTTCGCTCAGCAGAGCTTTGCTGCACCTATGAGCAGGAGAAAGGCGAAACCGTAAAGAAGCTTTCGCAGACATCCGCTGTCAATCCCGAATGTGCGTTCAAACGCTTGAAATTCATTGACGGTAAGCAGGTTTATGAAACCGTGCCTACCGCAAAGTATAATCTCAAAGAAATCATTCTTGAAAATCTCCCCGAAGCAACTCCGCAGACGGGCGATAAAGGATACAAGCTTGCCGATGTAAAGAACGGCAAGGTGTCAATGGCGGATTTTGTTGCTCAGCTTGATAACACAGAGCTTGAAGCAATCAGCAGGGGCGACTATGTTATGAACAGCCCCCTCGGTGCGGCGGGCAACGCAGGCACCTTCGGCGGCGTGCTCAAATCAATGAGGGATAAAGGAATACCTGCCGTTACCACCACCGACGGTCCTTCAGGTATCAGAATCAATGAGGGAGCATCGCTTCTCCCCGTTGCAACGGCTCTTGCGTGCTCGTGGAACACGGAGCTTGTGGAAATGCTTTATGAGCAGGTTGGTATTGAGATGAAGCGTGTGGGCTCTCATATCCTTCTTGCACCCGGTATGAATATCCACAGAACACCGCTTTGCGGCAGAAATTTTGAGTATTTTTCGGAAGATCCGCTTCTCACGGGTTATATGGCGGCTGCTATTGTCAAGGGCGTTCAGAAGGCGGGAGTATCAGCTTGCCCGAAGCATTTTGCCTGCAATAATCAGGAAACAAACAGAACTCACAATGATTCAAGAGTTTCCGAAAGAGCGCTTCGCGAGATTTACCTCAAAGGCTTTGAAATCTGCGTTAAAACCGCAAATCCGCAGAATATTATGACATCATATAACAAAATCAACGGTGTATGGGGTCACTATAACTATGAGCTTTGCGTCAGAATTCTCAGAGGCGAATGGGGCTACAAGGGCTGCATAATGACAGACTGGTGGATGCGTTCGTCAAAATCACCCGAATTTCCGTCAATCCGTGATCAGGCCTACAGAGTGAGAGCAGGCGTTAATGTTCTTATGCCCGGCGGCGGAAGAACAGGCATACGCAAGCCTGACGGAACGCTTCTCAGAACTCTCGGTAAGCCCGAAGGAATTACTCTCGGCGAGCTTCAGCGCAATGCCGCAGAGGTGCTCGGCTTTGTTATGAACAGCGAAGCTATGAATAAATAAAAATAAACCGCAGGAGCAATCCTGCGGTTTTTGTTATGCAAGTATGTCGTTAAGCCTTTTCATCGTTTCTTTATCAGGTTCGGGAATATGAGCGAAGGGGAATTCGATTCCGAGCTTGTCGTATTTCACCTGACAGATTTTACGGAAAGGCAGAAGCTCCGTTTTGTCAACGCATTTGTGAGACTGTGCAATTATTTTAAGAGCTACAATATTCTCCTCATTATCATTCAAAGAGGGGATAATAACCTGCCTTAAGGTTACGGGAATTTCTTGTATGTCAAGATAATCAAGAAAATCCAACACAGTCTGCATTTTGCAACCTGCGTGCTTTTTATAAAGGATATCGTTTGTGTATTTTATATCAAGCAGTACACGGTCCGTTTCTTTCAGAAGAGCTTTTACTGCTTTATTCATAATGCTGCCTGAAGTGTCAAGGCAGGTGTTTATGCCTTCTTTATGGCATAGCTCAAATATTTCTCTCACAAAATCCGCCTGCAGAAGCGGTTCACCGCCCGAAACGGTTATTCCGCCCTCGCTGCCGAAATATTCTTTGTATCTTACAGCCCTTTTCACAACATCTTCGGCTGTGTATTCCGTGCCTTCACCGATTTTCCATGTATCGGGATTGTGGCAGCAGCCACAGCGAAGATTGCAGCCCTGAGTAAACACAACAAAGCGTATACCGGGTCCGTCTATTGCGCCGAGGCTCTGGAAGGAGTGAACAAAGCCCGTCATATCGCTTCGTGGAAGGTGCGGCTGATAACTTCTCTCTGCTGCTCTCTTGAGAGCTTGTTGAAGTTAACCGCATAGCCTGAAACTCTGATTGTGAGGTTAGGATATTCTTCGGGGTTTTCATAAGCCTTCATAAGAGTTTCACGGTTGAGCACATTAACATTGATGTGGTGTGCCTTCTTTGCAAAATAGCCGTCAAGAATAGAAACAAGGTTTGTGATTCTCTCGTCTTCATCTCTGCCGAGTGCATCGGGAGTGATTGAGAATGTGTTTGAAACGCCGTCACGGCAATCGTCATAGCTGATTTTTGCGACAGAGTTGAGTGATGCAAGCGCACCGTTTTCTTCTCTGTTGTGCATCGGGTTTGCACCGGGTGCAAAGGGCGCTGATGCCTTTCTGCCGTCAGGAGTTGCACCTGTATTCTTGCCGTACATAACATTTGATGTGATTGTGAGAACGGAAAGAGTGTGGATTGCTTTTCTGTAAGTGGGGGTCTTGCGGAGCTCGGTTATAACCTTGTGAGCCATATCTTTTGCTATAAGGTCAACTCTGTCGTCATCGTTGCCGTATTTGGGGAAGTCGCCTTCCGTTTTAAACTCGGTAATAAAACCGTTGCTGTTCTTAATCGGCTGAACATTTGCAAACTTTATTGCGCTGAGTGAGTCTGCAACAACAGAAAGGCCTGCAATGCCGAATGCCATGAAACGCTCAACCTCTGTATCGTGCAGAGCCATCTGAGTCTTTTCGTAGGCGTATTTATCGTGCATATAATGAATGATGTTCATTGTGTTAACATAGAGGTTGCTCAGCCACTTGATATAAACATCAAAACGCTCCATTACTTCGTCATAGTCAAGCTTGTCACCGCTGAGGACGGGCATCTGCGGGCCGATGTGCATACCGCTTGTGGTGTCATATCCGCCGTTGATTGCGATAAGCAGAAGCTTTGCAAGGTTGCATCGAGCACCGAAAAACTGCATCTGCTTGCCCACCTTCATTGCCGAAACGCAGCAGGCAATCGCATAGTCATCGCCGTAGATGGGGCGCATAATATCGTCATTTTCATACTGAATTGAGTCTGTGTCTGCCGAAACCTTTGCACAGAATTTTTTGAAATTCTCGGGCAGTGAATTTGACCAGAGTACGGTGAGGTTGGGCTCCGGCGATGAGCCGAGAGTGTAAAGCGTGTTGAGAATACGGTAGCTGTTCTTTGTAACAAGAGTTCTGCCGTCTTCACCCATACCGCCGACTGCTTCGGTAATCCACATCGGGTCGCCGCCGAAAAGCTCGTTGTATTCGGGTGTGCGAAGGTGGCGGGCAATGCGCAGCTTCATAACAAAATCGTCAACAAGCTCCTGTGCGCCTTCCTCTGTGAGAATGCCGTTTGCAATATCACGCTCAATATAAATATCAAAGAATGTGCTTACTCTGCCAAGTGACATTGCGGCACCATTTTGCTCCTTTATTGCACCGAGATAACCGAAATAAGTCCACTGAATAGCTTCTCTTGCATTTGCGGCGGGCTTGCTTATATCAAAGCCGTACATGGCAGCCATTTCTTTAAGATAGCCGAGGAATGCAATCTGCTGATAAAGCTCTTCATCAAGGCGAATCTGCTCAGTGTTGAAAGCTGCGGTTGCAAGAGCACTTTTATCCTTTTTCTTTTCTTCTATAAGTCTGTCTATTCCGTAGAGCGCAACTCTGCGGTAGTCACCGATGATTCTGCCTCTGCCGTAAGCATCGGGCAGACCTGTGATAACATGACATTTGCGTGCCTGGCGCATTTCTTCGGTATATGCACGGAAAACGCCGTCATTATGGGTTGTGCGGAAGCGGAATTCCTCCTCAACCTTCTTGCTTAATTTATAGCCGTATGCTTCGCAGGCCTGACGCACCATTCTCATGCCGCCAAAGGGGTTAACACCTCTTTTAAGCGGGCGATTGGTCTGCATACCGACGATTAATTCGTTTTCTTTATCTATATATCCGGGTGAGTAGCTTGTGAGAGACGAAACGGTAGCAGTGTCGATATCAAGCACACCGCCAAACTGTCTTTCAAGAGCGAAAAGTGCCTGAAGCTTTTTCATAAGTGCCTGAGTACGCTCTGTTGCGCCTGCAAGGAAGCTGCTGTCTCCCTCATATGCCTTGTAGTTTTTCTGAATGAAGTCACGGACATTGATTTCTTCCTGCCATGCACCTGCGGCAAAGCCGTTCCAATTCTTGTGTTCCATAGAAATCCTCCTTAATTGAAGTAACTGTTCAGCACTTAAAAAACAAAAAAGGGCCAATCAGTTTGAAAAACTGATCGCCCAGACGGTCGGCATATATATACCTTATATTCAAGGTATAAGGTTTACATTCCCCCGCGGTGATCCGCTTTTCCGTCAGTCATGTAAACTTCTGATATTATTATACATAAAGTGTGCGCTTTTGTCAATTTATAAAAAGAATAAAGCACCGCCTTGCGATGCTTTATTTTTTGTCATATTTAATAAATCTTACTGCATTTTTTCCTGCTTTACCTTGTGGTCAACAATGTGGCGCTTTGCAAGCTCTGCGGTTACTTCGTCAAGAGTTATGCCCATTTCAATCATCATAACAGTGATGTGATAAAGAAGGTCTGCAATTTCATAAACGGTCTCTGCCTTGTCGCCGCCCTTTGCGCCGATGATAACCTCCGTACACTCTTCGCCGACCTTTTTGAGAATTTTATCAATTCCCTTTTCGAAAAGATAGGTTGTGTATGAGCCTTCTTTTTTTTCAACCTTTCTGCCTACGAGCATTTCATAAAGTCCTTCGTAGGAGAATTCTTCGGCTTCAGGAGTAACGATATCCTCAAAGAAGCAGGTTTCGCTGCCGGTGTGGCAGGCGGGGCCGTTTTTGATGACATCGATAAGAAGGGTGTCCTTATCGCAGTCTGTGCGGATTGAAACAACCTGCTGAGTGTTGCCTGAGGTTTCGCCTTTTCTCCAAAGACACTTGCGGCTTCTGCTCCAGAAGCAGGTTTTGCCCTCTTTGATTGTGATATCAAGGCTTTCTGCGTTCATATATGCAAGCATAAGCACTTTTTTGCTGTAGTGATCCTGCACAATTGCGGGGATAAGTCCGTCTGCATTATATTTAAGTTCAACCATTTTTATATCCTCATCTCTATGTTATTTTCGTTAAGATATCTCTTCAAATCCATAATATCAACTTCCTTGAAATGGAAGATTGAAGCGGCAAGACCTGCATCTGCGCAGCCTGCTCTGAAAAGCTCAAGAAAATCCTCTTTTTTTCCTGCGCCTCCGCTTGCGATAACGGGGATTGAAACGAGGTCACTGATTTTCTGAAGCATTTCAAGGTCAAAGCCCTTCTTAACGCCGTCGGTATCGATGCTGTTAACAACAAGCTCACCTGCACCATTGTTTTCACCCATTTTTGCCCATTCAAGAGCATCGATGCCCGTGTCAATTCTGCCGCCTTTGCTGAAAATATGGAATGAACCGTCAACACGCTTTATGTCCATCGAAAGCACAACACACTGGTCGCCGTATTTTTTGGCTGCCTTTTCAATGAGTGAGGGGTCTTTGATTGCGCCCGAATTTACGGATACCTTATCAGCGCCGCATTTGAGCACTCTGTCGAAATCATCAAGAGTGTTGATACCGCCGCCTACCGTGAGGGGAATGAAGATTTCGCTTGCAACCTGAGTGAGAGCATCTGTGAAAAGTGCTCTGCCTTCAAATGAAGCAGTGATATCATAAAAAACAAGCTCGTCTGCGCCGCTGTCATTATAGAAATGAGCAAGCTCAACAGGTGAAGCAACGTCCTGAATGCCTTCAAAGTTAACACCTTTAACAACTCTGCCGTTTCTTACATCAAGGCAGGGGATTATTCTTTTTGTAATCATAAAGCACCTCCTGCGGCAAGAGCATCCTTAAGGCTGAGCTTGCCTTCATAAACTGCTTTGCCGACTATTGCGCCGTAAATGCCCATTTTATTGAGCGTTTTGAGCTCATCGGCAAAGGTGATACCGCCCGACGCGACGATATCAAGCCCCTGAATTTCAGAAAGCTCTTTGTATATTTCAAGGTTTGTGCCCGAAAGCATGCCGTCTTTTGAAATGTCGGTGTATATTACGGTTGAAACGCCCGTGTCACGGAGCTTTTTGCAGAATTCAACCGAGTTAACATTGGTTGTTTCCTGCCAGCCGCTTACTGCAACAAAGCCTTCCTTTGCATCAACACCTACTGCAACAGCAGAGCCGAATTTTTTGACCGCTTCTTCAACGAAGGGGTAGTTGCGGATTGCTGCAGTGCCGAGGATAACTCTCTTAACACCGAGCGAAAGATACTCTTCAATTCTCTGCATATTTCTTATGCCGCCGCCGACTTCAATGAAAAGCCCTTTGATTTTTGCGGCTTCTTTAATGGCGTCAAAGTTAACGGGAGTGCCGTCTTTTGCGCCGTCAAGGTCAACCATATGTAAATTTGTTGCTCCGTCTTTCATGAATTCCAGAGCCATTTCGGCGGGTGAATCTGCATAGATTTTAACTTGATTGTAGTCGCCTTTTGTCAGGCGCACAACCTTGCCGCCGAGTATATCTGTTGCGGGAAATATCTGCATAATGCCTCCTTATAATTCAGCAAAAGCTTTTAAGAGTGCAAGACCCTTTGCGCCGCTTTTTTCGGGATGAAACTGCATTCCGTAAACACTTCCGCTTTTTACAATTGCGGGCACAGCCACGCCGTATTCTGCGAATGCAAGTGTGTTTTCAACGCAGCCCTTAGCGTAGAATGAATGAACGAAATACATATAGTCGCCCTGTTCAATATATTTGAAGATGGGGTCTGATTTGGCTAAATTGAGTTTATTCCAGCCCATATGGGGGATTTTCAGATTCTCGGGAATCTGACCCTCAAGAGGGCCTACATAGCCTTTGATGAGCCCCAGACCTACGTGCGCTCCGTATTCAAAGCTTCTCTCAAAAAGAAGCTGCATTCCGAGACATATGCCGAGGATAGGCTTGCTTTCGTCTGCAAGCTTGCGGATAAGCTCAACCATTCCGCAATCACGGAGCTTTTGCGCCGCATCGCCGAATGCTCCGACGCCGGGGAGGATTATTCTGTCTGCCGAGGCAATTTCATCTTTGTCGCCTGTTATTTTGCACTCAATGCCGAGGCTTCTGAGTGATGATGAGAGCGAAAAAAGATTGCCGCAGCCGTAGTCAATTATTGCAATCATTATAAAAGTCCTTTCGTTGAGGGGATTTCGCCGCCGAGCGTGAGGTCTTCAAAAACTGCTTTGCAGAGTGCTCTTGAAACGGCTTTGAAAATGCCTTCGATGATATGATGGCTGTTTTTACCCTCAAGCTGCTTGATGTGGAGAGTGATATCGCTGTTGCGCACAAATGAGATGAAGAATTCTTCAACAAGCTCCGTATCCATGCCGCCCACAGCGGGGGTGGGGATTTTGACATCATAATTGAGATATGCTCTGCCGCTGATGTCAATGCTTGCAAGAATGAGTGTTTCATCCATGGGCAGAAGAATGCTGCCGTAGCGTGAAATTCCGCGCTTTTCGCCAATTGCCTTTGCAAATGCCTGACCGAGCACAATGCCGACATCTTCAACTGTGTGATGGTAGTCAACATGGGTGTCACCCGTGCACTTGACATTCAAATCCATTCTGCCGTGGCGAGCGAAAAGCTCAAGCATATGGTCAAGAAATCCGCAGCCTGTGTCAATTTCGTTTTTGCCAGTGCCGTCAAGATTCAGCCAAAGCTCTATATCGGTTTCGTTTGTCTTTCTTTTGATTTCAGCCTCTCTCATTTCAAGCCTCCGTTATTTCTTTAATCGCATTAATAAGTGTCTGCATTTCTTCATCTGTGCCGACGGTTATGCGAAGATAATTATCAATTTTTGCTTTGTTGAAATATCTTACGAGAATTCCCTTTTTGCGAAGCTCTGCCGCAAGGTCACACGCAGTGATTTTGTTGCTTGATGCAAAAATGAAGTTTGCTTTTGAATCCGTGCATACAAAGCCCGATTCTCTGAGCTGTGAAATTGTCTTTTCTCTTGTTACAACGATTTTTGCAATTTTATCGTCATAATATTCGTTATCTGCGATAGCTGCAGCCGCCGCTTTGATTGAAAGGGTGTTGAGATTATAGGGGTTGAACGAATATTTGAGTTTGTTGAGGTCATCGATGATTTCTTTTGAGCCGATGCCGAAGCCGACTCTCAGACCTGCAAGCGAATGGCTTTTTGAGAATGTTCTTGTAACAAGAAGGTTATCGTATTTTTTAACAAGCTCCATGCAGCTTTCACCGCAGAATGCCATATAAGCCTCGTCCATAATAACAAGGTTATCGGGATTTGAAGCAACAATTTTTTCAACCTCATCAAAAGTGAGGGTGAGACCTGTTGGCGCATTGGGGTTTGCGATAACGATATTCTTGTTTTTGCCGATATAGTTGTTTGCATCTATTGAAAAATCATCTTTAAGGGGGATTTGTTCAAGCTCAACACCGAATATATCAGCATATACGGGGTAAAAGCCGTATGAGATTTCAGGGCAGCAAAGCTTGCCGCCTGCGCCGCAAAAGCCCATAATCGCAAATGCAAGCACATCATCCGAGCCGTTGCCGCAGAATACCATATCGGGCGTTACGCCGAATTGCTCCGCTATTGCACTGCGGAGCTCTTTGAGCTCAGGGTCGGAGTAAAGATTGAGCTTGTCTATAACTTCTTCGCTCAGAACCTCTTTAACCTTAGGTGAAGGCGGGAAAGGGGATTCGTTTGTGTTTAGTTTTATAACCTTTACATTAACCTGTTCGCCGGGTGTGTAGGGAACAAGTTTTTCATAGTTTTTTGAAAGAAATCTGCTCATGGGTTCACCTTATTTCTCAAATCTGATTGCCGCACTCTTGCCGTGAGCGTGAAGACCTTCACGGTTTGCGAAAAGAACGATGTTATCCTTGACCTTGCCGAGCGCTTCTTCGGTGTAATAGATATACTGTGATTTCTTGACGAAATCATCAACCGAAAGGGGCGAGCTGAATCTTGCCGTGCCCGATGTGGGAAGGGTGTGGTTTGTGCCTGCAAGATAATCGCCGAGGGCTTCAGGTGTGTTTTTACCGAGGAAAATTGAGCCTGCGTTTTTGATTTTATCAAGAAGCGCAAACGGGTCATCAACGCAAACCTCAAGGTGCTCGGGAGCAATTTCGTTTGCAATTTCAACGCCCTGTTCAAGGTTTTTCGCAATAATAATTTTGCCGTTTGTATCAATGGATGCTCGTGCAATTTCTTCTCTGGGAAGCATGGGAATCTGCTTTTCAAGCTCTTCGCTTACCGCATAGGCAAGCTTTTCGCTGTCTGTTACAAGAACTGCGCTTGCAAGTTTGTCGTGTTCAGCCTGAGAGAGAAGGTCAGCGGCAACATAAGCGGGGTTGCAGGTGTCGTCTGCAAGCACAAGAATTTCGCTCGGGCCCGCAATCATATCAATGTCAACAAGGCCGTAGAGCATTCTCTTTGCCGTTGCAACAAACACATTTCCCGGGCCTACTATCTTGTCTACCTTGGGCACGCTTTCAGTGCCGTATGCAAGGGCGGCAACTGCCTGAGCACCGCCTGTTTTGATTATTGTGTCAACGCCTGCAATCTTAGCTGCGCAAAGAATTGCTGATGGGATGTTGCCGTTTTTATCGGGCGGGGTTACCATAACAATTTCTTTAACGCCTGCAATTTTGGCGGGTACGGCATTCATAAGCACAGTTGAGGGGTAGCTGGCAGTGCCGCCGGGCACATAAAGACCCGCCTTTTCAATGGGCGTAATCTTCTGGCCTGAAATCATGCCGTTGCCTTCGTTTATTTCAAAGCCTTCGCGAAGCTGGTTTTTATGGAAAGCTTCAATGTTGTTTTTGGCTATTTCAAGAGTTCTGATAAACTCTTTATCTTCGGCTTCATAGGCGTTTTCGATTTCCTCAGCCGTAACGCGAAGATTTTCGATTTCTGCTTTATCAAATTTAAGCGCATACTCCTTAAGAGCCTTGTCACCGTTTTCTTTTACATTTGCGATAATATCCGCAACGATTGATTCAACGCCGCTTTCAAGCTTGATATCGCGGGTGAGAATATCGGATTTTTCTGCATTTTCTATGTTGATTATTTTAATCATTTTGCCAACTCCTTTGTGAGTTTTTCCATAAGTCGGTCAATGTCTTCACCCTTGAATTTATAGGATGATTTGTTTGCAATCAGCCTTGCGCTGATGGGCATAATCTGCTCATAAACCCTGAGGTTGTTTTCCTTGAGGGTTTTGCCTGATTCAACGATATCAACGATAACATCCGTAAGGCCGAGCAGGGGAGCTATTTCGATTGAACCGTTGAGCTTGATTATCTCAATTTCGCGGTTGATTGAAATATAATAATTCTTTGCAATGTTCACGAATTTTGTTGCAACTCTGAGAGGCCTGTCGAAATCCTCAACATAATCGTTGGGAGCGGCAACGCACATATTGCACTTACCGAGGCCGAGGTCGAGAAGCTCATAAATATCAAAGTCGCCTTCTTCAAGAATATCCTTGCCGACCACGCCGATATCCGCTGCACCGTGTGCAATGTAAATAGCAACATCGGAGGGCTTTACGAGAAGATAACGCACGCCGTTTTCTTTGTTTTCAAAAACAAGTTTGCGGTTATCGCTGTAGATTTCACTGCAGTCATAACCGATTGAAGCAAAAAGCTCGTAAACCTTGTCGCCGAGCCTGCCTTTGGGTAAAGCTATATTCAGCATGCCGTCACCTCCCTGAGTGCACCGTTTTCATAGGAATAAACTGTTTTTGCTTTGTAGCCTTCGGGGATTGAATGCTCAACTCTTACCGAAAAGCCCTTGTCAACAAAGCTTTCTACCAGAGAAAGCAAGGATTCGCTTCTGCTCTGTGTGTCAAATATAATAAGAATATCGCTGTCAAACTCGCGTTTCTTTTTATAATAAAGATTGAGATTGTCAAGATAAACCGCAAAGCCTATTGCCTGTGTGTTTTCACGAAGCTTGCCTGCAAGCTTATCATATCTGCCGCCCGAAAGCACTGCCGAGGGGGCTTTTTCAACATAACCCTGAAATATTATACCGTTATAATATTCTGTGTTGTTGAGCACTGAAAGGTCAATGAAAAGTCTGTCTGCAAGCGGGCTTTTGGAGAGTGATGATGCTATAAATTCAAGTTCACTGCAGGCGGTCTTCATTTCGTTATTGCAGGCAAGAGCGCAAAGCTCGGGGATAACGGTGTTGATTTTGCCGTTGATGCCTGCAAGTTTTGAAAGAAGCTCTGTTTTATCAGCTGCAACGCCGTTCTTTTCGCATATTGAACGCAAATCGTGAATGTTTTTGCCCTTTACACAGCGGATGATATCCTTCTTTGTATTTTCGCTGATTTCAAGCTCAGAAAGAAGAGAGGGAATAAATGCCATGTGCGAAACGGAGAGCACAAAATCCTTATCAATTTTTCGCAGGCTTTTTGCGGCAAGACCAAGCACCTCCGCAATAAGATATTCGTCAATATTGCCGAGTACCTCAACGCCCGTCTGCTTGATTTCTTTATAATCCAATGAGCTGTCGCTCATCCTGAACACGCTTTCGTTGTAGTAAAGTTTTGTGAGCGAGTCCGAAAGCTTGGCGTTTTTGACAATTGAAAGGGTAATGTCGGGCTTAAGCGCCATAAGTCTGCCGTCTGAATTATTAAAAGCGAGGATGCCTTTGCTTGAGAGGAAATCACGGTTATCGCTGTAGAAGCTGTATTCCTCAAATTTCGCCATGCGGTATTCTTTGTATCCCCACTGCTTATAAAGCCTTGAAAGCTCATATGTAAGGCTGTCTTCTTTTGACATTGTTGCAAGAAATTCTTCCATAGTATTCTCCCATAGTATTTTAATGATGACAGTATAGCACACTTCATCGTATTAGTCAATTAGCGATTTACCACGCTAAATCGAATTGTTTACGGTGTGATTTATATAAAATAGACAAAGCGCATGGCGTTTGCCACACGCTGGCGTGAATTATTCGTTGTTGACAGCTTTGCAAAGGCACTCAAAGCTTTCCTGACTTATAACATGTTCAATGCGGCAGGCATCAATGGCAGCCTGGTCTTTGCTCACACCGATGCCGACGAGCCATTTTGTGATTGTTTCGTGCCTGTTATACACATTGTTTGCAATTTCAAGCCCTGACGAAGTGAGGGTAATGGAACCGTCGCTGTCCGTTACGATATATCCGTGCTCCCTGAGGTTCCTCATGGCAACGCAAACGCTGGGCTTCGAATAGCCGAGCTCTGTGGCAATGTCGACGGAGCGTACGGCGGATTTCTTTTGGCTCAGTATAAGAATGGTTTCAAGATAATTTTCTGCGGATTCGCCCATTATCATTTTTTTCACCTCTTTGCGGATTAGTTAACTAACCGTAACCATTATATCATATTTTACATTTAATTCAATATAAGTTATATACAAAATAAACTCCCTTTGAAAGGGAGTTTTAATCAAATATATTTATTTATAAATTTTGTAACTGCATCCCAATAAATTTCGGGATAAACATAGCCTGCCGCAGCATGGGTTGCTCCTTCGACAACAAGTCTTTCTTTTTCGCATTTTGCGTTCTGATAAAGAGGGTAATTCATATAGAACGGAACTGTTGAATCCTTGTCGCCGTGAATGAAAAGGGTGGGTGTTTTTGATTTTTTGACCTGATTAAGCGGCGAATTATCTCTTAAATCAAAGCCGAGCTTTGACCTAACAATCGGATTTGCCGTTTTCAGAATAATTTCGGGCGGAATCCTTGTCATTGCTTTAATCTGAACGGTGTATTGCTCCCAAAGCGATGTGAATCCGCAGTCTTCTATGCAGCAGATTACATTTTCGGGAAGAGACTCACCTGTTGCATTCATAACCGTAACCGCGCCCATTGATGCACCGTGAAGAATGATTTTAGCTTCACTGTCTTTCTCAATTATATAATTAATCCAGTCGATTATATCAAGCCTGTCAAGCCAGCCCATTGTGCAGTAGTAATGCTCGCTTTTGCCGTGACCTCTGAGATAAGGCAGAAGAACATTGTAACCCATTTCATAGAATCTGCGGGCGTAGATGTTGTTTTGTGAAGGGTCACCCGTAAAGCCGTGGCACGATATGGCATAAATATGGCTGCCTTCATTTCTGTAATATATTGAATGAAGGCATTCGCCGTGTTTGTTGAAGGTGAAGAGCTTTTCGTAAACTTTTTTTCTGTAGAATTCTATGCCCTTCAAAGCTTCATCGGAGGTATAGAAGCACGCCGATTCTTCAGATGGCATCAGCCCGCCTTGTGCGATAAGAGCTTTGATTGACTTTTTGCCGAGAAGGTTTTCAACAAGGATATTACCGATAACAGAGTAAACAGCACCAGCAGCTATGCCTGCAACTGCCGTTTTTATTAATAAACCGCATTTCTTTTTAGCCATGGATTTAACCTCCGTGTATTTCTGAATTAATTATATCATACTTCAATATAAAATACAATGAAAAACTGCACAAACCAAAGCTTGTGCAGTTTTTATACTTAATCGTTGTTTTTGTGTCTCATAATCTTTGAGGTTGTGGTTTTAACAAATTCAGTGCGTCTGATTTTGAAATCAACAATTTTCTTGAAGGGGGGCAGCTTTGCATTTACGCCGTCAACAACCTCTTTGAAGATTTTTTTGAGTTCGTCATCCGTGAATTTGTCTGCGCTTTTGCCGTAGCGATCGCTGAGTTCTTCAAAATTGGGGAAGATTCTTGCTGCAACAATAACCTCGCCCTTGCTGTTTTTATCACCGAGAACAAGAGCTTCGCCAACACGGATATCGGTGCTGAGGTGATATTCAAGCTCCTCGGGGTAGATGTTTTTACCGTTGCTTGTAACAATAACATTCTTGCATCTGCCTGAAATGTAGAAGCAGCCTTTTTTATCCATGTAGCCGAGGTCGCCTGTGTGGAACCAACCGTCTTTATCAATAACCTTTGCGGTTTCTTCGGGGTTGTTGTAGTAGCCGAGCATAACCATATCGCCCTTAACGCAGATTTCACCTACGCCGTTTTCATCGGGGTCAAGAATTTTTGCTTCGCTGCCGGGAATAACCTCGCCAACCGATTCCGCAAGATGAAGTCTGTCGTGGTTAAGAATAGCGAGAGGTGCGCATTCGGTCAGACCGTAGCCGAAAATAATCTGAATGCCGAAGGCTTCGAAATCCTTGAGAATCTGGGGATTGATGGGGGCGGCACCGCAGATGATAAGTCGCATATTGCCGCCGAAGGTGTCAATGATTTCCTTAAAGAACACTTTTTTGAGGTCGATGCCCACCTTTGCCGCAGCCTTGACAAGCACGCTGCCAACCTTGAAAAGTGTAAGACCGTGAGGCTTTGCCGCAACAGCTTTCATAAGGCGTCTGTGAACTGTTTCAAGAAGAAGGGGAACAGCAACAAAAACAGAAGGGTTGAATTCTTTCATGTTCTTGAGAACATACTTGAAGCCGTCACAGAAAGTAACCTTAGCACCGCAATAGGGGGCGAAGAAAAGAATGATTGTGCTTTCATAGGTGTGGTGAAGGGGAAGCATTGAAATGCCGCAGTCTTCGGGATAAATTTTGATAACACCCATGGCAGCCTTAACTTCATAGCAGAAGTTTTTGTGGCAGAGCATAACACCCTTTGACATACCTGTTGTGCCTGATGTGAAAAGAAGTGAGCACATTGCTTCGGGGTCAATTTCGGCATCAAGGTAACGGGTGTCACCGTTCTTGAGAAGCTCTTTGCCCTTGGCAACAAGGTCTGTAATGTTGAGTACGCCGTCTTCCTTCTGGGTGTGCATCATAACAACTGTAAGGTCTTTTTTCAGTTCGTCTTTTCTTTCATTGAGCTTTTTGGCGATTTTTTTATCGCAGAAGAAAAGCTTGACATCAGCTGTGTTGAGAATCATGTTGATATCATCAAAAAGAAGCTCTTTATCAACAGGCACAATAACACCAACGCCTGTTACGGTTGCCATGTATGAAAGGCACCATTCGTAGCTGTTATCGCCGCCTACGGCAATTTTTTCGCCCGAAAGACCCATATCAACAAGAGCGGTTCCGAGAGCCTGAATTTCTTCATGATACTGTTTGTAGGTTATTTGATACTGCTTTCCGCTTTTATCCTTAACTTCAAAAGCAGGTCTGTCGCTGTAAAGCTTTGCGCTTTGATTGATAAGGTCTCTTAAATCTTTGATTTCTCTGACATCATAGAACTTTTTGTTGTTTTTCAAAAGATTTCCCCCCAAAAATATTCTCTGTATATTATTATTGATTATTTATTAAACAAAACATTCGATATTGTAGCATATTACCTGTCGAAAATCAAGGAATAAATTCTTAATGTTTTTCTAAATATTGTGCAGTTGTTAATGTTTTGTTAATATATTTTGCGTTTTGCACAGAATTTGCAAAAAAACAGGGAAGGTTTTGTTGAAAAACAAAAACTCCATCCGAAGATGGAGTTTTTATTGAAAAATGTTTATATAAAATCAATCATTTTTTTGAGATTTTCAAAGCCGATTTCAATGCCGTCAACGCATTTTTCAAGCCCTTCAAACTCAACGCTTACCCAGCCTTCATAGCCTGAATTATTAATGACGGAGAGGCACTGATAAACGGGAATATCGCCGTGGCCGATGATTGACCCTCTCAGATAGTTGCCGCCCCTTGATTTGAAGAAGCCCTTACCCGGATTGAGTCCGTTTCCGCTTTTGATGTGAAAATCCTTTGCGTGAACATGCTTTATGTACGGCGCAAGTCTTCCCGCAGCCTTTGTGCTGTCCTCATCCGCACAGCAGAAGTTGCCGATATCAAGCAAAACGCCGAAATTCGGGTTTGAAACACCTGTTACGATTTTTTCAACTCTTTCGCTGTCCTGGCAGAAGAAGCCGTGGTTTTCAATCATTGTTGTTATGCCTTTTGATGCTGCATATTCCGTTATTCTTTTGCAGCCGTCAACAAGCACGGGCAAAATATCTTCAAAACCCTGATGGTTTTTTACATCTTCGGGCATTGACCATGCTGCATCGTGACGAAGACACTTCGCACCGAGAATCTCAGCAATATCAACCTTTCTGCATACTCTTTCAACCTCTGCATCAAGGCCGTTTTCATTAAGAAGATTAGCGGAAATCGTGTATGCAATTATCGGCAGACCAACCTTTTCGCTCTCTTCCCTGAGCATTTCGGCGTATTCATTTTCGCTTACTCCCTCAGGAGAGTCAAGGTCGATGAATTCGATGCCGTCAAAGCCCATTTCCTTGGCTTTTTTTATTATGCTGAGCTGAGTTTCTTCGCCTGAAGAAATAAGCTGCTGAAAGCTGTAGCTGCTTACTCCGATTTTCATTTTATTCACCTCAGCATCCGTGACTCTTAAGGAATTCAACCGCCTTGCGGATATCCTTTGCGGGGTCGTCGCCTACTTCTCTTTCAATTGTAAGGAAGCCCTTGTAGCCGATTTCTTCAAGAGCGTTGAGGTAATCTGCCCACACAACGCTGCCCTCGCCGAGAGGCACTTCAATGAATGAATCGTCTGTTACGATAACATCTTTCTTAAGACCGTAAACAATTTCGGGGTCCTTGAAGAAAATCTGCTTGCCGTCTTTAGCGTGTGTATGTACTATGTACTTCTGAAGGTTATGAACAGCCATTACAGGGTCATCACCCGTAACCATAACAAGGTTTGCGGGGTCAAGGTTAACGCCTACGCCCGTTGAGCCGAGAGAATCAAGGAATTCCTTGAGAATTGCGGAGGTTTCAGGTCCTGTTTCGATTGCAAAATGAGCACCTATGCTGTCAGCATAGCGTGAAAGCTCAAAGCAAGCTTCCTGCATAACCTTATATCTGTCGTGATTCTTGTCTTCGGGCACAACACCGATGTGAGTTGTAACAACATTTGTGTCAAGCTCTTTTGCAAGGTCAATGATTCTCTTTGATTTCTCGATTTTTTCGGGATTTCTGTCTGCAAAGCTGAATCCGCCGCCGCCAAGGTCGCCGCAGAGAGCGGAGATAACAAGGCCGTTATCTGCTACAAGTTTTTTGAATTCTGCAATTTTTTCTGCATTCATGTTTTCGGGTGACATCTCACCGTGGGTTGCATAAACCTGAATGCCCTGTGCACCCACCGCAGCAGCTTTTTTTACTGCTGTGGGAATATCTGTTCTGAAGCTATCAATTATAACACCGATAGGAAATCTGCCCATAACAATTACTCCTTTGAATATGTGTTTTTGTTTATGATATCAAACATCGCATCATTTATCAAGTTTTTTTTGCAATTAACTTTACATTTTTTGTTTTTGTGGTATATTATTTAGTATGTATAATTATAATTTGTTTACGGAGGTACATAATTATGTCAAAAATGAAAGTAGCGGTTATAGGCTGCGGTAACATTGCTAACGCAGCGCATATTCCCGCATATATGAAGAACGATGAGGTTGAAATCAAATATTTCTGTGACCTTATTCCTGAAAGAGCGGAAGAATGTGTTGAAAAATACGGCTGCGGTAAAGCTGTTGTTGATTATCATGATTTTCTTAATGACCCCGAGCTTGATGCAGTTTCCGTCTGCACACATAATGATTTCCATTCGATTATCTCGATTGATTTTCTTAAAGCGGGGAAACATGTAATGTGTGAGAAGCCTGCAGCAAGAATTCTTTCGGAGGCTCTTGAAATGCAGAAGGTTGCTCACGAAACGGGCAAAATTCTCAACATCGGCGTTGTTAACCGTTTTAACACCTATGTTATGAAAATAAGAGAGCTTATCGAAAACGGCGAGCTCGGTGAGGTTTATCATGTATATGCTTCTTTCAGAAGCCACAGATCAATCCCCGGCATCGGCGGTGATTTTACAACCAAGTCAAAATCCGGCGGCGGAGCACTTATTGACTGGGGTGTTCATTTCATTGACCTTATTCTTTATTGCTGCGGCGACCCCAAGCCCTTGAGCGCATCGGGCGAAGCCTTCTGTAAGCTTGGCAAGGATATCAAAAATTATGTATGCACAAGTATGTGGGCAGCTAATTCCTGCGATATGAACGGCACTTATGATGTTGACGATTCTGTTGTAGGTCTCGTCAGAACCGAAGGACCCGTTGTAAGCTTCAACGGAGCATGGGCTCAGAATATCGGAGAGAGAGAAATGTTTATCGACTTTATGGGTGATAAAGCGGGCATCCGCCTTCAGTATTGCTCGGACTTCCAGATCTGGTCGGTCAAAAACGGTATGCTTACCGAAACAAAGGTAGCATCAATGGAAACAGATATGTATGAAAATGAAATAAACGATTTCATCAGATGTATCAAAACAGGCGACAAGAACCAGCAGTATATCGACTATGCTGTTGAAACTTCAAAGATAATGCAGGCAATTTACGATTCATCAGACAGTCACAGCGAAATGAAAATTAATTGAAAGAGGTAATTTATAATGGATATCAGAATTCTTAAAAATGATGCCGAAATCGGCGTTGCAGCAGGCAAGCTTTTCTGCGATTTTGTTAACGAAAAGCCCGATTGCGTTCTCGGCCTTGCAACAGGCGCTACACCTGTTCCCACCTATAACTATATTGCTGAGCAGTATGCTCAGGGTAAGGTTTCCTTCAAGAATGTAAAGACATTCAACCTTGACGAATACTGTGACCTTCCCAAAACTCATAAGAACAGCTATTACACATTCATGATTGAAAATCTCTTCTCAAAGCTTGACCTTAATCTTGATAATGTAGGCTTCCTTGACGGCAACGCCGAGGACCCCGAGGCAGAGAGTGCTCGATATGCTGCAGATATCGCTTCAAAGGGCGGTATTGACATTCAGCTTCTCGGTATCGGCAGAAACGGTCATATCGCTTTCAACGAGCCTTCCGATGAATTCACGGGTGAAAGCCATAAAATCAAGCTTACAGACAGCACAATTGAAGCAAACTCAATCTATTTTGACGATATTCCCATGCCCCGTTATGCAATGACAATGGGCATCGGCTCGATCATGAAGTCAAAGAAAATCGTTCTCATTGCAACGGGCGCTTCAAAGGCTGAGGCAGTTAAGGCAATGATTCAGGGTCCCGTTACACCTCATTGCCCCGCATCAATCCTTCAGCAGCACGAGGATGCCGTTATCTTCCTTGATGAGGCGGCAGCAAGCCTTCTTTAATCAGATTCTGCATGGCGGGGGCTTGCTCCCGCCGTTGAAATAATCCTTCAAAGAAAACTAAGGAGGTATAATTCCAATGGATAACAAAAAATTCTATATAACAACACCGATATATTATCCCTCGGATAAGCTTCATATCGGCCATACTTACTCAACTGTTGCGGCGGACACAATGGCACGCTACAAGCGTTTTCAGGGCTTTGATACTTTCTTTCTTACCGGCACGGACGAGCACGGTCAGAAGATTGAAGATAAAGCCAAGGAAGCAGGCGTAACACCCAAGGAATATGTTGACAAAATCGTTGCGGGTATCAAAGACCTGTGGAAGCTGATGAATATTTCAAACGATAAGTTTATCAGAACTACAGACGAATATCATGAAAAGGCAGTTCAGAAGATATTCACCAAAATGTACGAAAAGGGTGATATCTATAAAGGATATTACGAAGGACTTTACTGCAAGCCCTGCGAATCCTTCTGGACTGAAACACAGGCTGTTGACGGCAAATGCCCCGATTGCGGCAGACCCGTTACCAACGAACGTGAAGAAGCATATTTCTTCAAGCTTTCCGCTTATGCAGACAAGCTTCTCAAATATTATGAGGAGCATCCCGGCTTTATTGAGCCCGTAAGCAGGCAGAATGAAATGGTCAACAACTTTATCAAGCCCGGTCTTCAGGATTTGTGTGTATCCCGTTCATCCTTCAAGTGGGGCATTCCCGTGCCCGTTAACGAGGATCATGTTATCTATGTATGGCTTGATGCTCTTACCAACTATATAACTGCTCTCGGCTACGGCTCAGACGATGAAACACTCTATAACAAATTCTGGCCCGCAGATGTTCACCTTATCGGCAAGGATATTATCCGATTCCACACCATTTATTGGCCCGCTTTCCTTATGTCGCTTGATCTGCCCCTTCCCGAGAAGGTTTACGGTCACGGCTGGGTGCTTCTTGAAGGCGGCAAAATGAGCAAGTCAAAGGGCAATGTCGTTGACCCCGTAATTCTTGCCGAAAGATACGGCGTGGATGCACTCCGCTATTATCTTCTTCGAGAAATCGCTTTCGGCTCAGACGGTATTTTCTCAAACGAAAACCTTATCAACAGAATCAATTCAGACCTTGCGAATGACCTCGGCAACCTTGTTTCAAGAACAGTTGCCATGGTTCAGAAGTATTTCGGCGGCACAATTCCTGCTGAAAGAGAAGCGGGCGAATTTGATGCTGACCTCAAGGTTCTTGCTGCGCAGACAAAAACCGATGCCGAAGCGGAGCTTGATAAGCTCAATTTCTCAGTTGCCCTCACTAATATCTGGAAGTTTGTTTCAAGAACAAATAAATACATTGACGAAACTGCTCCCTGGGCTCTTGCAAAAGATGAAACAAAGCAGGCAAGGCTTGCAGAGGTTATGTATAATCTTTGCGAAAGCATAAGAATTATTTCTGTGCTTATTGCGCCCTTTATGCCTGAAACCTCCGCAAAAATCAGAGCTCAGCTTGGTGTAGCAGCCGATTTTGACTGGAGCGAAAGCGGCGAATTCGGCAAGGAAGCAACTTATACCGTTGTTAAAGGCGATATAATCTTCCCGAGAATTGACCTTGAAAAGGAGCTTGCAGAGCTTGAAGCAGCAAAGGCAGCTGCCGAGCCGGTAAATCCTCTTAAAGAAGAAATTCAGGGCGTTGCAAGAATCGGTATTGACGATTTCGCAAAGGTTGATCTCAGAGTTGCCAAAATTACCGCTTGCGAGCCTGTAAAGAAGGCCAAGAAGCTTCTCAAGCTCACCCTCGATGACGGAACTGGCGACCCCAGAACAGTTGCATCGGGTATTGCACTTTACTATAAACCCGAAGAGCTTGTCGGCAAGAGCATAATTCTTGTTTCAAATCTCAAGCCTGCCGTTCTCTGCGGAGTTGAGAGCTGCGGAATGATTCTTGCGGCTGATGCAGGCGAAGATGTGAAGGTTATCTTTGTTGACGGAATTCCTGCGGGAAGTAAGGTAAGATAAACTATGAATAATATCTTTGACAGTCATGCACATTATGACAGTGAAGCTTTTGATGCAGACCGAAAAGAGCTGTTGAACGCCCTGCCTGAGCGGGGCGTTTGCGGCATAATAAACTGTGCAAGTGATATGGCTTCGTCGCTCACAAGCCTTGAACTTGCTGATGAATTTGATTTCGTTTACGCTGCCTGCGGTGTTCATCCTCATGAAGCGGAAGGCTGCAAGCAGGGGTATCTGCCCGTGCTGAAAAAGCTTTGTACGGAAGAAAAATGTGTTGCCGTTGGCGAAATCGGTCTTGATTATCACTATGATTTTTCTCCCCGTGACATTCAGAAAAAGGTGTTTGAGCAGCAGCTCGTTCTTGCTAAGGAGCTTGATTTGCCCGTTATAATTCATGACAGAGAAGCTCACGAGGACACGATGACACTTCTTAAACGGTACAAGCCCAAGGGAGTTGTGCACTGCTTCTCGGGCTCGGCTGAAATGGCAAGGGAGGTTGTGAAGCTCGGTATGTATATAGGTCTCGGCGGCGCGGTCACCTTCAAAAACGCACGCAAGCCCAAAGAGGTTGCAGAAATTGTTCCCGAGGACAAGCTTCTTATTGAAACCGATTGTCCGTATATGACACCGGTGCCGTTCAGGGGTCAGAGATGCGACTCTTCGTTTATTCCATATACCGCCGAGGTGCTCGCTCAGGTCAGAGGAGTAACGGCTGAAGAAATTCTTGACCTTACCCGCAAAAATGCAAACACTCTTTTCGGATTGGAGTTATAATTATGTTTTTACACGAAAAAACCTATGATATTGATGAGCTTGCAAGGCATAATCTGCATATTCACACACGCTTTTCAGGCTGCGCAAAGCCTGAAATGACGTCGAGGGATATAATAAAAACCGCCGAGGCGGCGGGACTTGAAATGATAGCTATGACCGACCATAACTACATAGACAAGCAGAATGCCGTTGCTCAGCAGAGGTATGATATTCTCAGAGAAATTGCGGATATGGAAACAAATGTTAAGGTGTATATCGGTGCGGAGCTTTCGTCATACGGTGTCGGAAAATTTGCTGATGACATCGCTTGTGATAATTCGCTTGATTACAGACTTTATACTACAAACCATTATCATCAGAAATATTGGGAGCATCCCGAAGTTAAAACGCCGAGAGCTTATGCCGAGCATATGCTTGCAATAATTGACGGCGTTATCGAAAGCGGCAGAGCAGATTGCTTTGCGCATCCGTTTATGTCAGGCTATATTCACGCTTTTGATGATTTCAAGGATGTTACAAGAGCCTTTACCGATAATGAACTCGGCGATATAATGAAAAAGGCATATGAGCATGAAATTGCTTGGGAAATCAATGTTCCCGCCGTTATGAAGGACCCTGAATTCCACAAACGCTACTTCAACATCGGCAAAGAAATTGGTGTTGTTTTCAATATGGGTACGGATGCCCATTTGCTTTGCAATATTGACCCGAAGCAATTTGCCGATAAATTGAAAATAATGCTTTATTAATGCTAAAAGAGCTGCCTCAATCATGAGACAGCTCTTTTTGGTTATTTAACTGATTTTTTGCTTTTTGTTTTTTGCTCGGGTTGATTTTCAAGCTCATCTTTTTTCTTGACTCTGATATCAACAAGGTGGGTGAGCAGGCTGTAGATAACCGCTAATGCGGGCACACTCACAACTATTCCCATAACTCCGCCTGTTGTGCCGCCGATTGTGACCGCAACAAGCACCCAGATGCCGGGCAGACCAACCGATTTGCCTACAACCTTGGGATAAATAAGGTTGCTTTCAAGCTGCTGAAGAACTACTATGAAAACCACAAACCAAACAGCTTTTATCGGCTCGTCAAGAAGAATAAGGAATGCACCTATAGCAGTGCCGATGAATGCACCGAAAACGGGTATCAGCGCAGTGAAGCCTACAAGCACCGATATAACTGCAGCATAAGGCATTTTGAAAATCAGCATACCTATAAAGCAAAGAACACCGGTTATAACACCCTCTGCAAGCTGACCCGTGATAAAGCCGGTGAATGTTCTGTCAACGATTTCACAGAAATTCACAATGCGGTTAACATCGTTTTTTCTGGGCAGAAAAGCCTGCATAAGCTTTCTTGCCTGAAAGCCGAGCTTTTCTTTTTGTGCAAGAAGATAAAGTGAGAATGCGATTGCAACAATGAGGTTGACAAGACCCGAAACAAGGGAGCCGGTAAAGTTGAGTGTTTTGTCAACAAGACCGTTATCATTGATGAAGTTTTTGACTGTATCAAGGATTTTTGCCGAATTAAAGGTCATTTCGGGGAGCGTTATTCCGTGATTATCGGCAAATGCAACAAGCTTTTCAATCCATGTTTCAATCTGAACAATATATTCGGGCACGGATTTGGCAAGATTTTGCAGAGCTTTTATGAATTCGGGCAGAATCATAAAAATCAAAGCGAACAGAAAGCCTATAATCAAAAGCGTGCTGAGTGTAAGGCAAACGGGTCGCCTTGCCTTATTGCGCAGCTTCTCGTTGCCCTTTTTGAAGATTTTGTCAAAAATCTTTTCCATTGGTCTCATGAGAACATTTATAATAAAAGCAAAGCATGAGCCTATAACAAAGGGCGCAAGAAGTGATGAAATGCCCGACACAATCTGAGAAACCTTGTCCCAGTTATTGATTCCCCACGCAAAGAGAACTATAAAAGCGGCACCGGCAACAACATATTTTATTGTTTTATTATTGAATTCAAAAACAATTTTACCGCCTGAGCTTTTTTGATGTTTTTTTGGGTTAAGCTCAATTCCGCCGTCTTCGGGAATTACACTGGCAATCAGCTCCTCAGAGGTTGCGTCCTCTGCGTTGAACTGAACATTATTATTATCCATAATTCAGAGTGTCCTTTAGTTTTTAGCGGGCTTTTTATTCATAAAGAAAAGACCGATAATCATTATAACAGCAAAAATGATAAGGTAACCGGGGATTTCCTTAAGATGTGCATAGAATGCTGCAATAACCATGAAAACGCTGCCTGCGATTGCGAGCACGGGGGATACAAAACGGTTAAAGCCCTTGAAGGATTTGTTTGTCATCATCTTGATAAAGATGGGAATATAGAAGGGATAAATTGTAACAATGGGAAGCTCTGTGGGGTCAAACGCAAATATGCCGAGCTTTGCACTGAAATCGCTGAGCGATGAGCAATAGAAATAAAGAAGCCATGCTGCGCAAAGGAGAAGAGCAACGATTGATGAGTTTGCAGGCATGTTTGTGTGGGGGTCAAGATGACTGAGCACCTTGGGTGAGGGGCCTCTGTTTCTGCTGGCAATTGAATAAAGACCTCTTGAGCAGCCGAGCATAAGACCGTTAAGTGTGCCGAGACATGAAACGATAACGAAAACGAAGATGCCCGTACCCATAACTTTTCCGAAAACGGCAGCAAAAGCGTTCTTGGCACCTGTCTGACCGTTTGCCATCATTTCTGCGTTGGGGATTGCGCCTGCAAGACCGACATAATAAAGAACATAGATAGCAACAATTATGAATGCACCGATAACGAGAGCTTTGGGAAGATTTTTCTTTGCATCCTTAAGCTCAGCGTTGATTGATGTTGCGATAATCCAGCCTTCATATGCAAAAACAGTTGCGCAAACTGCGCCGAAAATAGCATCGGTTGTTGTAACGTTCGGGTCAACAACGGTTGAGAAGTTCTGAATTGTGCAGCCGTTATCTGAGGTCAGACCGTAGATTGTTCCCACAACAGCCATGAGAAGAAGGGGAACGAGCTTGATGAATGTGGTTGAAACCTGGAATTTACCCGAAAGAATGGGTGAAAGTGTGTTGAGAGCGTAGCTTCCTACAAGGTAGAATGCTGAAAGAGCAAGGCAGAGACCGCCTGAGATATCTGCATTTTCGCCCATAAATACAACAAGAGTATATCTTGCTGAAAGCCATGCGAGAGCCATTGTAAGCGTGGGGTAGTAAATAGTTGAGAGGAACCAACCTACTATATAGCCGTATTTTTCACCCACGGCCGCTTCGGCATAGTCAACAACGCCGTTGACTTTTTCGTATTTTGTGGCCATAACAGAGAAAGCGTATGCGCAGATAATCATTATGATACCGCCGATTATCCATGCAAGAATACCGAGCTTGAG
The DNA here is from genome assembly GCA_017403185.1 of Clostridia bacterium. GTDB lineage: Bacteria > Bacillota > Clostridia > Oscillospirales > Acutalibacteraceae > CAG-177. Next base: position 120,939 of record JAFQON010000041.1, read on the forward strand.
GTTACCGCCCGTAACCTGAAGAATCTTTTCGGCCTTGAAGAAAACGCCGCTGCCTACAACAATACCTACAACCATACAGATTGCGGTGAGCAGGCCATACTTCTTTTTGAGTTCTGTTGCCATTTTATTACCTCCGTAAATCATTGTTATTCAAATTTTACATTTATTTTAATAAATTGTCAATATTTTTAAAACAGAAGATTAAAATTTTATATGCTTGCCTTACGCTGAAAAATGTGATATAATAATCAGCAATAAATTATTCGGAGGCATAAATGAAAAAAAGAGTTCTGGCGGTGCTTTTGCTCTCTTCGATTGCGTTGAGCATTACTTCGTGCAAAATAGACAAGAATATTGATTTTTCAGGTGACACAACAGCTCAGTCAACCCAAAAAGAAACAAGAATTCATAACAGCTTCAAGGATGTGCTTCCTGATTTCGGCTTTGACAGCGTACCTTTAGAAAACTACAGGGAGGGTGTCAGCTATTCATTCAGTGCTCAATGCTCTGAAAAGGACTATGAGAAATACATTGATGCCGTGAAAAAAACAGGCTTTAATGTGAACTCAACAGAGGCAAACGGCTATTATTCGGCTTACACAGAAGATGATTATTTTGCGGAAATAACTCTCGTTGACGGCATGATAACGGTATTTGTGAAAAGATAAAAGAACGGCTTGTATGGCAATTTTCTGTCATTACAAGCCGTTCTTTGTTTCGGTTTAAAGAATAATGCAAATTAATCCGCTGCAGCCCTCGTTAATGACTCTTTCAAGCGTTTCACGGAGTTTAAGCCTTGCGTCGCCCGGCATTCTGTAAAGCTTGTTGTGAAGTCCTTCGTTAACAAGCTGATGCAGTGATGTGCCGAAAATGTTGGATTGCCATATCATTGAAGGATTTTCTTCAAATTCCTTAAGCAGATATCTGATAAGCTCCTCCGATTGCGTTTCGGAGCCCACAATGGGAGCAACTTCGGTTTGGATATCCGCTCTCATTATGTGAAGGGAGGGGGCGCTTGCCTTGAGTCTGACACCGTATCTTCCGCCTTGTCTCATGATTTCAGGCTCCTCAAGCGTCAGGTCATCAACATCGGGCAGCACTATGCCGTAGCCCGTAGCCTCAACCTCTTCAAGTGCATCCTGAATTCTCTTGTACCCGCTCTGTGCAGCGGAAAGCTCCTTCATTTTATTCATAAGCTGCTGTTCGTTTTCAACAGAAACTCCCGTTTCTTCCTCAATGATTTTAAAAAACAGCCCGGGATTAAGCACTACGGTTATTTTTGCGCTGCCTGAGGAAAGATTCATATTGTCAACCGAAGCGGAGTGTATATGCTCGCTTTCTTCAACGGTGCAGACAAAGCTGTTTATATCACGCACTCTTTTAAGCTTGACTGCAAGGGAGCTGATTTTTCCGAATATATCCGATCTGAGCCAGTGCTCTTTTTTCAGTGAAGTTATCCAACCTGGCAAGTCAATTTTTACCTCTTTTATCGGAAATTCAAAAAGAATCTGAGATAAAATTTCCGTGATTTCTTTTTGCGTGAGATCAAGGCAGTTAACGGGCACAACGGGCACGCCGTAGCCGTCGGTGAGCTTTGCGGCGAGAGATAATGCCGAAGGTGAAGAGGGCTCTTTGCAGTTCAACAGCACAACAAAAGGCTTGTTGAGCGATTGAAGCTCGTTTATAACTCTCTTTTCCGCTTCTTCGTATTCGCTGCGTGGTATTTCACTGATTGAGCCGTCGGTTGTAACTACAAGACCTATCGTTGAATGCTCCGAAATAACCTTTTGCGTGCCGATTTCCGCTGCCATATTGAACGGTATTTCTTCTTCATACCACGGGGTTTTTACCATCCTCGGCATTTCACCTTCAATGTAACCCAAAGCGGAGGGCACAATGTAGCCCACACAGTCTATCATCCTGACCTTCATTCTGGATTTTGACGGCAGAGAGATTTCAACCGCATCCTCGGGTATGAATTTAGGCTCCGTTGTCATTATGGTTCTGCCTGCCGATGACTGGGGGAGCTCATCCGTTGCCCGTTCTTTTCTCTGCTCATCTTCAATGTTTGGCAATACCATGGATTCCATGAACTTTTTGATAAATGTTGATTTTCCTGTTCTTACGGGTCCTACGACTCCGATGTAAATGTCTCCGCCCGTTCTTGCGGCGATGTCCTGATAAATATTTCTGTCAGCCATTACAATTCCTCCGAAATCACTGATTATTATTGCTTCTGTAAACCTTATGCAAATTCGGGACAATGTATGACTGCAAACCAAAAGAACCGCATCACGGCGATGCGGTTCTTTGAATTTTATCCGAAAACGGATTCTTTTATCAATGCAAATGCAGAGGTAATTATAATCTCCTCATCGCATCTTTCATCAACTGCGGATTTGCCTGTTGCGGGATTGATTTTGCCTTCGCTTTCCGCCATAAACTGAGGATATTGCTTGCTTGACCTGACTGTCGGCTGACCTTTATAGCGGATTGCCCATTCAATGAATTCACAGTATTCCTCGCCAAAATCATTGTGACCGTTGCCACTGAAGAACCATGTGTATTCGGGGAATGCACCGGTTGAAGCATCAATAGTATTTTCGGGCGATATGTGGTTGTGACCGCAGGATTTTTCAGCCTGTTTGTAGTTGATGCCGAGATCTCCCGTGATGGTTGAGCAGGTTGCGCCGAGAGTCATGTTTTCGGTGTCGATGAGGTAATCGCCGTGTGTTGCCTGAGCCGGCGTGACGGGAATGGTGGAAATATTATATCCTGCCGCAATAACGATATCTGTTCCGTTCGCTTTTGCTTTTTTCAGGATATCTGTTGTCTTTGTCTGAACTTTTTTATAGTAATAGTCTGTTTTCTTGATTATATCGTCGTATTTCTTGTCGCCGCCGAACATTGCGGTCTTTGCTGCTTCATAATCCTCGGGAGGAACAAACGCCCAGAGTCCCGGCATTGTTCCGAAAATATCGATAAGGCATTCGTCAAACACCCTGTCAAGCTCGTCATCGAGAACCTTCTGCAGGTAATTCAGTGCAAAATCAACGATTCCGTAGCTGTTTATAAGCGAAACAACCGAAACGATAAGCTGACTTTGTGCACTCTCAAAGCCCATAATACCCTTGAGATATTCTTCAAGCGCATCGCCTTTGTGTGAAATGCTCACCTCTTTTTTGAACAGCGAGCCGATAAGAGAAAGCCCCTGATATGCCGGTGAAAGGCAGATAACCTTTTCTATTCCTTTGCTTCCGTAAAGCTGAAGATATGATGTTAAAATGGTGTTGCCCTGGCTGTGTGCGGCAAGAACGATTTCGCTGTGCCCCGTAATCGCCTTTACATCGGAAATATATTCTCTGAGAAGTTTGGCGTTGTCAATCGGTGAAAGACGCCAGTCATATCTGAATTTATAGTAGCCTTCGTCCATGCCGTCTTCGGGTGCGAAAGCGGGCATCTTGTGAGTATCCGTGAGCTTGCCCATAGGGTCAATGCCTGTGTTCTCGGGTGCTGTGCCGTCAGCGTTACAGGCGAGAGAGCCGAGCATGATGTTTACCGCCTTTGAAGCAAATTTTCCGAAACCGTCATTGTTGCCTGTAAGAAGGCTGCCGACTGCAACAAGAAGGTCGGGAACAGCTTTTGCTATTGCATCGCCTTCGGGCGGGAAAACAGATACGGGTTCGTCCGTGTCGAGGTCTTTATAAATAGCATCACCGAAGCCCACGATATAAACAACGGGTGTCATTGAGCATCTGCATTTTTTGCTTTTGGCAAAAACGGGCACACAAAAGGTGAACGCAAGGACTGCTGCAAGGATAAGGCTCAGAATTCTTTTCATTTTATCGTTACTCCCTTACAAATTTAATTTGAAAATTCGGCAGCTTTTGCTGTTGCAAGCTTATCGCATCTTTCGTTTTCGGGGTGCCCTGCGTGACCCTTGACCCAGATTATTTTGTATTCGTGCTTGTTGATTTCGCTTATCAGGGTTTGCCACAGCTCAGGGTTGAGAACAGGCTTTTTATCGGCCTTTTTCCAGCCGTTTTTCATCCAGTTCCATATCCACCCCTGCAAAAAGGCATCAGCAACATATTTTGAGTCGGTGTATATGGTAACTTCGCATTTTTGGTTGAGCTTTTTTAACGCTTCGATAACCGCCGTGAGCTCCATACGGTTATTGGTGGTTGGGTTTTCTCCGCCGCTGAGTTCGAGCTCTCTGCTTCCGTATCGAAGTATTGCACCCCATCCGCCGGGGCCCGGGTTACCTGAGCAGGCTCCGTCTGTAAAGATATCAACTTTTTTCAGTTCAGACATATTTTACTCCTGAAATTTATTTAAAACAAAATAATTATAGCATTATATCCGTGTATTTTCAATATATTTTGTCAATAATATTGCCGAGAAATCTGAAAGGAATGGTTTTGATGAAAGCGGTGATTATGGCAGGCGGCGAAGGCAGCAGACTGAGGCCTCTGACTTGTACCTTACCGAAACCCATGGCAAAAATTCTCGGGAAGCCTGTTATCGAGTATATTTTTGATTTGCTGATTTCGGGCGGAGTTACAACCGCTGCTGTAACTCTCGGGTATCTGCCGCATATAATTGAGGAGCATTATGAATCGGGTTATAAAAATCTGAAGCTTGAGTTTGTCAGGGAGGATGAACCTCTCGGCACTGCAGGCGGCGTAAAAGAAGCAGCTTCAGGATTTGATGAGCCGTTTGTTGTTATCAGCGGTGATGCTCTGTGTGATATAGATATCAGTAAAATAATGAAATATCATAAAGCGAGCGGGGCAAAAATAACAATTGTTGCCACCGATGCTACAGACCCCCGTGAATACGGAATTGTTAAGGTTGATAAAGAAAACCGTGTTGTGGGGTTTGTTGAAAAGCCTTCCTGGAATCAGGCGGTGAGTAATCTTGCAAATACGGGCATATATATAGTCAATCCTGAATGTCTCAAGCTTATTCCGAAAGATAAAAAATTTGATTTTGCTTCCGATTTGTTTCCTTTGATGCTTGAAAATGATATGCCGATTTATTGTCATCATACGGATGAATACTGGTGTGATATAGGCGATATTGAAGCGTATCTCAGGTGTCAGCGTGATGTTTTTGACGGAAAAATAAATGTGCTTGCAGGAGCTGCCGCAAGCGGTGTCTATGTAAAAGGCGGTTTGCCTGACGGCGATTTTGATATTGTGCCGCCTGTTTATATCGGAGAAAACGCAGAAATTTCCGACGGAGCGGTGATAGGTCCGTATGCTGTGATAGACGATAATTGTTTTGTCGGAACAAATGCGAAAGTAAGGTATTCAACAGTGCTCGAGAACAGCTGTATTTCCTCTGATTCTGCGATTACCGGAGCGCTTGTGTGCTCCGGAGCTGCACTTAAGAGCCGCTCGGCTATGTTTGAAAACAGCGTTGCGGGCTCGGGCTGTGTTATCGGTGAAAATGCGGCTGTGAAATCGGGGGTACGCATATGGCCCGGAAAGATAGTCGGCAACGGTGTTTCTGTCGGCTCGGATGTTAAATACGGAAATATCAGAGCGAAATGTCTTTGCGAAAACGGCATTGATGAGAAATGCGGAGCGAGGCTGAATGCAGAAACCTGCGTGCGCCTGGGTGCATCGGTCAGCAATTCCGCAAACGGGCACAAGGTAGGAGTGGCTAATGACGGCTCAAAGTGCGCCTTTATAATGCAGCTTGCTCTTTCTGCCGGGCTTGCGGGTTCGGGCAGCTCGGTGTGGGATTTTGGTGAATGCTTTGAGGCTCAGCTCAGATTTCTTGTGAATATCTGCGGGCTTGATTGCGGGTTGTTTGCGGCGGGGAAGAAAGAAAAATCAGTCAGCCTGTGCTCGCAGGGCGGTCTTTCTGTTCCGAGGCGGCTTGAAAGAGAAATTGAGAGGGGAATGTCATCAAACGGATTCCGTGAAGTGTCGGAAACTCAGCTCAGGGAAATTTCCGATATGTCGAGCGTAAGGCAGCTTTATACTCAGGAGCTGATGAAGCAGGCACCTTACGGTTTGCACGGTGTATCGGTTTGCATTGAATGTGAGGATGAACGGATAAAAAATTTGCTTTCTTCATGTGTTTCGGGTCTTGGTGCGTATGAAGATAAGAGGCTTGTGCTGAAAATTGATGAGAAAGGTGCAACGGTAACTGCCGTTACACAGTCGGGCGAAACGGAGCACGAAAAGCTGCTTGCCGTTTGCTGCCTGAGTGAGCTCAGAAACGGAAGAAATATAGCGATACCGTATGATGCTCCCGAATATCTTGATTCACTGGCAAAGGAATACGGAAGAAAGTCTTACCGATATCTTTCATCTCCTGCAGATAATTCCGATTCTGCTGCAAGAAAGCTTGCGGCAAAGCAGGTGTTTGTGCGTGACGGTTTGTTTCTTGCGGTTAAGCTGCTCTCGATTATGAAAGAAAGAGGGTGCAGCCTTGACCGCCTTGTTTCCGAGCTTCCGAAAAAATTTATTTTAAAAAGAAGTGTTCATATAGACTTTTTGCCTTCATATCTTTCAAGAGTTACGGGAGAGGAAAATGTAAGGAACAAAAATGATTATGAGGGCATAAGGATTATAAGAGACAGCGGAAGAATTCTGATTATTCCGGGAACAGGCGGAGAAAATGTGAGAATTCTCGCCGAAGCGGATAGCATGGAGGCAGCCGATGAATTATGCGCCGAGATGGAAGAAAGGATAAATGCGGCATCTGAAAAAACAGATCCGGCATATAAATATTAATATATTATTTAAAATTATTTTATATGCAAATCTTGACATTGAAGCGTTAAACAGATAGAATATACAGTGGGGCAGGAGCGTACTGCCTCACTTTTGAACATAGTGATTGATTTGCGTTTATATAAATTGCTTTCAGAAGCAATAATAATTTGAAAAAGGAGAAATTATGCAAAAAAAGAACAATAAAAACACTCAACCGAAAGATAACAGCACAAAAAATCAGCAGAAAGGGCGAAAATCACAGAATGCTCAGCCGAAGCAGCAGAAGAAATCCTATTCAAAGCCCAGAAACGGATCTGCCAAAAAATATAAAAAGCCCGTTAATGAAACTCCCGTAAGGATTGCATTCCTCGGCGGCCTTAATGAGGTCGGCAAAAACATGACGCTTTATGAGTATAAAGACGATATGCTTCTTGTTGATTGCGGACTTGCTTTTCCGGACCCCGAGATGCTCGGTGTTGACCTTGTTATACCGGATTTTTCATATGTTGAAAAGAATGCCGATAAAATCAGAGGTATAGTTATCACTCACGGTCATGAGGACCATATAGGAGGACTTGCTTATCTTCTTAAAACAGTAAATATTCCTGTTTACGGAACAAAGCTTACAATCGGTCTTATTCAAGGCAAGCTTAAGGAGCACGGGCTTCTCAGCAGCGTTAAGCTTCACGAGATAGCACCGGGCGATATTATAAATCTCGGCGAATTCAGCGTTGAAGCTATCCATGTCAACCACTCAATTCCCGATGCGATTGCCCTTGCAATAAAGTGCGAAACAGGCACGGTAATCCAGACCGGCGACTTTAAAATCGACAGCACGCCCATTGACGGCGGAATGATTGACCTTTCACGCTTTGCTCAGCTTGGCGACGAAGGCGTTCTCTGCCTTCTTTCCGATTCAACAAATGCCGAAAGGGCAGGCTATACCGAAAGCGAGCGCAGGGTAGGTGAGTCATTTGAGGTGCTTTTCCGCAGGGCGGGCAAAAACAGAATTATCGTTGCAACCTTTGCTTCCAATATCCACAGAGTTCAGCAGATAATCAATGTTGCTCATTCGCTCGGCAGAAAGGTTGCCATCATAGGCAGAAGCCTTGAAAATGTTGTGAATATCAGTGCACAGCTCGGATATCTCAATGTACCCGAAAATGTGCTTATCAATGCGGATCTTATTAACAAATATCCTGCGGAGGATATTGTTATCATCACTACAGGCAGTCAGGGTGAGCCTATGTCTGCACTTTCAAGAATGGCTTTTTCAGACCACAGAAAGGTTGAAATCCGCCCTAATGACTATGTTATTATTTCGGCAACCCCCATTCCGGGCAACGAGAAAACCGTGAGCAAGGTTGTCAACGAGCTTCTCAAGCTCGGTGCGCAGGTTATCTATGAGAAGATGTATGATGTTCATGTGTCGGGTCATGCCTGCCAGGAGGAGCTTAAGCTCATAATGGGTCTTGTAAAGCCCAAGTATTTTATTCCCGTTCACGGTGAACAGAAGCATCTGCGCAAGCATGCGCTTCTTGCCGAGGGAATGGGAATAAGCAGCGATAATATTTTTATAGCAGATAACGGCTATGTGGCCGAAATAACAAGCAAATCAATCAAAAACGCAGCTCCCGTGCCCGCCGGCAAGGTCTTTGTTGACGGCTACGGCGTGGGCGATGTGGGCAGTGTTGTGCTCAGGGACAGAAAGCATCTCGGTCAGGACGGTATCATAGTTGTTACCGCTTCGCTTGATTACGAAACAGGTCAGCTCATTGCAGGCCCCGAGGTGATTTCAAGAGGCTTCGTTTATGTCAAGGAGAATGAGGAGCTTATTGCGCAGGCGAGAAAGATTGCGGAAAAATCGCTTGAAGGCTGCTATTACAGTAACATCAGCGATATAAATGCGATTAAGGGCAAGCTCAGGGATGCGGTTTCTCATTTTGTTTATGAACAGACAAAGAGAAGTCCCATGATTCTTCCTATAATTATGGAGGTTTAAATGAAATTCAAAGGTTTTTGGTATGACGGCCTGATGATATCCGTTACCGCAGTTTTTGCGGCAATCTTTATTGCCATGACATTCTTTTTTGAGCCCCGTCTGGCTTTGACTGAGTGCGCAGGGTTTGCATTGGTATGTGTAATTGCGGTTTACAGGGCTCTTTCTGCCAAAAACAGATACAAAAGATTTCTTATCAAAACTTCAAAAAAGCTTGATTACACCGACTCAAAGGTTCTTTCCGGCTTTCCGTTTCCCGTTGCGGTTTGCGACGGAGACGGTTACATATCGTGGTGTAATGCCGGCTTTCTCAATGAAATTTCAAAAGGCGATATTTCAGCGGCGGATAACATCTCAAAGTTTACCGACGGAATAAAAAAGAACGAACTTGTTAACCGTGACGGAACAAGCGTGCTTGTTGACGGCAGATATTATACCGTGTTTTCCGTTTCCTATAAATCCTCGGGTAAGGATTACAGTGCGCTGTATTTTCTTGATAATACAAGCCTTAAAAAGACCGAGCTTGAATATTTCAACTCACGCCCCTATGCCGTTTTGATTGAAATGGACAATCTCGACGGCTCACGCTCTGATTTAAGGGACAGTGAGCTTGCCGAAATAAGAAGCCGCATTGAAGGTGTGCTTGATGATTGGTCAGAATCTTATGACAGCGTCATGAAAAAGATAAGTGAGGACAGATATCTTATCATAACCGAGCAGAAGAATTTCAGCCGTATGACTCAGGACAGGTTTTCAATTCTTGAAACGGTAAGAAATTATGAGTATAAGGAAATGAAAACCGGCGCTACTCTTTCAATAGGAGTTTCAGGCGGAAGCGATATAAGAGCCTGCGAAAAAGGGGCAAGAAAAGCTCTTGAAATGGCACTCGGCAGAGGCGGCGATCAGGTTGCGATAAAGCACAAGGACGGCTACGATTATATCGGCGGCGTTTCAAAAAGTGCCGAAAAACGCAATAAGGTCAAAAGCCGCATTGTAGGCTCGGCTCTTGCGGAGCTTATGAAATCGAGCAGCAATATTGTGATAATGGGTCATTCGTATACCGACCTTGATGCAATAGGCTCTGCAGTCGGACTTGCCTGCGCAGCAGAGAATTTCGGTATACCGGTCTATATTGCGACGGATAAAAAGAAAACCCTTGCGGCTTCTCTGATTGAAAAGCTTTCAATTGAGGGTATGGGTAATCTGATTATCGGTCAGGAAAAAGCCGCTGAGCTGCTTGATAAAAAAAGCCTGCTGATAGTTGTTGATACGCATATTGTGTCTTTTGTGGAATTTCCGAAGCTTTATGACATTGCGGAAACAAAGGTTATAATTGACCATCACAGAAGAGCAGCGGGAGATATTGAGGATGCTGTTATTTTCCACCATGACCCAGGGGCTTCATCCGCTTGTGAAATGGTGACGGAGCTTCTCCAATATATGGATTCGGAAATGAAAATAAGCAAAACCGTTGCCGAAGCGCTTCTTGCGGGAATTATGCTTGACACAAAGGATTTTGTTATCGGTACGGGTGTGCGCACATTTGAAGCGGCGGCATTTCTTAAAGATAAAAAAGCTGATATGATAAGCGTTAAAAAGCTTTTTGCAAATTCTCTTGAGGTCAATAAGCTCAGAACAAGAGTTATATCCTCTGCGGAGAATTTTATGGGCTGTGCCGTTTCTGTTGTGGATTTTGATTCGCCTGAGGTAAGAATAATTGCTGCTCAGGCGGCGGATGAGCTGCTTAAGGTCAGCGGAATAAAAGCTTCCTTCGTTATGTTTGAAAATGCGGGAGCAATCAATATTTCCGCACGTAGTCTCGGTGAAATCAATGTTCAGATAATTATGGAATCCCTTGGCGGCGGCGGTCATCAGACTATGGCGGCATGTCAGCTTAAAGGTTACGATATGACAAAGGCAAACTTCGCACTTCAGGGTGCTATAAATAATTTTTTTGAAAATAATTAAGGAGATTGATAAAATGAAAGTTGTACTTGTTCAGGATGTCAAAGGACTCGGAAAAAAAGGAGAGCTTGTTAACACTTCAGACGGTTATGCGAGAAACTTCCTTTTCCCAAGAAAGCTTGCAATGGAAGCAAATGCTCAGGCTATGAGCGAGCTTAAAAACAGAGAGGCAGCAGAAAAGCACCGCATTGACACCGAAATTGCAGCAGCAAAAGCAAACGCTGCAAAGCTTGAAGGTAAGACCGTTAAGCTCACCGCTAAAGGCGGTGCAAACGGCAAGCTTTTCGGTTCGGTAACATCAAAGGATGTTGCAACCGTTATTTCAAAGGAATACGGTCTTACTCTTGATAAGAGAAAGGTTGTTGTTGAGGATATCAAGTCATTCGGCACATATCCCGTTGAGGTTAAGCTTTACAACGGCATTTCAGCTTCAATGTATGTAGCAGTACAGGAATAATAATTCATCCGAACGGAGAATGAAAAATGGCAGACAACGGTTTGTTTTCACTTGATAATATTCAGATGCCGTTCAGTGCGGAGGCGGAGCAGGCTGTGCTCGGCAGCATTCTTGTTGACCCGTCGTGCCTTTCTCAGGCTGCGGTTTACATAAACCCCGAGTCATTCTATCTTCCTCAGCATTCGGCTATCTTTTCGGCGATGATAACTCTTGACAGCACGGGCAAAACCATTGACCCTCTTGTTGTGCTTGACCTTCTTGTTCAGCAGGGAGTTTATGATAACGGCTCAGGCAGAAATTATCTTTTTGAGCTTGCTCAGATGGTGCCTTCAACTGCAAATGTTGAGATGTATGCCAAGATTGTCAGAGAAAAGTTCTATATGAGAACTCTTATCGGCATATCGAGTGAAACTATTGAAAGTGCGGTTTCTCAGGAAGAAACGGCAGATGCACTGCTTGATAATGCAGAGCAGAAAATTTATAATATCCGCCAGGGTAAAACCTCGAACGCACCATCAAAACTCAAGGATATTATCGTAAATAATGTTTATGATACTCTTAAAAAAATAACAGGTGAGGATAAGGAGCTTTATAAAGGCTACACAACGGGCTATTCGGATCTCGACAAAATTCTTACGGGTCTCAACCGTTCCGACCTTGTGCTTATCGGTGCCCGTCCTGCGATGGGTAAAACAAGCTTTGCGCTTAACCTTGCCCGTAATGTTGCTGCACTCGGCAAACGCAAGGTGCTGTTCTTTTCTCTTGAAATGACAAAAGAGCAGCTTGCAATGCGTGTTCTCGGCACGGAAGCGAGAGTATCCAGCCACAAAATGAGAAACGGCAACATTTCTCAGGATGAGTGGGTAAGGCTTGGTATGGCAACAAGCGCTCTTAACGATTGTGAGCTTTATTTTGACGATACATCAAATATCACCGTTCCGGAAATGAAGGCAAAAACAAGGCGATTAGGCGGCGTTGAATGCGTTATTATTGACTATCTTGGTCTTATCAAGGGCAGCACACGCAGTGAAAACCGTGTGCAGGAGGTCAGTGAGATAACAAGAAACCTCAAAATGATGGCAAAGGATCTGAATATCCCTATTGTCTGCTGTGCTCAGCTTTCAAGAGGCACCGAGGGCAGAGGCAAGTCACACAGACCGCAGCTTTCCGACCTTCGTGAATCAGGCTCAATCGAGCAGGATGCCGATATCGTTATGATGCTTTACAGACCCGACTATTACAGCGGCGAAAAAGAGGATGGCGATGAGGCGGAGGCTCCCCGTCAGGATGTCAATATTGCGGAAGTAATCGTCGCTAAAAACAGACATGGCGAAACCGGAACGGTTGAATTCGCATGGGACGGAGAACACACCCTTTTTGTGCAGTTGGAGAAGGTTCACGATGATTGATAAGGTTAAATCAACAATCGGGAAATATGCCATGCTCAGCGAAGGAGCAACGGTTGTGGCGGCTGTTTCTGGCGGCAGTGATTCAATGGCACTGCTGCATATTCTCAATCAGTTGAAGGATGAATACAAATTCACTCTTTGTGCGGCTCATGTCAATCATTGCCTAAGAGGTAACGATGCTGATTCGGATGAGAGCTTTGTGCGTGAAAAATGCAGGGAGCTTGGTATTGATTTATATGTCAAAAGGTCTGATGTTGCAGGCATGGCGGCAGAGCAGGGGATTGGTCTTGAGGAGTGCGGCAGAAAGGTACGCTATGAATTCTTCAATTCGCTCGGTGACGGTGTGCTTATTGCAACCGCACATAATCTGAGCGACAGAGCAGAAACCTTCATGTTCAATTTTGCGAGAGGCAGCGCATTGAGAGGGCTTTGCTCCATTCCTCCGGTGAGAGAAAATATAATAAGACCGCTTATTGATTGCACTAAAGAGGAAATTATTGAATTTTGCAAAAACAATTCGGTTGAATATGTAACTGATGCAACCAATGCGGATGTGAAATATTCACGCAACAGAATAAGGCACAATGTTATAACAGAGCTTCGAAAAATAAATCCTTCTTTTGAAATCGGCGCAGGCAGATGTATTGACTCGCTCAATGAGGATGAAAAATATCTTTCATCCTTAGCGGAAGAAACGGTTGAAAAAGCAGTCTGCAGCGGCGGTTATGATGCAAAAATCCTTGATGCTGCACCTTTGCCGATTAAGAAGAGAGCGATTGTCAGAATAATAGAGAATGCACATGGTGTGACTGTTGAGAGCAAGTTTCTTGATGCTATTTGCGGCTTGCTTGAGGCTTCAGGTAAAATTCAGGTGAACGGCGGCGTTACCGTAAGAGTGCGGAAAGGCATTCTCGACTTTCCTTGTGAAATTAGGGAGATGCCGGAGGCGCAGCTTCTTGCAAAAAGAATCCGATATGGTGATACGCTTATCGAAGCGGAGATTATTAACAACTGCGAAACAAATTATTTACAAAACATTTCAAATTGCGGCTTGGAATATTTGCTTGACTGTGATAAAATACACGGAAGGGTTATTGTGAGAGGTCGCTGCGAAGGCGATAAAATCACTCTCGCTTCAAGAAAATGCACAAAAACTCTCAAAAAGCTCTTCAATGAGCTTGGAGTATCGCCTGAAAGAAGAAGCTCCGTTGCCGTTTTTGCGGATGAAAGCGGTGTTATTCTTGTGGAGGGTGCAGGAGTTGACAGCCGTGTTGCCGTTGGCAAAGCCACTGAAAATGTTTTGAAAATCACGATTATAAAATGAGGTTGCGAAAGGAAACAGGGTATGCTTAACGATATTGAAAAGGTGTATTACAGCGAAGAAAAATTAAAAAGTATAGTTGACGGTCTGGGCAGGCAGATAAGTGATGATTATAAAGGTAAAAATTTGTTGCTTGTAAGTGTGCTCAAAGGCTCTGTTATTTTTATGGCAGATCTTATGAGAGCAATAACAATACCGTGCGCAATTGACTTTATGTGTGTTTCAAGCTACTCAAATAAAACAGAATCATCGGGTGTTGTGAAAATTATCAAGGACCTTGACATTAACCTTGAAGGCTATGATGTTCTTATTGTTGAGGATATTCTGGATTCGGGCAAAACTCTGAGCTACATCAGAAAGCTTCTTCTCGGCAGAAATCCCAACAGCATAAAAATCTGTACTCTTCTTGATAAACCTGAGCGCAGGGCGGTTGATGATATTTGGGCGGATTATTCGGGTGCTGAAGTGCCTGACGAATTCGTTGTCGGATACGGTCTTGATTATGATGAAAAATACAGGAATCTTCCTTACATAGGAGTCCTTAAGAGAAGCATATATGAAAAATAATTTTAATTCCGAGGGGAATAATAAACAAAGGAGTGATTTGTCCAATTGAGTACTAAAAATAACAATTCAGGCAAACCGAAGAAAATAATAACGATTCTGTCTTATATTCTTATCCCACTGATGCTTATAAGTGCAATATCGTTTTTTATGAAATCGTCAAGCGAAGAAAAGCTTGAATACTATGAAATTGTCTCTTTGTTTGATGAGGGAAAAGTAACTGAATATTCGCTTAATCTCAGCAGCGGAGCTCTCACCTATAAGATTGAGGGTTCGGATCAGAAAAAAAGCTTTTCCGTGCCCAATGTAAATCTTTTTTTAGAGGATGTTCATAAGGGCGTGATTGAGCACAACCGTGAAAATCCCAAGGATAAAATAAAAGCAGGCTATGATGCGGGTTCAACTGGGCAGTGGCTCTATAATATAGTTCCCACATTGCTGCTTCTTGTTGTTATGGGTGCGCTCACATTCTTTATGTTCAGGCGAATGAATCAGACGATGAGCAACGAGAATAACAGAACCCTCAGCTTCGGCAAGGCAAGAATAAAGCACGCCAAGGATGAAAAGCGAAAGGCAACCTTCAAGGATGTTGCGGGTGCCGACGAAGAGAAGGAAGAGCTTGAGGAAATTGTTGAATTCCTCAAAAATCCTTCAAAATTTGATTCACTCGGTGCAAGAATTCCCAAGGGCGTTCTTCTTGTTGGCCCTCCGGGCACAGGTAAAACCCTTCTCGCAAGAGCAGTTGCGGGTGAGGCGGATGTTCCGTTCTTCTCAATCTCAGGTTCCGATTTTGTTGAAATGTATGTTGGTGTCGGCGCATCAAGGGTTCGTGACCTTTTTGATCAGGCAAAGAAGAATTCGCCGTCAATCATATTCATTGACGAAATTGATGCCGTCGGCCGCCACAGAGGCGCAGGCATGGGCGGCGGTCACGATGAAAGAGAGCAGACTCTTAACCAGCTTCTTGTTGAAATGGACGGTTTCGGTGCAAACGAAGGCGTTATTGTTATCGCTGCTACAAACCGCCCCGATATCCTTGACCCCGCACTTCTCAGACCCGGCAGATTTGACCGTCAGGTAACGGTAAATTATCCCGATACAAAGGGCAGAACAGAAATTCTCAAGGTTCACGCAAAAGGCAAGCCTATCGGTCCCGATGTTGACCTTAACAGCATTGCTCATGCAACCGTAGGATTCACAGGTGCTGATCTCGAAAACCTTCTCAACGAAGCCGCTCTTCTTGCTGCAAGACGCGATAAGAAAGCGATTACTATGGAAGAAATTGATGAAGCTGCCCTCAAGGTTCAGGTGGGTTCAGAGAAAAAATCTCATAAGATGAACGAAAAAGCAAAGAAGCTTACCGCTTATCATGAGGCCGGTCATGCCGTGTCAAGCTTTTATCTTGAGCATACAGATCCCGTTCATCAGATTTCAATTATTCCCAGAGGCATGGCAGGCGGATACACGCTTTACAGACCTGTTGAGGATAAGAATTACACATCAAAAAATGAAATGCTTGATAACCTTGTCAGCCTTCTCGGCGGCAGAGTTGCAGAGGCGCTTGTTCTCGGTGACATCTCAACAGGTGCATCAAACGACATTGAGCGAGCAACCGAAATTGCAAGGAGCATGGTTACAAAATACGGTATGAGCGAAAAGCTCGGACCCATTGCGTTCGGCAGTGATAATAATGAGGTTTTCCTCGGCAAGAATTACGGTCAGGTGCGCAACTATTCCGAAAGTGTTGCCTCCGAGATTGATGCCGAAATTGAAAGCATAATCAGAAATGCTTACAACAGAACGGAAAAGCTCCTTACCGAGCATATGGATAAGCTTCACATTATTGCTAAGAATCTTTTTGAAAATGAAAAGATGACAGGCGAAGAATTTGCAAAGATTATGGAAGATGTTCCTGCGGAGGAAACAGCAGAATAAAACAAAAATCGCCGACGGCATGACCGTCGGCGGTTTTTTATGATCTTTTTGAAATTTTACCGAAAAGCGTACAGATAAGAAATGCTGCAATGTCGGCTGCAACGATTGTTGAGCCTACGGGTGTGCCGTAAAGAATTGCTATTAAAATTCCTGTTACAGCGCATATAACGGAGATTACGGCGGAGCTGATAATAACAGAAAGGAAACTTTTGAAAATTCTCATTGCCGAAAGGGCAGGGAAGATAATCAGTGCCGAAATCAACAGTGCGCCCACAAGATTCATCGCAAGCACTATAACAACCGCAGTAACAATTGCAATCATCGTATTTATTGCTTTTGTGTTTGTGCCGGTTGCCGATGCAAAGGTTTCATCAAATGTAACCGCAAAGATTTTGTGATAAAACAGCACGAAAACAAGAATAACAACAGCCGTAAGTGCAAGGCAGAGAATAACATCCGTTTTTGAAAGGGTAAGTATTGATGTTGAGCCGAAGAGCGTTGTGCACACATCTCCGCTCACATTTGATGAGGCGGAGAAAATATTCAGCAGCAGATATCCCAAAGCGAGAGCACCGACGGATATCATGGCGATTGCCGCATCGCCTTTGATTTTTTTGTTTGAATTAATTCCCAAAAGAATTACGGCGGCAACCACGGTTATCGGCAGGGCAACCGTCATCGGAGCAGCACCGCACACCGTTGCAACCGCAATTGCGCCGAAGGCAACATGAGAAAGACCGTCGCCTATCATGGAGTATCTTTTCAGCACAAGGCTTACTCCGAGAAGAGCGGCGCAGAGTGCAATCAGCACTCCAGCCGTGAGCGCATATTTAACGAAGGGATAACTGAAGTAATTGAAAAGCTGTTCAATCATTTTTCTTCACCTCCGTCAGTGAATTGGCAGCACACATCGGTGACGGCATAGTCCTCTTTTTTGCCGAAAAACAAAGGCTTGTGGCATATGTGAAGAATGTGTGAGGCGTATTTCATTGCTGCCTCCATGTCGTGAGATACCATTATGACGGTTATTCCGTCGTCATTGATTTCTTTTATTATTTTATACAGATTTTGGGTTACCACGGGATCAAGACCTGCAGCAGGCTCATCAAGAAGAATCAGCTTTTTTGTTGCACACAGCGCTCTTGCGAGCAGAACTCTTTGCTGCTGACCGCCCGAAAGCTCACGGTAGCATCTGGCTGAAAGCTCAGCTATTCCGAGCTTTTTCATGTTTTCCGATGCAGCTGCCTTCTGAGATTTCGAATAAAAAGGTCTTATTCCGCAACCGTTCAGGCAACCCGAGAGAACGATTTCCTTTACCGATGCGGGAAAATCCTTTTGCACCTCTGTTTGCTGCGGCAGATAGCCGATTTCTGTCTGCTTCAGTCCCTCTGAATATTCAATCTTGCCTGACAGAACATTTTTCTGCCCGAGAAGGGTTTTCATAAGAGTGCTTTTTCCTGAACCGTTTTCACCTACAATACAAAGATAATCGCCTTTGTTAACGCTGAAATTAAGGTTTTTAACAATCGGCTTGCCTTCGTATCCGAGGGATACATCATTGACATTTATCAAAGCCATCAGTTTAACGCCTCCTTTAAAACCTCAAGATTGTTTTTCATTATTTTTAAATAGCTTGCACCGTTTGCGATGTCTTGTGCTGACACGGATTGGCATGAATCGAGCATGGTAGCTTTTGCTCCCGTTTCATTGCAAACGGTTTTTGCGATTGAGCCGTCTGAGCCGTCGATGGTGAGCACTACAGGCAGAGAAAGCTCTTTTGTTTTGTCGATAAGAAAAGCCATTGTCTGAAAGCTTGCCTCACTTTCCGACGAACAGCCTGCAAATGCAGCATAATATGTCAGTTCATAGTCCTCAACAAGATAACGGAAGGGGAATCTGTCTGCAAAAAGCACGGTTTTTCTTTTTGCTGCTTCAACAACCGATTTGTATTCTTTATCAAGAGTGTTAAGCTCAGAAATATATTTTTTTGCGTTTTCTCGATATATCGGCGCATTTTTATTGTCGATTTCACAAACGGCGTCGCAAAGCGCCTGAGTGATTTTTGCCGAATTTCTTAGTGAGAGCCATATATGTTCATCGGGAGTGCAGTGTTCGTCATGCTCATGTTCATGCTCATGATGGTGCTCCATTCCTGCAACATATTCTTCCTCGTATGTTTCTGTAAGCTCAATAAGTGCAACGGTTTTCAGGTTTGCGTTACCTGCCGATCTCAGCGTGTTTTCCACCCACTTATCGGAGTTTCCGCCAACATATACAAAAAGGTCGGCAGTGCTTATGGTAACAATATCACGGGCTGTTGGCTCGTAGCTGTGAAGGTCACCGCCGTTATCAAGCAGCAATGTGAGGTTCTCTTCACTTCCGAGTATGTTTTTTAAATAATCATACTGCGGAAAGGTTGTACACACTATGCTGAGCGTATCTTTTTGGGCAACGCTGCTGTCACATGAGCAGAAAGAAAGTGCCGCAAGAGCTGCAACAATAATAACAGAAATAAATTTTTTCATCTTTCCTCCGATTATTTGCACAGACTGCATTTGCCGAGCAATATTGTGTGATTGTCAATTTCAAAGCTTGAATTGCTTTTGATGTCTTCCTGAATACGGCTTGTGGTGCTGCTGTCAAGGTGATAAACCTTGCCGCAATCCGTGCATTTCATATGAAGATGCCCTTCACATTTGCTTTCGCTGATATATTGATACACAAAGCTTCGACTGTTGCCCTTGACCGAGCGGTGAACAAGACCGTCTTCAACAAGCTTTGTCATGAGGCGGTATGCAGTGCTCTGGCTTATTTCATTGCCGCCCATGGAGTTTACTATTTCTTCTATTGTGAATGCCTTCGAACTGTTGCTCTGAAGAAATTCTATCAAAGCTTTTCTTTGATGTGTGTTATATATACGCATTTTCAGACCTCCACCGAATTTGAGAATAACTCCTAAATTATTATACACAAAATCAGGTGCTTGTCAACATTATTTCATACTTTTAATTGACATTAACTGTTATTTGTTATAAAATATATACATTATTTTTAGGAGGCAGAAAAAATGAAAAAGCGCATTTTCTCATTCGCACTTGCACTGATTATGATTTTCGGTGCAGCATTTTCTCTCAACGCATCCGCTGCGTCAAAGGAACTCAGGTTTGATGAAAACGGTGAGTTCAAAATCATGCATCTGGCAGACTGCCAGGACGAATTCCCTGCAACAGAAAAAATGCTTAAGTTTATTGATGCATCAATAAAAGCTTATCAGCCCGACATTGTTGTTCTTGGAGGCGACAATGTTGTTGCCAAGAATAATATGGCAAACGGCATAAAAGAGATTGTTGATATTTTTGTTGCAAACAAAACATATTTCACCGTAACTTTCGGCAACCACGATCATCAGCAGGATTTGACTGATGATGAGCAGCTTGCCGTTTATCAGCAGGCGGGCGGTGAATACTGCCTTGCAACCGACCCTCATCCTGAGCTTACCGGCACAGCTACTCATGCGCTTCCCATTCTCGGCTCAAAGAGCGATGAAACAAAGTATATGCTCTATATGTTCGATTCAAACGACTATGTAAGAGACGAAAACGGCAAAGAGCTTGGTCTCGGTTATGACTGCGTTAATAAAGACCAGATAGAATGGTATAAAGAAACGAGTAAGGCCGCTGAAACTGCTGCAGGCAAGAAGGTTCCCGCAATGGCATTCCAGCACATTATTGTTGGTGAAGTTTATGATGCACTTTTCCGCGAAACAAGCATCAGCCTCGGCGATGTTATCACTCCTTCATACAACGGCAAAACATATTCGTTTTTCCCCAAACTTGAGAATATTGAAGACGGATTCATTTTCGAATATCCTTGCCCCGGTTATTATAACTACGGTCAGTTTGATGCAATGGTTGAAAGAGGCGATGTTGTTGCGATTTTCTCAGGTCACGATCATCCCAACACATTCACAACAGAAGTTGACGGCATAAAGATTATTAACACAGGCGGTGCAACATATCACTCATACGGCAGCGAGTTTTCAAGAGGTATGAGAATGATTACTCTTAATGAGAATGACCTTTCAACATTTGAAACAGAGCAGGTAACCGTTAATCAGTTTGCAATTGATAACCCCGAATTTGCAGAAGCTGTGGGAATCAACACTTTTGTTGCAAAGCTTACAGTGGGCTTTGGTGATTTTCTTCTTGCTATCACAAAATTCTGCGGAATATTCTCAAGTGTAATTACATTTATCTTTGGTTAATAATCAGAAATAAAAAATACGGCTTGCGGTATGCAAGCCGTATTTTTTTGCCTTAATGCTTAAGCAAAAGACAACCCCCGGTACAGCCGGGGGCAAAAAAGACTTCAGTAAAGCCAAAACGGGCGAGCTCAAAGCAAGCCCAAAAGGATTGAAAGATAATCAAACCTCCAAGTATAATAGTAGTGGTTTGGCA
>JAFQON010000042.1 GCA_017403185.1 Clostridia bacterium
ATGATATGATTGATTTACTTGAAAGCGGAAAGATTAATACGAGGCTGCTTTGCGAAATTGCAACTCATGAGGATTTCAGAAGATTTCTGACAGATATTGAAATCTATGTTGACCGTATTGCCGATATGAGAATCAACGACTTGAATGCTGTTCTCGGTGTAGTGAGGAATGCGGCAATGGAGAAATGTCCCGATGAAAACGATTTGTACGTCAGAACATTGGAGCTTGCTCAGATTGATGAAGATGAATATTTCAGTCACGTGATACATAAAGACCTTGACCGTATTATCAGTACAATTCGTGAAAACCACAAAACCGACAGAACAACAGCAGACACTGTTTCACCTGCGGCAGATGCACAAAAGCAGTTTCAGGATGCATTGAGTTTTGAAGGCAGTGACGAAGAAAAGAAGGTCAGAATGTATCTCAATTCCCTCGGCATAGACTACGACTCTTTGACCAAGGAGGAGCTTGTAACACAAATAAATATCCTCAAAAAATCAAAGCATATGAAAAGTCCGTATAGTCAGAGAGGTAAAACTAAAAAGAAGCGTAAATGAGAAAAGCAGGTAACACCCGTAAAATTGCGGTAGTTACCTGCTGAATTTTTATCTCATATCAGAAAGTGGCG
Source organism: Clostridia bacterium (assembly GCA_017403185.1). GTDB lineage: Bacteria > Bacillota > Clostridia > Oscillospirales > Acutalibacteraceae > CAG-177. Next base: position 632 of record JAFQON010000042.1, read on the forward strand.
TGTAGTCGGTGCTGTTTCTCAAATATTCTTCCATCTTGCCGTTGAGCAGTAATCTGATATAGCTCAGCGGTTCGTTGTAGATAAGATAATCGAGCTCCGATACCTCATACATATTGTCAGCATATTCATTCTCAACGGCTATGCAGTCGATTGAAACCATTGAGCCGTCAATGAGTTTTACATCAACATAAGCGGTGTCGATGTTGAATTCACAAGATTTAATATGGTTCATTAAGATACCTCCCAAAAATGTTTTGAAAGCATTCAGCGTGGGTTGTTTGTTTCGGTATCCTTAATTCGTACAGGCGTACACCTTCGGTCGAAGAAAACGGCATTCAGCTTCCTTTCTCAACAGCCACACCTTGCCGAAAAACAAGTTTTTCGACAAGCTGAAACGGGTCGGAATTTTCCGACCCGTTAATTTTTTACTCTTCAATTGCTTCGATGAGTTTGTCAATTGCATCTTCGAGAAGCTCAAAGGGGATATTGAGCGAGGGAAGAAGACGCACCTTAGTTTTTGCGCTGAGCACAAGAACACCCTTTTCCATAGCTGATGCAATAACTTCTTTTGCAGGCTTTTCGCATTCGATGCCGAGCATGAAGCCTTTGCCCGAAATACTCTTGACCTTTTCGCAGGCTGAAAGCCTTGAAACGATATATTCGCTCTTCTTTGTAACATCAAGGAGCAGGTTATCGTCAATTCTTGAAAGGATGCTGATTGCGCCTGCGCAGCAGATGGGGTTGCCGCCGAAGGTTGAGCCGTGGCTGCCGGGGGTGAGAATATTCTCCACCTTTTCGCCGAGCATTGTGCAGCCTAAGGGCAAACCGCCCGCAAGACCCTTTGCGGTTGAAACGATATCAGGCATTACTCCGTAGTGCATATAGCTGTAAAGCTTGCCCGTTCTGCCGTTACCTGTCTGAACCTCGTCGATGATAACAAGCATATTCTGTTCTTTTGCGATTTCAAAAACGCCTTTTACGAATTCATCCGTGAGTGAAAGCACACCGCCCTCGCCCTGGATTGTTTCCATCATAATTGCGGCGCAGCCGTTATTCTCGGCAAGCTCCCTGACGGAATCAAGGTTGTTTGCTTCTGCATAGACGAAGCCCTCGGTAAAAGGACCGAAATCCTTGTGGAAGTTATCCTGACCCGTTGCGGCAAGGGTTGTTATCGTTCTGCCGTGGAAGCTGTTTTTGAGGGTGATGATTGTTGAGTTGCCTTCGCCCTTGTTCTGTAATGCCCAAAGGCGTGCCGCCTTGATTGCGCATTCATTTGCTTCTGCACCCGAGTTTGAGAAGAAAACCTTCTTCATACCCGTTCTTTCGCAGAGCATACGGGCAAGCTCGGCGCAGGGCTTGGTATAATAGAGATTTGAGGTGTGACCGAGCAGCGATGCCTGAACGGTTACCGCCTCAACCCATTCGGCATCTGCAGCACCGAAGGTGTTAACTGCAATGCCGCTGCCGAGGTCTATGTATTCCTTGTCATCCTCACCGTAGAGCAGAGCACCGTTGCCCTCTGAAAGCTCAACGGGGAAACGGGCATATGTGCCCGCAACATATTTTTTGTCTGTTTCGAAAATTGCCATAAATTCACCTTATCCTTGAACAAACATTGTTCCGAGACCTTCATCCGTAAGTGTTTCGATAAGCAGTGAGTGGGGCACCGTGCCGTCGAGAATGAACACCTTCTTAACGCCTCTGCGGATTGCCTCGCCGCAGCAGTCGATTTTTGGAATCATACCGCCCGAGATAACGCCCTCGTTAACAAGCTGAGGAATATCGCTCACATAAATTTTGGGGATGAGAGTTGAAACATCGTTCTTATCACGCAGAATGCCTGCGATATCTGTCATTGAAATGAAGCTTTCTGCCTTGAGTGCCGCCGCAATTTTTGCTGCTGCGGTATCGGCATTGATATTGTATATATTGCCTTCACTGTCGCAGGCTGTTGTTGAAATAACGGGCACATAGCCGTTTTCAAGCAAATCAAGAATGGGCTCGGGGTTAACATCTGTGATTTCGCCCACAAAGCCGAGCCTTTCATCCTTCACCTTTGCCGTGATAAGATGACCGTCTGCACCGCAAAGGCCGATTGCCTTGCAGCCAAGCCTGCCGAGAAGAGCGACGAGACCCTTGTTGACCTTGCCCGCAAGCACCATCTGAACGATATCAACGGTTTCCTTATCGGTAACACGCAGACCGTCAACCCATTCGCTCTTTTTGCCGACTTTGCCGAGCATATCGTTGATTTCGGGGCCGCCGCCGTGAACAAGCACAACCTTAATGCCGATGAGCGAAAGCAGGGCAACATCGCCCATAACATCATTCTTAAGCTCTTCGTTAATCATTGCATTGCCGCCGTATTTGATAACAACGATTTTGTTTGAATATTTCTGAATATAGGGCAGGGCTTCAACAAGCACCTGACCCCTGAGATTGTTTGTAATTTCCATTTCTTTCACCTTAAGTTCTGTAGTCACCGTTGATTTTTACATAGTCATATGTGAGGTCACAGCCCCATGCGGTTGCGGTTGCATTGCCGCTGTTAAGGCTGATGAGCACCTGAATTTCTTTTTCAGAAAGAACATCCTTTGCGATTTCTTCCGAGAAATCAATGCCTGCGCCGTTTTTACAAACATCAATCTTTCCTGCTGCGGATTTGAATGAAACATCAATTTTTGTAACATCAACATCAGCGCCGCTGTAGCCGATTGCACAGAGCACTCTGCCCCAGTTTGCATCCGCACCGAACATTGCAGCCTTGAAAAGTGATGAGCAGATAACCGATTTTGAAACAGTAACGGCGATTTCCTTTGAGGCTGCGCCGTCAACGATACATTCAAGCAGCTTTGTTGCGCCCTCGCCGTCGCCTGCAATCATGCGGCAAAGGTGAGTTGTGACCGCATTGAGAGCTTTGCAGAATTCGTCAAAATCCGCACCCTCGGCTGTGATTTCCTCATTGCCTGCAAGACCGTTTGCCATAACTGAAACCATATCGTTTGTTGATGTGTCGCCGTCAACGCTGACCATGTTGAACGATGATTTAACATCCTCGCTGAGAGCCTTCTGAAGCATCGCCTGAGAAATCGCACAGTCTGTTGTAACAAAAACAAGCATTGTTGCCATATTGGGGTGAATCATGCCCGAGCCCTTTGCAATACCGCCGATTCTGCATTCCTTGCCGCCGATTTCAAATGAATATGAAACGCACTTCTGAACCGTATCCGTGGTCATGATTGCGGCTGCAGCATCTTCGCTGTCCGGCTTAAGCTCTTTTACAAGAGAGGGGATACCCTCTGCGATGGGAGTGATGTCAAGAGTCTGACCGATAACGCCCGTTGAAGCAACGATAACATCCTTTTCACCGATGCCGAGCTCCTTTGAGATGAGTGAGCACATTTCCTCTGCAATTTCAATGCCGTTTGCGTTGCAGGTGTTGGCGTTGCCGCTGTTGCAGATAACCGCCTGAGCATAGCCGTCGGCAACATTATTCTTTGTTACCGTTATGGGAGCGCCTTTAACGAGATTTGTTGTGTAAACACAAGCGGCCGTTGCCTTTTTCTCACTGAAAATAAGGGCGAGATCCTTTTTGGTTTTATTCTTTCTGATACCGCAGTGAACTCCGCTTGCGGTGAAACCTTTTGCGGCGCAGATGCCGCCCGAAATCTGTTTCATAGTTTATTTTCCTTTCAATCAGAGGGAAAGCCCTGTTTTTGGGTCAATTCCCATGAGAATATTCATACATTCAACTGCGGCACCCGATGCACCCTTGCCGAGATTATCGTAGCGGGCAAGAAGAAGAATTCTGTCCTCGTTGCCTTTGACGAAAATTTCCATTCCGTCATTGCCGCTCATTTTTTCAGCGCAGAACATTGCATCTGCACCCGTATCTTCCGTGAATTTCACAAAATCCGAGTTATATGTATTTTTGTAAACCTCAATTATATCCTTCATTCCCTTGCCTTTGCAGAGATTCTCTTTAAAAAGGGGAACGGTAACTGCCATTCCGCTGTAGTAATCCGACACGATGGGGCAGAATACGGGGAGATTTTCAATGCCCGTGATTGCCTTCATCTCTTTGAGGTGCTTGTGCTCCTGAGTCAGACCGTACTGACGGGGAGAATTGAGAAAGACCTCTCTCGAAATATTCTCATACTGAGCAATCATCTTTTTGCCGCCGCCGCTGTAGCCTGTTATTGAATGGCAGTTGAGAAGCGTATCTGCGGGGAGAATGCCTGCGGAAACAAGCGGATAAACAAGTGCGATAAAACCGCTTGCGTGGCAGCCGGGCACCGCAACCCGCTTTGAAGCCTTGATTTTTTCAAGGTGTGCGGGTGAAAGCTCGGGGAAGCCGTATGCCCATTCGGGCAGTGTGCGGTGAGCGGTTGATGCGTCGATAACCTTCACATCGGGGTTTTCGATAAGCGATACCGCCTCAATTGCCGCAGCATCGGGCAGGCAGAGAAATGCAATGTCACAGGAGTTGAGAGCCTGCTTTCTTGCTGCCGTATCCTTGCGAAGCTCGTCGCTGAGGGTGATTATTTCAACATCTTCACGGTTTTCAAGGCGTTCAAAAATCCTCAGACCTGTTGTGCCCTCTTTGCCGTCTATAAAAATTTTGGTTTTGTCCATAACTATGTACCTCTGGAATTAATATACGAATAATTATACAATTATTTTTGCATAAAGTCAAGGAATAATTGCATATTTATGCTTTGTTGTTGAATATTATGCAACAAACCGTGTTTGTCATGCCTGAATTGTGCAATATGTCACAAATATACAGCGGGATATTGAATCCCGCTGCATCGGTTATTTTCTCTTTTTGATTTCGTTAACAAGCGGCTCACCGTCAAAGAAGCTGCGAAGATTGCCGAGGGTGGTGTGTGCGATACACTCAAGAGCTTCACGGGTGAGAAATGCCTGATGCGACGTGATAAGCACATTGGGCATCATTATAAGGCGTGAAAGCACGTCGTCTTTGAGAATGCTTTCAGACAAATCCTCATAGAAGAATTCGCTTTCTTCCTCATAAACATCAAGGCCTGCACCGCCGATTTTTCCGCTTTTTATTCCGTTAATAAGTGCTTCGGTATCAATCAGCGCACCTCTTGAGGTGTTGAGAATGATTACCTTATCCTTCATCTGATTGATGGAATAATCGTTGATGATGTGGTAGGTGCTGCTTGTGAGGGGGCAGTGGAGTGAAATAACATCCGAGCGGGCAAAAAGCTCTTCAAGCGGCACATATTCGAGGTATCCGAGTGAAGGGAAGGGGTCATAGGCGATAACATTCATACCCAGCCCTCTGCCGATTTCAATAAAGGTTGCGCCGATCTTGCCCGTGCCGATAACGCCGAGAGTTTTGCCGTGAAGGTCAAAGCCCACAAAGCCGTTGAGGCTGAAGTTGGAGTCCCTTGTGCGGATGTATGCCTTGTGTGTTTTTCTCACGAGTGTAAGAAGCAGCGCAAGAGCATGCTCGGCGATTGCATGGGTTGAATATTCGGGCACACGGGCAACGGATATCACACCGTCTGCGGCGGAGAGGTCAACATTGTTGTAGCCTGCACAGCGCATTGCTATCATATCGATTCCGTTTTCTTTAAGTGCCGATATCGTTTCTTTGCCGATATCGTCGTTTACGAATGCGCACACCGCACGGGTGCCCTTTGCCATAACGGCAGTGCGCGGGCTGAGCTTTGACTCGAAATACTCAATCTCAATGCCGTATTGTTCCTTGAGAGCATCAAAATATATTTTGTCATAAGGTTTGGTGTCGAAAAATGCTATTTTGTCCATAAAATCTTCCTAAACAATCTATGATACAGATATTATTTGCGAAAAAACAACAATTATTATTTTAACTTGTGAATGAACAGACCGCTGAGAAGCTTGGGCTCAAACCATGTTGATTTGGGGGGCATAATCTGACCTGCGTCCGCAATATCCATAAGCTCTTTTAGCGTTGTGGGATACATTGAAAATGCAAGGCACATATCGTCGTTTACTCTGCGTTCAAGCTCGCCGAGGCCTCTGATTCCGCCTACAAAATCAATTCGTTTATCCGTTCTAGGGTCATCAATGCCGAGCACGGGGGAGATGAGGTTGCTCTGAAGGATTGAAACATCAAGAGCTTCAACGGGGTCTGCAGCATTGAAGGTGCCTTCCTTTGCGGTGAGTTTGTACCATTTGCCGCCGAGAAGCATTCCGAAGGTGTGGGCGCATTCCGGCTTGTATGCCTCATTACCTGCAGGCTCAACCGTGAATTTATCGCTGATTTTTTCGATAAATTCATCTTCGCTGTAACCGTTAAGGTCCTTTATCACACGGTTGTAATCCATAATTTCAAGTTCGTCACAGTCAAACAGAACGGCGAGAAAATAATTGAATTCTTCGCTGCCGTTATAATCGGGATTCTGCGCTCTTCTTTTTAAACCTACCTTAACTGCGGATGCTGCTCTGTGGTGACCGTCTGCAATGTAGAGATAATCAACGCTGCTGAAAAGAGCAGAGATTTTTTTATTGGTTTCACTGCAGTTTATAACCCACACTGTGTTTGAAATGCCGTCGTCGGTTACAAAATCATAATCAGGTGTATGGGTTGAGCTCCAGTCCGAAACTATTGATGAAATCTCAGCCTGAGGGCGATATGTGAGAAAGATGGGGCCGGTGTTTGCATCGCAGTAATCAACATGGTTGATTCTGTCCGCTTCTTTATCTGCTCTTGTAAGCTCATGCTTTTTGATGATGCTGTTTATATAGTCATCAATTGAAACACAGCCCACAAGACCCGTCTGGCTTCTGCCGTTCATAATCTGGCGGTATATATAGAATCTTTCCTCTTCATCCTGCCTGCAGATGCCGTCGCTCACAAGCTTATCAAGATTCTCTCTTGCTTTGAGATAGACCTGCTCTGAGTAGAGGTCAGTTCCTTCGGGCAAGTCTATTTCAGCCTTGTCAACATGAAGAAATGAGAAGGGGTTGCCTTTTACCATTTCCGCAGCTTCCCTGCTGTTCATAACATCGTAGGGCAGAGCGGCAACCTTTGATGAATATTCGGGTGTTGGTCTTACAGCTCTGAAGGGTCTGAAAACAGCCATAAAAATACTTCCTTCCGCATAATATAAATGTATATATAATATTATTTTAGTATATATTACAACACTGTGAATATTTTGTCAATTTTTCGTTGGCTATTGATTTTTAATTTTGTTAAATGTATAATAAAACCATAAAAACAAAAGGAGGTTTTTAGATGTATTGTCCCAAATGCGGCAAGCAGCTTGCCGAAGGTTCAACTGTATGCGTTGATTGCGGCCCCGTAATAAATACCGTACAGAAGGAATATAAGCCGAAAAAGAAGTTTTTTAACGCTCCCGGCAAGGCAGCGAAAAGCTATGCGGCGATTTTCTCCGCCTGCCTCGTTTTTCCCGCATCAATATGCACGGTTATAGATTTTTTGGTTCACAGGCATGATTATTGGTTTGATTTTGTTGTGGGTGCGTTGCTTCTGGCATGGGTGGTCTTTGTTTATCCCGTTCTCGGAGTAACAAGACCCGCAGTTAACGGAGTTATCATCTTTTGCTCAATAATGGCATACACACTGTATGTTTCATACAGAACAGGGCAGGAGGAATGGATTACTCAGTTTGCAATGCCGCTGATTTTGCTCACGGCGGGCATGATAGCGCTCGATGTGTCGCTGATAGGCGGCAAACATATAAAAGGATTTCATATTGTGTCGCTTCTGGCGATAGAGAGCGCAGTTTATTTTGTTGCACTTGAAGCGATGGTGGATAATCTTTTCAAAAACAGCATTGAGCTTAAATGGTCAATAATTATTGCCTGCCTTTTTGTTTCGGTTGTTGCATTTGCCGAGGCATTCAGCTATGTGGGCAGAATAAACAGAAAAGATAAGAACAAATAACAAATCAAAACCGGGGTTCCTGATACGGAGCCCCGGATTTTTAATCTATATCTGAGAAAAATTCATCTGTTTTGGTGACGCTGTATCTGCCGTTGCTCACATCAATGAGCTTTGCGTTGAATCCGTCAACAAGCTCAACGGGCAGCCTGAAAACAAGGGTGACATTATCCTCAAAGATTGTGTCTTCAATAACGCCTCCGTTTTCGGGCACAAGAGAGGAAAGCTTGCCGTAGAAATAATAATCGCAGGTCACCTTAAGCCTTGCGCACATCGTTCTTGTGACTATTCCGCCTGCAGCAACGGCGATTGAAGCGGAGTGGGAGTACGCCCTCACAAGACCGCCTGCGCCGAGCATAATGCCGCCGAAGTAACGGGTGACAACAACTGCGCAATCGGTAACGCCTGTTTTTTCGAGCACATCAAGCACGGGTATGCCCGCAGTGCCCTGAGGCTCGCCGTCATCGGAGTATCTTTTTATGCCGCCCTCTCTTATGATGTAAGCATAAACATTGTGAGTTGCATCCCAATGCTTTTTGCTTACCTGAGCGATGAATTCAAGAGCCTCCTCGGCGGTTGTGACGGGCTTTATGTGGCCGATGAAGCGGGATTTTTTAACGATATATTCATCCTGAGAAGCGGTTCTTATTGTTTTGTAGCTGTTCTGAGCCATCTTTTCACCTCATATGAAGCATATCAACATTCAAAAAGCAAAAGCGGTGCTTTAAAGGCACCGCTTATTTTGCTATTACTTGTTAAGATTGAAACGCTTGTTGAAGCGATCAACACGTCCGCCGGTATCAACGAGCTTCTGCTTACCTGTAAAGAACGGATGGCATTTTGAGCAGATATCAACACGAAGATTTTCCTTTGTTGAACCGGTCTTGATAACCTCACCGCAAGCGCAGCGGATTTCGGTCTGTTCGTACTTAGGATGGATTCCTTCCTTCATTTAATGTCACCTCTTTCGGTATATCCATAAACATAACAAACGGATTTTATCATATAAAACGCAAAAATGCAAGGGTTTTTTGAAATTTTTTTGTTTTTATTGAATTTCAACAGTTTCTCCGAGCCTGAAAGAGTAAATAAGGGTCTGTTTAACGGGTAATCCGATAACCTCAGCAAGGCAGCGGCGGTAAACCGAAAGCTGCTCTCTGTATTTTTCTGCAAGCTCGGCGCCGTCTGAGGCTTTATCGGTTTTGAAATCAACGATTACAAGCTCACCGTTTTCAATAAATGCGCAGTCTGCAACGCCCTCGATTATTATGACCTCATCTGACGACTTGATATCGGGCTCAATCTCGTTGAGCGGAATTGATGCCGTGAAGGCGTATTCCTTGAATATCTGCTCTGAATCAAGCATTCTTTTTGCAAGGCTGCTTTCAAAAAATGCCGCAATCGCTTTCTTATCAACAACCTTTGCCTCAGCCTCTGTGAGCATACCTTCGCTGACAAGTCTGTTGAGTTCGGCTTCAGCATCCGACCCTGCATTTTTATAGTCTGCAAACTGCATAAAGCGGTGGGTGGCAATGCCTCGCTGAGCAGGGGTAAGCTTATCCTTACCCACAAAAGACGGCTTGCGTGAAGCGAAATATTCGCCGCCGATTTCTTCACTGTCGAGCTTTGAGGCAATGCGCTTTGCAACGATTCCTTCAAGCTCCGCATAAGGATAAGCATAGTTTATTCTGCTTCTGATTTCGCTTATTATTTTATCATCGGGCTGTGCAATTTCAGCTTTTTCGGCTTCTTCCGCCTGCCCGGTGCAACCCTTTATGATTTGTGTTTTCAGCGGAGTGCCGCATTCAAGAGCAACACCTGCCGAAATTCCTGCCGCATTTCGCAGGGCGTGCGCATCGGGGTGCCTGATCAGAGCTGAGAGAATACATTCGCCGTAGCTTGAAAAATTGACTGCCGTGAAGGGATTGATTACCCGCTCATCTCTCACCGAAGCGGATATTTTGGAAAGTTCTTTATTCCAGTCTGCGGCAGAGGCGAGAATAATCAGCTTATCCTTGGGGCGGGTCAGGGCAACATAGAGCACACGCAGCTCCTCGGAATGCTCTGCTTTTTTTATTTCAAGCTTTGCGGCAATGCGTGCAAGAGTGTCGAATTTTGCGCTGCCCTCGCAGTTTTTGATGCCTATTCCGCTTTTGGGCGCAATAAGCAAATCCTCCTTGAGTGAGAGGTCGCCGTATTTCTTTTCACAGGCGGCAACAAAGCAAACGGGGAATTCAAGCCCCTTGCTTTTGTGTATCGTCATGATTTTAACCGAATCGCTTTCGTCTGAATTCGGCTCGCTGCCCGCTATATCTCCGCCGCTTTTGGTGATATTGTCGATATATCTTATGAAGCCCGAAACGCCTTTTTTGCCGGTGCTTTCATATTTGTTAGCAAGGTCGATAAAGTGATTGAGATTTGTTTTTCTTTTTGCGCTGTCCTTCATTGCGCACACAATTGCATTGTAGCCCGTTTCTTCAATAAGACGGCGCACAAGCTCACCTGACGAAACGGTTGATGCAATCCGACGCATATCCTTGAGTCTTTCAAGAAAAGCGGTGGATTTTTCACAGCCGCCTTCAGCCGAATTCACAAGGCACTGATAAAATGAGCCCTTTCTCTGTGCAGCTCTCATCTGCGCAAGGTCATCGGGAGTGAAGCCGAAAACCGGCGAGAGCATAACTGCCGTGAGAGGAATGTCATCGGCGGGGTTGTCAATGATTTTCAGCAGAGAAATCATAAACATTATTTCAGGTGAGGAAAGGAAGCCGCCGCCCGCCTCACAGCTGAAGGGGATTCCTCTTGCCGTGAATTCATCCGTGAAGGGCTTTGCGCAGTTTTTGACGCTTCTGAGCAGAATGCAGAAGTCGCCGTAATTCTTGTATTCACCGCCTGCGGAAACGGATTTTTCAATATAATCCGCCGCATACTTTGCCTGAGCGGCGAGAAAGTTATCTTTGTCGGTTTCAATAAGAGTGACCTCAGTGTCAGCACCCGTGCTTGTGCGGTGAGGCACAAGGTGCTCGTTTTCATCATAATCAAGCCCGCCTGCATCACGGCTCATGACGGAGCTGAAAATGAAATTGACGATTTCAGTAACGCCCGAAAGGCTGCGGAAGTTTTTGCTCAGCGTAACCTTTGCGGGGTAATTGCCGTTTTCATATTCTTCCATATTGTCACGGCGGGCGAGGAATATCTCAGGCATTGCCTGCCTGAAGCGGTAGATGCTCTGTTTGACATCGCCTACCATGAAAAGATTGTTTTCATCCTTTGAAAGTGCACTGAATATCATATCCTGAGCTTTGTTGACATCCTGATATTCGTCAACGAGGATTTCGGCATAGTTTTCTGAAAGCCCCGTTGCAAGCGGAGTTTTGATATATCCGTTTTCGGTGGGTTCAACAAGAAGCTTCAGCGCAAGGTGAAGCGTATCGCTGAAATCCGCTCCGTTTTCCTCTGATTTGAGCCTTGAAAATTCTGCCGAGAATTTGTTGACTGCACCGATAAGCTCTGCAATAACGGGTGAGAGCTTATCAACATCGGCTTTATGCTCGTTTTCGGTTATGCAAAGTATTTTTGATATGCCCGAAACAAGCTTTTTGTAAGCGTCACGGGTGCTTTTGCATATTTCCTTAGCAGAGCTTTCATACCCTCTCGGTGCGGCGGACATTTTTGCAAATGGGATGTCGGAGAATTTTTCAACAGATTCATCCCATGTGTGCTCACGGACAAAATCGGCGAGATATTCAAAAAGCTGCAGGTCATCCTCAAATGCGGGTCTGTATTTCGCTTCAAGCTCAGGCTCTTCTGCAAGCACACGGATGCAGTGCTCAGCATCGCTTTTGCAGGAGCCGAGAAGCTGAGAAATATATTTCAATATGCTTTTGCCCCAATGGCTTTCTTTTGCGGGCAGGGGATTTGCAAATTCCAGGGCAAGGGATTCAAGCCATATTTCGGGGAAGGGATATGCCTGAGAAAGATTGTAAAGCTTGAGTATCGCATCAATGAGCTTGCCGTCGTCTTTTTTGTCGCTGATAAGCTCTGAAAGGGTGAGAAAGCCTTCGGAATGCTCCTCGTGAAGCCTGTCGATGACGGAATTCACCGCCTGAGAGCGCAGAATGCTCAGCTTGCCCTCGTCAAGAAGTGCAAAATCAGGTGCAATGCCGAGTGCATGAAAGTTTTCTCTCACAAGACCGATACAGAAGGAGTCGATTGTGCAGATATTTGCACACGGCAGCATGAGCTGTTGACGGCGCAGATGCTTGTCTGACGGGTTTTCGGCAATCTTTTTGCCGATTGCAGCGAATATTTTTTCTTTCATCTGTGCAGCTGCGGCATTTGTGAAGGTGACGATGAGAAGATTTTCAACTCCGCACGGATTTTCACTGTCGCATATGCGCCTGATAACTCTCTCAACAAGTACGGCTGTTTTGCCCGAGCCTGCTGCAGCGCTTACAAGCAGCGTGCCCTTTCTTGCATCAATTGCCTTTTGCTGGTCAGGAGTCCAGTTTACCATTCTCATCATCTCCTTTCTCTAGATTTTCAAGAACGGTATTCAAATCCCAATCGTCAAGCTCCTTGACGGGGATGTTTTCTTCATAAGAACAAACCGATTTATATTCGCAGTATTCACATACTTTTTTATAGCTTTTGCCGTAGGCGGGGTAAGCAGGGATTTCACCCGAATGAAGGGCATCTGCCATCTCCGCAAGCACCGAATCGGCTTTTTCTTTGAGCTTTTCAAGCTGTTTAAGCCCGATAAGCGAGCCTTTCAGAGTGCCTTTTGAGATTTTAGCGGGTACATAAAGACCGCTTTCGCTTTCATCCATGGCAACCACAACCTCGGGGTCGTCAAGCACAATGCCGTTCATGCCGCATTTTTTTTGGATTTCTTTTTCAAGAGTTGCGGCATCCGTGCCTCTGTCAACCGAAACAAGCGGAGAGTTTGCAGGGCAGTAGAGCACACCTGCAGGGGTAAATCCGCCGTATTTTTTGCCGCCGTTTTCCCAAAGAGCAAAAAGATAAATGAACATCTGCATATTGAGCCCCTGAACAACATCGCTCAGGGCAAAATCCTTGCCCGACGATTTGTAGTCAACGACCCTGATATATTTTTTACCGCTTAAAACCGCCTCGTCAACCCTGTCAATTGAGCCCGAGATGATGACCTTTCCGTTTTCGGTATCGACTTCATATGCGGGGATTTCGCCGTCATTGCCGATTTTAAGCTCAAAGTCAACGGGGGTGAATTTGCTGTGTGAAAGCTCGGCTATGAGCCTTTGCGCCACATCGCAAACGGAGCTTATAAGCTTTTTGAAAAGATAGATGAATCTTTCGCTTTGATTTGCGCCGTCAAGGCGTGTTATCATGTAATCTGTGAGGAGATTATCAAAGAAATCGTACATTTCGTTTCTGCTCATTTTCAGAAGAGCCTCACGGTCAAACTCTGTGAGAAGCATTTCAAGAGCATAGTGGATGACAGTGCCCCGCTGCATGGGGTCAAGCTCCGCAATTTTTCGCGGCATCGCCTTGATGCCGTAGCGGCAGAAATATGCAAACGGGCATTTGTAGAAGCTTTCAACTCTTGAAGCGGACATATACATATCCTTGCCGAAAAGCTTTTGCGCCGTTTCTGTGCTTTCTATTCTGAAATCTCTGCTGCCCGATGCACGGTCAAGAGCAGCAATCCTGCCCGTGTATTCCGCATCATCTCTGAAATATTCTTTTAGTGATGAATAAAGTGCATTGCCTTGCGTTTTGTTTGCGGCAAGCTGCTCAAATGCGGAGGGCTTGCCTTCAATGTAATACAGACCGTTCAGCTCTGCGGCATTGATTTCACGGCAGAGGGGGAAGAGAGTTTTAATTTTTGTATAAAGCTCGGAGGGCGTGAGCTGCTCACCCTTTGAATTCCTTTCGGGGCAGCAGATAAACAGCATCTCCGAGGCGCAGCAGAAGGCGTTGTATGCAATCAGCTTTTCTTCTGCAAGCTTGTATTCGCCGAAGTCGGAGAGCTCAATGCCCATTTCGCTCATGCGGCGCCTGTCCTTATCGGTAAGAGCCGAGCCTGTAAACGGCATTGCGGGGAATACGCCGTGGTTAGCACCTGCGATAAATACAACCTTCGGTGCGGCTGTGCGTATTCTGTCTGCAGAGCCTATTGTTATTTCGTCAAGCCCCTGAGGAAGGCTTCCCACGGTCTGCACGCCGAGCATAAGCTCCAGCATATCCTCGATTTCACGGGCGGTTACATTGCGGTCTCTTGTGAGTGTTTCGAGGCTTTCAAGGATATCGATAACCGTGTTCCACATCCGTTCAAGCTCAAGGGCAAGACCTGTTTCGCCTTGCTTTTCAAGCGATGCCGCAAGGGCACGGATGTTATCTGCAGCATTGATTTTTTCGAGAAAATAATATATGGCGTTTGCCGCTTTTTCGCCCGTCGTGTCACGCAGAGCATCACGCAGGTCACAAAGTGGTGAGATGATTTTTTGCCTTATTCCGTTGAGGGTCTCAAGCTCCTGCCTGTCCTCATCGTTGATTTCTTCGCCGAAGCCTCTCGGGTTCTGCTCCCATTCTCTCAGCCAGGCACTGCCGCTGATTTTCCACATATATGCGTAGTTTTCTGCCTGTGAAATCTCGTCGGTTTCAACGCCTGCAAGCCCTGTTTTGAGATATCTCATAAGTGACTCGGTGTCAAATCCTGCCGCCGCAATGCTCACCGCACTGCTCAGCAGAGCAACAACGGGTGAAACATCAACGCTCTGACGGCTGTCTTCAAAAACGGATATTCCGCATTTTTTCAGAGCACTTCTCAACGGTGCTTCGTAGCCCGAGCTGTCACGGGCAATAACCGCAATTTCCTTGCAGCGGTAGCCCTTTTCACGAATCAGTTTTTTTGCTGTACAGGCGATATATTCGCATTCGGAATAGATATCCGCAGCCTTGCAAAGTGTAATGTTATCGCAGGCTTCTTCATAGATATTCGGAGAGGGTGAAAACAGCTCACGCTCAAGTGCGGCAAGTTCGGGCGAAGAGAATCTTCTGAACTGCGGCGGAAAATTGTTGAATTTGCTGCGCATGGAGAGATATTGCGGCTTGGCAACGGCAACACCGTTCTTTTTCGCAAGCTCAATAAGCCTTCGTGCGGTTCTTTTTGTGTGAGCAAAGAGGTCTGTTTCGTCATCACTGTTCTGAAGGTTATCCGTGCACAGTGTAATATAAACCGCCGTTGATTTTTTCAGCATATGACCGATAATCCTGTATTCCTGCGCCGTGAAGCCTCTGAAGCCGTCAACAAAAACAATTCTTCCGCCAAAATAGTCGCTTTCGGGCAGAATGTCGTTAAGCTCATCAAGCAGGCTGTCAGGATTAAAGTAGCTGCCTTCAATCATCGCATCATAAGCATCAAGCACCGTGATTATGTCGCCGAGCTTCATTTTGAGCAGGCTGTTTTCGGTTTGAGCAAGAGCAAGACGCACTGCATCGGTTGAAAGAGAATTCTGCTTGAATTCGGAGGAAAGTGCGACGAATTCCGATATAACCGATTTACGGTTTATGTGATTGCCGTAAAGAGTGAGCTTATCCTTCACGCTTTCGAGAGCGGTTTTCATAAGCACGGCTTTTGCGGAATCGCTGAGCCTTCTGCGTTCATGAAAGGCAGGCCTGCCCACAAGCTTTTCGCCGAGGCTTGTGAAGCTGAGCACATCAATATCCGCCATTGCCTTTGCGCCCACCTTGCCGAGCATTGTTTTTTCGCTTGTGAACGAAAACTGCTCTGGCACAACAAGGCTGAGCTTTTTGTGACCGCCTGCGGAAAACTGTTCTATGAGATTTGTTATGTGGGTGGTTTTGCCGCCGCCCGCCGAAGCTAAAATCAAATAAAGCATTGCATTGTCTCCCGAAAATTTTATGGTATATATTATAACATATATCCGCCTGTTAATAAAGTACCAATTTATATGTACCAAAAACAGGACTTATCTCCGATTTGCTTCGATTTTGGCTGATTTGGGCTTAAAATCTTTGCTTTTCTGCCGTTTTTTATGATTATTTGTTCCGCACTTTGCGGCAGAGGCTTTGATGCGGAATTAGCGTTGTTGACACAGAATTCTTAATATGTTATTATTAAAGCACTATTTTTAAAATTGAAAGGAGCTAATCCATAATGGATGACCCCGGCCCTGCGACTCAGATTTTATTGAGTGCAACTGAACCGATTGACCCTCTTTCTATCGTTTTCAAGATTGTTCTTTTGTTTGTTCTTATTTTGGTGAACGCATTTTTTGCCATGAGTGAAATTGCAATTATTTCTCTCAATGACACAAAGATGCAGCGTCTTGCCGAAGAGGGCAACAAAAAGGCAAAGCAGCTTGTGAAGCTGACCGAAGACTCAAGCCGATTTCTCTCCACAATCCAGATAGGTGTTACCCTTGCGGGCTTCCTTACCTCGGCATCGGCATCGCAGAATTTTGCGGTGATGCTTACCGATGCTCTGATGAAAACACCCGTTTCCCGAATCGGCGAAGGTGTAATCAACGGTTTTTCCGTTGTGCTTATCACAATAATCACATCATATTTTTCTCTTGTTCTCGGCGAGCTTGCACCCAAGAGAATAGGAATGCAGATTCCCGAAAAGGTTGCCTTCAAGGTGGTCGGAATCCTTGCATTTATTGCAAAGGTTACAAAGCCCTTTGTCAAGGTGCTTGCGCTCTCCACCAATGCGGTTGTGCGCCTTCTTCGCTTTGACCCCAATGCCGACGAAGAACAGGTTACAGAAGAAGAAATCCGCATGATGGTTGATGTGGGCGGCGAGAAGGGTGTTATTGAGGACACTCAGAAGGAAATGATAGACAATATATTTGAGTTTGATGACCTTGACGCAGGCGATATCATGACTCACAGAACAGAAATGACCGCAATCGAGGTTACCCGCTCTCTTGAAGAGGTTGCCGAGCTTGCGATTGAAAACGGATATTCGAGAATCCCCGTTTATGAGGATGACCCCGACAGCATAGTGGGTGTGCTTTACGCCAAGGATTTGCTTAAATATGTGGGTCACAGCATCCCCGAGGAGCTTACAATCGCTCAGATAATGAGAAAAACCCTCTATGTGCCTGAAACTCAGAGCTGCGGTGACCTTTTTAAGGCGATGAATGAAAGCCGCACACAGTTTGCCGTTGTTGTTGACGAATACGGCGGCACGGCGGGTATAGTTACTCTTGAGGATGTGCTTGAATCCATAGTCGGTAATATTCAGGATGAATATGACGATGAAGAAGAGGAAATCAAGAAGATAAACGAAACGACCTTCACCGTTGACGGCACAACGGATCTTGATGAGGTTGATGAACTCGTGGGCGTTGAGCTGCCCGAAGGCGATTACGATACTCTCGGCGGCTTTGTTATAAGCCTGCTCGGCTATCTGCCTTCAGAGATTGGCGAGGAGCCTATTGTTGCCGAATATAAAAATCTGCGTTTCACCGTTATTTCAATTGATGAACGCAGAATTGATGAAATTAAGGTTGAAATTCTTCCCGAGTCTGAAAAAGAAACGGAAGAGGAAGAAGATTGATAAATTTGACGGGTTGCAGCAGTTGCCGCAGCCCGTTATTATATCGGAGTGATGGTGTGAAAAGAATTGATGTTATACCCATGCCCAACAAAATAACATATCTTGGCGGTGAAACAAAAATCAACCCAGAAAAGCTTGCCGCAACTGTTTCGGACAGCCTTGAGCAAGAGGAGTATGTGCTCACTGCCGACAAAAACGGCGTTCAAATTCTTGGCGGGTCCGAAAAAGCTGTTTTTTATGCAAAGCAGACTCTTCTTCAGCTTGGTGAGGTTTGTCCGTGTGTTAAAATCGAGGACAAGCCTGCTTTTGCTCACAGAGGCTTTATGCTTGATACCGTGCGCCATATTTTCAGTGTGGAGGATACCAAAAAGCTTATTGATGCTGCGGCAAGCGTCAAAATGAATGTTATGCACTGGCATCTGACGGATGACCAGGGTTTCCGGATATATTCTTCACGCAGACCCGATGCAGCATTGAAGGGCTCCGTGCGAAAAAGCTCCGATTTCGGCAGGCTGAAGGAGAGCGGAGAATACGGCGGATATTTCACTGCCGACGAAATGAAGGAAATTGTTGACTATTGCGCAGAAAGATACATCACGGTTATACCCGAATTCGATATTCCCGGTCACTCCTCGGCACTGCTTCACGCATTCCCTCAGCTTTCCTGCAAGGGCGAAGAGGTTGAAGTGAAAACCTCACAGGGGATTTATGAGGATATTCTTTGTGCAGGCAATGATGAAACTCTTGATGTTGTGTTTGATATTCTTTCGGATATCCTTGAGATTTTTCCGTCGGAATATATTCATATCGGCGGCGATGAAGCCCCTAAAGCCCGTTGGAAGGAGTGCCCTCACTGTCAGGAAAGAATGAAAAAAGAAGGGCTTAAGGATGAAGAAACCCTTCAGGGTTGGTTCACAAATCAGGTGGTTGAATTCCTCAAAACAAAGGGAAGAAAAGCTGTTGTGTGGAACGAAAGCCTTAAAAGCGGGGTGGTTGACGGCAGCGTTACCGTGCAGATGTGGATGGATAAGAAGAAGCTTTCCGTTGACTTTGCAAATGACGGCGGCAGAATGATAAACTCCGATTTCTTTCACTATTATTGCGATTATCCCTACGGTATGACACCGCTTATCAAAACCTATAATTACAATCCCGTTGACAAAAAAATAAAAGATAAAAGCTCCGTTATCGGTGTGGAAGCACCGATATGGACAGAGTATATCAATAGTTTTGAGCATCTTTGCCATATGTTTTTTCCCCGTGTTACGGCTGTTGCCGAAACGGGCTGGACTTACGAAACAAACAAGAATGCCGCTGATTTTCAGCGAAGATTTATGGCGTATTCGGACATTCTGAAAAAAATCGGAATAATCCCCGCACCGCCCGAGGAATGGAATCCGTCACTTTTTGACAGGCTTACAAAGACAGTGAGCTTTTTCACGGGAGTTATGAAACGGAATAATTAACAAACTGTTCATATTTTTCTTGCAGGAATCGACCGGAAATCCTGCGTATTAGTTTATGAAGGGGTGAGAAGCATGACCATAAGAGAAAAAGTATGTCAGGCAGAAAGGCAGTTGTTATCACCGCTTGCCGCCTTTGCACAAAGCAGCAAGGGCAGATTGCGTGCGGAAGAGGAATGCCCCGTAAGAACGGTTTTTCAGCGTGACAGAGACAGGATAATTCACTGCAGCTCCTTCAGAAGGCTGAAGCACAAAACTCAGGTGTTTCTCTCGCCCGAGGGCGACCATTACCGCACCCGTCTTACCCACACCCTTGAGGTGTCGCAGATTGCGAGGACGATTTCGGGCGCACTTATGCTCAACGGCGACCTTACCGAGGCCATTGCGCTCGGTCATGATTTGGGTCACACCCCATTCGGCCATGCAGGCGAAAGAGCACTCAACGATGTTTGCCCGTCAGGCTTCAGGCATTATGAGCAGAGCATGAGAGTTGTTGATGTGCTTGAAAAAGAGGGCAAGGGGCTTAATCTTACCTTTGAGGTGCGCAACGGCATTGAGCGCCACACCAACGGTGAGCAGGCTGCAACGCTCGAGGGCAGAGTTGTGCGCCTTGCTGACAGAATTGCATATATAAATCACGATATTGACGATGCAACCGTTGCGGGCATTATGAGTGAGGAAGATATTCCGCTTGCAATCCGCCATGAGCTCGGCACATCAAAAAGTGCCAGAATAAACACTCTTGTTATGAGCTGCATTGAAAACAGTGTTGACGATATAGTGCTCGAAGCGGGCATAAAGCAAGCGTTTGACGAGCTTCACAGCTTCATGTTTGCCAAGGTTTATACAAACCCCGCCTGCAAAAGTGAAGAGAAAAAGGCGGTCGATATGATTCAGCGGCTTTACTTTCACTTTGCAAAGAAGCCCGAAAATCTGCCCTATCAGTTTCAGGGCATAGCAGAGCGTGACGGTCTTGCTGTTGCGGCTTGCGATTTTATCGCAGGCATGACGGACAGATACGCAGTGCGTGTTTTCAACGAGCTTTATGTGCCCAAGGCATGGAGCAAAACAGATGATTTTTTTATAGATATTTGATAAAGAAAGGGCGGTGAGCTTGTGCGGATAAACGAGAGATTCATTCAGGAGCTTCAGGAAAAGGTAGATATAGAATCCGTTATTTCATCAAGCATCACCCTTAAACGCAGGGGTAAAACCCTTGTGGGTCTGTGCCCTTTTCATAATGAAAAAACTCCGTCGTTCACCGTTTACCCCGAGAGCAACTCTTTTTATTGCTTCGGCTGCGGTGCGGGCGGAGATGTTATAACTTTTGTAAGGCGGATGGAAAATCTCGATTATATCGAGGCAGTCAAATCTGTTGCGCAGATGGCAGGAATGTCAATGCCGGAGGACGGTTATGACGATACCCTGTCAAAGCAGCGCATGAAGCTGCTCAGCGCAAACCGAGAGGCGGCGAGATTTTACCACGAATGCCTTATGGACCCGAAAAACAGAGCTGCACTCGATTATTTTCTTAACCGAGGTCTTTCAATAAACACAATCCGCCGTTTCGGTCTGGGCTATGCTCCCAACGATTGGCGAGAGCTTATAAATCACCTTAAATCAAAGGGCTTTACCGAGCATGAGCTTGTGCTTGCAAACCTTGCACGGCGTTCCGATAAAGACGGCAGAACGAACTTTTACGATAATTTCAGAAACAGAGTGATGTTTCCCATAATTGACCTTCGGGGCAATGTTATTGCCTTTGGCGGCAGAGTTATGGACGATTCAAAGCCCAAATACATAAACACCTCCGATACCCTTGTTTATAAAAAGAGCAACGGAGTTTTCGGACTCAATCTTGCGAAAAACGCAAACGACAACAAGTTGATTCTTGTTGAGGGCTATATGGATGTTATCGCCCTTCATCAGGCGGGCTTTACCAATGCAATCGCCTGCCTGGGCACGGCATTCACCAACGAGCAGGCAAATCTGCTTTCACGATATGCGGATGAGGTTATAATCTGCTATGACAATGACGGCGCAGGCCGCACGGCAACCGCAAGGGCATTGGGAGTGCTCAACAAAACGGGGCTTAAGCTCAGGGTTGTGCAGATGACGGGCGGCAAGGATGCTGACGAAATAATACGCACCCACGGCAAAGAAAGATTTGCCGATTTGCTCAAAGGGGCGGCAAGCACAACCGAATACAAGCTGCTTGAAGAGCGTGCAAAGCGTGATTTGTCAACAGATGACGGCAAGGTGGAATTCCTCATTGCCGCTGCTCAGGTGCTTGCTTCCTGCGGCACGATAGAGCGTGATATCTATTCGACACGCCTTTCAAACGAGCTCGGTGTGAGTGCCGACAGCATAAAAGCGCAGATTAAATCTGCCGAGGGCAAGCTCAGGCGGCTTGAAGAATCAAGAAAGCATAAAGAAGAAATGGCGGCAATCGAAAAAAGCTTTGAGGATAAAAACAATCCCGAGCGTGCGGCGAATTTAAAGGCTGCAAGGGCGGAGGAAACGCTCATTGCTTCGTTTATGCGAAACCCCGATTTTTATAATAAATTAAAAGAACGCATCTCACCCGAGGATTTTGTCACGGCATTCAACCGCAGAATTATGCAAAGCCTCGTGAAAGCTCTCGAAAACGGTATTGAGCCGAATCTGAGTGCTTTTTCGGCAGATTTTACGCCTGAGGAAATGGATTCCGTAACAAGAATTTTTCACCTTTCTTCAACTCTCGGCAACACTCTCAGAGAGTGTGAGGACTGCATAGAGGTGCTTAAAGATAAATCGTCGCAAAAAATAACGGATACATCTTCCATGAGTGACGAGGAATTTCTTAAGTTGTTTAAGAAAAAATAAAATATATATTAGGATGTGAGTTTTATGGAAGGAAACGAAAAGAAGATACCTTTTAAAACACTGGTGGAAAAGGGTAAAGCGGCAGGCAAGCTGACAACTCAGGAGATTGACACCTATATTGTCGAGATGGACCTTGATATTGAAGAGCTGGACAAGCTTTATGAAACGCTTGAAGCCAACAATATCGAGGTTGTGGACGATTTGTCCAGTGCGGCAATCGAGAATTTCAATGTTGATCTTCCCAAGGCGCTTGATATCGGCGGCGGTGACGAAAAGGGAATGACTGTTGATGACCCCGTTAAGGTTTACCTTAAGGAAATCGGCAGAGTGCCCCTTCTTACCCCTGAAGAGGAGATTGAGCTTGCTATCAGAATTGCGGATGACGATCAGAAGGCAAAGCAGCGCCTTGCGGAGGCAAATCTGCGCCTTGTTGTAAGCATTGCAAAAAGATATGTGGGCAGAGGAATGCAGTTCCTTGACCTTATTCAGGAGGGTAATCTCGGTCTTATCAAGGCGGTTGATAAGTTCGATTACACCAAGGGCTTCAAATTCTCAACCTATGCCACATGGTGGATAAGACAGGCTATTACAAGAGCTATTGCCGACCAGGCAAGAACAATCCGTATCCCCGTTCATATGGTTGAAACCATCAACAAGGTTAAAAAGACAAACAGCCAGCTTCTTCATAAGAACGGCAGAGACCCCTCGGCAGAAGAAATCGCCGCAGAGCTTGATATGCCCGTTGATAAGGTAAGAGAAATCCTCAGAGTTGCTCAGGAGCCCGTTTCGCTTGAAACTCCCATCGGCGAGGAGGAGGACAGCCATCTCGGCGACTTCATCC
The DNA here is from genome assembly GCA_017403185.1 of Clostridia bacterium. Taxonomy (GTDB): domain Bacteria; phylum Bacillota; class Clostridia; order Oscillospirales; family Acutalibacteraceae; genus CAG-177. The sequence continues at coordinate 23,296 of JAFQON010000042.1, forward strand.
CCGATGATGATGCTCCCGCGCCTGCAGACGCGGCATCAATGCTTCTTCTCAAAGAGCAGCTCAACGATGTGCTCAAAACCCTCACCCCCAGAGAAGCAAAAGTGCTTGCTCTCCGTTTCGGCCTTGAAGACGGACACCCCCACACTCTTGAAGAGGTGGGCAGCGAATTCGGCGTTACCCGTGAGCGTATCCGTCAGATTGAGGCAAAGGCTCTCAGAAAGCTCCGCCACCCCAGCAGAAGCAAGAAGCTCAGAGATTTTATTGATTGATAAAACAAACCGTGTAAACTCCGATATGAGTTTACACGGTTTGTTTGTTGACAAGCACAGCGGTTTATGTTATTTTTAAAAAAAGGAGATGATTTTTATGCCGCAGAGAAAAACACATGATGTATATTCGGGTAATCAGAAGGTTGGAGAAATATGGGAGCGTTATGACAATAAGTCATCACTTGAAGCTGAAATGAATGTGAAAATTGCAGCTGCAGAGATGTGTCTCAAAGAATCAAAGGCGCAAGATGCCATTGACAGAAATCCCAAGCTGAAGAAAAAGCAAGACAGAATGTTTAAACGCGGAGAAAGAGCGGAAGTTGCCGGAAATATTTTTATTGCTGTTGCCGTTATTGTTGCTGTTGTGTTTTTTGCTTTAATGTTTTTAAATCCTGAAACAATTTTTGATATGATTCCGATGGTGTATTTTTATTTCATACCCGGCGGTATTTTTGGCTTCGGATGGGGATTGAAAATGTATTATCCTGAACTTGATGTCAAAAGAAATAAGCCAAAATTTGACTGGGGCGGAATTTTATTTATGTTTTTAGCCTGCGGTTTAGGTTTCACTTTCGGTTATTTCCTGCTAACAATATTTATAAGAAACTTTTTCTTGCTGTAAAACTGTTTTTTTGACAGTGTAGGGACAGACCTCTGTGGCTGTCTTTGTATGCCGAAGGGCACCGTTGGTTTTTCGGTACGGCGGAACAACACAGGGGTCAGTGACCCCGCGTGGCCTCCAGCGAAAAGCGAATCAAACCCTTAAAAAGCAAACAACGCATCCGCACAAAGTTTTCGCTTTGTGCGGACTTTTTTAATCCACTGTTATATATCCTATTTCAACAGGGCCGTCTTCAACGCGGTCAAGGTAAGTTTTGAGCACAAGGTAAAACTCAAATTCCGCGTGATGCCTGCCGCTTTTTGTCTGCCAGTCCCGAAGCTGATATTTCGTTTTCAGAAGCGTTGTCAGATCGCCGTTTTCATCGGGAAGAGACTGCGTGTGCACATAGTTGAATTCTGGCAGTCGGTTAAGCCGTGCATACTCTTCAACAGAGTCGCATGAATCCAGATAAAAGCCCCTTTTATTATCAAGAAGCCATTTGAAAAAGAGCTTTTTGAATTCAAATTCGCTGAGAATATCCGAAATCATTGTTATATTCCGAGCTCTTTGCGGCAGTTTTCAACGATATTCTTCATATCGTCCATTTTCTTTTCCATATCGGCAACAAGCGCAAACTGAGTGCGGCATCTCACAAGATTATGCTCGGGGTAGGCGGTTTTGAAGTAAACATCGCCGTTGATGAAGTCGCCGAGAAAGCGCATTCCGCATTCAAGCGTCATAAGCTTTGACGAAAATGCAAGCTGATTTATCTCTTCCTTTGTGAGGCTGTTGCCTGCAGATGAAAGGTAGCCCTTTGTGTATGCTCTGAAATAATCAAGGCTGAGCGATACTTTTGAAACATCCTTTTCATCCTCTGCGGCGGTGTTTGCGCCGAAGCGGATGCTGTCGCCGAAATCATAGAGCGAAAGCCCGGGCATAACGGTGTCAAGGTCAACAACGCAGATTCCCTTGTCGGTTTCGTTGTCAAACATAACATTGTTGAGCTTTGTGTCGTTGTGAGTAACTCTCAGGGGCAGCTTGCCATCGTCAAGAAGCTTGAGCAATATGCCGCAATCTTCTTCACGGTCAAGAACAAAATCAATTTCTTCCCTGACCTGCTCGGCTCTGCCTGAAAGGTTATCTGCAACTGCCTTTTTGAAGTCTGCAAATCTCGAAACGGTGTTGTGGAAGTTGGGGATGGTTTCAACAAGGCTGTCAATCGGATAATCCGCAAGCATCTGCTGAAATCTGCCGAAGGATTCCGCTGCATTGAAGAAAACCTCTTCGTTTTCAACGCTCTGGTATGAGTGTGCATCATAAATAAAGTTGTAGCATCGCCAGCAGCGGTTGCCGCCGTCCATATAGAAAGGCTTGCCGTCTTTTGCGGGATAAACGCAAAGGCATTCCCTTTTGATATCTCCGCCGTTTTCAAGTATTTTTTTCTGCATATGGCTCGTAACGCCGAGAACATTGTTCATGAGCCCCTCATGGTCCTTGAAAACATAGGTGTTGAGCTCCTGCACAAGATATCTGTTGAGCTCGCCGTTTTCCTCACGGAAATCGAACCTGTAGGTGTTGTTTATATGACCGTCGTGAAGCTGAGTTATGTTTTCAAGCTCACCGTCAAAACTAAAAGCTCCGAGAAGCTCTTCAACATTGATTTTGTTATCCATTTCAGTCTGCCTTTCTGATGATTATTTTGCCGAAGCAGTCGGGGTTGTGAAAGCCGAGAGCGGCTGTGGTTACGGGGAAGTGCGCCCCGTAATGCGGGGATGCCGATAAATCGGCGCATTTGTAAAAATTGCCCTTTATTTCGCACGGGTGGATTTTATATTCTGTGCCGTAAAGGTCAGCAATGAATTTTTCGGGCAGCAGTATGTCGCAGCCCCATGCCTTTTTGCCATTTGCTTTAACATCAACGGGCATGATAACGGGCTCAAGGTCGGTCAGTTCTTTTATAAACTGCCTGCCCTCACGCTTTTCGCCTATCTGTGAAAGATAAACGCCCTTGGGATTCACCTCAAAGTTGATGTATCTCGCATCGCCTTCAACGGGCATAAGAAAAAGCTCAAGGCAGCTGTCGGTATAAACGGGGTCATCACGCTCTGAGCATTCACAGCGGATATTATCCTCAAATGACCACAGCACGGCGTGGATTCCCTCGCCTTCAACGGCAAACAGTGCCGCATAGCTTTCGGGGCGGGAGTAGCCTTCCTTCTCCCAATGAAAAGAATTTATCTCCGCAACGGGAAAGTTCCTTGCCTCTGCGGCGGATTTATAAATCGGAGCAATGTATTCCAAATTCATCCCTCTTATATTTATATTATTAAAACATTATACTATAGTACGGCGGAATAGTCAACAAAAAATAAAAACGAGTACGGCATAAAAAACCGTACCCGTCAGCTTTTGTGATTACATAGCTTCAACGATAGCCTTGGTGTCTCTTGCGATAACAAGCTCTTCGTTTGTGGGAAGAACAAATACCTTAACCTTTGAATTTGCGGTTGAGATTTCGCCTTCCTTGCCTCTTCTCATAACCTCATTTGCTTCAGCATCAAGCTCAACGCCGAGGTAGCTGAGGTTGTTGCAAACATCTGCACGAAGGTCGATTGTGTTTTCGCCGATGCCGCCTGTGAATACGATAGCATCAACGCCGTCCATGGCTGCAACATAGCTGCCGATGAGCTTGCGAACCTGATACTTCTGAATGCTTCTTGCAAGGTGAGCTCTTTCGTTGCCGTTTGCCTCAGCTGCAGAAACATCTCTGTCGTCACTGCCTACGCCCGAAACGCCGAGAACACCCGACTTCTTGTTGAGGATTGTGTCTGTTTCAGCGGGGGTCCAGCCTTCCTTCTGCTGAAGGTAGGTGATAACCGAGGGGTCAACAGCGCCGCAGCGTGTGCCCATGATGAAGCCGTCAAGGGGAGTGAGACCCATGCTGGTGTCGATGCACTTGCCGCCCTTAACAGCGGTGATTGATGAACCGTTGCCGAGGTGGCAGGTAACGATTTTGAGGTCCTCAATATTCTTGCCCATAACCTCTGCACAGCGTGCGCTTACAAATCTGTGTGATGTGCCGTGGAAGCCGTAGCGGCGGATAGCATACTTCTCATAGTATTCGTAAGGAATGGGGAACATATATGCTTCAGCGGGCATTGTTGAATGGAATGCGTTGTCAAAAACAACAACCTGAGGAACGCCCTCGCCGAAAACATCAACGCAGGCTCTGATACCCTGAATGTGTGCGGGATTGTGAAGGGGAGCAAGGTCGCAAAGGCTTTCAATGCCCTTGATAACTTCGTCGTTAACGAGTGTGCTTTCCTTGAAGAGAGCACCGCCCTGAACAACTCTGTGGCCGATAGCCGAAATTTCGCTGAGGTCGTCAATAACCTTTGAGGCGCCTTCGGTGAGAGCCTTCTTAACCTGAAGGAAGGCTTCGGTGTGGTTGGTCATAAGAACGGGTGTTTCGAATTTTTCACCGTTTGCCGAGCCGCCGATGAAGCTGTCGGCGTTGCCGATTTTTTCGCAGTTGCCCTTTGCAAGAACAGTTTCGTTTTCCATATCGAAAAGCTGATACTTGAGTGATGAGCTGCCGCAGTTGATAACAAGAATTTTCAATTTTAACACTCCTATGCTTGATTTGTTTCAATAACTGTTATATTATATAACCAATGAAACAATTTTTCAAGTATTTTATTCAAGAAAGGCAGAATTATGCTTACAGCGGGAATTATAGCCGAATACAATCCTTTTCATAACGGACACGCTCTGCTTATCGAAAAAGCAAGGGCGGCGGGAGCAACTCATGTTGTTGCGGTTATGAGCGGCAATTTTGTGCAGAGGGGCGAGCCGGCGCTTTTTCACCATATCGAAAGAACAAGGGCTGCTCTTGCCGGCGGTGCAGACCTTGTGGTGCAGCTTCCCGTGCCTTATGCGGTTTCGGGTGCTCAGAGCTTTGCAAGGGCAGGCGTTGAAATCCTGAATTCTCTGGGCTGCGTCGATTGGCTCGTTTTCGGCAGCGAATGCGGAAATGCCGATAAAATAATCGAAACCGCAAAGGCTGTTTACGGGGATAAAATCAAAGATCTGCTTGCCGATGAGCTGAAAAAAGGAATATCCTTTGCATCTGCAAGGGAGAATGCTCTGCGTGAAATCAATCCCGTATATGCGGATATAATCAAAACTCCGAATAACATTCTCGGCGTTGAATATGCGGCGGCAATAAACCGAATAAACAGCAGAATGAAGCCTGTAACCTTTGCCCGTGAGGGTGCGGAGCATGATTCTGCCGACTCAAACGGCAGAATTGCATCGGCATCGCTTATCAGAGAAAAAATCCGTAACGGCGGCGAATGGAGCCGCTTTGTGCCTGACGGTGCCTTGTATTCCGAATGTGAAATATCGGACATCAATAAGATTGAAAGAGCAATTTTATACAAAATGAGAACGGCAGAGGGGTCTGAAATTGCAGGTGCACCTGATGTGAGTGAGGGGATTGAAAACAGAATTCTTTCTGCTGCGCAGGATGCAAAAAGCCTTGAGGAATTATATACGCTTGCCAAAACCAAAAGGTATTCGCACGCACGCATACGCAGGATTGTGCTCAACAGCTTTCTCGGCATAACCGCCGATGACCTTGCAACCCCCGTGCCGTATATCAGGGTCACGGGCTTCAACGCAAGAGGTGCGGAGCTCATAAGAAAAGCGTATGATACGGCAGCCCTTCCCGTTATAACAAAGGCGGCAGATATATCCTGTCTCGGTGAGGAGGCACAGAGACTTTTTGGCGCCGAGTGCAGGGCAGGGGATATATATTCGCTTTGCTTTGATGAGGTAAGGGAATGCGGTGAAGAAAAGAAACTAAGACCGGTTATTCTGTGAATCTGAGCGGTGAAAATGCCCGATTTAAGGTGTTTTACACCGCTTTTTTATGCCCGTTTTTGAAACACTCGGAAGAGTTGCAGAAAAATATAGTCAAAATCAACAAAAGTGAAAAAATAATGCACAAATAAAGTTGTCCGAAACAGAAATATTTTGTTTATTCATACGAACATTAAAAATTAATATTGACAATTTGACTTTGTAAGAATATAATGCTATCCTGCATATTATAATGGAATTTATTGTCTTATAATTAAAAAATATTTGACTATTTTTTAAGGATTCAGGCATTGATTTCGGCAATATAATTCGGCTTTCCACATGGAAATGGAAGATTTAAAGAAACGGAGTGATTTAGCCTAATGCTGAAAACGAATACCGTTAAACGCGGAAGCTGCGAGCGTCAGAGCTTCGGAAAAATCAATGAAGTTATGGATATGCCCAACCTCATTGAAATCCAGAAGGCTTCCTACAAATGGTTCATCGAAACAGGTCTTAAGGAGGTTTTCCGTGACACTGCGGACATCACGGATTACACCGGCAACTGGGTGCTCAGCTTTGTTGACTACAGAATGGACGACAAGCCCAAGTACACAGTTCGCGAATGCAAGGAGCGCGACGCTACCTATGCAGCTCCCATGAGAGTTACCGTTCGCTTGCAGAACAAAGAAACCGGCATCATCAAGGAGTCTGAGGTTTACATGGGCGACTTCCCCATCATGACCGAGAGCGGCACCTTCGTCATCAACGGCGCAGAGCGTGTTATTGTTTCACAGCTTGTCCGTTCACCCGGCGTTTATTACGGAATGACTCACGACAAGACCGGTATTGAGCTCTACACAAGCACAATCAACCCCAACAGAGGTGCATGGCTTGAGTATGAAACAGATGCCAACGATTTGTTCTATGTCCGCATTGACAAAAACAGAAAAATTTACATCACTGCGTTTATCCGTGCTCTTGGTCTGAGCTCGAACGATGATATCCGCCGTTTCTTCGGTGAGGATAACAAGCTCGAAGCCACCATGGAGAAGGATGAAACAAGGAACACCGAAGAAGCTCTTATGGAAGTATTCAAGAAGCTTCGCCCCGGTGAGCCCGTAACTCTTGAATCCGCTCAGCAGCACATCGATAATCTTTTCTTTGACCCCCACAGATATGACATTTCCAGAGTAGGCCGCTACAAATACAACAAGAAGCTTTCAATGCTCAACCGTCTCCCCGGCTGCACTGTTGCTCAGCCCGTTATTTCAGAGTACACAGGCGAGCTTCTTGCAGAGCCCGGTGAGGTGCTCACAAAGCAGAAGGCTCTTGAAATAGAGCAGGCAGGCGTAATGAAGGTTGTTGTTGCCTGCGAGGACGGCAGTGAGCTGTTCGTTATCTCAAACGGCATGGTTTATGCCGATGCGCTTCTTCCTGACAGCATCTCAAAAGCCGAGCTCGATGAAATCGGCATAAACGAGAAGGTACGCTATTCCGTTCTTCACGAGGTTATCGAGAAGTGCGGTGACGACAAGGCAGCTCTTCTTGCAGAGATGGCAGAGCGCTGCGACGACCTTATCCCCAAGCACATCATCGTTGACGATATCTTCGCATCAGTCAACTATGTCAACTGCCTCACCAAGCGTGTAGGTAATGTTGACGATATCGACCATCTGGGCAACAGAAGAATCCGCTGCGTAGGCGAATTGCTTCAGAATCAGTTCAGAATCGGTCTTGCAAGAATGGAAAGAGTAGTCCGTGAGAGAATGGCTATTCAGGCTCAGGAGGACGAAGATAAGATTACTCCGCAGACTCTTATCAACATCCGCCCCGTTATGGTTGCCATCAAAGAATTCTTCGGTTCATCACCCCTTTCACAGTTTATGGACCAGACCAACCCCCTTGCAGAGCTTACTCACAAGCGCCGTCTTTCGGCTCTCGGCCCCGGCGGTCTTTCACGAGACAGAGCAGGTTTCGAGGTTCGAGATGTTCACTATTCGCACTACGGCAGAATGTGTCCCATTGAGACTCCTGAAGGTCCCAACATCGGTCTTATCTCTTACCTCGCAACATTCGCAAAAATCAACGAATACGGCTTTATCGAGGCTCCCTACAGAAAGATTGACAAAGAAACAGGCAGAGTTCTTGATGAAGTTGAATATATGACTGCTGACACAGAAGACGATTTCATCGTTGCTCAGGCTAACGAAGCCCTTGATGAAAACAACTGCTTTGTCAGAGAAAAAATCACAGCCCGCTACAGAGACGAATTCATTGAAATCGACCGTTCAAAAGTTGATTACATGGATATCTCTCCCAAGATGGTTGTTTCGGTTGCTACCGCAATGATTCCCTTCCTTGAGAACGACGACGCCAACCGTGCGCTCATGGGTTCAAACATGCAGCGTCAGGCAGTTCCCCTTCTCAAGACCTGCGCCCCCATCGTCGGCACAGGTATGGAATACAAGGCTGCAGTTGACTCGGGTGTTACCGTGCTTGCAAAGAAAGCGGGTATCATCACCAAGGTCAGCGCAGACAGCATCGACATGAAGAACGACGACGGCACCATGGACCACTATGAGCTTATCAAGTTCATGCGTTCAAACCAGGGCACCTGCACAAATCAGAGACCCATCGTTTCACTCGGTCAGAAGGTTCAGGCGGGTGAGGTTATCGCCGACGGCCCTGCAACAGACCACGGTGAAATCAGCCTCGGCAAGAATGCGCTTGTAGGCTTCATGACATGGGAAGGCTACAACTACGAAGACGCAGTTCTTATCAACGAAAAGCTTGTTCGTGACGATGTATACACATCCGTTCACATTGAAGAATACGAAACAGAGGCAAGAGATACCAAGCTCGGCCCCGAAGAAATCACAAGAGATATTCCCAATGTCGGTGAGGATGCTCTCGGCAACCTTGACGAACGAGGAATTATCAGAATAGGTGCAGAGGTTCACTCAGGCGACATCCTTGTAGGTAAGGTTACACCCAAGGGCGAAACCGAGCTCACCGCCGAAGAAAGACTGCTTCGTGCAATCTTCGGCGAAAAGGCAAAGGAAGTCAGAGACACCTCTCTTAAGGTTCCCCACGGTGAATACGGCATTGTTGTCAATGTTGAGGTATTCACAAGAGAAAACAGCGATGAGCTGTCACCCGGCGTAAACAAGGTTGTTCGCTGCTATATCGCTCAGAAGCGTAAGCTTTCAGTCGGCGATAAGATGGCGGGCCGTCACGGCAACAAGGGTGTTGTTTCAAGAATTCTTCCTCAGGAAGATATGCCCTTCCTTCCCGACGGCACACCTCTTGATATTGTTCTTAACCCCCTCGGTGTTCCCTCTCGTATGAACATCGGTCAGGTTCTCGAAGTTCACCTCGGCTTTGCCGCAAGAAACCTCGGCATCAATGTTATGACACCCGTTTTCGACGGTGCTCATGAAGAAGATATCACCGAAGCTTTCAAAGAAGCAAACCGTGTTGCAATGGAAAAGGCTGAAAAAGAAGCTGCTGAGAAGGGCGTTGAGTTTGACCCGTCAAAGGTTCCTCAGCTCCGCCTCGACTGTAAGTCAATTCTTACAGACGGCAGAACAGGCCGCAGATTTGATAACCCCGTAACAGTCGGCGTCATGTACTACCTCAAGCTTCATCACCTTGTTGACGATAAGATTCATGCCCGTTCAACAGGTCCCTACTCACTCGTTACTCAGCAGCCCCTCGGCGGTAAAGCTCAGTTCGGCGGCCAGCGTTTCGGTGAAATGGAAGTTTGGGCACTCGAAGCTTACGGTGCAGCCTATACTCTTCAGGAAATCCTTACAGTCAAGTCCGACGATGTTGTGGGCAGAGTTAAAACCTACGAAGCAATCGTCAAGGGCAAGAATGTTCCCACTCCCGGCGTTCCCGAATCCTTCAAGGTTCTTGTTAAGGAGCTTCAGGCTCTTGCGCTCGACATCAAGGTTCTCGATGAGAACGACGAAGAAATCGACCTTCGCCAGAGCTTTGACGGCGACGATGTGGGCTTTGTTTCGGATGACAAGGCGTTCCAGAATGTCAACGACGCCGAGCAGAGCGACGATTTCATGATTGACGAGGACAGCGAAGATAACGATATATTTATCAGAGACCTCGGCGATGATGACGATTTCGGCGATATGCAGGAAGATATGGGAGTTGAAGACTACGGCTTCGATTTTGAACCCTCGGAGGACGATTATGAATAATCGCCATTTTCCAAAAGTAACTTACGGAAGGGGCATCGTTTAATGGAAAATATTGAATCCAACAGCAATCTTACTTTTGAATCCATAAAAATCGGTCTTGCTTCACCCGATCAGATAAGAGAATGGTCATACGGTGAGGTTAAAAAGCCCGAAACAATAAATTACAGAACACTCAAGCCCGAAAAGGACGGCCTTTTCTGCGAAAAGATTTTCGGCCCACAGAAGGACTGGGAATGCCATTGCGGAAAGTATAAGAGAATCCGTTATAAGGGCAAGATATGCGAACGCTGCGGTGTTGAAATTACCCGTGCAAAGGTTCGCCGTGAGAGAATGGGTCATATCGAGCTTGCAACTCCCGTTTCTCACATCTGGTATTTCAAGGGTATCCCCTCAAGAATGGGTCTTATCCTTGATATATCACCCAGAGACCTTGAAAAGGTTCTCTATTTTGCAAAGCACATCGTTATTGATCCCGGCGATACTCCCCTCGAGAAGTATCAGACTCTTGAAGAGAAGGATTACGAGGAATACAGACTTCGCTACGAAGACGACTTCAAGGCAGGCATGGGCGCAGAGGCTATCAAAGAGCTTCTTGCTGAGATTGACCTTGACGAGCTTTCGGAAAAGCTGAAGGAAGAAATGGAAACCGCATCGGGTCAGAAGAAGGCAAAGGCACTCAAGAGACTTGAGGTTGTTGAAGCCTTCAGACAGTCGGGCAACAGACCCGAATGGATGATTCTTGATGTTATCCCCGTTCTTCCCCCTGAAATTAGACCCATGGTTCAGCTTGAAGGCGGCAGATTTGCAACATCAGACCTCAATGACCTTTACAGACGAGTTATCAACAGAAACAACCGTCTTACAAAGCTCATGGAGCTTGGCTCACCCGACATCATCATCAGAAACGAAAAGAGAATGCTTCAGGAAGCTGTTGATGCCCTTATTGATAACGGCAGACGCGGCAGACCCGTAACAGGTCCCAACAACAGAGCTCTCAAATCACTTTCAGATATGCTTAAGGGTAAGCAGGGTCGTTTCAGACAGAACCTTCTCGGTAAGCGTGTTGACTACTCAGGCCGTTCGGTTATCGTTGTCGGCCCCGAACTCAAGCTCTATCAGTGCGGTCTTCCCAAGGAGATGGCTCTTGAGCTCTTCAAGCCCTTCGTAATGAAGAGACTTGTTGAAACCGAGGTTGCAGGCAATGTAAAGTCAGCCCGTAAGATGGTTGAACGCTCAAATCCCGCAGTATGGGATGCTCTTGAAGTTGTTATCAAGGATCACCCCGTTATGCTTAACCGAGCTCCCACTCTTCACAGACTCGGCATTCAGGCTTTCGAGCCCGTTCTTGTTGAAGGCAGAGCAATCAGACTTCATCCCCTCGTATGTACGGCTTTCAACGCCGACTTCGACGGCGACCAGATGGCTGTTCATGTTCCCCTTTCAGCAGAAGCTCAGGCTGAGGCAAGATTCCTCATGCTTGCTGCCAACAACCTTCTCAAGCCCTCAGACGGTCGCCCCGTTGCAGTTCCCACACAGGATATGATCCTCGGTTCATACTATCTTACAATGACCAACGACAACAATCCTGAAAATTCGGACTACAACCCCGATAATCCGTATGAACCCGGTGCTGCAAGAGAAGCAAAGGATGAAAACGGCAATCTCATTCTCGACGAAAACGGCGAGAGAATTCTCATATACAACACATACACAAGCGTTGACGAGGCTATGATGGCTTATGATGAAGGCGATATCGGTCTTCATGTAAACATCAAAATCCGTATGTCAAAGGAAGTTGACGGCAAAACCGTTACTCAGCTTGTAAAAACAACCCTCGGCAAGGTTATCTTCAATAATCCCGTTCCTCAGGACCTCGGATTCATTGACAGATCCAAGCCCGAAAATCTCTTCACTCCCGAAGTTGATGTGCTTGTCAACAAGAAGATGCTCGGCAAGATTATTGACCGCTGCATCAAGGTTCACGGCACTGCAACCGCAGCCGATGTTCTTGATAAAATCAAGGCTCAGGGCTACAGATATTCAACACGAAGCGGTATCACCGTTGCCGTTATCGACGCAACCATTCCTCCCCAGAAGAAGGAGCTCCTTCAGAAGGCTGAAAACAAGGTTTCAAAGATTACAAGAAACTACGAAAGAGGTCTTATCACCAATGATGAGCGCTCTGAAGAAGTTATCAAAGCTTGGGAAGAATGCACCAAGGAAGTTGCCGCAGAGCTCAAGAAGAACTTCAAGAAGTTCAATCCCATCAACATGATGCTTGACTCCGGTGCCCGTGGTAACGATTCACAGCTTCGTCAGCTTGCAGGTATGCGTGGTCTTATCGCCAACACTGCAGGTAAAACAATTGAGGTTCCCATTAAGGCTAACTACCGTGAAGGCCTTAATATTTCAGAATACTTCATTTCATCCCGTGGTGCCCGTAAGGGTCTTGCCGATACAGCGCTTCGTACCGCTGACTCGGGTTACCTTACCCGCCGCCTTGTTGATGTTTCGCAGGATGTTATCATCCGTCAGGAGGACTGCCACTGCACAGAAGGTATTAATGTATATGATATCTATGACGGTGATCCCAAATTCGGCGGCAGAAAGATTGTAGGTCTTGCAGAAAGACTTACCGGCAGATTCCTTCTTGAAGACTATGTTGACCCCGCAACAGGCGAGCTTCTTGCATCCAAGGATGTTATGATGACCGATGTCGTTGCCGAAAAGGTTGCGGCAAGCGTTCAGGGCGAAACCGATAAGAAGATTGCATCAGGCGAGCTTCCCGAAGGTGCAAAGGCACAGATCAAGATTCGCTCACTTCTTTCATGCTGCGCAGAACACGGCGTATGTATCAAGTGCTACGGTGCAAACCTTGCAACAGGTGATCCCGTAACAGTCGGTGAAGCAGTAGGTATTATCGCTGCTCAGTCCATCGGTGAACCCGGTACTCAGCTTACAATGAGAACCTTCCACACCGGCGGTGCTGCCGACCAGTCCGATATTACCACCGGTCTTCCCAGAATTGAAGAGCTCTTCGAAGCACGCAAGCCCAAGATGCTTGCTATCATGAGTGAAATCGACGGTGTTGTTTCATTCAGAGAAATCAAGAAGAGCCAGCATGTTGTTGTTACGGGCGACGACGGCGACGAAAAGACTTATCTTATTCCTTACGGCTTCCGTCTTAAGGTTGAAGAGGGTCAGAAGATTTCAAAGGGTGCACAGCTTACCGAAGGCGCTCAGAACCCCCACGATATTCTTGCAATTCTCGGCGTTGAAGCTGTTCACGATTACCTCATCAGAGAGGTTCAGAGAACCTACCGTATGCAGGGTGTTGATATCAACGATAAGCATATCGAGGTTATCGTTCGCCAGATGATGAGAAAGGTTAGAATTGCCGATCCCGGCGCATCCAAGTTCCTGCCCGGCGTTGTTGTTGAAAAGATGGAATTCCGTCTTGAAAATGAACGCATCATCAAAGAGGCTGCAGAAGCAGGCGAGGAGCCCAAGGTTGCAACCTGCATGCCCACTCTCATGGGTATCACCAAGGCTTCGCTTGCAACAGACTCATTCCTTTCAGCCGCTTCATTCCAGGAAACAACAAGAGTTCTCACCGATGCCGCTATCAAGGGCAAGGTTGATCCTCTTATGGGTCTTAAGGAAAATGTTATTATCGGTAAACTGCTCCCGTCAGGTACCGGTATGAAGTGTTACAACAATGTTGAAGTGTATCCCACAGGGAACTCGGTCAATATTGCTGAAAATGCTGAGTGATTTTTGTGAAAAGTGTTGACAAACCGAGTCGACATGTGATAAAATACAAAATTGTGGTGTCCGAAATTCCTGCACTTGCAAAAGTGCGGGGTTTCGTCACGATATAATATTCAAAGAAAGGAGAGAGTTTATTGCCTACCTTTAACCAGCTTGTTCGTAACGGTAGAGAAACACTTGTGAAGAAGCCCAAGGCTCCCGCACTTCTTAAGGGTCTGAACTCAAAGAAGAATGTTCTTACAGATCAGGATTCACCCCAGAAGCGTGGTGTTTGCACCGCTGTTAAGACTGCAACCCCCAAAAAGCCCAACTCAGCACTTCGTAAGATTGCCAGAGTTCGTCTCACAAACGGCATTGAGGTTTCAGCTTATATCCCCGGTGTCGGTCACAACCTCCAGGAGCACTCAGTTGTTCTTATCAGAGGCGGCCGTGTTAAGGACCTTCCCGGTGTGCGTTACCACATCATCCGCGGTTCACTTGATACCCAGGGCGTTAACGGCAGAATGCAGAGCCGTTCAAAGTACGGCGCAAAGCGTCCCAAGGCAGCAAAGAAATAATAACCGCAACCACTTTAGTTAAGACAAATCTTCTTGCAGGCTGAAAAAGCAAAAAGCTTTTCTCCAATGCAAGGGTATATTATATATAGTATGCCTCTGCGTTGGCGCCACGGGAATTTGTCACTCGAGTACCTATGATATCATTACTATGAAGGAGGGAAGCGACGTGCCAAGAAGAGGCAATATCGCAAAACGAGAAGTTTTGCCCGATCCGCTTTACAACTCAAAGCTCGTAACCCGTCTCATCAACAATGTTATGTATGACGGTAAGAAGGGCGTGGCTCAGAAGATCGTATATGATGCTTTTGAGATTGTCAAAGAAAAAACAGGTAAGGAACCCCTTGAGGTTTTCGAGGCAGCAATGGAAAATGTTATGCCCGTTCTTGAGGTTAAGGCTCGCCGTGTCGGCGGTGCTACCTATCAGGTACCCATGGAGGTTCGCCCCGAGAGAAGACAGACTCTCGGTCTTCGTTGGATCACACTTTACAGCCGTCAGCGTTCAGAAAGAACAATGAAGGAAAGACTTGCCAACGAAATCATTGATGCTACCAACTCAACCGGTTCAGCATTCAAGAAGCGTGAAGATACTCACAAGATGGCAGAAGCCAACAAGGCATTTGCACATTTCAGATGGTAATCTGCGCATAATATATTTTACTAAAATTTTTCGGAGGTTCATATGCCAAGACAGGTATCTCTTGAGATGACCAGAAACATTGGTATTATGGCTCACATTGACGCCGGCAAAACCACCACATCTGAGCGTATCCTGTTCTATACAGGTAAGACTCATAAGATTGGCGAAACACACGATGGCGCCGCTACCATGGACTGGATGGAGCAGGAGCAGGAGCGTGGTATTACCATCACATCCGCTGCTACCACCTGTTTCTGGAAGGACCACCGTGTCAACATCATTGATACCCCGGGTCACGTTGACTTCACTGTTGAAGTTGAGCGTTCACTCAGAGTTCTTGATGGTTCGGTAACGGTTCTTTGCGCTAAGGGCGGCGTTGAGCCCCAGTCTGAAACCGTTTGGAGACAGGCTGATAAATACCGTGTTCCCAGAATGGTCTATGTTAATAAGATGGACATCTTGGGTGCAAATTTCTACAGAGTTGTAGATATGATGAAGGAACGCCTTAAGTGTAATGCAGTTCCCATTCAGCTCCCCATCGGTGCCGAATCAGATTTCGTGGGAATTATCGACCTTGTTATCATGAAGGCTTATTACTACAATGATGATAAGGGTATTGACATCACTGTTACAGATATCCCCGATGATATGAAGGAAATTGCTCAGAAGTATCACGACGAACTCATTGAGCATGTTGCTGAGCAGGATGATGCTCTTCTTGAGAAGTTCTTTGAAGGCGAAGAGCTTACTGTTGAAGAGGTTAAGGCTTGCATCAGAAAGGCAACAATTGCTAACACAATGGTTCCCGTTGTTTGCGGCACATCATACCGCAACAAGGGCGTTCAGCTCCTTCTCGATGCAGTTATCGATTATATGCCCGCTCCGACTGATATCGAAGCTATCAAGGGCATCAATCCCGAAACAGGTGAGGAAGAGGTAAGACATTCTTCAGACGAAGAGCCCTTCTCAGCTCTCGCATTCAAGATTGCTACCGACCCCTTCGTTGGTAAGCTCTGCTTCTTCAGAGTTTATTCGGGTAAGGTCGAAACAGGCGCTTCTGTTTACAACTCAACAAAGGATAATAACGAGCGTATGGGCAGAATCCTGCAGATGCACTCCAACCACAGACAGGATATCGACTGCTGCTATGCAGGTGATATTGCTGCTTGCGTTGGTGTTAAGCAGACAACTACAGGCGACACCCTTTGTGATGCAAAGCATCCCGTTATTCTTGAATCAATGGAGTTCCCCGAGCCCGTTATCAGAGTTGCCATCGAGCCCAAGACCAAAGCAGGTCAGGAGAAGATGGGTATTGCTCTTGCAAAGCTCGCTGAAGAGGATCCCACATTCAAGTGCTACACAGATGAAGAAACAGGCCAGACAATCATCGCCGGCATGGGTGAGCTCCACCTTGAAATCATCGTTGACAGACTTCTTCGTGAATTCAAGGTTGAAGCTAATGTAGGTCAGCCTCAGGTTGCTTACCGTGAAACAATCACTCAGGCTGCTGACACAGATACCAAGTATTCTCGTCAGTCAGGCGGTAAGGGTCAGTACGGTCATGTTAAGATGAAGATTGAACCCAACCCCGAAAAGGGATACGAGTTTGTCAACAACATCGTCGGCGGTGCTATTCCCAAGGAATACTTCAACGCTATTGAGGCAGGCGTCAAGGGCGCAATGCTTACAGGTGTTCTCGCAGGCTACAATGTTGTTGATGTTAAGGTAACACTTTACGACGGTTCATATCACGAAGTTGACTCTTCAGAAATGGCCTTCAAGATTGCCGCATCAATGGCATTCAAGGACGCTATGAAGAAGGCTGCTCCCATTCTTATGGAGCCCATCATGAAGACCGCAGTCATCGTTCCCGACGAATACATGGGCGATGTTATCGGCGATATCAACTCACGCCGCGGTATGATTCAGGGCACAGAAGCAAGAACAGGTGCAGTTCAGATCAACGCAAATATCCCGCTGTCAAATATGTTCGGCTACGCAACAGCTCTCCGTTCAAGAACTCAGGGCCGCGGTCAGTACGCTATGGAACCCAGCCATTATGCTGAAGTTCCCAAGTCAATTGCCGAAAAAGTTATCAGCGAAAGATAATTTGTTTCGTTAATTTAAAAAAAGGGCTTGAAATTTAAGCCCATACTTGTTACAATGAAACCATGCACGAGCATGGAAAAAATAATTTGCTTATTTAAAAGGGAGGAAATACCAATGGCAAAGGCAAAATTCGAACGTAATAAGCCCCACGTAAATATCGGTACCATCGGTCACGTTGACCATGGTAAGACAACTCTTACTGCTGCTATCACAAAGACCCTCGCTATGAAGGGCGGCGCAGACTTCATCGACTACGCTAACATCGATAAGGCTCCCGAAGAGAGAGAGCGCGGTATCACAATCAACACAGCTCACGTTGAGTACGAGACAGAAACTCGTCACTACGCTCATGTTGACTGCCCCGGCCACGCTGACTATATCAAGAACATGATCACAGGTGCTGCACAGATGGACGGTGCTATCCTTGTTATCGCTTCAACAGACGGCCCCATGGCTCAGACTAAGGAACATCTTCTTCTTGCTCGTCAGGTTGGCGTTCCCAAGATCATCGTTTTCATGAACAAGGTTGACCAGGTTGACGATCCCGAACTTCTCGAGCTCGTTGAAATGGAAATCCGTGAGACTCTTGCTGAGTACGGCTTCGACGAAGAAGCTCCCATCATCAAGGGTTCAGCTCTCAAGGCTCTTGAGTATGCTGGCGGCGACACATCAGACGCATCACTTGCACCCATCTGGGAGCTCATGGATGCTGTTGACAGCTACATCCCCACACCCGACAGAAAGGCAGACCTTCCCTTCCTTATGCCTGTTGAAGACGTATTCACCATCACAGGCCGTGGTACAGTTGCTACAGGTAGAGTTGAAAGAGGTCAGCTCAGAACTTCAGAAGAAGTTGAAATCGTTGGTCTTACTGATGAAAAGAGAAAGACTGTTGTTACAGGTATCGAAATGTTCCGCAAGATCCTCGACTATGCAGAGGCAGGCGACAACATCGGTGCTCTTCTCCGTGGTGTTCAGAGAACTGAAATCGAACGCGGTCAGGTTCTTTGCAAGCCCGGTTCAATCAACCCCCACACAAAGTTCAAGGGTCAGGTTTACGTTCTTACTAAGGAAGAAGGCGGCCGTCATACTCCCTTCTTCAACAACTACCGTCCTCAGTTCTATTTCAGAACAACTGACGTTACAGGCGTAATCAGCCTTCCCGCAGGCACAGAAATGTGCATGCCCGGCGATAATGTTGATATGGATGTTGAACTCATCACTCCTATCGCTATCGAAAAGGGTCTCCGCTTCGCTATCCGTGAAGGCGGCAGAACAGTTGGTTCAGGCGTTGTTATCGAAATCAACGAATAATTAAAAATCATTTTGGGGAGCAGTCGCAAGGCTGCTCTCTTTTTTTAAAAAAATAAAACCGAAAGAGAACATGGCTCTTTCGGTTTTTATAGTGTTATGTTATCCGGGCTTATTGTTACAGAAACCGTAAAAATTTCAGCTTCAACAGATTTTGTATCAGAATCAAACGGCGTATCAATAATGGCTGTTTTTACCGATAATCCGTCGTGAAGCGGAGCGGAATCGGAGCGAATTATGAAAGCCATGCAGCCTTCTTTTTCAATCGGCGGAGAATCAAGAACGGATTTCAGCTTGATTTCAACCGAAGTGTTTTCATGCGCTTCATATTCTATTGCAATATAATATTTTCCTTTAGGGCAGCAGGGTGAAAAATTCTCAATGAAATTTTCACGCTGTTTTTCAATTTCTTCAGGAGTGCATATTTCACGGAATCGCTCGCTGCTGAAGAGCTGCTCCATTTCATCATACATATCCAGAAGCC
Source organism: Clostridia bacterium (assembly GCA_017403185.1). Lineage (GTDB taxonomy): Bacteria > Bacillota > Clostridia > Oscillospirales > Acutalibacteraceae > CAG-177. The sequence goes on from JAFQON010000042.1 coordinate 42,118, forward strand.
TTGCTTCTCTTATATATATATTTTCATCCGAGGGTAATTCTATTTTCTTGTCATTTGTACCTATTTCAACCGAAACCGGTATTTCTGCAAGAATGCGCTTGGATGTATTTGCAAATGAAAGTGTGATTTTTTCAGAGATATCGGGGAATTCTGTGTATTCTCCCGTGAAAGCAACTTTGTTTATATAAAGTCTGTCAAAGGGAGTGAAGCGGAATTTTTCGCATTCCCAGCCCGCACGGATAAATTCTGCAAGCAGAATAACATTTTCATCAATGCCGTTTTCAAGCAGGGTGCAGCTTGAGCTGTGGGAGTCAAGCTTCGTATCACCCGAAACAAGCTTGGTTATATGCAGAATCGGGTCATCAAACAGCAGGCGATGCCGCTCAGATTCTCTCACTGTAGGATTATAGGTGCAGTCAAGGTCGCAGGCGTTGATTGCATCAATTTTCGCCTGCTCTTTTTTCTCAAAAAGCTCTTCGTTATAAGAAAGAATTACGGCGTAAAGATTGCTTTCTTCTCTGTAAAAGCCGAGAAAATGAAAATCCGTTTCACCGAAGCTGAAATCCCTGCCGACAATTCTGATTTCACTGATTTTGTTTATATATTCTTTTAAAAGATTAATATCCATTTCTGATAATTCCTTTTTCAACCGCTGTATGAGCACATATTTTAAGCGTTTCCATTATACCCTTATCAACATCGGGAATTTCAAAGGTGTTATCATAAATGCTTTTGCCGAATATCGTTTCATAGAAGCACGCACCTGCAAGGTAACAGCCTAAATCGTTGCCGTGGTAGCCGTCAACCTCGGTCAGCTTGTCGCCGATAGTGTTTCTTACCGTTTGCCAAGCTCTGCCGCTCGGAATTATAATGCCGATATCCGCTTCGAGTGCAGCATCAACATATGCTTCGGTCAGCATACGGTACATTTCCTGCTGACTTCTGCCATAGTTTGCAAATGCGGTGAGCGGGCAGTTTTTATCATACGCCCATGTCTGATGAAGCATTATTTTTGCTCTTGGCTGCACCATACGGCAGTATTCCGCAAGCTCTGAAAGATAAGGTGAGTAGCTTTCTCTTATTCCGCTGAGCGGACTGCATTGCTGCAGGGTTATAACATCCCATTCCTCATCTTCAACAGCCTCGTGAAGCGCAACTTCGGTTGCCTTTGTCATTTCTGTTTCAAACGGAAGGTAGATTTCGTATTCATAATCCGTTTTTTCTTCGCGCCAATTATTCCAATGGGTTTCAAGCGAGCAGCCGCCGATGTAAAGGTTGCACAGCATTAATTCCGCTCCGTCAGCCTGTGCCATTTTCGGCAAAAATCTGTGAGCGTTGTTGGAGAAGCTGTTGCCTATTGATAATACATTCATTGTTTTCCTCCGTCTGAAGCGGTTTTGTTATTATAAAGTAAATATACAGCCTGAGATAAGCCGAGAATCATCATAAAATATTGGAGTGGCTTTATGCCGTAGAAAAGGCAATCTGTCATTCCGCAGAGCACAAAGCCTGCAACAGAAGCGAAGAGCGTTACTGAGTATTCTCTTGCTTTGCCTTTTTTTCTGAAAAGGTTAACCATGTTGATGAAAAACACAACAAGAATTGCAACAAAAAGAATAACGCCTATAATGCCGTTTTCAGCCCATGCTTCAAGCAGAATGTTGTGGGCGTGAGGCTGCTTTACCCCATAAACATTGTGAAGCTGCTGCCTTACATTATCAAAGCCCGTGCCGTGACCGAAAATCGGCTTGTTATGTATCATATCAAATATTCCGTCCCACAGAGCAACTCTTGTGTTGACCGAAACATCGGTGCCGCTGATAAGAGTAAAAATGCGTTTTACCGTTCCGCTTGCAAAAATCATTACCACGCCGAGTGCGCCTGCTCCGAGCCCCATGAGCTTGAGAGCTTTTTTGCCGCCGTGAAGCAGAAGAATGATGCACACAAGCACAGCAAAAATATAAGGGCCTCTTGAATACGATACGGCGATTCCGCCTGCCGCAAGCATAAAGCAGAGCAGACCGAGCAGCCTTTTTTTGCGTGTGGGAGCGCAAAGGAAAAGATAAGCCGCAAAGGGGAGCAGCATCACTTCAACCGCAGCAAAGAAAAGAGGATTTGTAAAGGTGCTGCAGGCTCTCGTGTCAAACGAATGGAAGGTGGTTGAAGGCATTTTGGCGGTTATAACCTCGGGTAAAAGTGCAACGATTTTTTCAACAATCACATTTATAAAATGCCAAAACGGATTGAACAGCCTGCTTAAATCTTTGTCAATATGATAAAGGACCATCTGACCGATACCGATTGCGCCTGAAACTCCTGCCGAAATTCCGCCGAGATACATTACGGAATCAACAATTTCCTCATTGACTGCCGCCTTGCTGTAAAAATAGTAATTTGTAAATACAAGCAGCCAAAGTCCGATGCTTGCGAGAGATGATACGGCAGATGATGAATAGAAAGCTCCTATAACCATCCACGCAATATAAATGATTATGCTGATGCCGAGAGTGCCGAAGTGCGGCTGATTTGCAGGTGTGAATTTTTTTCTGAGCACCGAAACAAAGCCGATAAATGTGATGACAGGAGCAAAGTAGTCCGGCAGTAAAGCGGCAAGCATAAATGCAATCGGTGTAAAAGCAACAAGCTTATTTGTCCTGTTTGCCGGCAGTAAATTTGTCATGTTAAGCATCCTCTCCGTCTTTTGCCTCAGCGGCAGATGATTTTTTATCTTTGGCGGATGAATATTTGTTGTAGATTGCAGAGCATATGATGCTGATTATAGCCGTGCCTATAAAAATTGCGGCTGCAAAAAAATAGTTCTGCTCCATGAGCTCTGCACCGACGATGGTGGAGGTGATAATTGAAGGGATTCGTGCGATGCTTGTGACAATCATAAATTTGACCATATTCAGGTCGGTTATGCTTGCAGCGTAGGTGAGTATATCCTTGGGTGTGCCCGGAATAAGATAGATAAAGAAAAGCGATTGATACACTCTTTTTTTGTTTTGAAGGAATTTCAGAGAATTGATTTTTTCAACAGGGAAAAATAGATTTACAAGGCGTTTGCCGAATACTTTTGAAAGAGCAATAATCACAAGCGAGCCCGTGAAGGTTCCGAGCATACAGTAGAGCAAGCCGCCCCATGTGCCGTAGAGATAGCCTGAGCCGATTTCAAGCGGCTCGGCGGGGATGATTTTTATAACCGTCTGAAACGCTCTAATGGCAACAAACACAAGCTTGTCATAGTTATTGAACTGAGCTAGGAGTGCATCAAGCTTTTCTTTGTCGCTGATGATTTCGGTCAGCTGAGCGCCGTATACTATATAACAGTATAAAAACACCCCGAGCAGTGCGCCGCAGACCAAAACAGCCCCCACAATTTGCAGGAGCCGTACTTTATTTTCAAATATCTTTGTTTTTTTCAAAAAACTCACCGAGCTTTCCTTGGTAATCGTTCCCTTCACGCCAGGGCTTGTGTTTGCCGTTGAAGTGAATTACAGCGGTGTTTTTTCTTACCCAGTCAAGGTCAATTCTTTTTTTGCCTGCACGGCGTGAAGAGTACCTGCGAAAGGTTTTTTCGTCAAGATTATAAAGCCTTTCGTCAATATACAGTGTGGAGTGCTGAAAAATGTGATTGATAACATCCTGATCGGCAAGCAGAAGGCTCTTGATATTTGCCGTAATATAATCAAGTATCTGCTGCAGGGTAACTGTTTTGCGCCATTCGTCAAGGTTTATCAGAAGCACACCTGCATTAACATAGTTGCAGTCGGAATCCATTTTAAGCCGCCAGAGATTGATATTTTCAAAAAAACCGAACATATGCTTGCCGCCTGCAACGGCATAGCCCGTCATATCGGTTGCGTAAAGTTCGGAGAGGTCACGGTTAATAACTATATCGGGGTCGAGATACAGCACCTTGTAAACATCCGCAGGCAGAATATCGCCAATAAGCAGGCGGTAATAGGTTTCCTTGCTGAGCCTGTCAAGCACGGGTGCACCGGCAAAAATCTCATTATCAACGGGCACCTTGTGTATGACTGCATTAACGCCGACAAGAGCCTTTTCCATCTTTTCAAAATCTTCGTCTGTCAGCGATGAATATGCCACATAGATATCAAAATCCCTGCCGCTGTTGGTTTTGGCAAGAGAGTTGAACATCACGCACAGCGGATATATATAGTTTGAATCCAATGTTACCAAAATGTTCATGATAATACCCTGACTTACATAGTTTTTAGTATAATTTATTATATCACATCCGTTTTCAAAGTCAACAATCGTAACAATATTGTAAGAATTTGAAGCTTATTTGTGTATTAATTGTAAACTTTGGAAAATGTACTTGATTTTTCCGTAAGAAGGGTCTAAAATACAAATTAGCACTCCGAGTGTTCGAGTGCTAAAAAATGACAAATTATTTTTCGGAGGTAATAAATTATGACTATTAAACCGCTTGCAGACAGAGTAGTGGTAAAGGCTGTTGAGGTTGAAGAAACCACAAGCAGCGGCATTATCCTTGCTGCCTCAGCTCAGGAAAAGCCCCAGATTGCAGAGGTTGTTGCAGTTGGCCCCGGCGGAATGGTTGACGGCAACGAGGTTACAATGTATATCAATGTCGGCGATAAGGTAATCACAAGCCAGTACTCAGGCACAAAGGTTAAGCTTGACAAGGAAGAATACACCATCGTCAAGCAGAGCGATATTCTCGCAATCGTAGAATAATTCAGAATTTTATAGGAGGATTCAATTATGGCAAAGCAGATTATTTACGGTGAAGAAGCCCGCAAGGCTCTTCAGGCAGGCGTTGACAAGCTTGCAAACACAGTTAAAATCACACTCGGCCCCAAGGGCAGAAATGTTGTTCTTGATAAGAAGTACGGCGCACCTCTCATCACAAATGACGGTGTTACAATTGCTAAGGAAATCGAGCTTGAGGATCCGTTTGAGAATATGGGCGCACAGCTTGTCAAGGAAGTGTCAACCAAAACAAACGATGTTGCGGGTGACGGCACAACAACCGCAACTCTTCTTGCTCAGGCTCTTATCAGAGAGGGCATGAAGAATGTTACCGCAGGTGCAAATCCCATGGTAGTCAAAAAGGGCATGGCAAAGGCTGTTGAGGCTGCTGTTGAGGCTGTCAAGAACAACTCAAAGCCCGTTTCAAGCTCAGAGGATATCGCAAGAATCGCAACAATCTCCGCAGCAGACGAAGAGGTCGGCAAGTTTATTGCAGATGCAATGGAAAAGGTTACTTCAGACGGCGTTATTACCGTTGAAGAGTCAAAGATTGCCGTTACCGAATCAGAGGTTGTTGAAGGTATGCAGTTTGACAGAGGCTATATCTCACCCTATATGGTAACAGATACAGACAAGATGGAAGCTGTTATTGATGACGCTCTCATCCTTATCACAGATAAGAAAATCTCAAGCATTCAGGACCTTCTTCCTCTTCTTGAGCAGATTATGCACGCAGGCGGCAAGCTTATCATCGTTGCAGAGGATGTTGAGGGCGAGGCTCTTTCAACAATTCTTGTCAACAAGCTTCGCGGCGTATTCACCTGTGTATGCGTAAAGGCTCCCGGCTTCGGAGACAGAAGAAAGGAAATGCTTCAGGATATCGCTATCCTCACAGGCGGCGAAGTTATCGCTTCAGACCTCGGTCTTGAACTTAAGGATACTCAGCTTTCACAGCTCGGCAGAGCCCGTCAGGTTAAGGTTTCAAAAGAAAACACAATCATCGTTGACGGCGTAGGCGATAAGAACGAAATTGCATCAAGAATCGCTCAGATCAAGCTTCAGATAGAAAACACAACATCCGATTTTGACAGAGAAAAGCTCCAGGAGAGACTTGCAAAGCTTTCAGGCGGCGTTGCAGTTATCAAGGTTGGTGCAGCTACCGAAACAGAGATGAAGGAAAAGAAGCTCCGCATCGAAGATGCTCTTGCAGCAACAAAGGCAGCCGTTGAAGAGGGCTGCGTTGCAGGCGGCGGCGTTGCTCTTCTCAATGCAGTAAGCAGCGTTAAGGCACTTCTTGACACAACAGATGATGTTGATGAAAAGACAGGTATCAAGATTGTTCTCAAGGCACTTGAAGAGCCCGTTCGTCAGATTGCCGCAAACGCAGGTCTTGAAGGCTCAATCATCATCAATGCTATCCACGAAAGCGGAAAAATCGGCTACGGCTACGATTTCGCAAAGGATGTATACTGCGATATGGCATCGGCAGGTATTCTTGACCCCACAAAGGTAACCCGCTCAGCACTTCAGAACGCTTCATCGGTTGCATCAATGGTGCTCACCACTGAGAGCCTTGTTACCGATAAGCCCGACCCCGCAGCAGATGCAGCTCAGGCAGCGGCAATGGCAGCTCAGGGCGGCGGAATGTATTAATCAAATCAATTAAAGCAGTCCGAAAGGGCTGCTTTTCTTGTATTATTTACCGATTATTAATATTTACCTGCCGATAATGGTTTGACATTCGGCAAAAAGTGTGATAAAATGCTTCTGCAAATGTTATTCTAAAAAACAGGAGGACAAAAAGATGAAAAAAGTAAAATCAGCTCTTGCTCTTCTTCTTGCTGCTCTTATGTTTGCAGGCTGCTTTGCAACCGCATCGGCTGCAAAAATCGAAGAAGAAGAGCCCAACAACGCTGCAGATACCGCAACGGTATTTGAAATCGGCAAAAAGATTGAAGGCACACTCGGCAGTGCGGATGATGTTGACTGCTACAAATTTGAGGCTGCGAAAACAGGCCTTGCAACAGTTGCATTTGAGCACGCTGCAGTAGCAGCCGCAGAGGCATCGGTTACATATTTCACCGTTACCGCATATAATGCCGCAACTCAGACCGCTGTTTCCGAGATCACATCGGCAGGCAGCAGCACAAGCGATAAGGCTGAGTTTATCGTGATGGCAGGCGAAGAATACATTGTTGCTGTTAAAAAAGGTATGGTTTATGACGGCACGGTAGGCTATTCGGTTACAGTTACCGTTGATGAAAGCATAGCTTCAGAGTCAGAGCCCAACGATACTTTTGACAAGGCAAACAAGTTTGAATTGTCCGTTTCCGGCAATGCAAAGTATTATTACGGCGCAATCGCCGAGGGCGACAAGGATTTGTTCAAGGTTACCGTTCCCTCAAACGGTGTTCTTAATCTGTATCTCTATAACGAGTTCTCACCCAAGGGCAACTTCACTGCAAGACTTCTTGCTTTTGAAGAGGATGCAAACGGCGCTCAGGCAGCAAGAGAAGTAACTTCAATTGCCGTAACCGATAAAGAAGAGTCAAAGGTAGGCCCCAGCGTTTGTGTTGCAGCGGGCGACTATCTTCTTGAAATCAGCGGTGAAACAGGCAGCTACAAGACAAGAGTTCTGTTCAGAGCAGCTGCAAACACCGAAACAGAGAACAATGACTCATCGCTTCTTGCCGACGAAATCAAAATCGGCACAGCATACAAAGCAACTCTTGATGAAAAGGCTGATAAGGACTACTTCCAGTTTGTTGTTCCCGCAGGCAACAAGGGCTATGACATCACCTTCACCGCAACAAACAGTGCAAAATGGAATGTAAGACTTCTCAATTCAGACAGCGTAGCAGTTGCAGATACTCTCAAGGTTAACGCAACAGACGGCAACAAGACCGCAAAGCTTGAAACATATCCTCTCGATGCAGGCACATACTACATCGAAGTAACTGCAGGTGAGGAGAAGTTTGATTCGGATATTTATGAAATCAAAGTTACAGAAAAGACTGCATCCATTGAGCCCGAGAAACCCAAGAGCCTTATCGACAGAATCAAGGAGCTCAACTGGGGCGCTCTTGCAGATAATCTTGCAGGCTGGTTTGAGCAGATTGACCTTATGGGTCTGATTTCGGATATCATCAAGAGCATTTCGATGGTATTCGCAATGTTTGGTTAATTTAATCATTTAAGGAGCTGTTCTGTGAGCAGCTCCTTTTTAAAAAGGAGAATTGCTATGGCTTTTGATAAAGATTTTAAACCCGTACTTCGCTTTCTTGTTGTGAGCGATATCCATTATGCAGAGGACCCCGAGTGCGCTGAGCGCAAAAGAATGTCGCTTGCACTGAAAACCGCCTATGAGCTGAGTGAAAAAGAGGATTATTCAAAGCTTGATGCCCTCTATGTTGTCGGGGATTTCACAAAAAACGGCAGCGAGGAGCAGATGCTTTTATTCAAGAGTACACTTGATGAATATATAAAAGACGAAACTGAGGTTACGCTTTCGCTTGCAAGCCACGAGTTTTTCCATGACGGCGAAGAAAAGGCTCTTGAAAATTTCAAAAAAATCTTCGCAATGGAGCCCGATACACACAAGGTTATCAACGGCTACCATTTTATCAGCGTAACAAGCACAAACGGTTGCCATTTTGATGAAGCCAAGCAGGCGTGGGTTGCCGCAGAGCTTAAAAAAGCGGTTGCGGATGACCCGAAGAGACCCATTTTCTTCTTCCAGCATCCGCATATTATGGGTACGGTTTACGGCAGCGCAAACTGGGGCGAGGACGAGCTCACTGCAATTCTCATGAATTATCCCCAGATTATAGATTTTTCGGGCCATTCCCATGCGCCCATCAATGACCCCCGCTCAATTCATCAGCAGCATTTCACCTGCCTGGGCACAGGCACACTCAGCTATTTTGAGCTTGATGAGTTTGATAAGGTTTACGGCACAATCCCCCCCAATGAGGAAAATGCGGCTCAGATGCTTATTGTTGAAGCAGATGCCGACATGAGGGTCAGAATTTATCCCTATGACCTCATCACATCCAATTTCTTCCCCAAAACATGGAAGATTGATACGGCATGGGATGTTGATTCCTTCCTCTACACCGATGCCCGCTACAAAACAACTGTTTCGCCTTATTTTGAAGAAGGTGCAAAAATTGTTATTTCCGATAAAAAAGAGGATGGCTTTAAGGTTACATTTGATCAGGCAAAGTATGACGGCGACTATGTTAATGATTATAATGTAATAATAAAAGACGGTAACGGAGTGACCGTGCGCAACTCAACCGTGTGGAGTGAATATTATTTTTATAACATGCCCGAAACGATAAGCGTATCGTTTGAAGGGCTCGAAAAGGGCAGGGAGTATACCGTCAATGTTCATGCAAACAGCTTCTGGAAAACCCGCACAAAGCAGCCTCTTATAAGCGAAAAAATAGCTTTATAATCAACTTGCAGTTGAATTCGTCAGGCATATTCAAGTATTTTTCTTGAATATGCTTGATTTTTTTTTGCAAATCATATAGAATACTTTTTATAATAGGATTATTATGGAGTAAGTTCGCATATCAGCAAGGAAGGTGATGCAATTGGCAGAGAACACAAAAGCGGTTTCCGAACAAACCGCCGATTCCGAAAAGATTCAAAGGCATCTTGATCAGCAAAACAAGCAATATCTCAGCCCTAAGCATTATGTTGCTTATATTCTTTCCGGCTTCGGTGATACCAACTGGAATTCGTTTGTCAACAAGGAGGCGTTCTATTTTGCGAATGTTTTCCTTGGTGTTTCGGCAAAAACATGGACCTTGGCGAGCACAGTCAGCGGTATACTTGATTCAATTGACAATGCTCTTTCAGGTCTCATTATTGACAGAACAAGAACCCGATGGGGAAGAGTGCGCCCTTATCTTCTGCTGACTTTGCCGTTCTGGTTTTTCTCGGCATTCACGCAGTGGATTTTGCCGAGCGGTCTGCCTCAGAGCACCTTGTTTGTTCTGTTTTTCCTTTTCAACTATGTCGGCTCAATTGCAAACTCCTTTTACAATACGAGTTATCAGACGATTCTTTACAACATAACCCCTAATGTTTCCGAGAGAAACAGACTTATAGCTACAGATGCCTATGCGGACCTCTTAGGCGTGTGGCTTCCTTCGCTGTTCCCTGTTTTTGTTGACTTTCTCAACATTCCCACGCGGTATGTTTATATTGGTGGCGCGGTGTTCTTCATTGCTTGCGTTCTCATTTTCAGAACCTTCGGCTTCTTCACCCTCAGGGAAAGAATGCCTCTTGCTTCAAGAGATGAAATGAAGCAGATGGGTCTTATACAGACATTCAAAACCGTCGGCACCTGCAGACCGATGTGGGTGCTCATTATAAAGAATTTTTTCGCAGTCGGCAAACAGACCGGCGAAAAGGTTCAGAATTTCTTTTGGATAAATTGTATGGGCAAGCTGTCTCTCAGCTCAATATCGGGTCTTTTTACCGGATTGCCCAGCTATTTTGTTCTTCCTCTTGCGCCTAAGCTTACCAAGAAATTCGGGCTCAGAAATCTTGCTGCGGGCAGCTATATGTTCTGCGGTATATGCTATTTTATTATGTGGTGCGTGGGTTATCAGCCTTTCGGAAAGGACAAACTCATTCTGAACTTTATCTGGATTGTTTTTGCGCTTACCTGCTGCGGTGCGGTAAACAGCATCCAGAGATACTGCAGCACTGCGCTCAACGGTGATCTTTATGACTATGTTGAGTGGAAATCCGGTGTGCGCAATGAGGCTACGATTACGGCAGCTATGGGATATATGACAATGATTTCTTCGGCGGTTGCCAATATTCTCGGCGGCGTAATTATCGATTCGATTCATTTTGTTCAGCTTAAGGATATCACGGGAAAGGTTATTCCTCAGACCGATGAGGCCATGCTTGCGGGTATCTGGGCAGTATTTGCCCTTGCACCTGCAATCGGAAGATTCATGAAGGGCGTCACACTTCTTTTCTTCAATGTTCACGGTAAAACAAGAGAAACGATGATGTATGAGCTTGCAAAAATCCGTGCGGCAAAAACTCTTGATTCGGAAGCTGCGGATGAATAAAAAATTTTTTAGATAAAATCGAACATTTTGTATAAATTGTTATATTAAAATTATAAAATATGCTTGAAATTTTTTCAGCATTATGATAGAATGACTTGTACTATATGAAAGTGTCGCTTGTCGGCTTTCAAGCACTAAGGAGGAAAACGCATATGACACATCTCAAGAAATCATTGGCACTGCTTCTTGCATTTGTCATGATTTTCAGCTCAATGTCAGTTGCGGCTTCTGCATTCGACCCCAAGACAGACGGTGGCTTCAATCTTGAATTCATCGTTAAGTTCTTCCGTATGGAAAGAAATGCAGACGGTCTGATAATTGACAAAAACGGCACCGTGGTCGGTGATGCAGACGATAATCTTGCATCCGGCGTAGATGCAGATGATATCAACTGGATCGAAACCACAACCGCAAAGCCCGGTGAAGAAGTTAAGGCAAGAGTTTATATCGGAACAGATTTCTACACCTATTCCGGTAACATTGCACTTCTTTTTGACTCAAGATTTTTGGACAATCCCACCTTTGAGGATAACGGCGTGCGCACAAGCCTTACCGTTAACAGCAACTACATGGACGGTGCGGTAAGATTCGGTGCAGACAGTGCCGGTTGGTATTCTGACGAAACAAAGTTCAGTCAGAACCTCAACGGTTCACTTGTTAATAGAGGAATTATCGGCTCTGATTACTTTGACAACTTTGATATAATCTCAAATGTTCTTGATGTTAAGTCAGGCAAAACAACTCTTCTTGATAAGAATCAGTGGACTGTTGAATATGACCTCACGGTTTATGACAGCCCCTATACAAGAACAGTGAACAAAGAAGGTACCGCTCGCATTCCCAGTGAGCTTGCTGCTTCAACCACCAAGGGCTATCCCATGTTCATCAATATGCCCAAGGGTGAAGCAAACACCAATGCGGCAACAGGTATGTATTTCTGGGATGCCAATGTATCCGATGTTCCCGGCGTTCTCACAACAACAGGCGAAGTTGTGCTTGATGCAAACGGCGGTTATTACACCGTAGGCAGCAATTATGCCACAACTCAGGAGATTGCAGGTATCATCGGCGAGCAGGTTGCTGAGCTCGGCACAGTAAGCCCTGCAAAGGCTGATTATATCCATACCGGTTGGTCAGAAATTCCTGTTCCCGCAGAGAGAACCTTCACTGCGGAAATTCTTGAAGAGCTTGGCCTTACCGAAGAAGATGCAGCCGCTCAGGGTAATGTTCTTACCGAAGCACAGGTTGAAGAGCTCACACTCTCACCCGCAGAAATTGCAGAGCTTAAGTATGACTATGAAGAGCAGACTCTTTATGCAGTCTGGGCTCCCAGTCAGGCGGGCGATAACTACTATACCTATCAGGTGTTCTATATGCTTCCCGACGGAACATATGCTTCAACACCCGATTATTCTCAGAAGATTATAGCTGAAACAGGTGCGGAAGCGGAACTTCTTAAAACTCCTGTTGAGGGCTTTACCATCGATACCGAAATGAGCGATGATAAAATCCTTGTCAAGGGCGACAAATCCTCAGTGCTTAATGCTTACTATGCAAGAAATAAATATACGGTAACTTATCATTACACCGACAGATCAGAGATTCCTCAGACTCAGGTTCATTCCGATGTCAACTACGGTGCAGCGGTTCCCGAGTTTGATACTGTTGAATTCCCCAACGGCGTTATTGTCAAAGAAGGCTACACCTTCAAGGGCTGGAAGACTGACGACGGTCAGACAGTTCCCAAGACAATGCCCGCAGGTAATGTGGATCTCTATCCCGAGTTTGAAATCAACACATACACCTATGTGTACGATGCAACTCAGGGCGGAACCTTTGAATCAAACGGCGAAAGATCAGTATCCTTCGTTTATGAGTACGGCGCAACCCCCGATGAATTCACAGAGGTTCCCGTATTCCCCGGCAAAGAGTTTATCGGCTGGAGTGAGGAAACTCCCGATACCGTTACAGGCAATATGACTTTTGTTGCCGAATACAGCGACATTGAGTATACAATTACATTTATTGATGACAACGATATTCTTGCAGAATTCCCCGCATACTACGGCGATAAGATTTATGCAGAAGATGTTCCCGAAGGCTATAAGGCCGAAAATTCATGGAGCGTTGAAAATGCTGACGGTACTGTAACCGTTGTTAACTTCCCTTACACCGTAACCGGTGACACTGTCTTGAAAGCTGTAGACAATTCAAATGTTTACAATGCTGATTTCTATGTTGACGGCGAGCTTTACAAGTCAGTTCCCACAATCTTCGGCGAAGACATCGTTGCTCCCGAAGCTCCCGCTAAGGAAGGCTACACCTTCAAAATGTGGGATCCCGAAGTAGGCAACATGGACGAAGAAGGCAAGTCATTTAACGCAGTATACGATATCAACAAAACAAAGATTACATTTGCAGATACAGGCGATACCGTAATAGCTCCCATTGAAGGCGATTACGATACTCCCATAACAACCGTAGTTCCCGCTCCTGAAAAGGAAGGCTACACCTTCGCAGGCTGGAACACCCCCATCCCTTCAAAGATGCCCGCTGAAGATATGACAATCAGCGCTCTTTGGACAAAGAATACCTATTCAATCAGATTTGAAAATCATGACGGCTCGGTTATTGATGTTGTTACCGCTCCCTTCGAGTCACCCGTAACAGCTCCCGACCTTCCCGTTGAATCAGGCTACACATACGAATGGGATACAACCGTTCCCGATACAATGCCTGCCGGTAATATGACCATCAAGGCTGTGCGCACTCCTCTCAAGTTCAGCGTAAACTTTGATACAAACGGCGGTGTTCCCGAAGAAATCGCTCCCATTGTGGATGTAAACTGCGGCGATCCCATCACCAAGCCTGAAGATCCCACCAAGGAAGGCTTTACCTTCGGCGGTTGGGCTGAGGCATCAGATCCCGACACAGCAATCACATTCCCCGACAAGATGCCCGCAGGCGGACTTGATCTTGTAGCAATCTGGAACACAAACAGCCACAAGGCAGTGTTTGATGCTGCAGGCGGTGTGTTCGCAGACGGCACATCAACAAAGATTATCGAAAATATCGAATACGGTTCAGATATTACTGCACCGGCAGATCCCACAAGAGATAATTATATCTTCGACGGTTGGGCTCCCACTCCCGATAAGATGATCGATGAGGATATGTACTTCACTGCACAGTGGACTCCTGACCCCAGCGGCTCGGTTGAATACAAGATTAATGTTGTAACAATCAATCCTTCAGATAAAACTGAAATCACCAAGACCGTTGTAACAAACACAGCTGCAGACGGCGAAACCGTTGAAATCATCAAGAAGGGCGGCTCATCAAGTGCTGACCATGTATACACTTACGAAGACATCATTGATTCGGTAAGCAATGTTCTTGATGAAGACAGAACAACCGTTACAAGCATGACCGTAACACTCGGCGAGGACAATGTTCTCACTGTTTACTGCAAGCTTGCCGATGTATCAGTTACATTCCTTGCAAACGGCGGTGTGTTTGCAGATAACAGCGGCAATCAGGTAGTTACCGGCAAGTACGGTGAGGCTATCGTTGCTCCTGCAGAACCCACAAGAACCGGCTATAAGTTTACAGGCTGGCATAAGCCCGTTGAAGGTGCAACCTTTACAACAGAAGATGCTTATGTTGCACAGTGGGAAGCAGAAACCTACAACGCAATCTTCAACATCAACGGTGAAGAATATGCAAAGGTTCCCTACAAGTTTGGCGAGAAAATCACTGCTCCCGATTACACACCCGCAACCGGTGAATCCTTCAGCGGTTGGAATGTTCCCGCAAACACAGTAATGGGCCCCGGCGACATGACCTTTGATGCAACCCTTACAGTTAACGAATATACCCTCACATACAGCTACGCATCTGCTCCTGCAGGTGCAGAAATCCCTGCATCGGTAACAGGTCTCAACTACAATTCAAAGGTTGAGCTTGCAGATGCAACCGTTATCGAAGGCTATAACTTCAACGGTTGGGAATATAACGGCACAACCTATGCTCAGGGCGATGAATTCACAATGCCTGACAGCAGCGTAACCGTTATCGGCTCATATTCAGCTATCAACTACAGCATCACCTATAACACAGGCGATTCGTCAGTAACCGTTCCCTCAACAGCAGTTACAAGCGCAACAGTAGGAACAGTTATCACTCTTCCCGAGCTTTCAAGAGACGGATACACCTTCGGCGGCTGGGAGTATGACGACGCAATCTATTCGGCAGGCGCAAAGTTCACAATGCCTGCAGATGCGGTTGAATTTGATGCAGTCTGGAACGAGCTTCCTCCCGTTCCCGGCAAGTTTGATGTCAAGTATTCATGGACAGGCGAAATCCCCTCAGATGTAACTCTTCCCGCAACACTTGAAGATGTTGAGGCAGGCACAGCCGTAACAGTTGCAGATGTTCCCGAATCAGACGGATACACCTTCAACGGCTGGTACTACAACAACAAGATTACAGAAAGCTTTGTAATGCCTGAGAAAGATGTAACAATCACAGGTTCATGGACCAAGGACGAAGTTCCTCCCGCAAAGTATGAGCTTTCACTTGATGCAGCAGGCGGTATCTTCTCAGACGGTTCAAACAGCTATACAAACGAATTCGAAGAGGGTCAGACAGTTGTTACCCCCGGCGAACCCACAAGAAGCGGTTATGAATTTGCAGGTTGGGTAGACGGCAGCGGCAACGCAGCTTCTCTTCCCGGTGTAATGCCCGCAGAGCCCGTAGAGCTTACCGCAAGCTGGTCAGAGCTTTATGACATCACATATGTTGTTGATGATAAAGAGTATGATACAGCAGTTGATGCAGGTAAAGCAGGCGATGCTCTTCCCGCACCTTCAAAGGGTGAGCCCACAAAGGACGGCTTCATCTTTGCAGGTTGGGTTGATGCAAACGGTAACCCCGTAACAACAATTCCCGATTCGGACACAACAGTTGAGGCTTCATGGGAAGAAATCATCCCTGAAACCTATACAATCAAGTATTACGACGGTTCAAACCTTCTCAAGACAGAGCAGTATGAAGAAGGCGACACCATTGCAGAATTTACTCCCGATGCAAAGAAGGGTCACACCTTCAACGGTTGGACCGGAATGCCCGCAGATAAGCTTATGCCCGCAGAGGATATTGAAGTATTTGCTGACTGGTCAGTGAACAAGTACAGCATCACTCTTAACGCAGGCGAAGGTGAATTTGCAGACGGCACATCAATCTTTGAAGATGATGAAATCGCATACGATGCACCTCTTTCAGGCATCGTTCCCAATGAGCCCACAAGAGAAGGCTATGAGTTCACAGGCTGGGTTGACGAAAACGGCGATCCCGCAGAAATCCCCTCAAATATGCCTGACGAACCCATCGATCTTGAAGCAACATGGGAAATCAAGGAAATCACAGTAACATTTGATGCAGGCGAAGGCAAGTTTGCAGACGGAACCTCAGAAAAGGATGTAACAGGCGACTACGGCACAGATATCGTTAAGCCTGCCGATCCCACAAGAGAAGGCTTTATCTTCAAGGGCTGGAACGGTCTTCCCTCAGACGGTAAGATGCCTGCAGAAGATATCACCGTTACTGCAGAATGGGAAGCAGAAATTGTAACCTATACTCTTACAATTGATGCTGCCGGCGGCACAGTAGACGGCAAGGATAAGATTGTTAAGGAGCTTGCTGAAGGTGAGGCAATCGCAGATGTTGCCGATCCCGTAAGAGACGGCTATGTATTCAAGGGTTGGGTTGATGAAAACGGCAATTCAGTTGAAATTCCCGATACAATGCCCGGTAAGGACCTTACAATTACCGCAACATGGGAAGCAGAAGCAACTCCCACTCACACAGTAACCTACTATCTCTTCAAGGGTGAAACCGTTTATGATACAAAGACCTTTGAGGAAGGCGAAACAATGGTTCATCCCGAACCCGTAGCAGAAGGCATTGTATTCAAGGGTTGGGCTGATGAAAACGGCAATCCTCTTCCCGAAGTAATGGGCGACAAAGACCTCGTAGCTTATGCGGTTGTTGATCACTTCAAGTCATATAAGGCAACCTATGTTGTTGAAGGCACAACCTATGACGAATTTGATGTAACCTTCGGCACAGAGATTCCCAAGCCCACCGATCCCACAAGAGAAGGATATATCTTCGCAGGCTGGAGAGATGCAGACGGCAAGCCCGTAGCTGCAACAATGCCCGCTAAGGATGTAACCTACACCGCTCTTTGGGAGAAGGCACCCGTTGGCGGCGAGCAGTTCACAGCAAAGTTTGTTGTTGACGGCGTAACCCATGCAATGAGCGTTCTTGAAGCAGGAGACAAGATTCCTGTTCCTCCCGCACCCACAAAGTTCGGCTATGTATTCGTAGGCTGGGAGCCTGAAGTTCCCGATGTAATGCCTGCACAGAACATGGAATTTGAAGCTCAGTGGGAGATTGATAAAGACTTCGTAACACTTGTTGTAGGCGGCGCAGTTATCTCAGGCGCAGCAATCGGCACTGTTATCGGAATCAATTCGGCTCTTATCACGGGCGCAGCAATCATCGGCGGCATTATCGTTATTGTTGGTGTTGCAGAGCTTGTTAAGCATACCCACACCGTAACATTTATGGTTGACGGTAAGGTTTATAAGACATACAAGGTAGTTGAAGGAACCAAGATCCCCGTTCCCGCTGATCCCTCAAAGGATGGCGCAGAATTCGCAGGCTGGACTCCTGAAATTCCCGAAAAGATGGGTAACTCAGACCTTGTATTTGAAGCAACCTGGGCAAGCGATTCAGATGTTGTAATTCCCGATACAGGTTCAGCGGCAGCAGGCATTGCAGCTTTTGCAGCAATTTCAGGTGCAGCAGCGGCAGCTTATGTGCTCATTAACCGCAAAAAGAAGGACGAAGAATAATCCTTAAATAAACATTAAAGGGACTGCTTTACAGCAGTCCCTTGATTTTTTTGTAACAAATCTGTCGGTTAAATAATATATTGTCAATAGCAGATTAATTGGAGGTTTTGCTATGGACAAAAGAGAAATGGAAAAGCTGATGGATAAATACAAAGCTGAAATGCTTGAATTCAGCAAGAGAAATAATATGTCAGGATATCCTGATGCAGTCAGTGATTCAACGGATGCACGGGAAAACGCCATGCGGGATGCTGTTGAAAAAAATGAGCCGTTTGAAAGGGACAGAAGCAATCCTTTGCCCGAGGCACAGCAAGCAGAAGCTCAGGTTGAGCAGCAGGCTGCCGTGCCCGCTCAAGTCACAATTCCGATTGATGAGCCTGTGAACATCATAAACGGCGAACCGATAGATGTTGCCCGTGTGCTGCGTGAGAACTGTGCAAGGCTTGCGCCGAATGCAACACCTGAGCAGCGTGCAAGATGCAGGGATATAAATGACTTTCTCCAGGCGAACAATGAGAGCGGAACGCTTAAAGTTGAAACCTTCGCTTCGGACAGAGCGTTCGGCGTCGGAAGCACAAGGGTGATGATCTTTCTTGAGCTTCCGAGCGGAAATGTTGCTGTTTTTGACGGCTTGACGGATATAGACGGCGTGAGCGATACCGTTCGTCTTCCGGCTCCTCCGAGGTCGATTTCGCAGTCACCGCAGACGGGAGATAATCCGCGTCTGCCTTATGCTGTTTACTCTGTTTATGCCGAGCATCCATCTTATGTGAGAGCGGTATTTACCAATGTGCCGGTTTTTTCGGGAGTTGAATCCGTTCAGCCTGTAAGAATGCTTGCAAAATCCGCAGGATTGCAGGAGCCCGAGCCGATAGCAGTTGATGAATCATCAAGAGTCAATCTTGAAAGGCAGGGGAGATGATATGCCTGTTACTCCCGTAATTCCCGAATATATAACCGTTCATCTCGGCACGCCAAACTCGAATGCCCGCAATGTGCGTGTGCCGTTCACAGAATACATTAAAAATGTGGCATCAAGCGAGGTTTATCCTTCATGGCCGGAAAATGCACTGAGAGCAAATATTTACGCTCAGGTTTCGTTTGCTCTTAACAGGATTTTCACCGAGTATTACCGAAGCAGAGGATATAATTTTGATATAACAAATTCCACCTCATATGATCAGGCTTATATTGACGGCAGAGATATATTCAGCAATATTTCACGGCTTGTTGATGAACTTTTCAACGATTATGTGACAAAAGGAAATCAGATTCAGCCGTATTTCACAGAGTATTGCGACGGTCGGAGCGTTACCTGCAGAGGGCTTTCGCAGTGGGGCACGGTTACGCTTGCAAATCAGGGCAGAACACCATATCAGATTTTGCAGAATTATTACGGGAATGATGTCAACATTGTCCGCAACGCACCTGTAAGGAACATATCAGAAAGCTATCCCGGCACCTTGCTGCGACTCGGTTCAAACGGTGAGGATGTGCGCACAATTCAGCGTCAGCTCAACAGAATCAGGCGAAATTACCCTTCAATACCCAACATTCCCGAAACAAACGGCATATTTGATGCTTCAACAAGGGCTGCCGTTCAGCAGTTTCAAAGAATTTTCAATCTTGCTCCCGATGGCATAGTCGGCAAGGCTACATGGTATAAAGTCAAGCAGATTTACAATGCCGTCAAGAAGGTTTCCGAGCTTTATTCCGAGGGCATAACAATCAGCGAGGTTGAAAGAATATTCAGTGAGGTGCTCAGACGGGGCGACAGAGGCACTGATGTAAGAACAATTCAGTATTATCTGAATTTTATCGGCTTTTTCAATGACAGACTGCCGCAGATATCCGTTGACGGAATTTTCGGCGCCGAAACCGAGAATGCGGTGAGGGCATTCCAAAGGGAATACGGGCTTGCGGTTGACGGTATTGTCGGCAGGGCAACATGGTACGCATTGCAGGATGCCTATTACAGCATACTGAACTCCCTGCCTGACGAATACCGTTCATATTCCTCGCTGCTTTATCCCGGCTACACTGTCACAACAGGTGCAAGCGGCAATGTTGTGACGCAGCTTCAGACCTTCCTGCGTGTTATAGCGCAAAATAATAATTCCGTGCCGCTTATCAGCGTCGACGGTGTATACGGCAATCAGACAAAAGCTGCGGTTACTGCCGTGCAAAGAATTTCGGGCTTGCCGCAGACGGGCGCAGTCGGTCCGCTCACATGGAATGCAATTGTGAATCTTTATAATGAATACAGATAATTAAACCGCTAATAATAAAACCGTGAAATGTTATCAGCGGGGGATGATAGAAATAGAAAAGAAGTTTTCAGAGAATTATTCATCGAATGTTTCAACTCTCGATGCCGTTCTGAGGCTCAAGGACAGCTTTGATGTGGTTGGCAGAGATGTTAAGATTGATAAAAGAAATGCAAAGCTTTATTTTATTGACGGCTTTTGCAAGGATGAAACAATGGCAAAAACCATGGCGTATTTTATGAAGGCGGATGAAAAAACAATAAAAAAATGCGAGGATACAAGGGAGTTTGCAAACACCTTTATCCCGTATGTTGAAACAGATGTTGTTTCAAAGGTCAGTGATTTTGTAAGAGCTGTGCTTTCGGGTGCGATCGGTATGATTGTTGAGGGCTTCTCCGAAGCAATCGTGATTGATGCAAGAACCTATCCTGTGCGGTCTGTGGGTGAGCCTGAGAATGACAGGGTGCTCAGAGGCCCGCACGACGGCTTCGTGGAAACTCTTGTTTTCAACACAGCGCTTATCCGCCGCAGAATAAGGGACACCGACCTCACAATGGAGATTCACTCCGTGGGAGAAAAATCAAAAACCGATGTTGTGATTTGCTACATGAAGGGCAGAGTTAACGAAAAAATGCTCAAGGCCCTGCAAAAAAAGATTGATGCGGTGTCGATCAATTCTCTCACGATGAGCCATCAGAGCCTTATCGACTGTCTTGTGCAAAAGCAATGGTTCAATCCGTTCCCGAAGGTGCGCTATACTGAAAGACCCGATGCGGCAGCGGCGAGCGTGCTTGAAGGCAGCATGGTTGTGATAATCGATAATTCACCTGCGGCGATGATAATTCCGTCGGGCATATTCGATTTTTTGCAGGATACCAACGATTATTATATGTCGCCCGTAATCGGGTCATATATGCGTGTGGTGCGAATGCTTATTTTTGCAATGACAATGCTGCTTATTCCCGTGTGGTTTCTGCTTGTGCAAAATCCGGATTATATACCTGAGTGGCTTGACTTCATAAGGATTGAAGAGCCGAACAGCCTGCCGATTGTGGCTCAGTTGTTTATCGTAGAGCTTGTAATTGATGCAATCCGTCTTGCTTCAATCAATACTCCGCAGTCGCTCAGCGGCTCATTCGGAGTTATCGGTGCATTGGTGCTTGGTGAATTTGCGGTGAATGCAGGCTGGTTTGTGTCAGAAGTTGTGCTGTATATGGCGTTTGTGGCAATGACAAATTTTGCACAGCCCAGCTTTGAGCTTGGCTACGCCTTCAAGCTTTTCAGAATGCTGCTTATAGGGCTCACGGCACTTTTCAATGTGTGGGGCTTCGTTGCGGGAATAATAATTATAGTTATTGAAATCTCAACCACACGCACGGTTACGGGTCAGTGCTATCTCTACCCGCTCATCCCCTTCAACGGGCAGGCACTTCTGAGCCTTCTTCTTCGCAGACCCCTGAGCAAGAGAAACAACTGAATACAAACAAAACTGCGGTGTCGCATCAGCGGCACCGCAATCTTCATATTTCACCTATGCAAAAATCGCCGTCAACTGCGGTGATTTTTGTTTTTACAATGCCGTGCAGATTTTCACTGCAGGCAATTCTGACGGGAGTATAATTCTTCGTGAAGCCCTGTGCAAAGCCTTCATGGTATTCTTCAATGAGCACCTCGAGTGTTTTGCCGATTTGGCTTTCAAGAAAATCTTTTCTGATTTTGTCGGCGGCGGAGCCCATTATGGCGGCACGCTTTTCTTTTTCCGCCTTTTCAATCTGGTCGGGCATTTTTGCGGCGGGTGTGCCGGGTCTTATCGAATAGGGGAAAACATGAATCTTTTCAAAGCCCACCTTTTGGGCAAATGCAAGCGAGCTTTCAAAATCCGCCTGAGTTTCGCCGGGGAAGCCAACCATAATATCTGTTGTGAGGGTTGTGCCATCAAAGGCACTGCGCAGCTTTCGGCAAAGTTCAAAGTATTCGCCGCTTGTGTAGTGGCGATTCATTCTTTTGAGCGTGTTGTCGCAACCGCTCTGCAGGGATATGTGAAACTGCGGGCAGAATTCGGGGATTTGCGCAAGACCGCTTATGATTTCATCGGTAATATGGTCGGGCTCAAGCGAGCCGAGACGCACTCTTTTTATTCCGTCAAAGGATGCTGCAAGCTTCACCGCATCAACGATATTAATATCCGTACCCATGCCGTAAGCCGAAAGATTTATGCCCACAAGCACAATTTCAGAAAATCCGTTTTTCTCAAGCTCGGCAATTTCATTCCTGAGCTCGTCAAGCGGCTTTGAACGCACTCTGCCTCTTGCGTACGGAATGATGCAGTATGAGCAGAAGCGGTTGCAGCCGTCCTCGATTTTAACGCTTGCCCTTGTCCTTTCACGGAAGGTGCTTATGGTATCCCCCGAGAAGGCGTCGCCCGTTTTGTGCTTGTCAACAGCAAAAATCCTGCCGCTTCCGTTGATATACTGATTGATATATTCTCCGAGCAGCTTGTTGCTTTTGTTGCCGATAACAATATCCGCTTCGCTGAGCTTTTCACCGTATTCGGGGAAGGCCTGAGTCATGCAGCCCGTGAGCACAACAATGCTTTCGGGGTGCAGCTTTTTGAATTTGCGCACCGCCTGACGGGTTTTTCTGTCACTTTCGGCAGTAACTGTGCAGGAATTTATAATGTATACATCGGCGTTTTCGTTTGTGTCAACAATAATGAATCCTTGCTTTTCAAGGCTCTGAGCCATTGCCTGCGATTCATATTGATTAACCTTGCAGCCGAGTGTGTGGAATGCAGCTTTCATTTTATCACCCAAAATAATATTATAGCAGATAATCGGGTGATAATCAATGCTGTAAAATACATATACTTTCCCGAAGGGAGAGTTTGATATGAAAAAAATGTTGAAAGGCGTATTTTCACTTGTGTTGTCGGTTGTGATTGTTTCAATGAGCTGTATGTTTTCGTTTGCAGCCGAGGGACAGCCGCCTGTTGAAATCAAGGCGAAGGCGGCGGTGCTTATGGATGCTTCAACAGGCAGGGTGCTTATGAAGTATAATGAAAACGAAAAGCTTTACCCTGCATCTGTCACAAAAATCATGCCGCTTTTGCTTGTTATGGAGGCGATTGACGGCGGCAGAATAACTCTTAATGATGTTGTCACCGTTTCGGGCACTGCGGCTGCAAAGGGCGGCTCGCAAATCTGGCTCAAAGAGGGAGAGCAGATGACGGTTGATGAGCTTCTGAAGGCAACCGCCGTTTACAGCGCAAACGATGCCTGCACAGCCCTTGGCGAATACATTGCGGGCAGCGATGATGCGTTTGTAAAAATGCTCAATGACAGAGCAAAGGAGCTCGGCATGACCAATACGCATTTTGAAAACTGCACGGGGCTTGACGATACCACCGAAAATCATCTTACAACCGCAATGGATGTTGCAACAATGTCAATGGAA
The DNA here is from genome assembly GCA_017403185.1 of Clostridia bacterium. Classification (GTDB taxonomy): domain Bacteria; phylum Bacillota; class Clostridia; order Oscillospirales; family Acutalibacteraceae; genus CAG-177. Next base: position 65,599 of record JAFQON010000042.1, read on the forward strand.
TTGTTAAAGCATGAGCTTATCGTGAATTACACCACAATATGGATGGATTCTTTGCGTGACGGTCAGACGGAGCTTGTGAATACAAATAAGCTTGTTCGCTTTTATGAGGGCACAACGGGGCTTAAGACGGGCACAACCTCAAAGGCGGGCTGCTGTGTTTCCGCAAGTGCAATGAGAGACGGCACTCACCTGATAGCCGTTGTAATGGGCAGTGAAAACAGCTCTGACCGCTTTGAAACCGCAAAGGCAATGCTGAATTGGGGCTTCGCAAATTATTCCACAGTCACCCCTGTTATCGACAATGAGCTGATACCCGATGTGGGTGTAATCAACGGGATTGAGGAGAAAATCTCACCCGAAATTCCGCTTGTTGAGCCAGTGCTTATTGAGAAGGGCAGAGAGGGTGAGATAACACGGACGATTGACCTTGCGGTAGATGTTGCCGCACCTGTTGAAAAGGGGCAGGTGCTCGGCACCGTTACCTTCAGTCTCGGTGATGAAGAGTTGGGCAAATACAATCTCACCGCTCCCGACAGCGTGAATAAGCTCACCTTCCTTATTGTTTTTGCCCGTGTGCTTAAGGCTGTTGCGCAATAAAATACTGTTTGCATTATGCCGTGAAGTATGGTAAAATGAAATCAGAGAAAAATAATTGCAAAAAAATGCACCCTTTTGAAAGAAATTCTTATAAAATTTACTTTTTTCTGTTGCAATAAAACGCAGAATAGGGTAAAATATATTAAATATCCAAAGCGTTTTTATAGTGGGGTGCAAAAACAGAGATGGCATTAAAACTTAATCTCAGATACGCAGGCGAATATGCCTGCAGTGAAAAGCTCGGGGCAATGCAGGCTGAGGTTTCAAAGGCTCATGCAATGCTTCACGAGGGAACGGGTCTCGGCAATGATTTTCTCGGCTGGATTGACCTTCCCGTAAACTATGATAAGGAAGAATTCGCTCAGATTAAAGAGTGTGCTGAAAAAATCAAAAACGATTCCGATGCGCTCATTGTTCTCGGCATCGGCGGTTCATATCTCGGCGCAAGAGCGGCAATCGAATTTATCAGGTCAAACAATTATAACCTTATCAAAAAGGATACGCCCGATATCTATTTCGGCGGTAACACCATCAGCTCTGCTTCTGTTGCGGAACTCAAGCAGCTTATTGACGGCAAGGACTTTTCGATAAACGTTATTTCAAAGTCAGGCACAACAACCGAAACTGCAATCGCTTTCAGAATTTTCAAAAAGCTTGCTGAAGAAAAATACGGCAAGGAAGAGGCTGCAAAGAGAATATATGTTACAACCGATAAGTCGAGGGGTGCTCTCAAGGCACTTGCAGACAGCGAAGGCTACAAAACCTTTGTTGTTCCCGATGATGTCGGCGGCAGATATTCTGTTTTAACTGCAGTCGGTCTTCTTCCCATTGCGGTTGCGGGCATTGATATTGATGCGCTTATGCAGGGTGCGGCAGACGCAAGAGAAGCTTATTCAAATGATGACATCTTCTCAAACGATTGCTATAAATATGCCGCAATAAGAAATATTCTGTATCGCAGTGGCAAGTCAGTTGAAATGATGGCGGCATACGAGCCTTCAATGACTATGTGGTGCGAATGGTTCAAGCAGCTTTACGGCGAAAGCGAAGGCAAAGAGAACAAGGGTATTTTCCCCGCATCGGCAATTTTCTCAACAGACCTTCATTCACTCGGTCAGTATATTCAGCAGGGTGAGAGAAAACTGTTTGAAACCGTTATGTGGGTCAACGAGCCCAAAACGGATGTTGAAATTGATTTTGACGAGGTTAACGGCGACGGTCTCAACTTTGTTGCAGGCAAAACCGTTCACTATGTTAACAGCAAGGCTTTTGCGGGCACCGTTCTTGCCCATGCAGACGGCGATGTGCCTAATATCCTTATCGAAATTGATAAGCAGGACGAATATCATCTCGGTCAGATGATTTATTTCTTTGAAAAAGCCTGCGGAATTTCGGGCTATATTCTCGGTGTCAATCCCTTTGACCAGCCCGGCGTTGAAAGCTATAAGAAAAATATGTTCGCCCTTCTCGGCAAGCCCGGCTATGAGGCTCAGAGAGACGAACTTGAAGCAAGACTCAAATAAACACACAGGAGGACTTCAAAATGGTAAAACTTATTATCGGTAACAAAGGCTCAGGCAAAACAAAAAGACTCATCGACCTCGTAAACGGTGCGGTTGAAAAGTCAAACGGCAATGTTGTATGTATTGAAAAAGAAAGACTTCTCACATACGATGTTAACTACAGAGCAAGACTTATCGAAACTGATCATTATAAAGTATCGGGCTACGATGCCTTCTACGGTTTCCTTTGCGGCGTTATCGCAGGCGACCACGACATAACTGATATCCTTGTTGATGCAACTCTCAAAATCGGCGGCAGAGATTATGAGGCTCTTGCAGCTTTCCTTGAGAAGGTTTCAGACCTCAGCAAGCTTTCTGAGCAGGATATCACATTCACCGTTTCATGCGATGAATGCGACCTTCCCGAGAGAATTTTTACATTCTGCGAAAAAATCTGAATTTAAATCAAAATTTTAGTTGACAAATCATGCTTTAACCTATATAATATTTTGTGCGTGATTTTAGGTGAAAATTAATGATATTGGATTTAGAGCCTATTTTTAATAATGAGGGAATGATTCGTGAATTCAGCTATGAGCTTGACCTTTCGGCTCAGCAGCTCAGCGGCGTGAAGCCTTTCACAACTCCCGTAAAGGTCAGCGGCACTGCGGGCAACTACACAGATATTGTTGAGCTGCGCGCAAAGGCTGAGTTTGTTCTTGAAATGAACTGTGACCGTTGCGCTAAGGAGATAAGCCTTCCGCTTAAGGTTGATATTTTTCACACCCTCGTAACACATCTCAATGATGAAAGCAACGATGAGCTTCTGCTTGTCAACGAGCTTCGTTTTGACCTTGACCCGCTTATCACTGAGGATATATTCCTAGATCTTCCCGCAAAGTTTCTTTGCAAGGAGGATTGCAAGGGAATGTGCCACAAGTGCGGCAAGGATCTCAACACAGATTCATGCAGCTGCAAAAAGGATGTTGACCCGAGGTTGGCAGCACTTGCGCAGCTTTTGGATAATTAAAACAAAAAACCTCACGGTTTAATAAAGCACAAAATTAAGGAGGTGCTTAAGGCATGGCAGTACCCAAGAGAAGAGTTTCAAAGGCAAGAAGAGACAAGAGACGCTCCAATGTATGGAAGATGAACGCTCCTCAGCTTGAGAAGTGCTCAAACTGCGGTGAGCTCAAGAGATCTCACAGACTTTGCCCCGAGTGCGGTTATTATAACGGCAAGCAGGTAGTTGTTAAGGAAGCATAAGTCAAAATAAAGCGGCAGTGGTATTTATACCCCTGCCTTTTATTTTTTATAAAGGAAGATTGTTATGATAAAAGAAAAACTTGAAGCGCTTAATTTACCCTCGCCATTGTGTGTTGGCGGTGAAAGAGTGAAAACTGTTGAAGAATGGGAGAAAATAAGACCTCTTGTTCTTAAATCGATGCTTGAAAATGAATACGGCTATCTTCCCGATACGCCTGAAAAAGTGGAGTTCAATATTATTGAAGAGGATAAAATCCGATATTGTGCGGGTAAGGCTGTTTATATGGAGCTTGAAATAGTCTGTACTTTATATGGCGAAGAATTCAGGTTTCCCGTAACCTATGTTTATCCCAAAAAGGGAGATAAATTCAAAACCTTTGTGCATATTAATTTCAGACCGGATGTGCCCGATAAATATATGCCTACCGAAGAAATCATCGATAACGGCTTTGCCTGCGCATCCTTCTGCTATCAGAATGTTACAAGCGATGACGGCGATTTCACAAACGGTTTGGCAGGCATTATTTATAAGAATTCAGAAAGAACACCTTATTCCTGCGGCAAAATTGCGATGTGGGCATGGGCTGCAATGAGGGTTATGGATTTTCTTCAGACCCGTGACGAGGTTGACAAGGATAATATCTGCGTTTGCGGTCATTCAAGGCTCGGCAAAACTGCCATGCTCACGGGTGCGGTTGACACCCGATTCAGTGCTGTGCACTCAAATTGCTCGGGCTGCAGCGGCGATTCACTCAACAGAGGTAAATCTGAGGGCAACGAATTTATCGGAGATATTATTGACCGCTTTGAATATTGGTTCTGCGAAAATTACAAAAGCTTTTACGGCAAAGACGACGAAACGCCCTTTGATCAGCACTATCTTTCGGCACTTATTGCGCCGAGAAGGCTGCATATTGCATCAGCCGAGGAGGATGTCTGGGCGGGGCCGAATCTTGAGTTCCTTTTCTGCGCCGCCTCATCCGAGGTTTATGAGCTTTACGGTAAAAAAGGCTTTGTTTACGATAGCGAAGACTTTCTCAGAACGGGAAAATATCTCAATGAAGGCAATGTGGGCTTGTGTTATCGCTCGGGCAGGCACTATTTCTCCCGTGACGATTGGCACGGCTTGATGGACTTTATGAATAAATAAGAAAACGGCAGGTTTGCACCTGCCGTTTTTTAATCATTAATAGTATTAAACGCCCGAGTATGCCGAGAAGCCGCCGTCAACGGGGAGAACAACGCCCGTTACGAAGCCCGAATACTGCTCGTCACAGAGGAATACGAGTGCACCCGTAAGGTCTGCGGGCACGCCGAAGCGGCGCATGGGAGTGTGGGTGATAATTTTGTTTGAACGCTCGGTGAGTGAGCCGTCTTCATTATAGAGAAGCTTTGCGTTCTGGATTGTTGAGAAAAATCCGGGCGCAATGGCGTTAACTCTGATGCCGACATCCGCAAAGTGAACCGCCATCCACTGTGTGAAGTTTGAGATTGCCGCCTTTGCTGCCGAGTAAGCGGGGATTCTTGTGAGGGGCTTGAACGAGTTCATTGAAGAAACATTGAGGATGGTGGCGTTTTCTCTGCCGACCATATCCTTTGCGAAGCACTGTGTTGTGAGCAGTGTGCCGAGGAAGTTGAGGTTGAAAACGAACTCAATTCCCTTTGCATCAAGGTCAAAGAAGGTCTTGACGCCCTCAGCCTTTTCTGCCATATCCTTAAGCTCAAGTGTATCCTTTGTTGTTGTGCCGAGGGGTGAATTTCCGCCTGCGCCGTTGATAAGAATATCGCAAACGCCAAGCTCAGCGGTAACCTTTGCTCTTGCCGCCTCAAGGCTTTCAGCTTCAAGCACATTACAGCCCACCGCAAGAGCGGTGCCGCCTGCTGCGGTGATTTCATCAACAACAGCCTGAGCAGCTTCTTCACGAAGGTCAAGCACCGCTACTTTAACGCCGAGTGCCGCAAGGTCCTTTGCAAAGCCGCTGCAAAGCACTCCGCCGCCTCCTGTGATAACAGCCACTCTGCCTTTTAAATTCTCATGAAACATTTTTGTTTTCTCCTTTCATCAGAGTCGGATGCTCTCGCCGCTTTTTGAAGATTCATAAGCAGCCAGAACGATTTTTGCCGCCTCTGAGCCCTCAAAAGCATTGATTTCAAAATTTTTGTTGTTTTTAATACAATCGTAGTAATCGTTGATTAATGCCGAATGCCCCGTTCCCCAGTAGCTTTTACCGTGGGATACAGCTTCGGCTTTGTCCTGCATTTTATTGATATTTCCGTGTGCGTCAATGCTGTACAGTGTGTCACCTTCAAGACGGAGCTTGCCGTTTTCGAATGAAAGCTCAATGAAAACCTCCGAGTTTTCGGCGTAAGCGGTGGTGGCATAGAGCATTGCGGTTTTGCAGCCCTCAAGCTCCATGAGCACGCTTGCATTGTCCTCCACTTCTATTATTCCTTTGAGGTGGTCGTTTGAAACATGGGCGGTAACCTTTTTACATTTGCCGCCGAGATATTGAATCAGGTCAACGGTGTGGATTGCCTGATTTATCAGCACACCGCCGCACTCCTTATCGGCAGTGCCGTGCCAATCATCGGAGTAGTATCCTTCATCTCTGCTCCAAGTAACGAACGCACGGATTGATTTGAGTGCTCCGAGTGAGCCGCCGGCAATAAACTCCTTTGCCCGGCATACAGAGCTGTTGTATCTGTTCTGAAAGCATATGCCAACCTGTTTTTGGCTGTGTTCCTGAGCCGAGTGGAGCTTATCAATTTCGTCAAATGACACTGAGCATGGCTTTTCAATCAAAACATTGATGCCTGCCTCGAGTGCTTTAACCGCCATATCGGTGTGAAGATAATGCGGAGTGCAGATGTGAATTGAATCGGGCTTTTCGTTTTTGAGAAGCTCGTCAAAATCATAATACGCCTTTGCTCCGTATTCTTTTGCGGCACTGTCTGCCCTTTCGGGTTTTATATCGGCAACGGCTATGATTTCCGTTTCGGGGATTTCGCTGAGTGCCCTGAAGTGCATTGTTGAAACTCCGCCGCAGCCGACAACTGCAACCTTCATAATAAAAACCCTTTCTTTTTAGAAAGTTGATGACATATCGCTCTGAACGGCGGCAACAACATTGTCTTTTTCTGCCTTGCCTGCAGCGATTTTCTTCTGAAGCTCTGCAAAATAAACATCCTCGTCAACGGGAAGCTCAACTTCCTTGCCGAGCCATGCCGAAAGGTGAGCAGCGTTTGATATAGAAAGACCTCTGATACCCTCTTCACCCTTTGCGGTAAGCTCTTCGCCTCTGAGAACTGCGGCTGCAAACTTGTTGCAAACCTCTGAATGCTGTTTATTCATGCCGTCTGTTTCAACATCAATCCATTCACCCTCAATCCAACCGAAGCCTTCCTCGGCGGTTGCGCAGTGCTCCGAAACCCTGCCGTTGAGCTTGTAAAGACGAAGCTTGTTATCCTCACAGACAAGCTTGCCGCCGTCAAGAGTGATTTCAAAGCGATTTGTGCCGGGGCAGTCGCCTGTGGTGGTTATGAATGTGCCTGTTGCACCGTTTGCGTATTCAACATAGATTGTAACATCGTCTTCAACCTCGATATCGTGCCATTTTCCTTCGTGAACAAATGCCTTGACTTTAACGGGAAGGCCGCATATCCATTGCCAAAGGTCGAGATTGTGGGGGCACTGATTGAGAAGCACGCCGCCGCCTTCGCCCTTCCAGGTTGCACGCCATCCGCCTGAATTGTAGTATGCCTGAGTGCGGTACCAATCGGTGATAATCCAGCTTACTCTTCTGATTTCTCCGAGCTCGCCGCTCTGAACAAGCTCACGCATTTTTCTGTAAACGCAGTTTGTGCGCTGATTATACATAATGCCGAAAACGAGGTCTGTCTTAGCTGCGGCCTCATTCATCTCTCTTACCTGCTTTGTGTAAACACCTGCGGGCTTTTCGGTGAGAACATGAACCCCCTTGCTGAATGCGTACTGAGCGATGGGGGAGTGGTCATAGTGGGGTGTTGCGATAAGAGCAACATCAACCTCGCCGCTGTCGATGAGAGCCTCTGCGCTGTCAAATGTTTTGAGTGAGGGCATAAGCTTTTTGGCGGCATCAAGCCTTTCGGGGTTAATATCTGCAACGGCTGTGATGCGAAGCTCTTTGTGCTTGCCCTGAAGGTGCATATTTATATGAGATGTGCCCATGTTGCCGACACCGATGATGCCGAATCTTACGGGCTGAATTTCAGTTTCGATTATGTTGTGAATTGCAGTGCAGGCTGCAGCAAATGAAGTCATGTTGTCGGGATAAACAAACTTCTTGTTCATTGCATTTGCAGTTGCATCGTCGGGCTCAAGGTTATCAAGACCCTCAAAGACCCTCAGGTGAGGCTCAACAGAGAGGAAATATACGCCTTCCTTATCGTCAAGCATACGCATGATTTCAACAAGGTGGCCGTCACCCTCGCCTGCGGGCACAACGGTATCAATCTCCGCAATGCAGTCCTTTACATGGAAATATGTAACATAATCCTGAAGAAGTCTGAAGCCCTCAAGGGTATCCGAGCCGCACTGAATGTAATTTGAAGGATCGAAGATGCAGCCCATTCTGTTGCCGAAATGCTCTGCAAGCTCAAGGCATCTTTCCGTTATGTCGCCGTAAATGCCTTTTTCGTTTTCGTGGCAGCAGAGGATGCCGTGCTCATTTGAATAGTCAACCATTGCACTGAGCCTTGCGTAAACCTCGTCTTTATATTCTTCTCTGCTCTGACCTTTTGTGAAGAAGAAGCTGAACATTCTGATATATTTTGTTTCAAGCACTTTTGCAACCTCAACGGTCTGCTTGAATGCCTCAAAATGAGGAGCGAAATCGTCGTCAATTTCAATTTTACCGTAGTGTGAGCCGATTGACGAAACCTTTATTCCGTTGTCGTCAAGAGTCTTTTTGAGCTCTTTTGCCTCTTCAACGGTGAAATTTGAAATGTTTTTGCCGTTAACATTTCTAAGCTCGATGTACTCAATTCCGTTTGCTTTGCAAGCGGCAATCTGCTCAAGAATATCGGGCGATGCTTCATCGGCAAATGCTGAGAATAAAAATTTTGCCATAATAAACAACCTCCGTGTGTTTATATTATATCAGTCTAATTTTAGCATTTTTCAAAGATAATTCAAGTGTATTATAAAATAATTTTCAACATTTTGAAAAAATATCTGTATGATGTTACAAATAAAATATTGACAGAAAAAAGTTGTATAGGATAAAATTATATAAAAAAGAAAAGGAAGAGGTCTTTTCATGAAAAAGATAATTGCAACAATTCTTTCGGTGGCTCTTATTATTGCTGCGGCTGCCATGCCTGCAAATGCTGCAGAAATAAAAAAAGACAACGCTACGGATTATCCTTATGTTTTTGTTCACGGAATGGGCGGATGGGGTCCCGATAATTCATTTTATGATATTTCGCCTTATTGGGGCGGCGGGCTTTCCGTCGGCTCGGGCACGGATCTGATTAAAATTCTGAATGAGCAGGGAATTGAAGCCTATGCGCCGTCGGTTGGCCCTCTGAGCAGCGCGTGGGACAGAGCTTGCGAGCTTTATGCTCAGCTTACGGGCACGGTTGTTGACTACGGAGAGGCTCATTCAAAATCACATAATCACGACAGATACGGCTTTGATTACACAGGCAAGGCAACCATGGGAGAGCCTTGGGATTTGAAAGAAAAAATCAACCTTGTCGGTCACTCCTTCGGCGGTGCAACTGTAAGATTGCTCACTTCGCTGCTTGCTTACGGAGATGCGGATGAAGTTGCCGCAACGGGTGATGATACAAGCCCTCTTTTCACAGGCGGTCACGATTGCGTTCATTCCTGCATAACTCTTTCGGCACCTCACAACGGCTCTCAGGTTGCTAATATTCTTGTTGACCCTCAGATAACAATGCTGTTGATTTCGGCTGTGCTTAATGTGGTGGGTGCGATTTTCGGCAATGAATTCCTTGTGTTTTCATTCCAACTCGGTCATCACGGTCTTACTCCCGAAGAGGATGAATTCAGAGCGTGGATTAACCCCGTGAGCATATGGAACTTCTATGCAAGCAACGATAACTGCGGCTATGATATGACGCTCAGGGGTGCAGCAGAGCTCAACGAAAAAATAAAGCTTGCACCCAACACATATTATTATTCATACACAACGGTAAACACTGAGGAGGGCAAGCTTCTCGGCTATCAGCTTCCCGGCGAAGGGCTCAGCCCGATTTTTTATATTTCGTCGGCAATGCTTTCCCTTTCAAAGGGCTTTACCGTTGACGGTATAAAAATCGAAGGTGATTGGGAAGTGAATGACGGAATTGTTCCGTTTGCATCGGCAATTTATCCCTCATGCGATGCAGAAACCGCTCTGAGCTATGAGGATGAAATTGAAAAAGGCAACAAAATAAAGCCCGGCAGATGGTATTATTTTGAGCCGATGACAGGGATGGATCACTTTGATTTCTGCGGCACAAAGGATTACCCCATGGGCTTCGAGGCTTTCTGGTTCGGAATGATAAACACGGCAAACAGCAGATAAAAAATAACGGCAGGAGAAATCCTGCCGTTTTGTTATGTTTCGTCACTTATCGTAATCAGATTATTCAGCGTCGTCAGCGTTTTCCCAGTTGTGCCAAACAGCCTGAACATCGTCGTTATCTTCAAACATTTCAAGCATCTTTGCCATGTTCTTGATGTCGTCGGGGTTTGTGAGTGCCGTGTAAGTTGAGGGAACATATTCAACCTCTGCCGAAACAAAAGCATAGCCCTTTGCTTCAAGGTCCTCTCTTACCGCGCCGCAGTCATTGGGCTCTGTTCTGATTTCAAAAACGCCTTCATCGGTGATGAAATCTGTTGCGCCCGCTTCAAGAGCATCTTCCATGAGCTTATCCTCATCAACGCCCTCTGCTTCGATAACGATAACACCCTGCTTTGCAAACATGAATGAAACGCAGCCGCTCTGACCCATGTTTCCGCCGTATTTGTCAAAATAGTGGCGCACATCGCCTGCAGTTCTGTTTCTGTTATCGGTAAGAGCTTCAACGATAACGGCAACACCTGAGGGGCCGTAGCCTTCGTATACAATCTCCTCATAGTCAGCGCCGCCGGTTTCACCTGCAGCCTTTTTGATGATTCTCTCAATGTTATCGTTGGGCACATTGTTTGCCTTAGCTTTTGCAATAACATCCTTGAGCTTTGAGTTTGATGCGGGGTCGGGACCGCCTTCACGAACAACAACAGCGATTTCTCTGCCTATTTTTGTGAAGATTTTTGCTCGCTGATTATCTGTTTTTTCTTTTTTTCTCTTAATTGTACTCCATTTTGAATGGCCTGACATTTATAAAACCTCACTTTGCGAAATTTTCAACCTTAATATTATATAACATCCGTGCTTGTGTTGTCAAGATTTATTCGTTTGAGCATCGGTGCTCGGGTGAGTAAGCGACTGATGCCACAGCTCAAACTTTGTTCCGTCAACGATTTCGGGGTCATTTTCATGAGCTTTCACAAATTCGTCAGAGAGCTCACCGTTGAATACAAGAGCATCTTTTTTGATATCGAAGCAGTAAACTTTTCCGTCTGAACCTTCAAGCTTGAGAATGCCGTCGGCAACAGAGTATGTACCCTTGGCATTGCTTGATGATGCGGGAGTGATAAGAAAAGAAAATTCGCCGTCTTCTCTCAGATAAAGCCGCGGGAAAAGATCGTCTTCGGCTTTGTAAATTGCGGGCTTGATACTGTCTTTGCTCACGGGACTGCAGGCTGCAAAACCAAAGAGCAGGGCAGCGGTGAGGATAACCGAAACTAATTTTTTCATAAATAAATTCTCCTTTACAATGAGGGCTTGAAGCCTTTGCCGAGTATTTCGTTGGCTTCGCTTACTATAATAAATGTTTTGTCATCAACGGAATTCACTGTTTTCAGGATGCCTGAAATTTCGTGCTTCCTTGCAACACAGATCAGCACATTTTTTTCAGTGCCCGTGTATGCGCCCTTTGCGGGTATGATTGATACGCCTCTGGGCGACGAGTGGACTATAGCTTGTGAAACATCATCGGCTTTGTCTGTTATAATCATCAGCATTTTGCCGTTGCCTGTGCCGTAGATGAGTGCGTCAATAACCTTTGTGCTCACGAAAATCATAACTATGGCATAAAGTCCGCTTTCCACACTTCTGAAAACAAACATTCCTGCCGCAACAACAATTGCGTCGGCAATCATAACAACCGTGCCCACGGTGATGTGAGGCCATTTTTTATGAACAAGCCTGCCTATGATATCCGTGCCGCCGCTTGTTGCGCCCGTAATCATTATCATTCCGAGGCCCGTACCCTGAAGCAGACCGCAGAAGAGTGCTGCAAGGAAGGGGTCGCCCGTGTAGGTGAAGGGAATGAGTGCCGTGAGGTCGAGTGCCGTTGAAAGTACGACCGTGACCCACAGTGTTCTTGCAACAAGCTTTTTGCCCAGAAAAATCCACATCAGAATGAGCAGCGGAATGTTCATAATAAGGTTTGCCGTGCCGACGGGGAATTCAAAAAGGCGGTTAAATATAACGGCAAGACCGGTTATTCCGCTTTGAGCTATGGAATTCGGAATCGACAGGCTGTTAACACCTATTGAATAGAGAACGCAGCCCACAACCCATATTCCGTTATTTTTCAGCAGCTCCTGAAATCTGCTTTTTGTCATATCACAAACATCTCCGTTAAATCAAATGTGCATTGCTTTGTAAAGCTCTTTTATTCTGTCGGTTTCGCCTTTGAGATAAAGCCAGCCGAAAAGACACTCAAGCCCCGTTGCATAATGATAATCTGCGCTTGAAGCGTGCTTGGGAATGCCGCCTGTATGAGCGTTTCTGCCCCTTTTGAAAACCGCCGTTTCATCCTCGGTGAGAAGGGACAGAATTTTTCTCATGCTCTCTGCCTGAGCGGCGGCGCAGACCTTTTTGCTCGCCATGGTGTGAAGCGAATTTACGGGTCTGTTGGCTTCGCACACAAGCTCACTTCTTGTGAGCAGGTCAAAAACCGTATCGCCCACAAAAGCAAGTGTGAGGGGGCTGAGCGATGAAACATCGGTTGTTTTTTCAAGTAAAGAATTCAATGGAATACCCCGCAATCAGTTGACAAAATCAAATTCAAGGTCATAAATCGAAACGGTGTCGCCCTCGCTGATTCCTCTTTCACGAAGAGCATCTATAATGCCGCTTGAAATGAGAATTCTCTGGAAATACTGCAGGGATTCGTAGTCATCAAGGTCGGTGCGTTGAAGAATTTTGAGAAGCCACGGGGCCTCGACAAAATAAATATCATCCTCAACACGGATTGAGAAGCCCTTGTCTGCCTGCTTTTCAAACAGCTCAACTGGGATATCCTCCGCTTCATACTGCCTGATGGGGGGGAGGGTCTGCAGCTTGTTCCACACAGCGCTTATCAGCTCGTTTGTGCCCTCAAGAATGGGTGCGCACATTGTGTGATACTCATAGCCTCTTTCAGTGAAATATTTTTCGAGCCTTTCAAGCTGCTCGTCATCGGCAAGGTCAATTTTGTTAGCCGCAACAATCTGAGGCCTTTTCGCAAGCTCGGGGTCGAATTTTTCGAGCTCCTTATTGATGATTTCAAAATCTTCAATCGGGTCTCTGCCTTCGCTGCCCGCAGCGTCAACAATGTGAACAAGCAGCCTGCAGCGGTCAACATGGCGGAGGAATTCGTGGCCGAGGCCTACGCCGTCACCTGCACCCTCAATGAGGCCGGGAATATCCGCCATAACAAATGAGCTGCCCTCGCCGAGAGATACAACTCCGAGCACAGGTGTTATGGTTGTGAAATGGTAGTTTGCAATGATGGGCTTTGCCTGGCTTACAACCGAAACGAGCGTTGATTTGCCGACATTCGGGAAGCCGAGAAGGCCTACATCTGCAAGCAGTTTAAGCTCAAGGCTGACTTCCCATTCCTCGCCGGGAGTGCCGTTTTTTGCAAAACGGGGCACCTGCCTTGTGGGGGTTGCAAAATGAGGATTGCCCCAGCCTCCTCTGCCGCCTTTTGCGGCAATAAAAGGCTCACTGCCCGACATATCAGCCATAACGGCGCCGCTTTCAACCTCTCTGATTATTGTGCCTCGAGGCACCTTTATTATGAGGTCTTCGCCGCCCCTGCCGTTTTTGCGCCCGCCTGAGCCGTTTTCACCGTTTGATGCGGTGTATTTTCTTTTGTAGCGGAAGTCGGCAAGGGTTGCGAGGTTATCGTCAACCTGAAAAACTATGTTACCGCCTTTTCCGCCGTCGCCGCCGTCAGGTCCGCCTGCGGCAACATATTTTTCTCTGCGGAAGCTGACGGCACCGTTGCCGCCGTTACCTGCTTTTATTTTTATTTTCGCAATATCAACAAACATATACTTTCCTTTTCCTTTGCTTGATTCAGGGCATATATCTACATGATAGATTATAACCCAAAAAAATCCGATTTACAATAGGTTTTTGCATCTCATCTAAAATATTTTATAATTTACAAATTATTTACTGTTAATTTTTAAAAATATATGTTATAATACTCTGTAATTATAAAATAGGGTAGTATCGGCAGGTGAAGGTATGGCAGTAACAATCAACGGAGTTGAGGCGGGCAGCATTGCCGCCAAAAAAAGAATATCGGCAGGCGACAGGCTTTTGAGCATCAACGGCAATGCAATCAATGATGTGCTTGATTACCGCTTTTATATCAACGACACAAAGCTTCTGCTTTCGCTTGAAACGGCACAGGGCAAATCAAAGCTTGTTCTGATAAAGAAAGATGAATTTAAGGACATAGGGCTTGAATTTGAAACCTATCTTATGGACAGGCAGAGAAGCTGCAAAAACAAGTGCATTTTCTGCTTTATTGACCAGCTTCCCAAGGGGCTGCGTAAGAGCCTTTATTTTAAAGACGACGATTCAAGGCTTTCGTTCCTTTTCGGCAATTATATAACGCTTACCAACCTCACCGACGAAGAGGCTGAACGGATAATAAAAATGCACATCAGCCCCGTGAATGTTTCCGTGCAGACGATGAATCCCGAACTTCGGGTCAAGATGATGGCAAACCCCAAGGCGGGCGAGTCGCTTAAGTATCTGCGCAAATTTGCCGGTGCAGGCATCACTCTCAACACTCAGCTTGTGCTTTGCCCCGATATAAACGACGGCAAGGAGCTTGAATTCAGCCTCAACGAGCTTTCAAAGCTTTACCCCGCTGTGCAAAGTATTGCGGCGGTTCCCGTAGGTCTTTCTGACCACAGAGAAGGTCTTTATCCGCTTAAGCCTTACACAGAGAAAACGGCGGGCGAAGCGATAGATATAATTGACCGATTCAACGAAAAATTCAAAGAGGAGCACGGCGAAATCATCGCATATGCGGCGGATGAATTTTATCTTAAAGCCAAAAGACCCATGCCCGATGCGGATTATTACAACGGCTTTCCGCAGCTTGAAAACGGTGTAGGCATGTGGGCTCTTCTCAAAGACGAATTTGAAGCGGCTCTCGACGATTGCAAGCTGACAAAGCTCAGCCGCAAGGTTACCGTTGTAACGGGTGAGGCTGCATATCCGTTGATTTCGGAGCTTTCAAAAAAAGCCGAGAATAAAATCAAAGGTCTTTCGGTTCAGGTCGTGCCCGTTAAAAACAAATTGCTCGGCAGCATGATAACCGTTTCGGGTTTGCTGTGCGGAAGTGATATTGCGGATGCGCTGAGCGGTTTGAGTTTAGGTGATGAGCTTATAATTCCGCCAAACTGTCTGAGAAGTGAGGGCGATATGTTCCTTGACGATATGACGGTAGACGGACTTTCGGATAAATTAGGAGTTAAGATTACACAAAACGGCAGCAGCGGAGAGGATTTGCTCTCTGCTTTGACAGGAGGGATATAAATGTCAAACAATGTTGTGGCTATAGTCGGCAGACCCAATGTCGGCAAATCAACGCTTTTCAATAAACTTGTGGGCGCAAGGCTTTCTATCGTAGACGATACTCCGGGCGTTACCCGTGACAGAATCTACGGCGAATGCGAGTGGCTCAACAGGCACTTTATGCTTATTGATACGGGCGGTATTGAGCCCTATTCGGATGATGTTATTCTCAAACAGATGAGAAGGCAGGCTCAGCTTGCGATAGACAGTGCAAATGTAATCATTCTTGTTACGGATATCCGTTCGGGTGTTGTTGCAACCGACAGCGAAGTTGCCGCAATGCTTCAGAAGAGCGGCAAGCCCGTTGTGCTCTGCGTTAACAAATGCGATACTCCGGGTGAATTGCCTCCCGATTTCTATGAATTCTATAATCTCGGTCTGGGCGATCCCATTCCCGTTTCATCCGTTCACGGTATGGGCACGGGTGACCTTCTTGATGAGGTGCTCAAATATCTTCCCGATGCGGCGGCAGAGGAAGAAGAGGCTGACGCAATCAAGGTTGCCGTTATCGGCAAGCCCAATGCAGGCAAATCTTCGCTTGTCAATGCCGTTCTCGGTGAGGACAGAATGATTGTTTCCGATATCGCAGGCACAACGAGAGATGCAACGGATTCAATTGTTGAGAATGAACACGGAAAATTTGTGTTTATCGACACAGCGGGTCTGCGCCGTAAAAGCAAGGTGTATGACCAGATAGAAAAATACTCGGTTATCAGAGCGAGAATGGCAGTTGAAAGAGCTCAGGTGTGCGTTATCATGATTGACGCAACGGAGGGCTTCACAGAGCAGGATTCAAAGGTTGCGGGCATTGCCCACGAAATGGGCAAGGGCTGCATTATCGCCGTTAACAAGTGGGACGCCGTTGAAAAAGACGGCAAAACCATGGACAGCATGAGAAAGCAGCTTATGAAGGATTTTGCTTTCATGTCATATGCCCCCATTATATTTATTTCCGCCAAAGAAAAAATCAGGCTTGACCGTTTGTTTGAACTCATAAAGTTTGTTGACACTCAGAATGCAATGCGCATTTCAACGGGCAAGCTCAACGATGTGCTTGCGGATGCAACTGCAAGAGTGCAGCCGCCTTCGGATAAGGGTAAGAGGCTTAAGATTTACTATATGACTCAGGCCTCCACAAGACCGCCCACATTTGTTTGCTTTGTTAATAATGCGGAGCTTTTCCACTACAGCTATCAGCGATATCTTGATAATCAGATAAGAGAAATTTTCGGCCTTGAGGGTACACCCACAAGAATGGTAGTGCGTGAAAGAGAGTCAAACAAGAAATGATAGTTTTGGGAATTGACCCCGGCTATGCGATAGTCGGCTACGGGGTTGTTGAGTATCACAACAACCACTTCAGAGTGCTTGATTACGGTGCGATAACCACCGAGGCACACACTCCGTTCAACGAAAGGCTTGAGCGGATTTATGACTGTGCGTGTATGCTCATTGCAAGATATAATCCCGATGCAATGGCGATTGAAAAGCTGTTTTTCAACACCAATCAGAAAACGGCAATTGATGTTGCTCAGGCAAGAGGAACTCTTGTGCTTGCGGCGCAGAAGGCGAAAATGCCTATTTTTGAATATACACCGCTTCAGGTGAAGCAGAGTGTTGTAGGCTACGGCAGGGCGGAGAAAAAGCAGGTGCAGGAGATGACGAGGGTAATGCTGAATCTTGAAAAGATTCCAAAGCCCGATGATGCCGCAGACGCCCTTGCAATGGCAATCTGCCATTGCCACAGCGCAGGTTCGCTTATAGGCTCGCTGAAAAATCGCTATTAATTTGTAGGGGCGATTCACGAATCGCCCGCAAAGGAGCTTAGTTTATGTTCTATAGTTTAACAGGTACGGTTGTTTATGCCGATGAAAGCAGCGTTGCAATTGATTGCTCAGGCGTTGCATTCAGGCTTTTTACAACGGGTAACACACTCAGAAAATGTGCCCCTGTCGGCGAGGTGCAGACTCTTTATACCCAT
Organism: Clostridia bacterium; assembly: GCA_017403185.1. GTDB lineage: Bacteria > Bacillota > Clostridia > Oscillospirales > Acutalibacteraceae > CAG-177. The sequence goes on from JAFQON010000042.1 coordinate 82,911, forward strand.
CTCAATGTGAGAGAGGATGCGCTCGACCTTTTCGGCTTTGCGGAGAAAAGCGAGCTCGACTGCTTCAAAATGCTCACAAGCGTTTCGGGCGTGGGACCCAAGGCGGCTCTTGCAATTCTTTCTCAGCTTACTCCCGATATGCTTGCAGTGAGTGTTGCGGGCGGAGATGTGAAGGCGATAACCGCCGCTCAGGGCGTAGGTCCCAAGATTGCACAGAGAGTTGTGCTTGAGCTCAAGGGTAAGCTCAACGGCTTTGCAACAAGCTCCGAAACTCTCGGCAACATTGCCGCCGCCCAGAAGGCAACCGTAAGCTATGCAGGCGAGGATGCGGTCAACGCACTCGTTATGCTCGGCTACAGCAAGTCCGAGGCAAGCATAGCAGTCGGCAGGCTCGACGGCAACCTTTCAACCGAAGAAATGATAAAGCAGGCACTCAAACAGCTTGCAAAGAATTTTTAATGCAGGGGGATAATTATGGATTTTGATTTTGAAAACAGAATAGTTGCTCCCGAATTTTCCTCCTCGGAAGATAACGATATAGAAATTTCTCTCAGACCGAAGGTTTTGGGTGAATATATCGGTCAGGATAAAGTCAAAGAAAATCTTTCAATATATATTGAAGCGGCACGCCGCAGAAACGAACCGCTCGACCATGTTTTGCTTTACGGTCCTCCGGGTCTCGGCAAAACAACGCTTGCGGGAATCATTGCAAACGAAATGGGAGTAAACTTCCGTGTCACAAGCGGCCCCGCAATCGAAAAGCCGGGTGATTTGGCGGCGCTTCTCACAAACCTCAACGAAGGCGATGTGCTTTTCATTGACGAAATCCACCGCCTTTCAAGAGCTGTTGAAGAAGTGCTTTACCCCGCAATGGAGGATAATGTGCTTGATATCATCATCGGCAAGGGTCCTTCCGCTCGCTCAATCCGCCTTGATTTGCATAAGTTTACTCTTGTCGGCGCAACCACAAGAGCGGGTCAGCTCAGTGCACCGCTGCGTGACCGTTTCGGTATGCTTCTCAGGCTTGAAATGTATACCCCCGAGCAGCTTTCAAGCATCGTAAACAGAAGTGCAGGCATTCTCGGCATTGATATAGACCCCGAGGGTGCGCTTGAAATCGCTTCACGCTCAAGAGGCACACCACGAATTGCAAACAGACTTCTCAAACGGGCAAGAGACTTTGCACAGGTTATGTGTGAGGGAGAAATCACAAAAGAGGCTTCATCTCTTGCTCTTGACAGAATGGAAATTGATGAATTGGGTCTCGATTCAATTGACAGGCTCATTCTTAAAACAATGATAAAGAATTATAACGGCGGCCCCGTCGGCCTTGAAACCATTGCGGCGGCAATCGGCGAAGAAGCCGTTACCATTGAGGATGTATATGAGCCTTATCTTATGCAGGTCGGCTTCCTCAGCCGTACTCCGAGGGGCAGAACGGTAACTCCTGCAGGCTATGCGCATCTCGGAATGACGATGCCGGGTCAGCAGAGATTGGATGTGTAAAAATATGAGAAAAGCAGATAATTGGATTGACTATGAGCTTATAGACTGTTCCGACGGCGAAAGGCTTGAAAGATGGGGAGATATAATCCTTGTGCGCCCCGACCCTCAGGTTATCTGGAAAACGCCGAAGGAAAATCCGCTCTGGTTCAATCCCCACGCAATATATAACCGCTCAAATACGGGCGGCGGAAGCTGGAGAGTATGCAAAAAAATGCCCGATGTGTGGCAGATTTCTCTTGATGAGCTTAAATTCAACATCAAAACAATGGGCTTCAAGCACACGGGTCTTTTCCCGGAGCAGGCAGTCAATTGGAAAATGACCGCAGATATAATCAAAAATGCGGGCAGACCCGTCAAGGTGCTTAATCTTTTTGCTTACACAGGCGGCGCAACCGTTGCCGCACTCAATGCGGGCGCAAGCGTAACCCATGTTGACGCTTCAAAGGGCATGACCCTCTGGGCAAAGGAAAACGCAGCTGCAAGCAGGCTTTCCGATGCTCCCGTAAGATGGCTTGTTGATGACTGCATAAAGTTTGTTCAGCGAGAAATCAGAAGAGGCAATAAATACGATATTATCATTATGGACCCGCCGTCATACGGCAGAGGCCCGGGCGGCGAAGTGTGGAAGCTTGAAAACGAGGTTTACGGCTTTGTTGAGCTTTGCTCACAGCTTCTGAGCGAGGAGTCGCTGATGGTGCTTATCAATTCATACACAACGGGTCTTTCACCGAGCGTTATGGAATATATTCTCGGCGAAACCGTGCAGAAGCAGTTCGGCGGCACAACGAGCAGCGATGAAATAGGTATACCCGTTTCGTCAAAGCCGGGCAGAGTGCTTCCCTGCGGCGCAAGTGCGATATGGCTTGGCAAAAGTGTAAAATAAAAGGGGGACTCGTCTTGAGGTTTAGAGATATTTCGAGTATAGCCGTTTTTTTTATTATCGGAATTTTTATGGTTGCTAAACTCGGCGGACAGGGCAGAATCATAGGACTGTTGTTTATTGCAACAGGTGTAGTTTTTCTGATAATTACGCTTAAAGAAAACGGCATCATCAAAAAGCGAGTCAAAGAGTCAGATGAAGATGAAATTGACGAAAGAGATGCCGAAATAATCAGGCAAGCAGAAGAAATTGAGAAACTTGAAGAATATGATGTTGACAGCGGACTTGAATACTGTGCCTGTTGCGGAAATTATTCCGTGAAAGACGGCAGATGTGAGAGCTGCGGAGAAAAAGTGACAGAATAATTTTTACAGGATTTTACTATGAGCGATAAAATTATTGAATTTGATAATGTGACATTTATATATGATGCCGATGACGAGGAGTCGGCGGTGCAGGCGTATCCTGCTCTTACCGATGTGAGCCTTGCAATCAACAAGGGCGAATTTGTTGCCGTGCTCGGTCATAACGGCTCGGGCAAAAGCACCCTTGCAAAGCTTTGCAATGCAATTCTTGAGCCTACTAAGGGCACGGTATCGGTTAAAGGCATTGTGCCCGATACCGAAGAGAAGGCGGATGAAGTGCGCCGCATAGTCGGTATGGTTTTTCAGAATCCCGATAACCAGATTGTTGCAACGATTGTTGAGGATGATGTTGCCTTCGGCCCCGAAAATCTCGGCATTGAGCCTGCTGAAATCAGAAGAAGAGTTGACGATGCGCTGAAATGCGTCAATATGTATGATTTCCGCCACAGAGAGCCTCACAAGCTTTCCGGCGGTCAGAAGCAGCGAGTTGCCATTGCGGGCGTAATTGCAATGCAGACCGAGTGCATAGTGCTTGATGAGCCCACCGCTATGCTTGACCCCATGGGCAGGGATGAGGTTATGCAGACGGTTAAACGCCTCAACAAAGAAATGGGCATAACCGTTGTGCTTGTCACTCATTTTATGGATGAAGCCGTGCAGGCTGACAGAGTTGTGGTTATTGACGGCGGCAGAATGGTTATGGACGGAACCCCAAAAGAGGTTTTCTCTCAGGTTGAAAAGCTCAGGGGCTACGGTCTTGATGTGCCGCAGTCAACGGAGCTTTGCCACAATCTCGGCATAAAAGAGGGCGTGCTTGATGTTGATGAATGTGTTGACGAAATCGCGCGCAGATTGGGAGGTGCCGTATGAGCTATGCAATTGAAACGGTAAATCTTACCCATTATTACTCAAAGGGCACCGTGCAGCAGGTTGCCGCAATAAATGATGTTAACCTGCAGATAGAAAAGGGCGAGCTTGTGGGTATTATCGGTCACACGGGCTCGGGCAAAAGCACCCTGATATCACATTTCAACGGGCTTCTGAAGCCTGACAGCGGCAAGGTGCTTGTTGACGGTGAGGATATCTGGAAAAACAAGGAAACCTTGAGGCAGTCACGCTTTAAGGTAGGTCTTTGCTTCCAGTATCCCGAATATCAGCTTTTTGAAGAAACTGTTTATAAAGATATCGCCTTCGGTCCGAAGAACATGAAGCTTTCCGAGGCTGAAATAAAAGAAAGAGTGCTCCGTGCCGCAGAGTTCACGGGTGTCAAGCCCGAGCATCTCGGCAAATCGCCGTTTGACCTTTCCGGCGGCGAAAAAAGGCGTGCCGCCATTGCGGGTGTTATGTCAATGGAGCCTCAGGTGCTTATTTTTGATGAGCCTGCCGCAGGTCTTGACCCCAAGGGCAGAAAAGACCTTGTAGAGCTTATAAAAAATTACAGAAAACAGACGGGCAGCACTGTGATTATCGTTTCCCACAGCATGGAGGATATCGCGGGCATGGCAGACCGTATAATCGTTATGAATAACTCAACCGTTGCCATGCAGGGCAGCGTTGATGAGGTTTATTCAAGGGGCGATGAGCTTCGCTCAATGGGGCTCAATGTGCCTGAGATAACAGAGATTTTTGCGAAGCTGCGTGCAAAGGGAATCAATGTGCCCGCAAATGTTTATACTGTTGAGCAGGGCGAAAATATCCTTCGCACTCTCCTGAAAGGGGGTGCCGCAGTATGATAAGAGATATCACAATCGGTCAGTATTACCCCGGCAAATCCGTGCTTCACAGGCTCGACCCGAGAATGAAGCTGATTCTCACCTTCGGGCTTATTGTGGTTATATTCCTTTGCAAAAGCTTCTTTTCACTCGGTCTGATTGCGCTCACGGCGGTTTTTGCAGCGATAATTTCAAGAGTGCCTGCAAAGATGATTCTCAAGAGCCTTAAGCCTATTGTCATTATCCTGCTTTTTACGGCGGTGCTGAATATTATCTACACCGAGGGCGGTACGGTCTATTTTGAAAAGTGGGGAATTGCCATAACGGAAAAAGGCATCAACACCGCCATATTCACCATGATAAGAATAGTGAGCCTTGTTGTTATCAGCTCACTTCTCACTTACACCACAACTCCCACCATGCTCACCGATGCGATTGAAAGGCTGCTTTCTCCGCTCAAAATTTTCAAAATCAAGGTTCATACTCTTGCAATGATGATGACCCTTGCACTCAGGTTCATTCCCACTCTTATTGAAGAGATAGACAGAATAATGAACGCTCAGAAGGCAAGGGGTGCGGACCTTGAAAGCGGCGGACTTGTTCAGCGTGCAAAGGCACTTGTGCCGATTTTCATTCCGCTTATGGTTTCGGCATTCAGAAGAGCTTATGAGCTTGCATTTGCAATGACCTGCCGCTGTTATACGGGCGGCGAGGGCAGAACAAGAATGAAGCAGATGAAGCTTAAGTTCAGAGATTTTGCCGCATTGTTTTTTCTTGTTGCCGTTACGGCGGGCGTGATATTCCTTAATATAAAATTTGAGGCGGTTATTTAATGCGTAATTTGCTTTTGACAATTTCATTTGACGGCACGGCTTATCACGGCTGGCAGGTGCAGGAGAATGCGGTTACCGTTCAGCAGACCTTGCAGGATGCCATGGAGCATATCTGCTCAAAGCGTGACAATGTTGTGGGCTGTTCAAGAACGGATGCGGGTGTTCACGCCAATATGTATTGCTGCAATATCCGCACGGAGAGTGCAATAGACTGCAAAAAGCTTGTCGGTGCGCTCAATGCAGTTTTACCACGTGACATTGCGGCGCTTGACTGCAAAGAGGTTGATTTTGACTTTCACGCAAGGTATGACTGCAGGTCGAAGGAATATATTTATAAAATATGGAACTCACCCAACAAAAACCCGTTTCTTTATAACCACAGTCTGCATTACAAATATCCGCTCGATGAAAACTTCCTTTCCGAGCAGGCAAAGGCATTTATCGGCACGCATCATTTTGATGCCTTCTGCGCCGCAGGCAGCAGCGTTGAGGATACAGAAAGAACTGTTATGAACGCCTGCGTTGAGCGTGAGGGCGATATGGTTATATTCAGGGTAGAGGCAGACGGATTCCTCTATAATATGGTCAGAATTATGACAGGCACTCTGATTGACATTTCAAGAAAGAAAATACCTGCAGATTCAATAGAACAAATCATTCTTTCAAAAAACCGTTCTGCGGCAGGCTATACCGCCCCCGCACACGGGCTGTACCTTAATAAGATACATTATTAATATAAGGAGGGCTGTTTATGGCGAAGAAAAAGAAGGTTGTAAAGCTCTCAAAGCAGCGCAACAAAAAACTTGCAAAGAAAATAGTGAAATTAATCCGAATTCCGATTGTTATTATCGCCGTGCTTTCTGCGTTGTTTCTCAGTGCAAGGCTTCTTGGCAATGTTGCCGTGTCAAATGTAACCGACACACTCAGAGAAATCAAAACCACATTCACAAAGGGCGAGGGCTATCCGTATTCGCTTGATGCCTTCGGATTCCGTGAGGCAACGGCAATCGGCGGCAAGCCCCTTGTGATTTCTGAGGATTCCACAAAGGTGCTCAGCTCCTCTGCGGCGGAGATTCATTCAATGCAGCTTGGCTCGGGCGATTCGAAGGTTGTTTCAAAAAACGGCAGAGCGCTGATTTACAGCAACACCTCAAACGAGGTTATTCTGCAAAGCCGAACCGAAAAGCTCGGCAGCATAAAAGAGAGCGGAACGGTTGTTGCGGCTCAGCTTTCAAAGAACGGCTGCATAGCAACATCATATACATCTGATGAATACCAGAGCGTTCTCAGTGTTTACAACAGATATTTCGAAAAGACCTTCCAATGGAACTGTTCTCAGGAGCGCATTTCATCAATCGGCCTTTCCAAAAACGGCAAAAGCATTGCCGTTGCGGCGGTAGGCACGGAGAATGCGGAGATATACACAAGGCTGCTGATCTTTAACGCAGGCTCATCAGAGCCCGTTGCTGACCTGATGCACAGAGGAACGCTTTTTCTTAATATTATTTACACGGATTCAAACAAGATAATTGCGGTTGGCGACAATAAAACGGTTGTGCTTGACAAAAAAGGTGATACCGTTGATGAACTCGTTTATTCCGAAAACAGCATTATTTCCGCATCGTCGGATGATGCAGGCAACACGGTTATTTGCTTTGAAGAATTCGGCGGTTCAAAAACGGCTGCCGTGCGTTTTTCAAAAAGCGGTGAAAGAACCTTTACTCTTTCCCTTGACGAAAAGCCCGAATGTGTGGCGGTAAACGGCAGCAAAACCGCAGCCGTGAACGGCGATGAAATCGTCATTTATTCTTCAAGAGGTGAAGAAAACAAAAAAATTCAGACGGGGCATCCCGCAGCGGATATTTTTTGGTGCTCGGGCACTCTTTATTCCGTTGAAGGCGGGCAGCTTTGCAAATATTGATAAGGGGGCGGAGCTTTGAATTATATTTCTCTGATAATTGATTTGATTATGGTTCTTATTTTTGCTGTCTTTATCATAAACGGCAGAAAAAGAGGCTTTATAAACACGGCTCTGTCTCTTGCCGCATCGGCAATTGCCATTTTTGTTGCTTACAAATATGCAATGCCTGTTGCTCAGTGGGCAGACGGCGCATTCATAAAAAGCGCAGCAGTCAACACCTTCTCCGAAGCGATTTCGGTTCACCTTTCAAGCGGTGCTCAGGCTGTGATTGATGCTGTTCCGTCTTACATAACAGAGGCTGCCGAAGCAGGCGGAGTTTCGCTACAGGAGCTTATTTCGGGTATCGGCTCAACAATAAATGCCGAGCAGGCTGCGGAGCAGATTTACGGCGCAATATACAGCATAATAATATTGCCCGTGCTCACGGTAGTTGCATTTTTGGCGATTTATGCTATAATCAGTTTTATTCTTTCGTTTGCCGTTAAAGCCATAGATAAGGTGTTCAAGCTGCCCGGTTTAAAGGGGCTTAATAAAACTCTCGGAGGCTTGCTCGGTGCGGTAAAGGGAGTGGCGGCAGTTGCAATTTTGTGTGCAGTGCTCGTTACATTCAGGGTCTTTATTCAGCCCGAGTTTCTGGCAACGGCAATTGATGAAGCGATGATTCCGGGCTTGATAGCGGAAATATTAAAGTGAAACAGGAGGATAATATGAAAGCTTTGATTAAAGAATATCTTACGGGTTGTCTTACAATCCCCAACCTTCTTTCGGTTATAAGAATCGCTCTTATTCCCGTTTTTGCGGTTCTTTTTAATAACGGCGACTATCTCTGGGCAGTGATCGTGCTTGCAATTTCGGGTCTTACCGATTTCTTTGACGGCAAAATTGCCCGCAAGTTCAACCAGATAAGCGCACTCGGCAAGCTGCTTGACCCCATTGCCGATAAGCTTTCACAGATGACCATTGCCGTGATGTTTTATCTGACCTTCAGCGGCAGCAGTGATGAAACGGTCAAAACCTTCAGTTGGATTTTTCTTGTTTTCATCATCAAAGAAGCTGTTATGGTGGTCGGCGGTGCAATAATGATTGCTTTCGGTCTTAAACCCGTTGCGGCTGAATTGCCGGGCAAGCTTGCAACCTTTGCGTTCTACACGATTATGTGCATCGTTATGGCATTCGGTCCCGATATCGGCATACTCCGTGAAGCATTGTTTACTCTCCCCGCAACGGTAATGCTTATTCTTGTAGGCATCAGCGTAATTCTTACGGTAATTGCATTTCTCAGCTATATGCCGGGAGTGTTCCGTCAGGTTAAAGAAAAGAAAAACTCGAAATAAAAAGGAATATAACTAATGAAACAGGTTTTATGTGCAAAATGCAAAAAACGCCCCGCAATGTTTTTTGTAACAAAGGTTGAGGGCGAAAACACCACGCAGGAGGGGCTTTGCATCAAGTGTGCAATGGAGATGAATATAGGCCCCGTAAAGCAGATAATGCAGAGCATGGGTATTTCTGAGGATGAGCTTGAAGAGGTAAGCGAGCAGTTTGAAGCTATGTTCGGCGAAGACGGCGGCTTTGAGCCGGGCGGCGCAGGCACCATGCCCTTCCTTCAGAATTTCGGCGCAATGAGTCAGAATTCAGGCAGCGAAGAAAAAACTTCGTCGGATTCATCCGAAACAAAAGAAGAGAAAAAGAAAAAATGGGGCGGCAGAAAGAATAAAGAAAAGGATGCAGGCGAGAAAAAGCGCAAGTATCTCAGTCAGTTCTGCACAGACCTTACCGCAAAGGCAAAGTCGGGCAAGGTAGACCGCATCATCGGCAGAGAAAACGAGATTTACAGGGCAATTCAGATCCTTTGCAGAAGGCAGAAGAATAATCCGTGCTTCATCGGTGAGCCCGGTGTGGGTAAAACGGCAATCGCAGAGGGTCTTGCCCTTAAAATATCAAACGGCGATGTTCCCGCAAAGCTTAAGGATAAGGAAATTCATATGCTTGACCTTGCTGCACTTGTTGCAGGCACCCAGTTCAGAGGTCAGTTTGAGAGCAGAATCAAAGGTCTTGTTGAAGAGGTGCGCAGTGACGGCAATATAATCCTCTTTATCGATGAGGTTCATTCGCTTGTCGGCACGGGCGATGCCGAGGGCTCAATGAATGCGGCAAATATCCTCAAGCCCTCCCTTTCAAGAGGTGAAATTCAGATTATCGGTGCAACGACCTTCACCGAATACAGAAAATATATCGAAAAGGATGCTGCTCTTGAACGCAGACTTCAGCCTATCAGAGTTGAAGAGCCTTCAATTGAGCAGACAGCCGAAATGCTCAAGGGAATCAAGGATTACTACGAGGATTTCCACAGAGTAAGAGTTACGGATACACTGATTGAAAAGGCGGTTGTTCTTTCCGAAAGATATATCAACGACAGATTTTTGCCCGACAAGGCAATTGACCTTCTTGACGAAGCCTGCACCTGCGCAAACCTTCGTAACAAGAATATAAGCAATTTTGAAATTGCGTCAGCAGAGCTTGCCGATATGGAGGCTCATGAAGCCGAGCTTATGGAAGAAACCGAAGCGGATTACGAAGAAATTGCGAAAGTCAAGGCGGAAATCATTCAGAAAAAAGAAGAGGTCAAAAAGCTTGAGGAGCTTGCAGCCGATAACAATGTTACCGAGGATGACCTTGCAAGGGTAATTCAGCTTTGGACAGGTATTCCTGCAAGCAAGGTTATCGAAAGCGACCTTCGCCGACTTTCAAAGCTTGAGGATAATCTCAAGGCAGGCATTATCGGTCAGGATGAAGCTATCTCACTCGTCAGTGCCGCCGTAAGAAGGGGCAGAGTGCAGATTAACCCGAGAAGAAGACCTGCATCCTTCATTTTTGTCGGTCCTACGGGTGTGGGTAAAACCGAGCTTGTAAAGCTGCTTGCAAAAGAGCTTTTTGAAACTCCCGAAACTCTTATCAGGCTTGATATGGCACTATCGACTCCTGCTCGCGTGCCCGCATCCTGCTCGTAAGTCGCGACACAAGCCGTGTGGTCGTTACGCTCAACGATACGCTTAGCCACGAGGTGGAGATAGCGG